>CAWIMZ010000001.1:0-23337 GCA_963837385.1 uncultured Solirubrobacterales bacterium
CAAGTATCCACCCCACCGTGCCCGCTTTCGGCCCGCCTCCGCCCCCCGAACATCACCAACCAGCTGAATGCGCATGACTACCCGCACTCCTCCCCTCGTCAAATACGTGGAGGGCGGGTAGTCATGCGCATCAAGCGCCCGATCCCCAGCAAACCCGGGGGCGGAGGCGGGCCGAAGTGCAGACTTGGGATCAACAGTTCACGAAACACTTTGCTGCGCACCTCTCGCCGACGTCGCCGCCGCCTGAATCGCCCATAGGGCTCCGAGCGGCGCTCGCCTCCAGCGCCTCGATGATCTCCCGGAGCACCGAGGCCAACTCCCTGTACTCGTCGTAGACGAGCGAGGCGTAGTTGCCCTCCATCGCGAGAGCAAGCCGGTCGACGGTGAGGTCGAAGCTGTCCCAAAGGAGGTCAGGGCCGGGGCGGTTCGCGCCGGGTCGAAGCTCGTTGGAGAGGATCATCTTCTCGGTGTCCGGGACGGGCTTCCACGTGAACCCCGGGATCACCCGAGCGCGGTCAAGCGCGTCCCTCTGACGTTCCGCGGCCTCGGCGATCGCCCGCAGCCGACGGACGAAACCCGGGTCCGGAGGGGCGTTCTCGCTCGCATCGAGCGCTGCGTCCCAGACGGCGCCGGCCTCTTGCAGATCCTTGACGGCGGCGCGCATGACCTCGGGCGGCACCTTGGCTTTTGCCACTGAGTAGGCCGACCACGAGCGAACACGGACGGGGCGGCGGGGGCCGGGGATCCTCGGGTAACCGGGGCTCTGGCTCTCCGTCGGCACGTTGTCGTAGCGGTGGCTGGAGGCCTCCAGCATCCGATTCAGCTCTGACCGCTGGACGAGCAGCTTGCGCTGGCCGGCGCGCTTGGCCTTCAGCTTCCCGCGCGAGACCCACAGCCGGACTGTCGCCGGGTTCACGCGCAGCTCCGCGGCGATCTCCGCGAGGGTGAGCCACGGGTCCTCGGCTGGCTCCGGCTCGTGGTCAGTCACGTGGCGTCCTTCGACGTGGAATGATTAGCGCAAGCAACGTGATTGCGTTATCTTAGTTCGAACTGCGGCAGTCCGCAGCCAAACACCGCGGGAGCCTAGTTGTGACCCAGCCATCCAACCGAGCATTCCAGAGTGAGAACACCGGCCATCTCGGAGACTCAGGTGAGTATCTCCTCCGAGCTGGCCCACGCGAAAGCAGAGCCCGCTTCACGGCTGCTCGAGGCCGAGGACGTGGCGGATTACCTGGGGATGCGGACCGACTGGGTATACCGCGAGGTGCGGGCGGGCCGCCTTCCGCACATCCGTCTGGGGCGTGCTGTCCGGTTCCGTCGCGAGTCAATCGAGGCGTGGCTCGAATCACACGAGCGCGCATCGCTGAGGAGCCGAAGCAGGTGAGACGCTCGGCTCGTTCCCCCGCGCGTCAGCTGTCTCTCCTCGGGGCGTCGGCCGCCTCTGCGGCCGATACCCTCGATGCGGACCGACAGGTCACGCGCGATCGGGTAGACGGTCGTGCCTCCGGCGACGGCATTGCCGAACCAACCGAGCGAGCGATGGAGATGCAGGGCCAGCCGAGTGAACCTCCCGTCAGACGCGCGAAGCGGCGGCGCCCCCGAGGCACCGGGGCCGTCTTCCAGAAGGGCGATCGCTGGTATGGCCAGTGGTACCTCCGCGGTCGGCTTGTCAAGCGTTCGCTCGGTCCTGTGCGGGTGCGCGGGTAGCCGGGATGGCCTCACCCGCACCCAGGCGGAGGCCCGGCTGCGAGAGCTGATGCTCGAAGTCGACTCGGCTCCGCCGCCCGTCGCCGAGCGGATGACGGTCGCCGAGGTAGGCGACCGTCGCATCAAGCAGCTCACGCGCACCGGACGCAAGCCGGACACGACGCTCGCCAACTACGAGTCCGAGATCCGCATCCACTTCGTGCCGCACTTCGGGGAGAAGCCGGTGGACGAGATCACCGCCGACGACGTCGAGGACTTCATCGACGGATGCCTCGACGCCGAGGATCGACTCGATCGCGAGCCTGGGCGAGCTGTCGGTGAAGACCGTGCGCAACCTCTACGTGCACCTGAACGGCATCTTCGAGTTCGCGATCTCGAAGGGCTGGTGTCACACCAACCCCTGCCGCCAGGTCGACAAGCCGGCGTCGCCCGAGGACGACGACCAGGAGATCCGCTTCCTCGACGCGACCGAGCTCGACGCGCTTCTCGCCGCCGCGACAACGCCGGTCTGCAGGCACACGCCTGCGACGCTCAGCCGCGCGGCCCAGGCGCGAACGCTGCGGGACATCGAGCGCCTGGAGTGGAAGGCGGTCGGCGAGCGGCTCGGATGCTCCGCCGCCACGGCGATCTACCTGTATCGCGCGACGACCGACGCGGTCCTCGAAGACGATCTCGCGCGAGTTGACCGCGTGCTCTACCTCACGGCGGCGATGACCGGTCTGCGACAAGGCGAGCTTCTCGGCCTGCGATGGCGCGACGTCGACTGGGCCGCGCAGAAGATCCGCGTCGTTCGCCCCTATGTCCGCGGCAAGTTCCGGACACCGAAGTCGCGGACATCCTCACGAGCTGTGCCGATGGCCGATCGCGTAGGGCGCGAGCTTGAGCTGCTGCTTCCAGGCATCCGCGTACCAGGCCGAGGACGATCTCGTCTTTGGGCACCCGCACACCGGTCATCCGCTCGAGCGAAGCCAGGTCAGCAAGCGATTCAAGCGGGCGCTCAAGCGCGCCGGCGTCCGTGAGGTCCGCTTCCACGATCTCCGCCACACGTTCGGTACCCGCTGCGCGGCCGCGGGCGTACCGCTGCGCACGCTCCAGGCATGGATGGGTCACGCGGACATCAAGACTACGATGGTCTACACGCACTACGCGCCCGGCGCGAACGAGGCGGAGCTGGTCAACGGCGTGTTTCAGCCAGAGGGCATCAAAGAGGGCATCAAACTGAGCACCACTGCACACGACGCGGAACTACAAAACCCCGATGAAATAAGGGAATCCGCCTGACCGTTACTCCCTGATCCCGGCTGGGGGCCGGGCGGTCGCAGGTTCAAATCCTGTCTCCCCGATTCGAATAATAGCCTGCAGATAGGCCGCTTTTCCGCTTTTCGCGTCTCTACGGGAGCGTTCTCTGGGACGGCGGGGTCCAATTAGGGTCCAATTTCTTTTCGTTTCGCCGAAGAGGTCGGTGACGACGCTCGCCGCTGGCCAGTCTGCCTTGGCCAGCCGCTCGAGCGCGTCGCCGCCTAGCTTCCGGGCGTGGGTGGGCGACCAGTCGTAGGAGGAGGGCAGCCGCCCGTAGCGAACGTGCCACTCACGCATCGCATGCAGGACGCGCTGGCGTGTCCAGATTCGCCGGATGGCGCCGGGGTGGCAGGCCTTGCAGTGCGCGTAGGCGTCGCCCTTGCCGTTGCGTGGCCGCGTGTCGGCGCCGCAGCCGCGGCACACCCCTCCGGCCTCTGCCGGCAGTCACGCGAGCACGCCGATCGCACGGTGGACCGAGCTGACGGCGCTCGCGCCCTCGCCGACGGCGGCCGCGACTCGCTTCATCGACCCATGGCGGACGTCGCCGGCGGCGAACACCGCGGGAACGCTCGTCTCAAACGGAAGTGGCGATCGGCCGAGCGCGGTCCAGGTGCCATCGAGGTCGTCTGGAGTGAGCTGCACGTCGGTACGGATGAAGCCGTTGCGATCCACCGCGACTCCAGTGAGCCAGCCAGTCGCCGGCTCCGCGCCGATGAAGCAGAACAGTCCGCGGCACGCTCGAGCTTCCTCGTTGCCGGTGGGGCGGTGGGTCAACGTGATGCGTTCGAGCCCGTGCTCGCCCTCCACCGTTGTGATCTCGGTCGCGGCCCGGACCTCGATCCGAGGATCGGCGAGGATCCGGTCGACGAGGTATTGCGACATCTTCGCGGCGAGCTTAGGGCCGCGGACGGCAAGCGTGACCAGCCTGTCCGAGGACGCCAGGAACAGCGCCGCCTGTCCCGCCGAGTTGGCGCCGCCGATCACCGTCACCGGCTGTCCCGCGCAACCGCGTGCTTCCAGTTCGGTGGCGGCGTAATTGATCCCCGCTGCCTCGAATTTCTCCCAGTCTGTTAGCGCAAGCGTCCGATAGCGGGCGCCCGTGGCGATGATTACCGCCTTGGAGCAGACCCGCGTGCCGTCGACCAGCACTGCCGCGAGCTGCTCGCTATCGGTGTCCAGCGCGGCGATTTCGCACGGGGTCGAGATCTGCGCTCCGAACTTCATAGCCTGCGCGACGGCGCTCTCTGAAAGCTGCGCGCCGCTCAGCCCGGTCGGAAAGCCGAGGTAGTTCTCGATTCTCGCGCTTGATGCTGCCTGGCCACCCGGGCCGATCGTGTCGAGCAGAATCGTTCTTAGTCCTTCAGAGGCTCCATAGACTGCGGCGGCCAGCCCAGCCGGCCCGGCACCGATGATCACTAGGTCGGCGGGCTTGTCGCTCGCCTGGTGATACGCGAGTCCGAGATACTGGGCGAGGCTCCCCGGCGTGGCCCGCAGCAGCGTGCGATCGGGGGCAATCGTCGCAGGCAGATCCCCGGTTGTGAGCGCGGCGGCGCGCATCAGCGATCTGCCCTCGACGGAGTCGGCGTCCAGCCAGACATGAGGCAAGGCACGGCGCGCCGCGTACGTCCGAAGCGCGAGCGCCTCCGCGTCCAGCCCGCTACCGATGATCTGCAGGACGCGGGCCGCGGGTCCCGCGCTGAGCCTCCGGCGACGCGCGAGAAAAGCTCGGAGCAGAAGGTCGGAAAGCTCCGGATCCTCGGCCATCAGCCGGCGCAACTGCGGCGGCGAGATCCGATGCACCCGAGCTCGTTCGACGACCCGCGCGGTCAGATACGTGGTTTGCCCGGTCAGTAGGCCGAGCTCGCCAACGAAAGCGCCCGGTCCGAACGTAACCACCGACGCCTCGGGAGCATTTGGTGTGGCTGCGCGCACCACCTCGATTGCGCCCTGTTCGATGACGATCAGGTCATAGGTCGGATCGCCTGCCGCGAACGCGGCCTCGCCAACGTCGAGCTCGTCGGGGCGGCCGTAGGCGCGTAGTCGCGCCAACTGGCCATCGCTCAATTTCGGGTTGGCGGCCAGCGCCTCCGGCGAAGTGTCGTCAGCTGATGAGCGCTGTCGGGGGCTGTCGATCATCTCTGCGCTGCGAGGCCGGTTGCGTGGTAGCCCTCACGATTCTTCGGGCGCATGTCAGGTGCGTGGGTCGTGTTCATGTCGGGTTGTGCGAACGCGCGGGGCCATGCGTGTCATGCCTGAGGGTGGGGCCGGCAAGCGGCGTTCGCGTCCGCCGGTAGCAAAGTACCGGGTACGGCTCGGTGGCGTTCTAGGCGGGGGACGGGGTCGCTCCCCCGGGTAATGGAGAACGGCTTCGGTCGTTGCCTGTCGCGGGCGCTCACCGTTCGATGCTCTAGGCGTACAGCGGCGTCTTATTCTCGTCGTGGGCGGAGGAGGACCTCCTGCTCCGCAGCCGCGGCCTGGTCGAAGGGACGTTGTGCTCGACGAGTAAGGCAAGGAACTGGTCGGTGGCTCCCTTTGACGGGTTGATGTATTCGCAGCTTGGTCGTCGATCGACTGGACACTGAGGTCCCATACGACTCGCACCGTGGTCCGCCCCACCGGGGTGAACACGTCTGAGGTGGAGACCATGCGGCAGTGGTCGGGTGCGCTGAGCAGCACGGGGGCGGTCACGCTCACGCACCAACACGCCCGCGACCGAGCATGTCCTGTGCCGCCCGGTCCTGCGCCCCCCTCGGACGAGGCTCGGAAACCGACGCTCTTCCTTGCGTCGCCTCCTCTCTGTCGGGCGAATCCGGGAGTCGTGGCCGACATCGGTAAGGCTCGCAACTGAGGAGGAGATCCGGCACGGTTGTGGCAACACGCCCCGCTCCCTCGCCCGGGAGGTTGAGCTCCTCGAACGTGGAGCGATGCTCGTGGGGGTTCATCTGACAGGGGCTCGCGCTGGTGGCAGCGCTCCCGCGTGCTATGGGGCTGGCACGTGCGCACTGGCGACGTTCCAGCCGCTGACGCTCACGACGGGCGGGCGGCCGTGCAGGGCTGAGCGCCGGTAGGCGGCGCTCAGCGTCTCTGATTCGCCCGGCCAGAGGGTTGTGTCGTTGTCGCTCCAGAAGATCGGCAGCACCTCGTCGTCGCCCGGGGCGGGGAATCCCGAAGTGGATCCGCGCCGCACGTCAGCACGAAGGAAGAACGCCACGGTCGGCTTGCTCGATGTGTTGGTGATCGTCACATCGGTGAGAGTGTCGGCACCGTCGGGCCCACGTTGCGCGCTTGTGTGGGCGGTCACCTCGAGCTGAGCCGCGGGAAGGCGTCGCAGCTGCGTCAGATCGGCGAACTGGGTCATCCTCGCCTGCGGGTTGCCGATCGTTTTGGGCCAGTCGACGACATCGTGCTGCGTGGAGAGCCAGTAGACATTACGGTCGGCAACGGCGCCGTGCTGCCTCAGGATGAGCTCGACGAAGTACGTCTTCGCGGGCGCAGGCGGTGTGGCGGTCGCGGGAACTTGGGGATGCAGCACACCGGTGACCAGGCGCTGGCTGCTCAGCCAGATGCCGCTGGCGCTCCGATCGTCGAGCAGCTTGCCCGTCACGTTGTAGACCTTCGCCTCGACGGACAGGCCGCTCTGGGGACCGCTGCCCAGATTGTCGACCGCGACGGTGCCGTTGTCATATGTGTAGATGGCGTGCAGCGATTCGTTTGCCTCCTTGGCGCCGAAGTAGCTGCCAGCCTGATCGAAGTCGTGGTTGTAGAGATCCCACAGAAGCGTGGGCCAGCCTTTGTTGAGCTGCCAGTAGACGACTCCCGTCGACGGCGCTGCGCGGCTGGTCGAGTGATCGATGTACGCCTCGAACTCCGCGCGCTGGGTCTCATAGTTCTGGACCTGGGCCTCCTCGACGTACCCGGCGAGGCTCGACCACGCGCCATAGCGGCTGGCGATCGCCTTGTCGAGGTCGTGCAGCGTGCCGAACGATTACCCCCCGTTCTGCGGACCCGGAAGGCCGGGCTCGTAGTTGGCGTGGTACTGGTTGTAGCCGGGGTTCCGCCAGAGCTCGGTCTTCTCGAACGGCGACAGGAAGCGACTGATCGAATCCATCGTCGGGACCGTGTCGCCGGCGCTCGTCTCGCTATCGAACGCCCAAGCACCACCGACGTTGGTTCGGGTCGGGTCGGTCGGGTCGTAGTGCGTCGTGTCGTACCAGTAGCTCGGCGGCACCCAGTCGTACGGCCCCTCCTTCTCGCCCGACGGTCCGAGCCTGGGGCTGCTCTTGTACTCCGCCGAGGAGATCAGCGGATCTTGGAAATCCGCCTGCTTGAAGCCCTTCAGCGAGACCGTCTCCTGCCGCGCGGTCGGATTGTCGTCGCTCCAGCTGAAGTTCATCACGCTGGGGTGGTTCCGCATGCTCTGACCGATCGTGAGCGCGGAGAGGAATAGGACGGAGTAGTCGTGGTTGGTCGTGAGCTGGCTGTCCTGCAGCTGCCAAGCGTCGCAGCACTGAAAGCCCGCGTCGATCAGGATCCCTGCCCGATCCATCTGCTCGTAGAAGTCGTCGGGCAGCTGCTTACCCTCCGTACGGATGCCGTTGAGGCCGAGGTTCTCGATCATCGCGATCTGATTCGCGGTGTCCGTCTCGGAATAGCGCAGGAACAGGTCCTCCGACCAACCGCCGGCCCGGAATATGAACGGCTTCCCGTTGACCAAGAACTGGCGCGAGCCGTAAGGCGCGATCGGCGAAGCACCGATCAGGCGCGTGCCGATTGTGCGGATGCCAAACGTCTCAGACTCCGCGTCGGGCGCGAAGCCCGCCTGCGAGACCGCCATCGTCAGGCGATACAACGGCTGGCCGCCCATCTGGTAAGGCCACCAGATGCTCGGGTGGTCAACCAGCAGCCGGCGATCATCGGAGGGGCTAAACGAAATCGTCCGAGTCGCTCTGGGCGCGAGGCTCACGGTCCGATCAACCACGATCGACCCTCCCGATGGTGTGCTGACCACAGCGGACACCTGCCCCGTCTGGCGAGCGCTCGTCTCGTTACTCACATCCCCCTTTAGCGTCAGCGCCGAGTTCGAGAGGTCGAGAGCGTTCTGCTCCACCACGTGCGCGTTGCTCAGCGCCAGCGGCCCCGACGTGTGCAGCTGGATCGGAAACTGGATGCCGGTGTTGTTGTCCGGCGGAATCTGGGTCCAGTCGAGGTTGTCGACGGTGAACATCGTGTTCGGGTCGTTGGGATACAGCTTCAATGCCAGGCCATTGATTCCGTGGCGAACCAACCGGGTTATGTCGAACGCGTACCTGGTGTAGTCGCCTTGGACCGTCGCCCTGCTGGCCACCCTATGCCCGTTGAGCCACACGTCGGCCTCACCGACGACGCCATTGATGATCAGGTGCGCATGCTCGGCATGAATCAGTTCAGAGGTGAACGTGGTCCTGAACCACCAAAGCACCGAGAACATCGGGATCGTGTCCGGCCCCCTTCGACTCATATAGCCGAAGCACGCCCTCATGTTCGTCGAGAAGGACACGTTGCGGCAGTGACCGCTCTGCACCAGGGCACCCACCTCCGTGCCGACGGCGCCGGCATCGTCGGGCCGGACGTGCCACCACGAGGTCGTGGAGAACCGAGGACTCGAGATCTGGGCGCCGCTCTGGCCCGTGCGCGCACTGCTCTGCACCTGCCACCCGCCAAGCCCCACGGTCGTGAGTTCCGCCGACGCCACCGACGGGCGGAGCGCCGCCGCGCCGACGAAGCACAACAGCCCGATCGCTACCCTCGAAGTGCAGACCCGAGACACTTCGCAATCCCCTCGTTGCGCGGACCACCGTCGGGCAGACCAGATCGCACGGCATAGGCTCTCGCTCAATCAGCCCAGTCTAAGATGACCCGGTCCGATTTGTCATCAGGCACATCACCACACACTGGGCCAGAAGCTGAGCACCAGCGAAGCTCGGCGCGGGACTGCCCAGAGGTGCGGGACTGCCCGAGGTACCGGACCCCGAGCGCGAGACCGGCCGCAACGGCGATCGTCAGGATCGATCGGGCTGGCGGGGCGCGACTCCAGAGCGAAGAATCCGGTCAGCAGGACGATCGCGGCGATCGATTCGCCGTCGGTGCTCGCGGCCAGGATGCCGTGGGACTCGGAGTTGACCACGGCGAAGATGCCGAGCATCGCGCCGGCGGTGACGAGCACCGAGCCGAGCACTCCAGGGCGCGTGGGCGCCCGGGTTTGCGGGCGACCGATGGTCAGCCGGCTCGTTGGACAGGCCCGACCACCAGGTCGCAGAAGCTGCGGTGGTAGGGCTGACGGATCGGCGTGGTTTCGTTGGGTGGAAATACCTGCAGGGACTTGCCCATGTATGCGGTGCGGCAGTCGCGGTTTGGGATGGCGTCGGTGCTGGCCAAGAGGAACTTGGCTGGCTGACCGCGCTTGAGCGGAACGAGCCTGACCGGCTCCGGTGGCGTCGTGCCGGGATGGGTGCTCCAAGCGGCGGGGTGCTGGACGATCCGGCCGCGGATATCGAGGATCGCCACGCCCGGGAAGCCGATCATCGAACAGCCTACGTGTCCGATATTCGACAGGTAATACCAGGTGTAGCTGGTGCCGGTTGCGGCCCCGACCGCGGCGAGAGAGAGTCTCAGATGCGCCGTGCGACAGGAGACTTTGGAGGCATTCGTCGCTGACGACAGTCGGGGGTCCGTCGCTGAGGCGGAAGGCCCATCGGGTGCTGTCGCGGACGGGATCGCGGATAGACCGGTGGCGGCAGGCATGGCTTGCCCGCCATCCGACGGCGTCGAGCCTCCGCACGCGCTGATCGCGAGCAGTGCCGCAAGCGAGGCTACGCAGACTCCCAGGAGGCGAAGTCCTCGCACAATGCCGTCCGACGCATGCATCCAATCCTCGGGCCCGGGTCCCTCGTACCCGGGTCGTCTCGGATCGTAGGTCATCGCCGTCATCAAGGCGCAGGTAGCCGACGATTCCCGTGATCGGGTGTCTATGACCGAACGTGTGCATGAGCGAGCGCAGGAACGGTGCGCACGCTCTTCTCTACGGGTGACCCGTTACCAGTCGACCAGGGAGTTGTCCCCGCTCCGTCGGGGCGCTCATCCCTCGATCGACAAAGCATGCATACGCGAGCACGGTCGGTGCGGCGACCGGGCCGCGCTGCTTGAGCAGCACCGCGATGCTGCCCGCCAGGCAGCCGACCGCCGAGAGCAGGCTCGCGATCACCCGCTCGTCCCGGAGCGAAGACCCCGCCGCCCCGACCCGTGGGTGGCGGTCAGGCTCGCGAGCAGCTCGCCGATGCTCTGCTCACGGGCGATCGCGTCGGGGAGCGGGAGGTGGGCGTTGATCGTGTAGCGGTTGCGGCGCCCGTTTCGCTCGCGGGTGATGTACCCAGCGGCGGCCAACTCGGCGACGATGCGATAGGCGGCGCGTTCAGTGATCCCCAAACGATCGCCAATGTGGCGCAGGCGGATACCGGGATCGCGCGCGATACAGACCAGCACCTGGGCGTGATTGGTCAGGAACGTCCAAGTGGGGGCAGTGTTCTCAGCCATCCACAGAAGTCTAACATTTCTAGACTTTATTTTCATGCTATAGCTGTCATATTCCATGAGCGGACCTTGACGATCCCCTCGTACCGTCCTGAGGAGGTCCTCACAATGCTCTCCAAGACACGCAGCGTGCCGGCTCGCTCATCCGCACCCGGAGCGATTCCCGACACGAGCTCCGTCCCGGTCAGCAACGGACGGCCCGTAACGACAACCCCGCCCGTAACGACAGACCCGAACCTCGCCCCCGTGCAGGCATCGGCGACCGCGAACGGGAGTGAGACCAGCTCAACGAGGCCAGCGCTGCGCCGACGATCGGCTCCCGCGCACCCCGCGCAGGTGTCCGGGCCCACCCCCGGTCGACCAGCACGCGGAGGAACCACTCGACCCGTACGCGAGCGCCTGAGCGCCACCTCGCCCGAGATCCCGGACGTCCGCTAGGACGAGCCGCCAACAAGCGCCTCGCCCGGATCCGCCGCCACATGGTTGGGCTTCAATAGCGTGACCTCGGCGCGGCGACCTGGGCGTCCGCTGACTGGTCGACGTGGAGCCTCCGACGCGTCCGCCTGGGGACGGTCGCGGTTGGTCTGGCAGCCACTTCCCTGTTGGCGTTCGGCTTCGGTGATGACGATGGGTGGCGTTGCCGAGGATCGGATCGACGATCCGCCACGCCGCCTCGATTGTCTCCTGGCTGGCGAAGAGGTCGCTCGCCCGCTCAGCAGACGCTGGTAGGGCGATATGTTGCGCGCGGCCTGCCGCATGGCGGTCAGCTCGATGTCCTGGACGGCGTGCGCGATTGCACCTCGAGGCCGACCACGACCTCGGGCTCGATCTAGACGCGCAGCCGGTTGCCGTGCGGGTGCTGCGTGGGAAACAGCTTTTCGGGCGGGCGCTTTAGCAGTTAGCGGAGAGTTGTGCGGAAAACCGGGTGTGGTGTTCTCGGCCATCCATACTTGGTGTATGTTTCTAGATTTGATTTTCATGCTATAGTGATGACATGTTCCGCGGAAGGAACCGAAGGTCTCCCCGCACCGCCCCGTGGAAGTCGTCGATCACGAATCGCAGACCAAGTGCCTGCTGGTCAACTACCACCAAAGCCCGTTAGGACCATTCTGATGCTTGCAAAAGAACAACTCATCCCCCTCACAGCAACTCCCCGGGCAACAGAGATGGTGAAGGAGCTTGTGCGTGAGCACGGACCGCTCGCCCTCTTCCAGTCGGGCGGCTGCTGCGACGGCTCCCTCCCTCTGTGTCTGCTCGCAAACGATCTCGCGCCGGGCCCCAATGACGTCCTGCTGGGTGAAGTAGCCACCGTCCCGTTCTACATCGACGCGGAGCAGTATCAGCGCTGGGACGAGCCCGAGTTCCTGCTCGACGTCGCCAGCGGCGCTCCGGAGGGCTTCTCGCTCGGACTGCCCAACGCGCACCTCGTCACCCTCTCGCCCTCCTGCGCCTCCCAAGCCATAGGGCCTATCTGGTTAACTCGTATGAAGGGTTCCGGCCTTGGCGTTTGAGCGCCCGGCGGGCGGCTCGCCGGCGGCCCAGGGGTCCTGGCGTCGGCTCGAGTCCGCGAGGACGTTGAACGCTTCGCGGAGGCGGTGATCGCACGCCCAGCGGAACTGGGCGTGTCGGGATTTGCCGGACACGACCGCGGCCGGGGCTTGGCCGCCGTCGGCGGCGAGCGTCGACCCCAGCGAACCGACCCTCCGCATGACCACCACACACCCTTCCCGACCGATTGACCGCAAGATGGGCCCGAGGTACCCTGGCGGTTGCTTACTGATGGCGCTGTAGGGCGCGACCTCCTGTTGCCGCTCGCGGGCACCTCGACGGAACGTCGGTAGGCGCTGGCCTAAAACGGACCGCGTCGACTTTCCGGTTTCGTCCGAGGCGTGAGTAGCCATGCGACCCGGTCGCCGTACGCGAACGAGGACCCCTGCCTGAGCGCGGGCCGCGGGGTTGGCGCGAGCGCGCCTGGTGGCTGGACCGAGCGCACACCCTCGTCGTCAGATAGGGTGCCCACAACAACCGAAGTGGCAAGACGGCCACAGTAAGGAGGGCGTGATGTACGTGGTCGTTCGGAGCTATTCCGGGCAGGGTGCCTCGGAGCTGTTCGATCTCCTCGCGCAGCGGGAGGAGGAGGTCAAGAGCCTCATCAGCGGGGTGCCTGGCTTCGTCAGCTACGCAGCGTTTCGCAGCGGCGACGGCGGCATGACTGTGACGACCTGCCAAGACAAGGTCGGCACAGACGAGTCGTCCCACCGCGCCGCGGCGTGGGTCAAGGCGAACGTCACCGCGACGGTCATCTCGCCCGTGATCACGGAGGGAAGCACGATCCTCCAGTTCTGAGTACGTTTGTTCATTTGCGTCTCACCTGGAGGCTGGGGCGATGCTGACGCTCCCGATTCGCAAGACCGAGACTCCGATGACGCTGCTGGCTAGGGCTCATCCAGATCCGCAGGGATCCGCGAGTGAGCGCCAGGCCGCCGGACCGGCGGACAGCCACCGCCGGCGGCGCGAGTGGTTGACCTTCAGCGATTTCCGGTCTGGCGAGCGGCAAATGACGCCAGTCGTGGTTGGCTGGCGGCGTTGTGCCCTCGCAGCGCCAGCGTCCATACGCGGCCCCGCGTCGAAGCGATGACAATGATCTGCCAACGCTCGTCGGTTGGGGGCCTCCACGCGATCATGCCCACCGCCCGCCCCAAACGCAAAGGAAATGCGAACGATGATCGATCAGCTTCGAAGCGATCCGCAGGACCGGCTCGAGCAGCTGCTCGCCGAGGCTGACAAGCTGCGCCGCGTACTTGGTGCGCTGAGTCCGCACGACGGCACGGCACCCGCCCCGAAATCGCGCTCAACGTCCACACGGACGACCTCGGCGATCCAGGCGCGCTGTAGCCCGAGAACGGACGTCCGCGTGAGGCGGCGCTTGCCAGAAACGATCGCAGGACGTCGCGGGGCGCGGTGTCCTGCTCTCCGGGCGCTATTGGTAATCGAGGTGTTCGCGTGGGTCCACCTGTTGTGCCCGCCGAGCCGCTGGCGAGCAAGCGACGGCGGGGGTGGGACCGCTCCTAGGTCGATCGCACGCCGTCAGCCCGGTCGAGTGAGTCGAGCTTGCTCTCGATGCAGTCGAGCAGCTGATGGTAGGAGTCGCAGAACGACTGCACTCCTTCGCGCTCGAGCTCAGTGGTCACGGTCGCGAGGTCGATACCTGTGGCCGCCGCGTCGGCGAGGGTCCGCTCGGCCGCGTCCGGGTCGGCGTCGAGAGTCCGCGCGATCTCGCCGTGTTCGGCGAACGCGCGCAGCGTGTGGTCGGGCATCGTGTTGACCACGTCCGGGCCGATCAGCTCCGCCACGTAGAGCACGTCAGGGTAGTTGGGGTCCTTGGTGCCGGTGCTCGCCCACAGCGGCCGCTGCGTTCGCGCTCCGAGAGCCCGCAGGCGCTCCCAATCAGCGCCATTGAACTTGGCTCGGTAGCGTTGGTAGGCGACGCGGGCTGAGGCGAGCGCCACCCGGCCGCGTAGCAGCGAGCCCTCGGGGAACTGGGCGTCGACCTTGGTGTCGATCCGGGAGAGGAAGAACGACGCGACCGAGCTGATCGCGCTCGAGCGGCTCACCGGCTTGCGCGCGAGCGCTCAGGCCGTGCAGGTAAGCGTCGATCACCTGCTCGTAGCGCTCGATCGAGAACAGCAGCGTGACGTTGACGTTCACGCCGCGACGGGTCAGCTCCTCGATCGCCGGCAGCCCCGCCTCGGTCCCTGGGACCTTGATCATCACGTTCGGTTGATCGAGCCGCCGCCAGAGGTCGGCGGCCTGCGCGATTGTGGCCTCGCTGTCGTCGGCGAGGTCGGGTGTGCACTCAAACGAGATGAACCCGTCGCGCCCGGCGCTCTGGTCGTATGCGGGGCGCAGCTCACGGGCGGCTTCGCGAACGTCGTCAAGCGCGAGCGAGAAGAACAGCTCCCTGGCGTCGCGTTCTCCGGCGCAGGCCAGGCGCCGCAGCTGCTCGTCGTAGAGGTCAGAGCCTGTGATCGCCTTCGCGAAGATGGTCGGGTTCGAGGTCGCGCCGGTCACGCTGCAGTCGCCAATCAGCGTGGCGAACTCGCCGCTCTGCAGGAGCTGACGGGAAAGCGTGTCGAGCCAGATGGAGACGCCCGCCTGATGCAGTCGCGTGAGATTGGGGTTGGGTGCCATGGTCGTGCCTCCGCTCAGCTTCCGGTGGTTAGCTCGCCGACAAGCGATTCAAGCGGCGTGTCAGCGTCGCTCAGCGCGGCGACGTCGACGGTCCGGCGCGAACGGATCAGCGCCTGGACGTGCTCGTTGACATCCCATACGTTCACGTTCATGCCGGCGAGCACGCGCCGATCATGCAGCCAGAAGGCGATGAACTCCCCGCCGTCGCGCTCGCCGCGGAACACCACCTGATCCCACTCGAGGGCGTACCCCGAGTACTCCATTCCGACCTCGTACTGGTCCGAGAAGAAGTACGGGATCCGGTCGAAGCTCACCGGCTCGCCGAGCATCGCGCGGGCCGCCGCCGGTCCCTGGTTAAGCGCGTTCGCCCAGTGCTCGACCCGGATCCGCCGCCCGTAGAACCGATGGAACGCGTTCGCGACATCCCCGGCCGCGAACACGTTCGGCGCCGAAGTTTGAAGCTTCTCGTCCACGAGGATCCCGTTGTCGATCTCGAGGCCGGCGTCGCGGGCCAGCTGGACGCGCGGCACGACGCCGACGCCGACCACCGCGAAGTCGCAATCGACCGCCCGGCCGCTGCTCGTGCGCACGCGCGCCACGGCGCCGTCGCCCTCGAACGCATCGACTCCCTCGCCGAGCCGCAGCTCGATGCCGTGCTGGGCGTGCACATCGCGGTAGAACGCGCCGATCTCGGCGCCGAAGATTCGCTCGTTCGGCAGCGCTCCTGGATCGACGACGGTCACCTCGAGGCCGCGCTGGCGCGCGGAGGCGGCGAACTCGCTGCCGATCCAGCCAGCGCCCACGACTACGACGCGGCCGCCGCCGTCGAGTCGCTTGCGCAGCACATCGCAATCGGCCAGCGTGCGCAGGTAGTACACGCCATCCAGGTCCGCACCGGGGACCGGGATCTGCCGCGGCTCAGCACCAGTCGTCAGCAGCAGCCGGTCGAAGCCAAGCACGCGATCGTCGTCGAGCGTGACCCGCGAGGCGTGAGGGTCGATCGCCGTTACCGTCGACCCGGTGACGAGTTCGATCTCGTGCTGCTCGTAGAAGCCCCGCTCGTGCACGTAGGCGTTCTCGCGCTCGGACTCGCCGCGCAGATAGTCCTTGGTCAGCGGCGGGCGCTCGTACGGCCGCTCCGGCTCTGAGCCGATCAGCACCACCCGACCGTCGAAGCCGCGCCCGCGCAGCTCCTCCGCCGCCTTCGCGCCGGCGAGGCTCGCGCCGACGACGATGAATGTTCGCTTGCTCATCGCACTCCTCCTCCGGTCAGGCTCAGGAACTCCTCGCGCGTGCGCGGGTCATCACGCACCAACCCGTGCAGCGCAGAGGTCACGGTCTTCGCCCCGGGCTTCCGCACCCCGCGCAACGACATGCACAGATGCTCGGCCTCCAGCACGACCCCACGCCCTTCGGCTGCGAGCTGCGCCTGCAGCCAGCCGGCGATCTGCGTCGTCAGGCGCTCCTGCAGTTGCAGGTCGCGGGCGAACAGCTCCACCACCCGGGCGAGCTTCGAGAGCCCCAGGATCCGCTCCGCCGGCAAATACGCGACGTGCGCGACGCCGTGAAACGGCAGCACGTGGTGCATACCGACGACGTGCATGGTGCGGGTTGCGCTCAGGGGGCGGACGCCCATCACGACCGGTAGGACGGCGAACCCGACCCTCAAGAGGCTGAAGCTCTGCTAGGCCGGGTCGCTCCTGAGCCGCCCGAGGTGCGGCCCGATCGCCCCCGAGCGACCAGCCGGCGTGAAGGTGGTGGCTGACATGGTGTCCTCCTTGCGCGAGGTGGAGAATGAGGTTTTCCATCCCCTGTTTGGCGTCCTCGTCGGCCGAGTTCTTACTCCGCCTGGCTGTTCAGGTAGGCCAGCAGGCTGTCGTGGTCCTCACGACATGCCAGGGCAGCCCTGGAGGTGCGCGCGCAGACCCGGAATCGCGCTGTCGGCGCCGGCTCCGGCGAGCTCGAGCTCGACGTAGCGGTCCAGCGCTTCGAAGCACTCGTCGCAGGTGAGCTCGAGCTCGGCTGGTCCGAGCAGGCGAGAGAGGCGAGCGCGGTCGATCTCGTGGGGTCGGGTCATCTGGTCTCGCTTTCCCTGAAGGAGCCGATGTCCAGCCCTTGCTGGGAGAGGTGTGCGCGTAGTTTCCCTCGCGCGTCGTGAAGCGTCTTGTAGAGGGCACCGCGGGTCGTGGCCAGGCGCTCGGCGAGCACGTGGATCGGAACTTCGCTGATCGTGATGGCGACGAGGATCTCGCGCTGGTGGGCCGTGAGCGCCTGGTTGATGGCGTCGCGCACTGCGCGCATCGGCCTGGGCTGTTTCGGCGTCTTCGTCGGGAGTCGCGCGCTGGTCGGCGATCAGCGTCCAGTGTGCGGGATCGAGCGGGATCTCGCGGTCTTGCCAGGCGCGTCGGCGGAGCTTGACGCCGGCTTCGAGCAGCGCGAACTTGTAGGCCCAGGTGGTGAAGCGGCTCTCACCGCGGAAGTCGTCGAGCTTGCCGAGGATCGCCAGCAGAGCGTCGTCGGCGCCCTGCTGGGCAAGGTCGTCGTGGTCGCCACCGCGCACGTGGGGCGTCGTGCCACGGCGGCGGTTCACCTCGAAGCGTGCGGCGCGAAGCAGCAGCTCGCGCAGGTCACTTAACGCTCGGTCGCGCTCAGGACCGTCGGCGCGCAGCCGCTGCAGCCACGCACGCGACTCGATGTCGCGGCCGGTCTGCGGAGCTGATGCGGTCGCGCGGGGAACAGACAATGAGCTTGCGCCTCGGTGCCGAACGCTATCAGCGCGAACGCGGAGGGCCGTGAGGCTTTGGGTCAGCACGGTGCGCGCTGGTCGTCGACGGGGCGAGGATCAGCACCGCCAGCTCAGCAGGGCAGCCGCGATCCACGAGGTCGAGAACGGCGTGAAGGTCGTAGGAGCGGTCGCATGCGATCTGCGCCGCGAGATCGTCTGCAAGGCCGGCGGAACGCAGGCGCTCGGTGCGCCACGCCACCACGGCGTCCGATGGGCGGTGCTGGGTCAGCAGGCTCAGTGCGCTGAGCGCAGTCGTCAAGGCTCCACCCGGGGGGCTGCTCCAGAGCGCAGGCGCGTCCGGTCGGCAGCAAGCAGATCTGTCGCCGCCGCGTTCGACGGCGTGGGAAATCGGGGTGTTGTTGTAACCGCCGGGCGCCCGCAGCAGCGTCGAGCGATGGTCGCAAAGCGCGAATTGTTCGCTCGGCCGCTGCACGGCATTGGGGGCCCTCTGGATCGACGACCCGGTGCGGGCCGTGGGCGACGGCGGGGATAAGCAGGCGTGAAGTGGCACCGGCCCGCCTTGGCGCGCTCGCGCACCGACGGCGGGCAAGCGGGCTCGCTGCACATGGCCGTATCGGTGACGATCAGGATTTCGTGATTCGGGGCTGGGCTGCTCATCGTGTTCTCCCTGCAGTAGATGTCGGGTCTGACTCGTTGAGCGACGGGCGAAGGTCCGTCTTACCTTGGGCCAGGTGTCGCGGTCGGGGAAACTCGTAGCGCCGCTAGGCGCGTTCGGTCGCGTGGTCGTCGACGCTCGTGCGAGCGTCGCGAGCTTCAGCCGCGTCGTGTGGTAAGAGCCGGGTGGTTCGCCGCGCTAAAGGGGTTGACGCGCAAGCGAATTTGCCAACAAGAGGAGGTCGCTCACATGAGCACCATATGGATCCCACCCCGCCGCGCGCTCGTCGGTGTGGTTACGGCAGCCGCGCTCGCCGCGCTCGCGATCAGCTCGATCGCATCTATGTCCGCCGCTAGCACGGCGCCTGCTCGCGAGGGCACGATCACGCCGAAGGCTTTCGCGTTCCACGACGGCATGCGCGCGCTTTGGGAGGCCCATGGGACATGGACCGAGCGCGCGATCGTCGACTTCGTCGGCGGGCTACCCGATACCCAGCTCGTGATCGGGCGGCTGCTGCAGAACCAGACGGATATCGGCAACGCGGTCAAGCCCTACTACGGAGCCAAGGCCGGCAACGAGCTGACCGCGCTGCTCAAGGGGCACATCAATGCCGCCGTCGCGCTACTGGAAGCCGCCAAGTCCGGCGACGCCTCCGCGACCGCGAAGGCGAAGGCCGCGTTTTACGCCAACGGCAATCAGGTCGCACGCTTCCTGCACGCCGCCAATCCGCGCCACTGGTCGCTGGGCGCGATGCAAACGATGATGCGCATCCACCTCGACCAGGTCGTCGGCGCTGGCGGTCGACCAGCTCGAGGGGCACTACGCCGACGCGATCAGCCTCTACAACGTCTACATCGGCCACATCCTCGACATGGCCGACATGCTCAGCACCGGAATCATGCAGCAGTTCCCCGCTCACGGTCCACGCGATGACGAGCGAGGCACCAGGTGCGCGGGCCGCGTGGCAGGCGGTACAGCGAGACCGATACGCCTGCACCACTTGTCAGGGAGCTCGCGCGTAGTGGGTCGCGGGTTGGCCATGGACGAGCGCAGGCGGGCAGCAGATCGCTCGTCTTCGAGCGCTGGGTGCTCGCCGGCGCTCCTCTGGCGGGTCGCCGAGATGCGCGAAGGAAGGCGCGTCGTCGACTTCGGCGCGTGTACCGGAGAGCCCGTCGAACGCGGCCGTTCCGAGCACGCTGCGGCGATCGGCTGCCTGCGCACCGCGCGCCCCGATCTGGACCTGAACTAATGCGTGGTGCGTCGCTGGCTGGACGGGAGCCTCGAGGCGTCCGGTGCTGAGCGACGGGTGCTCGCCGCGGGCGAGTTGCTGTCCGCGCCGGAGCATCGCCAGAAACACGACGAGCCACACGCCGACGCCGGCCCACACCCAGACGCGCGCGAAGTCGGTGATCGCGGGCGCGGTGGCGACGGCGCCGACGACGAAGCTGCACGCGGCGTACATGCCGACGGGGAACACGGTTGACCAGCGCCGCACGTTGTAGCGCGGCCGTGGGCGCAGCACCTCGGCGGCGACCAGTAACGGGAGCCAGGCGATCGTGAGCGCCCAGAGGACGAGCGAGACGACTTTTAGTGTCCCCGAGATACCGCTCATTTGGTGCAGGGTCTTGGCGGCGAGGGTGATGCGGCCGGCGGCGAGCGTCGAGATCGCGAGTGCCCCGCCGGTGATCCAGTGGTCGCCGCGCCCGACGGCCGAGCTGGCGGAAGTCGAACCGGGAGATCACGAACACGTAGAAGGCGAGCCCGAGCAGGAAGGGTGCGAGCGCCGCGTAGAGCAGCCAGTCCGTGCGCTCGCGCGCAGCGAGTGCCGCGGACAGGACCGCGAGCGATTCGGTCGACACGGTCAGTACGAGTGACACGCCGACGGTGGGGGTGATCCAGTGGGTCAGCACGGGTGTGAGCAGGACGAGCCAGAAAGCAGCGGCGATCACCAGTAGCGCGATCCCGGCCCAGCCCCAGCCGAGGATCGTGAGGCGGGTGCCGAGCACGGCGGTGCCGGCGACGCCGGTCAGCGCGGCTGGCGAGCGGGCCTCGCGATGCACTCGCTCGCGGTCGCGCATTGCGCGGCCGCCGAGCAGCAGGCCGAGCGCGATCCATGCCGCCGCGGCGATCGCGAGGAGGATCCGCGAGAGCGTCTCGCGGCGGTCGAGCGAGAGCGCGATCGAGACGACCCCGGTGCCCATCACGACGCGCGCCGGAGGCGGGCGGGATCGCGCTGAGGATCTGCTCGAGCCGGTCCGTCGCCGGTTCGCGGGGCATCAGCGGGCTGCCTGGTAGCGGCGGCGGTAGAGGATGTAGGGCCGGCCGATGTACTGGAAGGGGATGCTCCAGGCGTGCACGAGGCGGCTGAACGGCCACAGCGCGAGGATCGCCCAGGCCGAGAGGGTGTGGATCTGGTAGACGAGCGGGACGCCGGCCATCAGCTGGGCGTTGTCCTGGAGCGCGAACACGCCGCGGAACCAGATCGCGACGGTGTGCCGGTAGTTGTAGCCGTTGCCCGGCCGCGAAGAGGTTGTGGGAGAGCGTGTCGAGCATCCCGAGCGCGATGACGACGAACAGCAACGCGTACACGGCGAGGTCGACGTAGGAGGTGGTGACGGCGACGCGGCGGACGCGCGCGCGGCGGTAGATCGAGCATCAGCAGGCCGGTCAGTGCGGCGGCGCCGGCGAGCGTGCCGGCGATCGCGGAGATCAGGTGGTAGGCGTGCTCGTCGATGCCGACCGCGCTGGTCGCGCTCTGCGGGATCAGGATCCCGAGCACGTGCCCGCCGATCGCTGCCAGCGCGCCGTAGTGAAACAGCGGGCTGCCCCATTTCAGCAGCCGGCCGTTCGAGCAGTTGGGTGGAGCGGCTGGTCCAGCCGAACTGGTCGTGGCGGTAGCGCCAGACGTGCCCGAGGATGAAGATCGTGATCGCGACGTACGGGAGCACGATCCACAGGAAGATGTCGGTGGTGCTCACCGGCGCGCCCACGGCTCGTAGTAGTCGTCGATCTCGGGCAGGCTCGGGGTTGTAGAAGATCTGCGCGAGCTTCTTCAGCCGCCCGCCGGCCTTCAGCCGCAGCCGGCCCTTGCGGTCGAGCTCCCACCCGCCACGCCACTTGCTCCTGGTCCTCCCAGCGCTTCGGGTAGCCGAGCCCGGGCTTGGTCTCGACGTCGTTGAACCACATGTACTCGGCGCACCGGGCGATTCGTCCAGACCTGCTTGCAGGTCACCGGAGCAGGTGTGGCAGCCGATGCACTTGTCCAGCGCCATCACCATCCCGACCTGCGCGCGGACTCTCATCTCGAACCTCACCTCGCTCTCACGCTTGCGCAGCACCGTCACCTCGTCGCGCTGAGAGCCGGCATTCGGACCGTCGTAGTTGAAGGCGAACGACAAGTTGCGCGTAGCCAGCCGAGATACGTGTTGCGCGAGACTGCGGGAGGGCCGGTTGCAGGAGTACGCGTGCGGAGGACCCGACGCGCCCGCCAGCTCGAGCGAACACCGATCAAAAGCTCGGATACGACGGCAGCCAGCCCAGCCTCGCGCCGAGCGCGTTCACGTCCGCGATGTGGCGACCGGCAAACAGCCGCCGCCCGAGCGGCGCAAGGAACGTGCGGTAGATCTCGTCGGAGTGGAACCAGTGGTTCGTGCCCGCGCCCATCGCGATCATCGACCGGCCCTCGGTCAGCTCGGCGTTGCGGGCGAACTCGCGCGCCGCGTGCGCACGACAGTCGCCGCGGTCGACCGACGTGATCCCCTCCTGCCACGCCGGCGTGCCCGGCTGGGCGGCGTCGTCGTAGCCCGCCGGCCAGTCGCCGGGCAGGCCGTCGCGGCCGACGCCGTACTGGGCCAGGATCAGGTCGAGCACCGTGGTGACGAGCTGGTCGCCGATCCGCACCGCGCCTGGACGCCGCGGCGCACGCTCGAGCCGCCGTCGGTCTCGCCCACGTCGAACCGCGGCATGTCGATCGCCACTCGCCTCGGTGCCCGCGCGCCCGTGCAGCGAGAGCGCGGGCTCGATGTCTGCCCAAGCTCGAGGTTCCAGCGGCCCGCCTGCGTCGCCTCCCAGCGGAGGCCCACCGAGCCGTTCGGGACCGCCGGCTCTCCCGTCGCTCGTCCAGCACGACCGTCTTCCACTCCGCGTGGTCCTCCCCCCCTTCGGCGCACCGAGGTCCGCCGCGCGCAGGAACCGGTCGGCGACGAAGGGCACCGTCCCGTTCGCGCAGCGTCACGAGCAGGGGCAGGTCGGTGAACTGCGTGCGTAAGCCCCGAAGTACGCGCCGGGCGGTCGACCCAGAACTCCTTCAGGATCACGTGGCCCATCGCCATCGCGAGCGCGCCGTCGGTGCCCGGCTCCGCGGCCAGCCAGTGGTCGGCGAACTTCGTGTGCTCGGCGTAGTTCGGCGAGACGACCACGACCTTCTGGCCGCGGTAGCGCGCCTCGGTCATGAAGTGCGCGTCCGGCGTGCGCGTCGTCGGCAGGTTCGTGCCCCAGACGAGCAGGTAGCCGCGTTCCACCAGTCGCCCGACTCGGGCACGTCGGTCTGGTCGCCGAACGTCTGCGGCGAGGCGGGCGGCAGGTCCGCATACCAGTCGTAGAAGCTCAGGATCACGCCGCCGATCAGCGACAGAAAGCGGTCCCCGCCGCGTAGCATGCCATCGACATCGCCGGGATCGGCGTGAACCCCGCCACCCGGTCGGGCCCGTAGCGGCGGATCGTGTGCACGTGCGCCGCCGCGATCAGCTCCACCGCCTCCTCCCAGGAGGCGCGCACGAACCCGCCCCGCCCGCGTTGCTCTGTACGTACGCCGCGCCGCTCGGGGTCCTCCGACGATCGCCGCCCACGCGTCGACGGGATCGCCGAGCCGCGCCGGCTCCGCCCGGAACCGCTCAATCAGGGAGCCGCGGACGTACGGGTACTTCAGCCGGAGCGGCGAGTACACGTACCAGGAGAACGATGCGCCGCGCGGGCAGCCGCGCGGCTCGTAGTCGGGCATGTCCGGGCCGGTCGACGGGTAGTCGACGGCCTGCGTCTCCCAGGTGAGCAGCCCGTCCTTGACGTAGACGTTCCAGGAGCATGAGCCGGCGCAGTTGACGCCGGGGGTCGAGCGGACCACCCCGTCGCCCGCCCAGCGCCCGCGATACGAGCGCTCCCACGCACGATCCTTCGC
>CAWIMZ010000002.1:0-63070 GCA_963837385.1 uncultured Solirubrobacterales bacterium
GCCGCTTGCAGTCGGCCATCCTTGGGCTGGATGCCGATCAGGAGAACAACGACCGCACGCTCCTGATCGACATCAACGAGCTGTCGGAGGTTGAGGCCGTCCAGACCAAGCTCGTGGAACTAGGGGTGCCCGTGACCGCGCTTTCCCGGATCCGTTTGCGACGTGATCGTCAACGAGGGCACGTGGAGCGATGCCTATCCCGAGATCGTCCTCGCGACGGTTCCGAGCCGGGGATCACGTCGATGCAAGCAGGTCCCGGACGGTCGTGAGCTGTTGCCTGAGTGCGAAGCAGGAAGCCAGGCGCGGCAAGGGATCGAAATGCGATTTGCATTACGCTCCGTGGATGAGTCCTCCCGCGACCTTTCTCATGTGGTTTCGCCTGCGCTCGCCGGAGCTGGCCAGGAGTTGAAGGTCTGATGGCGGGGGTCGGGACATCGTTCGCGGTCGCTGGACACGGTGTCGGATCGGCACTCACGCGGCCGGCGGACGTGCCCGGACAGGCGATCGATCAAGCCGATACGTGCTGATCGCGGAAATCGTCGAAGTCGAGCGCTCGAAGCGACAGGCGAGCCAACACGTCAAACGCTTGGCGACGATTTGGCGCACCTCGTCTCGAGTGGGGATGCTCGCGTGCGTCCCGTCCTTTGAAACCGCGGTCGGTGGAGGGCGATCAGACCCGGCCTCGGTCTGAGTTTGAGATGTCCGGAACTTCCGGTGCGTTCGGTGCGGTGCTGGCGACTTCGGCGCTGTCGCTGCTCACCGTGACCTTCGCCGGATCTCCTGCTCGTGCTTGCCGTCCACCGCGGCTGCGCGTACGCCGTTGAGGGCGAGTTCGACGCGAACGGGCATCTCGGTATGGCCATGGCGCTATGCCGGCGACATGCGCTGGCCGCGAAGAAGCCCGCCTACGGCCTATGCCAGATGTTCTTAAGCGTATAAGGTCAGGCGCTGTCGTCCGCACCTCCTCCGGTGCAGCTCCCGCCGGCTCCAGCCGCCGCACGCGGCGGACGGTGTGCGCAAAGCATGAGCCGATCTACGGTCCGCTCGTCTCTCATGGAGCTCGCAGAGCCGATCTGCATTCCGTGGGTCGTCGTGGGGTCGGGAGCGGATTCGCTGTCCTTGCATCGGCGGGAAGGTCGTCTCCTCCCCGGGCCGCTGGGTAAACGTCGTAGACGTGCCCGGAGATAGTGATTCGCGGCGGATCGCGTGTGCGGAGCGCAGGCGCTCGACGTCGCGGGTCACGGTCGCCGCGGGTCGATGACGGCGTGCTCGCGCAGGTCCGCTCCTCGGCACCGATCCGCTCGGCGTAGCGGCGGCGGAAGCTGTCGTCGGCGAGCGCGCCGGCTCCGCACTGAGTGTGACGGATCACGGCGACCTCGAACAGCGGGCCGTCGGCAGCATGGTCTCGGCGAGCTGGCCGATGAACGCGACGTCGTTGATCACCTCAGGCGTGACCCGCCCGCCGACATTGCGCACCACGATCGCATCGCTCAGCTCGGGGCCGAGGAAGTGCGCCGGGTCGACCCGCGGTCGAGGCAGGTGATCACGAAGAGGCGAAGGTAGGGGAAGACGACGGCGCCTCCTTCCAAGCGGCCGCGAAGGCGCGGTTGCGCGCGAGCGCGGCGTCGATGTTGGGCACGCCCGGCTCGTCGAGCTGGCCAGTTCGAAGCCGGTCGCCGGGCCGGGCGCGAGTCGACGGTCGCGTCGATGACGTGTTGTTTGCTCATGGTGTTAGGTCTCGTGTGGTTCGCCGGTGGTTGCGTCGATGTGCTGGTGTCGATCCGGCGGGGTTCCTCGGCGTTCGGCGTCATGCCGCTCCCGGCGCGCCCTCCTGGAGCCTGATCCGTTCGTGCCGCCGGCGTAATGGCGGCCGGGCCAGGGGTTACCGAGCGGGCCACAGGGCCATGAGCGGGGCACTAGTAGCGCTCGGATCACGAAGGGTCGAGCAGTACGGCTAGCGCGGTGCCGATCCCGAGCTCCTTGATGAATACGATTTGCGAGGTCGCGAAACGCCGACGGCGACCGCGAACGGTGAGGAGGCGGGGGCGCCGACAACTACTCGAGCGGATGAGTGGGTTGGCGGGAATTGGATGTCGGCGCATCCTGGACCTGGTGGCGCTTGCGCTCTGGGCAGCACCCCAGCGTCGGCAGTGATAAACCGGATCTGGCGTCAACGCGGCTCCGAGCGCGACGAGCGCCACGGCGCCTCGCGACTGCGACCTGCGCCTGCCGCCTGGTGACGAGCTGCGCGTGCGTATAAGGCGCCGCTGCGCGCGGCCGCGCGTCGCGTTCGACCGCCTGCCGCAGCCGCTGGGGTGAGAGCGCGTCGACGCGCAGGCCGACCATCGACTCTCGATCAGCTTGGCGTCGTCGGATAGGCGCTTGTCCAACAGCGCCTTGAAATACGCGACCACGTATGTCGAGCGCCCGTCGCGCGCCACCATCGCGGGTTGTGCGTGGTGTAGATGCTCGCGACGCTCGCCACGTCTGGCTGCGCCTAGCTCCGCCGCGACGCTTTCGACTCGCTGTCGGGCGGCGGGCTGCGCACGTCACCGCTGGAAACAAGCGCGATGACGCCGGATCGATCTGGGCCCCGTCGCGGCCTGGAAGCGGTTGGTCGCCTCGACGCTCTGGGTGGCGGGGTCGTTCGCGCCATACGGGCTCAGGTGGCTCGATGCCGCGCCGGACACGCGGCGATCGCCGCTCGGATCATGGCCGCGAAGAGACGCGACGTCGGTTTGAGCATGCGAAGTCGCGAGCTCCGAACATGGCTGTGCCTCTCTCTCTCGTGTCTCGTGATGCGCCAGGCCACGAGGATGCGGCCGGCTGGGTGAGCTCGCATCAGCCCGACCACAGTCACCCCGGTGTCAGGGGCGAGCGCGGCTAGAGCAGACCCAGCCTCGGCCGCGTGCGACGGCGCTGCGCCTGCGCGCCACACCCAGCTTCGGTAGATGCGCTTGCTGTGCGTCTTGACTGTGTCGCGGGAGATGCCCAGCTCGTCTCCGATTTCCCTGGCCGAGAGGCCGGAGGGAGAGGCCCAAGCACTGCCTGCTCCCGAGGTGTCAGCTCGTCGGTGACGACTCGCCTCGCGCCGGATAGTCGACGCCGAGTCGCGGCGAGGTGTCTGAGCGCCGGCAGTCGCGGCGCGAACGTGCCGGGCTCAGGACAGCGTGAGAGCAGTTCACGCGCTTCCAGCAGCAGCTCGCGTGCTGCTGGGCGATCGCCAGCTCGCGGTGCAGCTCGGCGAGCGTCGTCAGTGCGTACGACAACTCGACCAGGCCGGCGCCGCGCGAGACAGGCTGACCGCGCGCTCCAGCTCCGCCCGTACCTCCGTCGGCCGCCGGTCGTGGTCAACCGCCGCCCCCGTGCGATCGGGCCGAGCTGCAGATCCAATACTCCTGCAGCCATTTGTGCGGACCACATCAAACGAGGCTTCGGGCTTGGCGGTGCATTCCCAGCCAGTCCCCGCGATCGGCGGCGATGAGGGCGAGCCGTCCGAGCGCGAGCATCGAGACGATGAAGTTCTGCGAGCCGCTGCCGAGCTGGATCGCCGTCTCGAACAGCGTCCGGCGTCGTCGTTGGCCTCGAACGATCGCGCTGAGGTGCCTAGGAGACAAGCCGCGAGCCAGTGCCAGATAAAGCTACCGTCCAGAGGCGCGAGTCTTCCTGTCCTCGGCTCGGCTTGCGCATGTCGCCGAGCAGTTGCAATGCCGCGGCGCGAACGACGGTTAACCCCTCCCCCACTCTACGTCGTCGCCGGGTTGTTTCTCGCGCCGGCGTGGCCACGTCGACCCACGGACCTCGCCACGCTCACCGACTGTTCGGGCGGTCCTCGCCTGGACCCCAGCCCCAAGCGGCCGTCGCCCGGGATATAGCCCTGGGGAGATGATCCAATGCAGCGCGATCGTTTCTCGCTGGCCCGCGTTCGTGAACGCCAGCCAGCGAGCTCGATGAGCTCGGACGCTGCATCGGAATCCCCAGTTCCGTCAGGTCTCCGATCGCCTCGGACACCATCCCGGCATCGAGACCGACGCCCGGCCCGACGATGAGCTCCGCCGCGCGTCCGGGCTGTCTGCGCTCGAGCTCGTCCGCAGCGACTCGCCGAACAGGTGGTGGTGGCGGTACCACTCATGCCCGGGTCGAGCGGGATCAGGAAGTAATTCACGCGCTCGATCCGTCAAGCATCGCCCTGCTGTCTCGCGCGCCCGTGACGGCGTCGCACAGAGGCGCACAGAACCTGTCGAGCCGCTCGTGTAAAGCAGGAAGTCCAGCTCCCCCTCACGCTGCTCACCGAGTACCTCAGCTGCGAGATAGTCGACGACCCGTCGATCGTTACCAGTGAAGGACGCGAGGAATCCGCTCGCATCCTCGCGCCCGGCATGGACAGAACGGCAGATAGAGCCCGCTGCCCAGGCCTCGGTGCGGTCGTGCAAGCGTTTGACTGTCTCGGGGGTCAGGCCCAGGCCATGCACGTCGTTGAGCATCGACTCCGCTTCTGAAGGTGAGAAGCGCAGCTGCACAGCATCGATCTCGTTGAGCTGGGCCCGCCGCGCAGCGTTCCGACTCCGAGCGGCGGCTCAGCGCGATGTCATCACGATGCGAAGGGTGGCCGGGAGATGCTCGATCAGCGAAGCCATGCCTTCGTGGATCCGCTCGTCTTCGATCGCGTGATAGTCGTCCAGCACAAGGACGAGCTGCTCCGAGACGTTTGAGAGCTCGTTGACCAGCGGCGGGAGAGCCTGGTCACGAGGTTGACGCCGGGCGCACGCAGCATCGACACCCGGCTTCGCCGATCCCGGCCAGCACCGAGCGCAGCGCCTCGATGACGTACATCCAGAACCTCGCGGGATCGTTATCGCCCGTCTCCAACGAGAGCCAGGCCACCGGACGCTCTTCTCGTGCGGACGCCGCCCATTGCGCCACGAGCATCGTCTTTCCGCTGCCAGCGGGACCGTAGACCAGCGTAACCGGTCGCGACGGGCCCGCAGAGAGTGCTTCGATCAGGCTTTCACGGACGACGAGGCGAGGAGAGCCAGGGACTGCGAGCTTCGTCCGCAGGAGCGGGGCAACCAGATCACCGCTAGCGACCGCCAGAGCTCAAAGTATTCCGCGGAAAGGCGTTGCGGCTGCCCCAGCGCAAGCTCGGCGGCATCTGCTGAAGCTGTCGGAGGGTGGGAGGCATCACGGCGGGACAGAAGTGCTCCTGTCGGGGTAGTGCGGCACGCTCGGGTGCCAGAAAGCGCTTGCGAGACGCCCGCTGGGGAGCGGCAGCAAAAGCCAGCCGGCTCGCGTCGACGAGACGCCTCCCCGCTGGGACGCCGGAACAGCCGGCCCGCGTCGGTTTGGCTGATGTCCCCCGCGCGGAGCGGAAGAGCTCGACTCGATCCGGGCACTCGGGTCGGACGAACGTTGGGGACAGCTCGAGCGCGAGTTCGGCGCGCGAGATCTGTCGACTTGCCTGCTGCGCTGCCGCCACGAGCTGCTCCGGGTCCTGCAGCCGCACGGCTTCCGTCCGGATAACGGCTGTTGGAGTGGGGGAGCCCTGGGACGAGCGCAATTGTGCGGCTGGCGATCGGCTTGCGCCGCCGCCTCGACGAGCATCGAGGTACGCTCAGAACGGCCGGCTTGCGCCACCCCTCACCGAGTCGCCGCCACCATCCGCCCGCGAGGCCCGGCACAGGAGACGATACGCAAGGGAGGATGGCCGAGCGCCACGCCCAGGTCCTTCCCGGGGTGCTGTCGGTACCGACCCGCGAGCCCGAACCGCGCTAATCCCAAGGTCCTACGCCGCCGCAACCGAACAACGCTCACCACCTCGGCGCGACATCAACCAGCGCTCCTCCTTCAAGCCCAGCTTCGGGCATGCAACTGCGCGCCAACCACCGCCACGAGTCAGCACGGTCACGCGTCTCTCGCCCCTCGCTCGCGAACAAGGCTTTCAGGCCGAAATGCATTACCTACAAGTCAGAGCCGGCCATGCGGACAGACAGAACACGATCGGCGCAGTCGAGCGTCGTCCCGTCTAGCTCTCGTGATCGCACGCGAGATCGGACTGTTTGCGGACGCCGCGGCGCCTCATGGGGTTGGACGTGGAGGACATCGAGGCGGTGGCCGAACACATCGCCCGACTCGTCGAGTCCGCGCCTCCCAAAGTTGGGCTAGTCGATGCGCAGGCCTTGCCGAGCAGCTCGGAGTGGCCCGCGACTGGGTTATGCCAACGCCGAACGGGGGTGTCGTGGGCCTCGGCACCGGACCGCGCGCGAGGATGCGCTTCGACGTCGAGCAGGCGCGAGAGGCGTTGACGGCGGACGCGGAGGACGACCAATCAAGGCAGCCGGCCGGGCGCCGGCGTGGACGTTCTCGACATCAGGGGGTGTCGCGGGCGTCCCCATCCAAGGCACCCAGTCGGTCATTCCGTGCGATGCTTCAGGGTGCACGCACAATGACCCCGTGGGTCGTAGCTCATGGCCGGCGGGCCGGCAAGTCAGGGTCAGATCCGATCCAGTCACCTTCTCCCATGAGAACTCGTTGCTGATGGGACGTCCTCGAAGCGGCACGCTGAGGCGCCAATCGACCCAGCGAGGAACCAGCTACGGAGTAGCTTTCTCGACCGGGGCCAGCAGGTCTACGTGCATCTCGGAGGCGAGTGGGAAGGCTGGGACGACAACGTGCCGCCGAGGAGCAGCGCTTCCTGATGGAAAAGGTGAATCGGGGCGAATGGAGCCCACCGCCGACGGAGTCGGGGTTCGACGCGGCGACCGGGCCGGTGCCGACGTTCCAGGTGGAGGCGTCGGAGTGGCTGCACCGCGGGAGGCTCAGGGCAGGGGATGCCGAAGGCGAGTCAAGGGTGTGTAGGTCCGCTTACGGCGTCAAGAAACCCAAAAACCCCGCTCAGAGGCTTTTGCGAGAGCGGCTGAAGGGACTCGAACCCTCGACCTTCTGCATGGCAAGCAGACGCTCTAGCCAACTGAGCTACAGCCGCGAGGAGGCCGAGTATAACGGCGGCTGGGAGAGGCTCGGCCCGTCCCGGCGCCGCCCGCGAGTCGTTGCCCGAGGGCGTGCATCGCGAGGCTGACGACGAGTCTCCCGCGCGATCGGACTCCGAGATATCCACTTACCCCGGGGATCGACTTGTCCCACGGGCTGGGCCCGACGTCGAGGGCATCGATACCGACGCGCACCGGTCGCGGTCGCGCCGGCTTAGTGGCTCACAGCTTGATGCGCTCGCCCATGGTCACGGTCTGAGCGTCGGGGAGTCTGAAGTACTCGGCCGGGTTCGCGGCGTTCCGGGCCATCTTCAGGAACAGCTTCTTGCGCCAGGTACTCATGCCCGGGTCGTCGCCAGGGACGATCGTGATCTGCGAGAGGAAGTAGGAAACCTGGTCCAGGTCGATCTTGCCTTCGAGCAGGTGCCGATCGGCAGCGAGGCGGAGCGTGGCCGGGATGTCGAGCACGTCCTGAAAGCCAACCGGGCGGTCAGCCCGGCGATGCCGTCGCCCGGGTTGCCGAGATGATCGGCGAGAAGCCGATCGCCGCTCGAGATGTGGGGGACACGCTCGTTCTCGATCGTGACGATGATCACCCGCTTGTGGAGGACGTGATTGTGCTCGACGTTGGCGCGGAGCGCGAGCGGCGTGGTGTGGGGGTTGGCGTTGAGGAACACGGCAGTACCGGGGACGCGCTGAACGCGAAACTCGCGCGCGTCGAGCTGCGTGATGAAGTGACTCAGCGAGCCTTCCTCTCTGGTGCGGTTCGCGGTCACGATTTCCCGCCCCCTGCGCCAGGTCATCAGCACCGTGAACACCCCGAGCGCAATCACCAACGGCAGCCAACCTCCGTGCGTGACCTTCGTCAGGTTGGCCGCAAAGAAGGCGACCTCGATCGTCAGGAACACCGCGCCGCCGAGCACGATGAACCGCCTCGGCTTGTGCCAGAGCATGCGAGCGACCGCGAGAAACAGAATCGTGTTCAGGATGAATGTGCCGGTGACGGCAACGCCGTACGCGGAGGCGAGAGCGGTGGACGAGCCGAACCCGACGACGATCGCGACCACGGCCACGAACAGGCCAAGGTTGACCGCCGGCACGTAGATCTGCCCGATCTCGCGTGCTGAGGTCTGGCGGATCGTCAAACGGGGCAGGAAGCCGAGCTGCACCGCCTGCCGGGTCACGCTGAACGCCCCCGAGATCACCGCCTGCGAAGCGATCACGGTGGCCACGGTCGCCAGCAGCACCATCGGGATCTGTGCCCATCCCGGCACCAGGAAAAGAACGGGTTCTCGATTGCCTTGGGAGAGCGAAGAATCAGCGATCCTTGCGCCAGGTAGTTGAGCGTCAGCGCGGGGAACGCGAGCAGGAACCACGCCCGCCGGATTGGCGAACGGCCGAAATGCCCCATGTCCGCATAGAGCGCCTCGGCTCCCGTCACCGCCAGCACCACTGAGCCGAGCGCGATGAACGCCACGGCGCCGTGGTCAAGGAAGAACTGGACCCCGTATGTCGGTGAAAGCGCCCTGATCACCGCTGGATGCTGAGCAACCTCCACGACTCCGATCAGCGCCAGCACGCCAAACCAGACCGCCATCACCCGGCCGAACAGGCCGCCGACGAGAGTCGTGCCGTAACGCTGAATCGCGAACAACAGCGTGAGCACCGCCACCGTGACCGGCAGGACGATCGAACCAAGGCTGGGCGCCGCCACTTTCAGCCCCCCACGGCCGAGAGCACCGAGATCGCCGCGTGATCACCCCGTCGCCGTAGAACAGTGAGGCTCCGACAATCCCCAGCGTGACCAACGTCAGCTTCACCCTGCGGCTGTGCAACCTGGCCCCGTCCAACCACGGGGTGAGCCCGTCCGAACGTTTCGGCGCGATCGAGCTCTTTGGTGCAAGCGCGGCGTCTCTGGGTGGTGAGCAGCCAAGGTCGTTCGATACACGTCCACCGCGGGAGGTGAATCCGTCTTGTTGGACATGGGAGGGTAACGCGCGAAAGGTAACGGTTTGTATTTGTCGTCGTCTGTGGTTGGGGGTCGACTAGCGCGGGAACGCTCGCCGGTCCGCCGTCCCTGACGAAATTTCGCGAGCTATGGAACAGCGGCCGCCGGGAGCGCGTCTCTCCATGCATGCGATCGTCGGGCGTTGCTCGCAAGTCGTGGTTCTGCCGCTACCCGCGCGGCCCGCCCTGTGCGGGGGTCCTGGCGCCGACCGTGGTCGTCGGTGCCTGGGAGGAGTCAGCGAATATGTCCAGCGATTGAAAGGTCACGACATGAGCAAGGCAGCTGTTCACGATCTCCGGCGTCCGCGAGTGCATCTCCACCGCAGATGCGCGCTGGCGCTGCTCGTCTCGGTAGTCGCGAGTGTGAGCGCGTTGGCGGTGTTACCGACGCCCAGCAGCGCCAGCGCGACGGGCTGGACCGCGAGTGGTTTCGGTATCAAATGGTTCAGCTCCGCCTACACATGTATTGACGTCGAGGGCCCGCCGACGCTCAGTGGTTGGCTAGGGCACGACCGTCCGAGCCTGTGGGTTTCGACGGCGCAGGTGAGCTGGCTCGGCGCCGCACCGTTTGCAACTGGAAGATGGAGCTGCGATGGACGGATGTCAACGGACACGTCTATCGCACCGACAGCTCCCGCGTGCATGTCGGATGCAGCGCGGGCCGTGCGGTGTATGGGCGCAACTTCGGGCACCAGGTGTACAGCTCAATCTACGGCTGGTACTGGAGCGGCATGAAGATGCGAACCGGTCGGGGTGTGCGGCTATCTGTACGAGAGCGGCGCACTTCGTCCCGGGGTCCCCTGCAGTCGATCCAAACCTCGAAGCGCCGTTATCGTCGCGATGGTGAGCGCGATTCGGTCGAGAGGGTGTGACCGGCGGGGTGAGAGCGGTTGCGGCCCGGGCGAACGTCGGGCTGCGTGGTTCAGCGCAGTCGGGGTCGGCTTGCGATCGTCGTTTCCGGGCAGGCGGAGATGGTCGGTACCGCGAGTTGGTTTTGAGGTTGTGGCCCGGGGGGTTGCGGCGCGTGCTCAGCGGAGTGCCGGGATTGTCCGGAGGCGTTCGAACGCGGCGGCGAGCGCTTCGGACCAGGGCCAATCGCGATCGAGTTTGAGGTGGGTGCGTCGCCCGTGACGCACGAGCTTGGCGGCGATGTGCAGCAGCCGCTGGCGAAGGCGTTTGGGCTCGGCGACAGCGAGCTCGCCGTCAAGGCAGATCAGCTTGGTCCAGCACAGCAGGTCTTGGGCGATCAGCGAGAGCTCGAGCCACGTCTGGTTGTGCTCGAAGGCGTGGTGGGGAAGGTTGCGCATGCCGGTGTCCTTGCCGGCGCGGATGCTGTCCTCGACCCTTGCGCGGCCGCGGTGGCGTAACTCCAGGACGGCGATGTCGGTGCCGTCCTGGTCGGTGAGGAAGCACGTGTGCCGGTAGCCATGCTCGTCGAAGATCTGAAACTGCGCGCCAGGATGCGGCCGCTCACGCCGGACGATCATCCGCGAGCCCTCGGGCCAGGCGGACAGATCCAGCCGGTCGGTCAGCTCCGCGACCCAGGCGCCATCCCGATCCTCTCCGTCGCTGTTGATCGCCTGCTCCCAAGCGGTTTCTGGGAGCTGGAGGATCGCTTGGCGGACGGTGTCGTTGAGTTCGTAGCCGACCGAGAACCGAATCCCGGCTTCCCGGCAGTCGGCGGTGAACGCGTGCGTGCACCCGCCGATGTCCGCCCGGACCAGGATCTCGCGATCAAGATCCTGCGCGGGGAGCTGCGCGAGCGCGAGCCCGAGCACTGTGAAGTGATCATCGGCGGTGTTCGAGCCAGCGTTCCCCGGTCTGAGGATCGCGGCGAGCGCCTCCCCGGTCTCGTCCAGATAGCAGTTCAGCGGGTGGAACCCGTACCCGTGCTTGTAGTTGCCGGCCGCCAGTTCCTTCTCCGAGTGCGCCGTCAACAGGGTGGCGTCGATGTTCAACGTGATCGTCTCCGGCCGGGCGCCCGCGTCCCACACCCGCGCCCGCGCCTTCGCCCGGGCCGCGCGAATCTGGCCGAGCAGTTGCTCATCGATCGACTTCAGCACCCGATGCGTGGTCGTCTCCGACGCCCGCGCGCCGAACAGCCGCTCCTGACCTCGGTACGCGTCGATATCGGTCACGCAATCGCCGCCGTCAGCGAGCACCACCGCCACGTCCCTGAGCACCCGACCCGGATCGTGCGCCGAGCGGCGCTCCCGCGTCGACGCCAACGCCTCCGACAACGCCGCGGTCAGCTCAACCCGATCGGCCAGCTCGACCAACAACGCCGCGCCGGCGTGCGACACCAGCCCCTCACCGTCCGCCGTCACTTCTACCGTTCCAAAGCGAGCCATAGGCTTCACCAACTGGGTGTCCTCCTGGGTCGAGTCTCGAGATGTGAGCAATCCCGATTGTCACGGCCCGGGAGGACGTTCCCGCAACCCGACGTCAGCCCATTATCGGCGCTTCGAGGCTAATAGGGAGGCACGATCGCGGCCACCTGGATAAGGCCCACGGAAGCGGATGCTCCGGCTGCCGGGCCACGTTCCGTGCCGGGCGGCCTCCTGCCGTGGGCCGCGCCGGGCGCGGGCGGCACGGTGGCGGCGCCGTCTCGCGCATGAAGCGCTCGAGCGGCCACCACCGCCACCACCGCCGCGGCCTCCTCGGCCGGCGCGATCGTGAGCTTTGGGCGGCGGTTCACGTAGGGCCCGAGGGTATCGTGGGGTTTGGGGAAGAGCGGAACAGGAATTAGCGCTAAGGACTGGGCCCGTCAGCCCTCAAGAACCGGTCAGGCCAGGGAATCGGGGTCCGGTGCGCTCCTGGCGACCGCACATACGAGCGCCTCGCGCGGTGCTCGAATCTCGGGACACAACAGGGACACATGCGGATTGTTACAACCGCTGTTTTCCCTGCTAATCGCCAGAGGCGAAGAGGCGACGACCGGAATCGAACCGGTGTAGACGGCTTTGCAGGCCGCTGCGTAGCCACTCCGCCACGTCGCCGCGGCTGCCTAGGGTAGCGCTGCGGTGGTGCTCGGCGACCGCGGCGATCGGCCTGCTGCGCGCGCTCAGCGCGCGCGCAGCAGCACGCCGTTGCCCGACGGATCTCGGATCAGCGTGCCCTCGGGGAGGTGCTCGAGCTCGATCCCGGCGCTACGGACCCGATCGAGCACGAGCTCGAGCTCTCCCTGGCTCGGCAACTCGACCTCGAACGACCGCAGCCCGACCGCGTCACGCGGCGGGGGGAGGCGCCGAGGCTGTGCCAGGTGTTGAGCCCGATGTGGTGGTGATAGCCGCCGGCCGACACGAACAGCGCGCCCGGATATCCGCGCACCACACGTCGAAGCCAAGCGTGTCGGTGTAGAAGGCCTCGGCGGCTGCGAGATCCGCGACCCGGAGATGAACGTGTCCGACTCGAGTGCCGGCCGAAGCGAGCGCTTGCCGACCGGTGCCCTCCGGGAGCTCGCCGAGCACATCGTGCAGATCGAGCGTGAGCGTCGCCATCTCGAGCTGGTCGCCGCTGCGCCGCCACTGCTCGCGCGGACGGTCGCGGTAGATCTCGATCCCGTTCCCGTCCGGGTCTGACAAGTACAGCGCCTCGCTCACGAGGTGATCGGAGGCTCCGTCGAGCGGCCAACGAGCCTCTGCTAGTCGCACCAGCGCGAGCGCCAGGTCGCGACGGCTGGGAACGAGAATCGCCAGGTGATAGAGCCCCGTGGTGCGGGCGCCCAGCGCCGGCGCCGACAAGTCGCCTCGGAGCTCGATCAGCGGGCGCTCGCCGCTGGTGCTGAGCGCGAGCATCCCGTACCCGAGCTCAGAGGCCTGCAGGCCGATCGCCCGCTCGTAGAAATCACGGGCGCGGCCGAGATCGGCCACGGTCAGCCGAACCGTACCGACGGCGGTATCGGGGTGGATGCGCACCGCCGGAGTGGATTTGGTCGGAGTTGGCATAACCGTCAGCTTACGCCGCCCTCACCAGCTGCAGGTTGAGCTCCGCGAGCTCCGCGAGCGATCTCGGCGAGCCGGTCGCGAAGCTCGAGGTCGACGAGCACTCCGTCCTCGTCGAAGCGCTCGGGCGCCCTGCTGACAGGAAGCTCGACCTCGAGGACCCGTGCCCCTGAAATCCCGAGCGCTTTGCGGAGGTGATCCTGCGCCCAGAGCGCGCCGTAATCGGTCGCGCTGGCGCCGATCACGGCAACCGGCTAGCGCATTTATTGCGCGATCAAGTATTGAGCCATCAAGTAGCTGCCGAGGGGCGCGCGACGCGCCGTCCGGCGGGTGGCGCGCTACTCGACGGTGCAGGACTCGGGCTCTGAAGCGGCGGTACACGGGGCGCCGCGACGGGCCCCGGGGAGTCGACTCAGCAGCGAGGCGAGTTGCTCGATCTCCTCGGGGCTGAAGTGCTCCAGGAACACACGATGGATGCTCGCCACGTGCGTCGATCCGGCGCTGCGCAGCTTCTCGTAGCCGTCGTCTGTCAGCTGGGCATAGGAGACCCGAGCGTCGCTCGGACACGAGACTCGCTCGATCAGACCGCCGGCGACCAGGCCGTCGACCAACCGGGTGATGCCGGAGCGGGTCAGCATCGTGCTCTCGGCGAGCGCCGACATCGGCAGCTTGCGGTCTGGCGACTGGGCGAGGTATAGGAGGACCTCGTAATCACGCGTGGTCATGGCGTGCTCGGCCACCAGCTCGGCGTCGAGCTCGCGCAGAATCGAGGCGTGACTCTGCAGGTAGCTGCGCCACGCCTCGAGGGCGGCGCCGTCCAGCCGGGCTGACGCGGTTGTGTTCACGCAGCGGATTATAGTTGACAGGTCAACGGAAGCCGTTTTTTCTCGGGCATTGACGTGCAGGGTAAGGTGGCGTCCATGAACGAGATCGCACCGGGTCTCTGGCACTGGACCGCCCGTCACGACCACATCGGGGCGGAAGTCAGCTCGTACTACCTCGAGTCCGAACGTGTCGCAATCGACGTCATGCTTCCGTCCGCTGGACTCGACTGGTTCGCCGAGCATGGCCCACCCGAGCACGTGCTGCTGACCAACCGTCATCACGATCGCCATGCCGGGCGCCTACGAGAGGCGTTCGGCTGCACCGTGCACTGCGTCCGCAACGGACTGCACGAGTTGGAAGGCCGCGGACCGGCGGAGGCGTTCGACTTCGGGGACGAGCTGCCAGGGGGTGTGATCGTCCACGAGGTCGATGCCATCTGTCCCGACGAGACGGCGCTTCACATCCCCGCGCACCGGGCCCTGGCGTGCGCGGATGGCGTCGTTCGCTGGCGTGATGGGGAGGAGCTCACGTTTGTCCCGGACTTCCTGATGGACGATCCCGAGCGGACCAAGGCAGCTCTGCGCGCGGCCTATCGAAGCTTGCTGGAGCTCGATTTCGACCTACTACTGCTGGCTCACGGTCAGCCGGTCGTCGGCGGCGGCAAACAAGCGTTGCGGGAATTCGCCGGCGAGTAGCGGTAACGCGGTCGGCCGAGCGAGCAGCAGACCGGCGGCGGAGCCGGTCGGCCCGGCTCCGTTCACAAAATCGACACTTCCCGCGTCGGATGGACCTGGACACTTTCCGTCCTCGGGACGTCAGCCGCGCAAACGGAGATGAACGACCTTGATGCACACCGACCGTCTTGCCCGCTTTGCCCGCCTCGCCCCCGGCAGGCGGCCGCTCTCGCGCCGGTCGCGTAGGTTAGGCATCGGTCTGGCCGCTGTTGCCGTTCTCGGCGCCCTATCGGTCCTCGTCGCGCCGATGGTCGCGGCGAGCGCAGCGTCGCGCAGCGACCGCGCTCGGCAATGGTTCGCGCGGGGCGGGGACGGCCTGGGGATTCGCCCCGGCAAGGTCAAGCACGTCTGGCTGATCATCCTGGAGAACAAGTCCTACGACGCCAGCTTCACCGGCCTCAACAAGAACACCTATCTGTGGCAGACGCTACCCCAGCAGGGCGTTCTGTTGAAGAGGTACTACGGCACCGGGCACTTCAGCCTCGACAACTACATCTCGCTCGTCAGCGGCCAGGCGACCGAGCCCGACACTCAGGCGGACTGCCCTTATTACGACTCCTTCTCCGGCACGCTCGAGCGCAAAGGTTCGCTCTTCACGAACCGGAACTTCGGCCAGCTGGCGTCCTCGGCCGGACCGAACGCTGCCGCCGGCTCGAACGGCTGCGTGTATCCGTCCAGCGTGCCCACGCTGTTCAACCAGTTCGACGAAGCCGGCGTTGGCTGGAAGGGTTACGCACAGGACCTCGGCAACCCCGATGCGAGCGGACCGGCCCACGACGCCGGCGCCCAATACTGCGGGGCTCCTTACGCCACTCCCGGTGCGACGGGCAGCACGGCGCAACCCAACCCCGGGAGCGCCAACGCCACCGACCAGTACGTACCCAAGCACTTCCCGTTCCCGTGGTTCGAGTCGATTCTGCAGTCGGGAGATTGCGATTCTCGACACATCGCCAACCTCTTCGATCCAAGCAACGGCCTTTACCACGACCTGCAGAGCGAGGCGAGCACCCCCGCTTTCAGCTGGATCTCGCCGAACAACTGCAGCGACGCCCACGACGCGGTGTGCCACGGCAACAACCTCTCGGGAGGCTTCGCCGATCCCAGCACTCCAAACCCGCCGGTGAACTACACCGGCGGCCTGTACGCCGCCGACTCGTTCCTCGAGCACGTGATCCCAGAGATCGAGGCATCGCCGGCGTTCAAGGACGGCGGCCTGATCGACATCACCTTCGACGAGGCATTTCCACCCTTCACTTACACCGGCAACAGCTTGGCCAACTCCACCCGAGTGCCGCCCGACGCCGCGACTTCCCTGCATGACGATTCGGCGGCCGAGACGCTGTTCGGCCGGCGCGTGCACTACGAGCCCACCGGCCCGAACACGCCGCTGGCCAGGGACGCGCAAGGCAACGAGCTGTATCCAGGTCCGGGCGATAACTCCTACCTCGATCGCCCGAGCAATTGCGTCGCGCAGACGGTCCCGGCGCAGCCGGCTGGTACCTGCTTGCTCGGCGGCGGGAGCAGCGTGCCGGGAGCGCGGACCGACGCCGGCGCGGCGCGCCCCCGCCGGAAGCACCGTGATCGCTGACAACTCGGCGGTGGCAACCGACCCGGGTCGTACCGTGACGGGCGCAGGCATTCCCGCCGGTGCCTACGTCGGGAAAGTCACCGATACGCGCACGACGGCCACGGCGCCCAACCAGAGTGGCGGCATCGTCGACACCGGCTCGTTCGCGCTGGTCGACTCCTCCGGAGCGCCGCTGCAAACTACCGGGCCGGTCAGCGGCGTGATCCTGGGCGCCAGGTCGCCAAGCACCGACCCGCTGTACACCGCGACCGGAGCTACCACGGGCGGAGGCGATACCGGTAGTGTGCTGATCAGCCCCTATATCCGTCCGGGGAGCGTCAGCACCGGCTACTACAACCACTACAGCTGGCTACGTACGATGGAAGACCTGTTCAATGTCGTCGAGCTCGTCGCCGGGCCTGGACGGGGAAGGGCACATCGGTTACGCCGCCCAGCCTGGCCTGGCACCATTCGGGCGCGACGTATTCAACAATCCTCAAGGGCCCTGACACCATCACCGCCGGTAGACGCCACGGCACGTCCGTCGGTCCGCCGTCGCGCGGGATTGTTCGCCGCCGGGGCATCGATTGCCGTGCTGGCCGCCGGGATCGTGTTTCTGCTCACCCAGGGAAGCTCAGCCGGGCCGCGTTCGCTGGACGGCGCGTCTGCGCGATCGTCAGCCCGGAGGCCGGTCACACCGCCGAGGCCAGGCAGCGGGTCGTCGCCCAAGTACGGCAGCATCCCGAGCTGGTTGCCCAAGGCGAAGGTTCCGGTAGGTCGAATCCTCGCGGCGAGCAGATCCGATCCCGTGCTCGCAGTCCAAGGCGACACGGTTTCGATTCGCCTGGCACGGGCTCGGGTGCTGGTCACGGCGGTCGGGCCGGTCGTTCCCGAGGAAGGCCGGTTTCCGGTTCCCGCTACGAGCGCGTGCACGTTCACCGTGACGTTCGCCCGGGCATCGGCTGCGATCCCGCTCACCGCCGCCCGCTTCACGATTCTCGACGAACTCGGGCATGTTCACCATCCGCGAGTAACAGCTCTCGACGGCGGTGCCCCACCCCGACGGGTCTCGCCGGGCCAGACGGTGTCACTGAGCATCCACGACGTACTGCCGACGGGCGGCGGACGCCTGCGTTGGGCACCCGACGGCCCGTGGCCGCTGGTCTCGTGGGATTTCGACGTCGAGATCGACTGACCGGCTCCTCTTTCTTTCTGCGCGAGTGAGGGTCGGCGACCTGACGTCGGTGAATTAGGCCTGCCCAGCACCCTGGGGAAGTCGAGCACCCGCGCGGCCGCGCCCCGGGGGCGGTCATCCGCCGGCTGGGGCCTGCGCGGCGAGGCCGGCGAGTCCGTGATCGATCGCTTCCGCGATCGACGCGAACTGCTGCTCGTCCACGCTCAGCGGCGGCGAGACCGCGATCGCCCGTCCGAGCGGGCGGACGAGCACGCCGTGATCCCGCGCGTGGTGGGTCACCCGCGCCACGGCGTGGGGCTGTTGCTCGAGCAGCTCCCCGGTCAGCTCGACCGCCGCCAGCAGTCCGACGCCGCCGCGCACCTCGGCCACGGTCTCGTGGGCTGCAAGCGGTGCCAGCGCATCGAGCAGCGGCTGCTCGAGCTGCCGTGCCCGCTCCAGCAGCCCGTCGCGCTCCAGCAGCGCGATGTTCGCCAACGCCGCGGCGCAGCAGGTTGCATGGGCCGAGTAGGTGGCGCCGTGTCGCAGCACCGGACCGCCGGGAGCGCGCCAGAACGGCTCGGCCACCCGGTCGGAGACGAGCACGCCCCCAAGTGGCAGGTAGCCGCTCGTGACCCCCTTTGCAAATACGATCATCGCCGGCTCGAGGTCCCAGCGCTCGATCCCGAACCAGGTCCCCACCCGGCCGAACCCGCAGATCACCGCGTCGACCACGAGCAGGACGCCGGTCCGCTCGCACAGCGCGGCGAGACCCTCGAGATAGCCTGGGAGGGGCGGGTAAACGCCACCGGCGCCGATCACCGGCTCGACGAATACCGCCGCAACCCGCTGGACACCAACGTGCTCGATCTCGGCCTCCATCGCCTCGAGCGAGTCGTGCGGGACCTGAACCGTCTCGACCTGTGGTCCGAAGCCTTCCCGGTTCACCGGAATGCCGGCGAGTGCGGTACCGAATCCGTGGGTGCCGTGATAGCCGGCGGTACGGCTGACGAGCACGATTCGCTCGGGCTCGCCGAGCTCGAACCAGTAACGGCGCACGATCTTGGCGGCCGTATCGATCGCGTCACCTCCGCCTGACCCGAAGAACACTCGCGCCGGCATCGGCGCGAGGTCGGCGAGCGTCTCGGCGAGCTCGAGCGCCGGCTCGTTGGCGAAGTCGCCGAACGCGGAATACGTCTCGATGCGGGCCATCTGCGCAGCAACGGCCTCAGCGATCTCCTGACGACCGTGGCCGACGTTCGCGTACCACAGGCTCGCGGTCGCATCGAGGTAGCGGTGGCCTTCGCGGTCCCAGACCCATACGTCCTCACCCCGCTCGATCACCAGCTCCGCGGTGCGGACAGAGCCCATGTCCGCAAACGGATGCCACAGTCGCGTGTCCACCGCCTCGTGACTGTACAAATAGAGCGACTGCCCTGTCGGTCAATCTTGATGAGCGCGACACTCCAGGCTGCACATGCTCAGCCCGGCGGTCCTTGCGGCGAGCGTGTCGAGCAAGCTCCGGCCAGCGTCGCTTGAACCGCTCGGTGGCGCGGCTTGATCGCCGCGCCACCCTTGAACGGCGTCAAGGTCCCACCGAAGATCTTCGGCGCCATGCGAGTGCGCTTGGGCGATGATCTGCTCGTACCCGCGTTCGATTTGCGCGGCGGACACGCTCGTGTTCGGCGCTGTGCAGCCGGTGTTCGGGTCACGGTCATCCATCAGCCGCACCGCGTTCTCGAATTCGGTCACCGGAAACCGATGCGTGACGATCGGGTCGAGCTCGAGAACGCGCTCGGTGACCAGCCCGACGAACTCGCGACCAGACCCACGCCGGATAGGCGATGCTCCCGATCAAGCTCATGTCCTTGCCGACGAGCAAATCGGAGGGCAGAGTCAGCGTCTGTCGGTCGGAGACCCGATTGGGCCCCTCGACGACGACCGCCTTCATCCCGTGGCTAGTCGATTTGCGGAATCGGATCGTATTGCCGGCGGCTGCCGCGAGAGCGACTCGATCAGCCGGTCGCGCCTGCGTGGGTAGATCGCCCGCACGCGGCGAAGGTGCCGGGACAGCTCACCACGCTCGATGAATCGTGCGAGCGTGAGCTGGCCGAGCGTCTCGGCGGCGATGTCGTCGACGAACGTGTAGCCGGGCTGATGCGGCCATTCAATCCGCCAGTCGGTCTGCGCTGCGCCCGGACCGCCAGGCTGGTCAGCCGTGCCTTCGACGCCGCGCTCACCGAGGCCGGGGCGCCGGGCGACAGCGCACCGGCTCGTCGCCGTACCTCAGGGCTCAACGCTGATTGTTCGGCCGGTCAGCGAGACGGCTCGATGATCAGCCACCCTGATCGGACGCACCGGGACCGTCGGTGCGCGATCGCTCTATTACGAGGACGGCGGTGTCGTCGACCTGCGGTCCGTCGGCGAAGCGGCTTACCGCTTCATCAATCTGGCGCACGGCATCTTCGGCGCTGTCAGCTTGATGCAGGACATCGGCCAACCGATCCTCGCCGAAGCGCTCCGTCGCACCGACGGTATCGATGACACCGTCGGTGTAGAGCACGAGCTGGTCACCGGGTTCTAGGCACGCCGTGGCTGCCTCCCAGCGGGCGCTGTCGTAAACGCCGAGAAACGGCGCGTAGATGCCGACCGGGCGCGGCACCCCAGCGCGAACGTGATAGGCGGGCGGATGGCCGGCGAGCACGACGTCCGCCTCCGCCTCGCCGTTCGTCTCGCGCAATAGGGCGCAGCAGACGCTGACGAGCGATAGTCGGGGCCGCTCGCGCAGCGCTGCGTTGAGCTGTCCGAGCGCCTCGACGGGATCGCCAAGCAGCTTGCCGGCAGTGCGCAGGGTATAGCGCGACAGCGACGTGAGCGCGGCTGCCTCGGCGCCGCGCCCGGCGACGTCTCCGACAACGACCATCCAGCCCCCGGGCACCTCGAACGCGTCATAGAAGTCACCGCCGACTTCGTTCTGTTGACCGGCTGCCCTGTAGAGGCTCGCGAGTCGGAACCCGGGGACCTGTGGGAGCGCCGGCGGCAGCAGGCTCTGCTGCAGCGTTGCGGCGATACGTGAGCGCTCGGTGTAGAGGCGCGCGTTCTCGACCGCGGTCGCCGCGCGACGCCCGAGCTCTTCGGCGAGGACCAGGTAGTCCTGATCGAACACCCGGCCGGATTCCGCCATCACGAGCGACAGCGCGCCGATCGGCGGCCGGCCGGCGATCGCGAGCGGAACGATGATCACCGAGCGCACCTGAAGGTCACGTACGAACGCGAGCTGCTCCTCCGAGAGGCCGACCTCGGCGAGCAGCTCGTCGGTGATCTCCAGCACCAGCTGCGCTTGCCCGGAGCGGATCACCTCTGCCGCACCGGTCGGGTCGCTCAGCCGAGCCGGGTAACGCTCGCCCAACTCGCGCGCGAGCACCACCTTCTCGGGGTCGACGTGGGCGACAGCGACCTGTTGGAGGGCGTCACCGGCGCCGCGCATCGAGACGCCGCACCAGTCGGCCAGGTCAGGCACGGCGAGCTGCGCGACGCGTTGCAGCGTCTGCTCATAGTCCAGCGAGGAGGACAGCTCCTTCCCGGCCTGAGCGAGCAGGCGTTGCGCGAGCTCTGCGCGCTTGACCTCTGTGACGTCCTCAATCACGCTCACGATCAACGACAACGCGCCGTCCCGCTCAAAGACGGGCGTGGCCTTGTTCAGCAGCCAGCGCTCTTCGCCAGTCGCGCGGATCACATTGCGGACAAGCACCGGGTCCGCGCGCTCGCCGCGCCCCGCCCGGGCTGCCGGCAGGTCGGCCAGGCTCAGCGTCCGTCCGCGGTCGTCGAACACGTCATAGAGCGCCATCAAAGTCCCGGGCGCGGCCCCAGTCACCTCTTCCACCGAATCAACGCCGAGCAGGCGGGCCGTCGCCGGATTGGCGAACACTATGCGTCCGCTGGCGTCTCTGACCAGCACCGCCTCGGCGAGATTGGCGAGCGTCGCCTCAAGCCGCTGCTCGAGCCCGCTCGCTGTCTCGGAGAGCCCGGCGTTGTCCAGCGCGAGCGCGATCCGTCCCGCCAGCACCTCGGCGAAGCGCAGGTCTCCCTCCCCGTAGGTGCGCCCCGAGGCGCCGACCGCGCACGCCAGCGCTCCGAGCGTCCGACCGCGCGCACGCAACGGCACGAACAGCGACCAGCGCACCCCCAGTGAGCGCAGCAGCTCAAAGTCATCTTCGGAACTGGCGAGAGCTCGCAGATGCTCGTCGGTCACCGGTGCGAGCAAATGGCTGTTTCCGCTCGCAATCGCCCGGGCTATCCCGACGGGCGCGTCCGCCACGTGACGCCGACGCAACAACGCCTGTTCCAGCTCAGCGCGTCTGGGGTCCGCCACCCGCGCACCGAGTCGCTGCGCCTCGCCCCCCTGAGAAATCGCGTCAAGCGTCGCCAGGTCGGCAAATGCCGGCACGACGATCTCCAGCACCCGATCCAGCGTTCCTTCGAGCGAAACCGTCCCATCGGCGATCTCGGCGACGGCAGCCAGCAGCTCGAACTTGTCACCCTCAGCGCCCGCGCTCAAACCCCACCACCGCTCGGGACCTCCGTCGGCGCGTTGACGAAAAGGCCCTCCCCGGGCGGGAACCCAGCTATCTCAAACAGCCGCTGAACCTTGGCCGGCCCGCGAACGACCACGAACCGGTAGCCGTCGGCCTCGGCGCGTTGCCGCTCGTGAACAACGAGCCGCAAACCCGAGGTATCCATGAACTCGACCCCCCGCAAGTCGAGGACCAGCACCTCAACACCTCGCGCCCCATCGAGTGCCGCTTCGGCCTCCGCAAACGTCGCCAAGTCGATCTCGCCGTGCGCAAACACCACCGACGCATCGCCGACACACTTCAGGTCGAGCTTCAACTCAGAGTCCAGTCCCATACTCCTTCTCGAGCGCCGTCGCCTCCTAGCCATCGGAGCGACCGCACTTCTCAAGTCTAAGCACGCCAGCTGATTGCCGGTCATCTGCCAGATCCTCGCCTGAGCTGGAGCGCTCTCGACTAGGCTCGGACAACCAAGCCCTCTGACAACCCTCGGGCTTGCTGCCAACGCCGCGAGGCGATGTCGAGCCGCATGGTCCGGCTCCGACCCACGGGCATGAAGGCAAACCGACCAACTCCGGAAAGGAGCCAGCAGATGCAGATCTGTGCCCGCATGAGCATGAGTGCCGACGGTTACGTGACCACACCGGGTGGCTGGCCGGCGCAGCTTGCTGACCCGGCGTTCGTCTCCGGCCAGAGCCACGGCATTCAGGAGTTCCTCGAGGGCAAGGAGGCGGCGCTGATGGGCCGGACGACATTCGAGCCCGCCCTCAGCAACGACCGGTGGCCGTGGCCGAACCTGAACTTGTTCGTGCTCCGTTCACAGCGTCCGTCAGGCACTCCCGACCACGTGGTCAGCGACAGTGACCCGGTCCGGTTGCTGGAGAAGCTCGGGGCGGTCAACCAGGGCGGGGACGTCCACCTCGTGTGCCGGTAATCACCGATGGACCGTTGGCCGAGGCCAAGGAGCACTTCGGCGGGTACCTGATCGTCGACTGCGAGAGCATCGAGCGCGCGGTGGAGATCGCCGCGCGGTGGCCGAGCTCGCGATTCGCGCCGCTCGAGGTGCGGCCGATCATGGACGTCGGCGGGGTGGAAATGTGAGCCGAGGGGGCGAGCTCGAGCAGCTCCTGCGCCCACTGGCGCCGGAGGTGCTCGGCATCCTCGTGCGCCGCCACGGGCAGTTCGACGCGTGCGAGGACGCCGTCCAGGAGGCGCTGCTCGCAGCCACGGTGCAGTGGCCGGGCGACGGCGTGCCCGATAACCCGCGGGCGTGGCTGCTGACCGTCGCCTCACGGCGGTTGATCGACGAGCTCCGCGGTGAGGCGTCCAGGCGCCGGCGCGAAAAGCTGATCGCCGAGGCGCAGCCGCCTCCGAGCGCGGGCGAACCGGAGCCGGCGTCGCGCACGCACGACGACACGCCGGCGCGGTGGAGGCGAGAACGAGGGCTGAACGGGCATAGGGTCCCCAGGTCGCTGAAGGTATTGGTGCTCGGGCAGGCTCGTCGTGAGCCGGGCCGCGATGTCATAGGCGGCTGCCGCGTATGCGCCAGCCCTAGTCCTCACGCAGCTCCGGTTCGACGTCGAACACCTCGTCGAGACAACGCAGGACGTACCCGTATCGCAGCAGCTGCTGGATCCGGTCTCTGTCGAGCTCCCGCCAGGTGAGCGTGCTCGACGCGAGGTCGCGCTGCAGCTGCATCGTGGCCAGCGCCGCGTAGCCAGTCCAGATCTCTGGCGGCAGCGTCATCACCGAGTCGAAGTCAGTCAACGCGATGCTCCCCACCGCATCGATCAACTCCCCGACCGCAGCGCGGTCCTTCGCAATCCGCTCGATATCGAACGGAGCGACGAGAGCCAACGAAGCTGGATCAAGAGACGGCTGGTCCATCGCGCTGGCCAGGACGGTGCGAGAGGCGTAGCCGGCCGTCGTCACCACGAACAAGGCCCGTTGGATCTCGTCCCCCTCCGGGTGCTCGGCGGCCGCGTAGCGCTCCGCGAAGCTGCTCGCCAGTACGGTCGTCAGCGGGCCGAGGGCAGCGAGTTGTGTGAAGACGGCCTCCGCTGCCTGCCACATCTCCTGGACCCACTCGCGGCCGGCGCGGGAGAGTGAGCGGTGGAGCGCGACGCGCGTTCTACGTCGCGTCTGTCGACGCCCGTGGCCCCTCATCTGACGGCACCGTACCAGCCCTGGCGGCCTGATCGGACAAGAGTGCGACTCTATCCAGAGTGCGCCGCCAGCTTATCGCCGTCCCCGCGCGATCGCGGTCTTCGCCGCGGCGCCCAGCTCCCCGCTGGTCTCGTCCCCTATCGGGACGGTAGCCAACGCCGTTCTCGTCCGAGCGGTGATCGACCTCGTGCTGTCGCTCGTTCACCCGCTCCACGCACTGTGGGCCCGGGCCGCGCTACTCGCCTGCGGGGTCGCCGGCAACGGCGTCGCCACCGGCTTGTACATCGGCGCCGGGCTCGGCCCCGGTGAGATGCCGAGCGCCTCGAGGGCTCGATAGGATGCACCCGTGGGTCTAGTTGCCTATCTGATCATCCTGTTCTTCGTGGGCCTGTTCGTGGGCGCGTTGGCGCGCTTGCTGTTGCCCGGTCCGGACCCGATGGGGATCGCGATGACGGCGCTTGTCGGGCTGTGCGGCACCTTTAGCGCCGGCTTGTTCTCGTGGTATGTGCTGCATCGCCATGGAGCGGGCTTGCTTCTGTCGCTTGTTTTCTCGATGGTGGTCGTGTGGATCTACCGCCGGTCGCGCGGTGCGGGCTACCGTCGAGGGCCTTCGGGAGGCCGGCGAGGGCGCTCTTAGTCGTCGGTAGGCCCGGGAAGCTGAGCTTCGACCGACGAGCGCCGCTCTCGTTAGCGAGCGCGCCTCTGTCTGTCGCGCTCGGCCGTGTCTGCGATGATCAGTCCGCTCAGTCTGGACGGCCCGCAGACGCGTTTTGCGACAGTTCTCCGATCAGCACATTGCGGCGCTGGCCGTGATGGTTGTTAGCTCTGGCGTGTGCGTCTGGGCGGCGCGCCGGCACCCGGGTCGTTGGCTCGTCCGCTTCTCGCGCGGGCTCGCGCTGCTGATCCTCGCGGCGTGGATTGGCGAGTACGTCGGGGACGTGGTGCTTGGAACTTGGACAGTCCAGTACAGCCTGCCGCTCCAGCTGACCGACGCTGTGTCGGCTGTGTCGGCCCTAGCGCTCTGGACCCGGCGTGCGCTGCTCGTCGAGCTCACCTACTTCTGGGCGTTCACCGCCTCGCTGCAAGCGGTGCTCACGCCGGACCTCGGACAGGCGTTCCCGAGCTTCTTCTACTTCACGTACTTCACATACCACGTAGGTGCGATCGTCGCGGCCAGCTTTCTCGTCTTCGGATGTCGTCTCTACCCTCGGCCGGGAGCGGTCTGGCGCGTCTACGCCGTAACGCTCGCGTTCGCCGCAGTCTCCGGCGCCGGTGACGTGCTCACCGGCGGGAACTACATGTACCTTCGCGACAAGCCGGCGCACTCCTCGCTGCTGAGTCTGCTGGGTCCCTGGCCGTGGTACATCCTCGCCGGCGCCGCGGTGGGGCTCGCCATGTTGCTCGCCGTGGCGCTGCTCACCCGCGCCGTGCGCGTCTTGGCAGACCCCGTGGCGATTGACAGGGCATTTGCGCCGCAAGGTTGAGATCCGAGGGGCCTTGTCGTACCGTGCCTACGGCCGTGGGGCGGTTGGTCCTCCGCGATCGCCGAGCAGCAGCGATGGCCTGGCCAACTTCCGGGCGGTGGGTGAGCGGGGCGGTATCGTCGGGGGTCCGTGTCAGCTGAACGAGCGCTAGGAGGGTTGAGGTGACGTATCACGATCTAAGTGATGCAGATACGACCGTCGCCGACCAAAAGCCGATGACCAGCTCGACGACCGTCCTGGTGAGCCGCCGGGAGTCATTCAATGCCGCGCACCAGCTGCGCGATCCGGAGCTATCCGATGAGGAGAATCAGCGCCTGTTCGGAAAATGCGCGAATCTGCACGGGCACAACTACGTCCTCGAGGTCGTCGTGGCCGGCGAGATCGATCAGGCCACGGGCTATGTCATGGACCTGAAGCAGCTCTCGGATGTCATCTGCCGGCGAATCATCCAGGACGTGGACCACCGCAACCTGAATACTGATGTTCCGTGGCTGGAGGGGCGTATCCCGACCGCCGAGAACCTAGCCCTGGCGTTCTGGGCGCGGGTACGCTCGGAGCTCCCTGAGGGGTCGTTGCGGTCGGTCCGGCTGTGGGAGACCGACAAGAACTGGGCTGAAGTCGGTGATCACGTCTGAGACCCCGCTGCGGCGGGGTCGGGAATTGCGAGCGCGCTACACCGCCGCGGACGTTGGCGTGCTTACCCAAGAGGAGGCGAGACGGTTTGTACCCGACGGGGCCGTCGATCCGCGGACCGACATCGACCTCGCCTGGGAACTGCTGTACCGGCTCGAACCGGACCTCTATGACCGGCTGGTCAGTGCGGAGCGGCTCCATCCCGGCGTGCTCGGGTGGCTGCCGCACGACGTCGAGCGGATCGTCGAGGTGGCTGCAGGCACGGGCCGGCTGACGCTGGAGCTTGTAAACCGCGCGCGCGAGGTCGTGGCGATTGAACCCGCGGAGCCGCTGCGTGAGATCCTGAACCAGAAGCTTCATCCGAGCGGATCATGGCTATCGCGCCCAGGTCACCAACGGCTTCTTTGATGAGCTGCCCGTTACCGACAGTTGCTCTGACCTGGTAGTCGCGTGCTCGGCCCTGACGCCCGCTCCGTGCCATGGCGGCGAGGCCGGCCTGGCGGAGATGGAGCGGGTCTGCCGGCCGGGTGGCTGCGTCGTCATTGTCTGGCCGAACAACATCCGCTGGCTCGCCGCCCACGGCTACCGGTACGTGAGCTTCGGTCACGGTGAAATGTTTGTCGAGTTCGCCAGCCACGGCGAGGCTGCCGAGCTGACCGAGATCTTCTATCCCGGCGCGATCGGGGAGGTCCGTCGCCGCCGGTTGCGACGCGTTCCCTGTGACCTGCTTGGGGATCAATCCGCCGCGCGACCTCGCGTTCAAGATGATCGCGCGATGAAGGTCGCGATCGTCGCCCCCCTCGTTAGCGCCATCCGGGAGCCACAGCGCGGCGGGTCGCAGTCATTCGTATCGGATCTCGCGCGCGGGCTGATCGACAGAGGTCACGAGGTTCACCTCTTCGCCGCTTCTGGCTCGGAGGTGGCAGGCGTCCAGGTGATCGACACTGGGGTCGATCATCGGCCTTTGGAGGCCACGCTCTACCGAGCTTCAGGCCCAGTCGCTCGCGTCCTAGCGGTGGCCGACACGGCGTTTGCCGGCGTCTACGCCGCTGTACGCGAAGCCCGATACGACGTCGTCCACAATCATGCCTTCGACGTCCCCGCGGTCAGGCTCGCGACGGCGACTGCGCGCGCCGGTGGTGCACACGCTTCACCTACCCCCCGACGCGGCGGTTGCCGACGCACTTCGTCATGCCGCTCAGGCCGACCCAGCCCCGACCATCGCGGGCGTGTCCGCGTGCCAAGCGAGCGCCTGGCGACGGGTCGTCGCAGTCGACGCGGTACTGCCGCCGTACGTCCCCACACGCTTGATCCGCTGGTCTCCGACAGCAGGGGATCGCGCGGTCTTCGCCGGCAGGCTGAGTTCAGAGAAGGGAGCCGCCGAAGCGATCGAGATCACGCAGGTCGCCGGCGTAGGCATCGATGTTTACGGCGACATCTACGACGCCGAATACACCCGGGAACAAATCGACCCACGACGCGCCGAGCCAGGCGTCGTTGTTCATCCAGGCGTTCCACGAACGACTCTCTGGGACGTGATGGCTCGCGCTGCCGTCGTCCTGTGCCCAGCCAAGTGGGAGGAGCCGTTCGGGATGGTTGCCGCTGAAGCCCAAGCGTGCGGAACTCCCGTCGTGGCGTTCGAGCGGGGCGCACTACATGAGGTGATTGTCGATGGGGTGACGGGCTTCCTGGTCGCGCCCGACAACATCAACGCGGCAGCCGACGCCGTCACGAGGACGACCGAGCTCTCGCGCTCGGCATGCCGCGATCATGCGACACGCCACCTCGATCTCGAGCTGAGTCTCGACGCGCACGAACTGCTCTACACGCGCGTGGCCAATGCTGGTATAGAGGCCGGGGTCGTTGGCTGAGCCGAGGAATTGGCTTGCGGGACGGCTGGCGGTCGTCACCGGCGCGAGCCGGGGGATCGGAGCCGCGACCGCGGAGGCGATCGCGTCCGCCGGCGCGCACGTCTTCCTGGCCGCCCGCGACCGCGACGCTCTCGACGCGCTCGCCAGACGCATCCGAGACGCAGGCGGCGAAGCCACGCCGGCGCCCACGGACGTCAGCAGCGTCAAGGACGTCGAGCGCTTGTTCGCCGCGGCCGAGAAAGCTGGCCCGCTCGCGGCTCTGGTCTGCGCGGCGGGTGTGCTGACGACCCGCGCCGTTTGCGGAAACGAGCTCGGAGATCTGGGAAGAGACGCTGGGGGTCAACCTGACCGGCTCGTTTCTCTGTTGCCGCGCGGCATTCACCGCGATGCGGTCCCTCGGCGGAGGACGGATCGTCAACATCGCCTCGCTGTCAGGTGTCTACGCGACCGAGAAGTTCCCTGGACTGACCGCTTACAACGTCTCAAAATACGGGGTCATCGGCCTAACGGAGGCGATCGCGGTCGAGGGCAGGGGGCTCGGGATCAGCGCGATCTGCGTGAGTCCCGGCGCGGTGGACACCCAGATGCTGCGTCGCGCCAATCCCGAGCTCCGTCCCGGTCTCACGCCTGACCAGGTAGCCAGCCTGATCGTGGCGCTGCTCGACAGCCCGCTGGTTCCGGCCAGCGGGGCCAATATCCCGCTGTTCTCAAACGCCTAGCGCGTCGACTCCAAGGGGGGCCGGTGGTCGTGCGTCGGCCTCAGCGCGCCAGCGACCACAGGTCAACGCGTTCGTCTGCGAGCTGACCAGGAGCCGGCCCAGCACGAACGCCCACGAGGCGAGCGGATGCCGCCATCTCCGAGTCGCTGTCCAGCTCGGGGTCACCGCCGCGGTCGAGGCCGACCGCCGCCCGTACTTGTCCATCGAGCAGGTAGAACCCGACCAGCGTTCGCTCCTCCACGCTCCCGCGGACGACGAACTGGTCCCATTTCGTGGCGTGGCCGACGTACTCCAGCTTGTGCTCGTATTGATCGGACCAGAAGCTGTGGATGTAGTCGTACGGAGCGGTCGAGCCCAGCATTGACCGCGCCGCCGCGCTCCCCTGCTTCTCGCCGTTGTTGTAGTGCTCGACGCGAACGCGGCCGAAAACTGGATGCAGGTGGTTTGCCACGTCGCCGGCGGCGTAGAGGTCCGGCGCGCTCGCCCGACACAACTCGTCGACTAGCACGCCATTGGATTGCGCGACCGGCTGCCCCGCGAAGGTCGGTATCTCGGGCTCGATCCCGATGCCGACGACTACGAAGTCGCAAGCCACACGGACACCATTGGCGGTCACGGCGGCCTCCACCCGCTCGGTCCCTTCGAAGCCAACGATCTGATCTCGGCTGCGCAGCTCGACGCCGTTCGTGCGGTGGATCGCGCCGAACGCTGCGCCGACCTCGTCGCCGAGGACCCTTTCCAGCGGCGCTCGCTCAGGAAATATCGCCGTCACCCGAATCCCGAGCTGCGTGAGGGAGGCAGCCACCTCGCAACCGATGAACCCCATCCCCACCACCACCGCGTCCCGACTCGCGCCGGTCTCGGCCTTGATCGCATCGCACTCGGCGACTGTGCGCAGGTAGTGGATCCCCGGCAGCTCCGCTCCCGGAACCGCGAGCCGCCGGTTCCGTCCGCCGGTCGCGATCAGGACCTTCTGATAATCGAGCTCCTGGCCTGAGTCGAGCACGACCACGTGGGCGGCCACGTCCACCGCGACAACGCTGGCCTCCAACCGCTCCACGTCATGCTCGTCATACCAACCTGAGGGTCTGACATACCACCCGTCGAGATCCTCCTCTGAGCGGAGGTACGTCTTTGAGAGCGGAGGGCGACCAAACGGGATCCCCGGTTCTCGACCGATCAGCGTGACTGGCCCCTTGAAGCCCTCTTCGCGGAGAGTCACTGCGGCGTTGCCACCGGCGAGCCCGCCGCCGACGACCACAATCGGCCTATCCGCGGCTTGTGCCTGCATCGGTGCCACCGCCTGCCACTCTACGCCCACTGCGGCGAGGTTTCGCGGACCGCTCAGCGTCGTCGTGCTTGCTTGCCGCGGGTTGCAGGACCACGGCCGCCTCTGGCGTCGCTACCTGGAAGCTGAAGCTTTCCTGGAGATATTGCCGCACCACTTCCCTGTCGTGGCCCTCGTGGCCAATCGAGAGGTGCTGTCCTGATTCGAACAGGAAGTCACCGCCGCGCAGGCTGATGGGGACCGCGCCTGTCACACCGGGTGCCCAGATGACCGGACCCTCCAGGATCTTACGCAGATGGTCCAGCAGCGGATAGCCGCCATGCTCTGCCGTCTCGACCACGCCTCGGTATCGCTCGCCCCCGAGCGCGAGCGCGTAGGGGCCGGCGATCCCGATGTGCAGATGCCCCCAACAGCACCCGCGACCGCCGGGGGTAGGCGTCCGGGTGTCGCCGAGCTGCATTGCCGTGTGCGGCGAGCTGTCTGCGATTCCGGCGATCGGGCCATGCCATCCGCGAAAGACGGCGATGTTTTCGGCGACCGCGATCAACATTCGTGACACCAAAACACCGAGGACCGACGATCGCAGTGCTCTTGCTCCTCACTCCGGGCGTAGCTCTGATGCGCTCCTGCTCCTGGTGAGATGGAGCTTGGGAGCACCGGCCGCAGCCGGTGCCGCAGTCATCCCCTTCTGAGCCCTAGCCCGACCCCGGCTCCCCACCGCCATCGGCCTGATGCGACTCCGGCTCCCCTCCGGCGGTGGGCTCTCCCGCCGGGAGGGCGGACTGCTGGGCGCTGGATCCGACCTCGGCCTTGAGCTTCGCGAACTCGTCATCGACGGCGCTCTTGGCGCCGAGCTGATCGAGCTGGCGGTCGACGTCGTCCTGCGCGGGACCCAGCGTGGTCAAGTCCTCGAAGGTGCCGGCTGCCTGCAGCTCCTCGACCGCCGACGCCCGTGCCTGCATTTGGTCGCTCTTGTCGATCGCGCGTTGCATCGCTGCGCCGACGTCGGCCATCTCGTCGCCCACGCCGGTGGCCGCCTCGGAGATGTGCACCTGCGCCTCGGCGGCCGAGTACTGCGCCTTGATGACCTCCTTCTTCGAGCGGAACTGCTCGATCTTGGTCTGGAGCTGCTGCTCGGCCGCGGTCAGCTTGTCCTGCTCTGACTCGAGCTCTAAGACCTGTTGATCGAGAGAGCTTGTCTCCTGAACGATCATCTGCTTGCGTTCGATCGCCGAGCGGGCGAGATCCTCGCGCCCGGCGGACATCGCCTCCCGCGCCTGGCCGTCGAGCTTATCTGCCTGATGACGCAGGTCCTGCTCCTGCAGCTGCAGCCGCTTCTTGGCCGTCACCACATCGGCGATCCCCTTCTTTACATTCTGCAGATCCTCGAGCTGGCGCTCGTAGGCGTAGTCAAGCGTCTCCGCTGGATCCTCGGCGTGATCGAGCATGTGCGAGATCTTCGCCTTGGTGAGTGTCGAGATGCGGCCAGCAAGTCCAGGCATCGTGTCCTCCTACGGATTGTTGTCGCCGCCGCGTCAATACGAGCCCTGGAGCTGGGCGTGACATCAGAGCGTCAGCGCCGGCACACAAGGTCGAGCGCCGCAATGTGCAACCACTCACGAAGCGTACTCCGACCACGAGGAATGCGGGGTCGCGCGCGTGTGCGTTGTCGATGAGCTCCTGCGGCGAGACGGCGCGACTGACGTTACGCCGCCGAGGACGGAGCCCGACGAGCTGGCCTTGATGATCTACACGGGCGGGACGACTGGACGCCCGAAGGGGGTGATGCTCGACCACACCAACCTCGTGGCGACAGCCGCGATGATCGTCGACGGTTCGGAGACGACCGCGGCCGATCGCTGTCTGCTGGTGTTGCCGTTGTTCCATGTCAACGGGATCATGGTCAGTGTCGTCTCGCCGCTCGTGGCGGGCGGCTCCACGGTGATCGCCCCCAGGTACATGCTCACCCGCAACCAACCGTACAAGCCGTTCGGTCCGGCAGGCGCCAAGTTCGTTCTGACTGCCTGACAGTCCATTTTGGAAATGCGCCACCGGAGCGAGCCCCGATAACACTGGATCCTCGAAGTCGATGAAGCGATAGAGAAATGAGCGCTGCTCCCACCCGCCGACCCGCCCGCGGACCCTGACCGTGTCATGCCAGACTCACCGGTTCGTGTCAAGCGTCATGAGCCCCACGGCGCGCGCACAACGAGCTTGCTCAGGCGCTTGACACGACAGCGCTCGGCCGGCAATTTCGCAGGGAGGTGTCAGTGAACTGACATTAACTTGACGCTAGGCCCCCCTTTTAGAGAATGGATGCAGCAGCAACGTCGGCGGTGGACAAGAGTTCCGCGTGGATGGCAAAGCAGAGAAGTCGGGACCGCGGTCGAAATGCGCCGGTCACCGCGCATGGATTCCAGAACGAGGCGCACGATCGGAGCGGTGCGTGCGACCGCTCTGCCGGTCGGGGGCGGCCGACGCCGGCCCCTGGAGGCCGGCGGCCCGGAGGCCGCCGGCCCGCGGGCGCGTCAGCGTCCGATGCCGGGGAGAACCTGCGTGCCCTCGATCTGGACGGCCTGCAGGTCGCTCGGGTCGAGTCCGAGCAGGCGGATGATCGTCGGCGCGATCTGCGTCGTCTCGACCCACTGGTTGGACACCCGGGGCTCGACGCCCGGTGCGTAGACGACGATCGGCACATCGCGGTCGCCCGGGTTGGAGCCGCCGTGCTCGGCGATCTTGCCCTTGCCGCCGGTGTAGACGACCCCGACGCGGACGACGCCCCACACGTCGGGGTGGCGCGGGTCTGAGACTGGCACCCCGAAGTAGCGGGCCGCCGCCTTGCCGGCATAGATCTTCACGAGCCCGGAGTGCTGCAGCGTCCGCGAGCCGCCGGTAGCGGTGTTACCGGTCGCGGTGTGGGTCCATAGGTAGTGCTTCACGAACCGCGCCGCGGCCTGCGATTGATCCGACAGCCACCACATGATCGCGTCGTCGTCGGTCCCGGCCGCGATCAGCGGCGCCGCGCCCGGATGGGTGGCCGCCCAGGCCGCGTTGACCCCGGCCATGATCGGGCCGTCGTCGATCCGGGTCAGCTGGTTGGGGTCCTGCGGGGACTGCCCGTGCTTGGCGGAGACGATTATCGCCATCGACTCGGCCAGGCCCCGCGCCTGGATCTCGTTGTCCATCGTCTGCAGCTGGTCGTTGACGTACTCGAGCGCCCGCTGCAGCAGCGGCCCCGGCGTGTTAGTGCCCGGGAAGTCACCGCCGGTCAGTCCGTCCGAGTTCGGGAGTTTCTCGGCCGTCGAGACGGTCTGGAAGTTCATCCCGAAGATCGCCGGGACGCCGACCTTCTGGGTGCGGCTGTGGTCGTAGCCGTCGATCCAGTTGATCACGGCCTGGACCTTGTAGGAGTCGTACTGCATCGTCGCGGCGTTATCGCCGGTCCAGGCGATCCCACCCGGATACGGAGTTCCATTGGGCTCGAGCGCAGTGCTGTCGATCTCGGGGTCGAACTGGTCGTCGATCCCGTTCCCCTCCGGCCCGTTGAAGGACTCGTAGACCGGGTGCTTGTCCGACCACGCGGTCAACAGCCCGGCATCGTGGGCGACATTGAAGATCGTGTTGACCTTCAGATACGAGTGCGGGTAGATCGGCTTGCAAGTCGCCGGATCGACCGGGAACGTTGCCGGGACGAGCAGGTTCTGCGGCGTGCTCGTCATGTTCAGGATGCTGCCCGGCAGCCGCGATAGCCCCTGGCCGGCATCGAGCCGGGTCACGTCGATGTCATCGGGCGAGTCGTAGATCACGTTGGCGCCGGTCGGCTGACCGTGACACGACGTCGTCCCCGGCGGCAACAGGGCATGGTTGTACTCGACGTCGTAGAAGACGCCGGTCGTCCGCGGGTTGCCGCCGGTCATCTGAGCGGTCATCCCCGGGTCCGAGTCGGACGGGACCGGCGTGTGTGCCGACGTGTACTCGGCGCCGCCGGTCGTGAGCTTGGCGAGCTCCGAGTCGGGGTGGTTCGCGATGTACCAGTCGAGGTCGGACTGGTGCAGCCCGTCGACAGAGATCAGCAGCACGTGCTTGATCGCGTGCTGGTGGTGGCCGCCACCGCCGCCGTGATCGTGATCGTGCCTCGCGACCGCGGCTACCGGGATACCAACGGCGAGGGCGCCGGCCGCTACGGCAGCGAACGCCCCCTTCCTTAAACGTCCACGCATGTGAATGCAACTCCTTATAGGGTTGCGCGCCGTTATACGGAGACGCAACGGCGAACACGTTACCCTGATGTGAACGGCGAATAAGTGGCGGGCGCGCGCAGGGCCTCGACATTCCCCGCATCGTTCGCGCTGCTGCATTAGTGGCAATACGATCACCTCGGATCGCCAGCCGACACTTCTCGGGCGGATGCGGGCGTGAGCGACACGCTTACAAGGGAAGACGGTCGGCCATCTCTTTCCCGCCACGACGTGGCCCTGGCTATCGCGGCACCGGTATGTTCGCGGGATGGCACGCGGCCGGCAACGAGTCATGGAGGCGACCGTTGTGGCCGCGACGTTCAGTGGGTTGCCGTCGACGCTTCACGCTCTGATCAAGCGGGGCGGCTTCCGGTCGGCTGCCGTCTACGTATACGACGCGACGTGTGCTGTCGGCGCGCTTGTTCCACCGGGCCTGCCAGGATTTAGACGTGGCGCGATCGTCCACCTCGGCATCTCGGTGGTGTGCGGGGAGGCGTTGGCGCGAACGCTTGCGCGACTTGCGTTCTCCATCACTCCGTCCTCCTGGTCCGTGGCCCACACAGCCTCCCAGGATTAGGTTGAAAAACAGGGGCAGATCTATCGCAAGCTCAGACGCAAACCATGGCGCTCGCATTGTTGGGGTGTGGAAGAGCTTGGCGGTGGTCCGCGCGCGTGCTGCTCGAGGGCGCGCGGCCTGCGCCGCAGCGTGCTGTGAAATCCGCGGGCTGATTCGCGGGCAGGGCTTGACCGATCAGGTCTCGTCTCTCGGTTCGCCCGAGTCGGATGGTTTCGGGGCCGAGCCGGGGTTCTCGGGCCAGAGCGTGGTGACGGCCTCGTCGACCGAGGGGAACAGTCGGTTCTCGCCGATGCGCTCGAGCAGGCCGCTTCGGGCCAGGCTGTTGCGTACGTGTTCTCCCGCTCTGGCGAGCGCGAACGAGATGTGCTCGCGATCGAGAGCGTCGAGCGCCTCGCGAAGCGAGCGTGAACCGGTGTAGTCGAGGTCGCTCATCCCGATCGCGTCGAGCACGACCAACCTCGGAGGTCCGATCGCGCGTGTCAGGGAGTTTTCGAGCTGGGCGCGGAAGTGGACCGCGTTTGCGTACCAGAGCGGTGTCGCGAACAGCACGACGAGCACTCCCGGCACCTGGGTTGCCTGCTGGGGGCCGCTGACCGGGGCCCAGCTGGTGGTCTGTGGGATGCGGCCGAGGACGTGCAACTGCGGCCGGGCGCTGAGGCGGGTGCGGTCCAGAATCGCAAGGCCGACTGCCACTGCGATGCCTTGTTCCACGCCGACGAACGCGACCGTCAGCAGCGTGATCACCGCCAAGCCGAACTCGAACGGATCAAAGCGCGCGATCGCGAGGAGGTCTCGGCCGTGGAAGATCCGCGACGCGACGAACAAGAGCACCCCCGCCAAGGCTGCCACCGGCAGATCCTTGAGCACCGCCGCCACGGGTACCAGCAGTGCGATCGCTGCCGCGGCGCCGAGACCGGCCGCCTGCGTGCGGCCGGACGCCGCAGCGACGGCCGCGGTTCTCGGCGGGCTCGCGTCCACCGGAAAAGCCCCGACCAGGCCGGCCACGATATTGCCGGCGCCCACCCCGAGGAAGTCGCGGCCGACGTCCACCTCATAGCCTCCCTGGTCAGCGAACGCGCGGGTAGTCGCCGCCGACTGGGTCACCACCACCAGCGCGACGACGCCCGCGATCGGCGCCACGCTACCGAGCGTTGACCACGACAGACCGACCAGCCCGAACCGCGGCGCGCCATGCGCCAGCCTTCCCAGCACCGCAACACCATCGCTATGAAGACCTAGCGCGGCGACCAGAATCGTGGAGGCGACCAGCGCCACGAGCGCGCCGGGAAGCCTGCGGTCCACGCGTTCGGCGATGACGACGATCGCGAACACGCCGGCCCCGATCCCAAGCACCCAACCGTTGGTCTGACCGAGATGGCTGACGGTAAATGCGATCCGGTGCACGGTGCTGCCGCTCGCCGCCCCCAGGCCGAACAGATCAGGTATCTGGTGAACGACGATGATCACCGCGACACCAGCCAGGAAACCGATGATGATCGGTGCCGACAGGAACTCGGCGATCCACCCCAGACGCAGAAGCCACACCAGCGCCAACAACACGCCTACCGCCACAGCCAGGATCCCGACCAGGTCCACGTACCGCGGAGAGCCCGCCGGCGCCAGGTGGGCTATCCCAACGGCAAACAGCGGGGCGATCGTGGAGTCGGCGCCGACCGACATCTGCGGATTGGACCCCAGCAGTGCGAACATCACGGTACCGGCAACGAACGCGTAGAAGCCGGTGATCGGGGGCATGCCCGCGAGCCGAGATGTCGCCAGCTGCTCGGGCACCGCGATCACGAACAGCGTGACAGCAGCGAGCACGTCGGCCGGCGCCCACGACCGCCGATACCCGCGCAGCGAGGAGAAGACCACCACCGCCGGCACGCTCAAGCGGCCGGCCCGATACCTAACACTCCTCCACATCGCGCTCATCATCGCCGATCAGCGCAACCTTCCAACGATATGCCTCTTCCCGCTAGGTGTTCCGGAGTGGGGCGATCGCAGACCCAGACAAGAAGGCCGATACGGGACCGGTCGCCGCCCCAAGTTTGGATCTTCGGCGTAATCTCCGCCGGGATCTTGTCGATTCTCGCGGGTCAGTCGGGCAAGCATTTCAGGCTCCGGATACCTCCTTCGCGATCGGAGCGGTCGTTGCTGCTCTTGCTGCCTATCGCTATGTCGCCCTCAGTGTCCTGTTCGCCGACCTGCACTGAGCTTCCGGGTCGCGCCGGTAGCGGGTTTGCAGGGCGCGAGTGAGCGCTCGATAGGGTTGTCCGGCCGGCAATCGGCGCCTACAGAAGGAGAAGACAATGGCCAAGAACGACAGCGACCTGTTTGACCGCCTTCGCGAGGCGGGTCTGCGCAAGCGGGCCGCGAAAACGCTCAGCGGGATCGGTGAGGGCGCCAGCAAGAACGCCCTTCGGGCGGCGCGGAGCGCGATCAGCGAGTTGCGCTCGCTCGCGGACGAGCTCGAGCGCCGGCTGCCGGGCAGGACGGCGGACGCGAGCGCGACCGGGAAGTCTGCTGAAGGCACGGCCACTCGCTCCCCGGCAGCCACGCCGCGGGCGTCGCGATCGCGCGCCAACCAGGATCGCCGGGCGCAGCGGCCGGTCGGCAAACGCACCAGCCCGGCCGCGCCAAGGCGCAGGACCGCTGCTGCAGCTCAGGTGAGCAATGCTCGCGCGCCCCGTGGTCAGAACAAGGCCAAGATCTTGGACTCGCTCAAGGCTGGCCCGAAGACCGCTTCGGAGATCGCAAAGGAGACCGGGATCGGCACCGGGACCGTTGGCAGCACGCTGAGCAAGCTGGCAACAGGCGGCGAGGTAGTGAAAGCCGACCGCGGCTACAGGCTTCCAAACTAGACAGCGAGCTGAGAGGAACCGCCGGCAGGACCGATCGGCAGCAACAACGAGAACCGCACCCTGCGTCGCGCGAGTCCGCCTCTGCCACGCCGCTCCTCCCACGCGAAACCAGGCGTCGTCTCACGCCCTGCTGAGAGGGCGCTCTTGCATTGGGCAGCCAGCTCCAGTCCGGCCGCTTTGCAGCAGCGTCCGTCTCACGGCGACCCGGCTCGGCAGAGAGCAGACGTGCCAACCTCGCTCGGTCCGACTGCGGCGTCGTCAAAGGCGGGCATCCGGGATCTCGGAGTCGATGAACCCGGTGCGGGATGGTCACCGAAACGGGGCATGGCGTCCGGATCTCGGCAAGCCCGGGAGCGCGGCTCGGACCGTGGCCGATGCGCCGCGTAATCGCCGCCGCAGTCTCGGGTCGACCAGTTGATGAATGAGCGTGAGACCCGGCCGACGCCACCGGCAGAGGCCGCGCTGTGGGATGTGCCAGGATGAGGTACTTTGACGTTGTTCGGCAAACGAGCGATACCGCTCAGCGAAGACGAGCGTCGGGCGGCAGCGGTCGATCTTGAGCGCATCCAACGCGGGGGGATCCCGCTTGGAGCGGAACAGCGTCTGAAGAGGATCGCCGCGGCGAGTTCGCCGGTCTTCAGCAGCGATCTGAGTGCCAAGGAGTATGCGATCGCGCAAGCCTCCGGTTTGACGCCGATCGCGCAGATCATGGGCTCGTCGGTTGTCCAGCACGGCTGGCAGAACTATGGCTGGGCTTCCTACGGAGGAGGGATCCGCGAGATGGCGTCCTTCGCGACTCCGTGGAACCTGTCGCGTCAGCGCTCGTTCGACCGGCTGCGTCAGGAGGCGCAGTTCGCGGGCGCGGACGCCGTGATCGGGATCGAGATGACTGCCAATAGTTTTCTCGGGGACGCGGGCAATGTTGAGTACGTCGTCTTCGGCACCGCCGTCCGTGAAACGACGCTTGCGCCTCGCGACAGTTCCGGGCCGCGGATGTGCGCGCTGTCCGGTCAGGATGTCGACAAGCTGCGCCGCATCGGAGCCGAGACGTTGGGCGTCATCGGCCATACCTCGGTGGTCTCTGTGGCACTCAGCCCGCAGGCCAATCAGATGATGCGCTCCTGGTGGGGCAACCAGGAGATGACCGAGGTCACCGAAGGCGTTTACGCAGCACGCCAGCTCGCGATGGATGAGGTGCGCCGTCAGGCGAGCGAGGCCGGTGCGAACGACATGGTCATCTCAACGCTTACACACCAGATCGATCACCGCGAGTACGAGCGCGCCGGTTATACGCGCCACTTCTTCATTGTCTCGATGCACGTCTTGGGGACCGCGATTCGACTCGGCGCGCACGAGCCTCATCCGGCCCCGCTGGGTGTGCCGGTCATGTCGATCAACCTCGGCGCCTAGTCCACGACCACTTCAGGAGAGCCTCTGATGTCGACATACGATCCGACGAGTACCGAAGGCCTCGCGGAGCACGCCAGCGAGCGCCTGCAGATGAACGCCCGCGGGCTGTTCACGTCCGACCTCTCCGTGAACGAGTACTTGTGCGTGGAGAAGGCCGGCTTTGAGCCGGTGGGCCTGGTGGTGGGCTCGAGCATCTACCACATCGGCTTTCAGCAGTCCAACTGGAAGGCGAGCCAAGAGATGGGAGTCCTCACCCAGGCGATGTACTCAGCCCGCGAGCTTGCAATGACGCGCATGGAGGAAGAAGCCGATCAGCTAGGTGCCGACGGCATCGTCGGCGTGCGATTGGAAGTCGGGCGTTATGAGTGGGGCGCTGACATGGCGGAGTTCATCGCGATCGGTACCGCGATCAAGCACGAGGGCGGCAAGGTCCACCGCGCGCCCAACGGGCGTCCGTTCACGAGCGACCTTTCCGGTCAGGCCTTCTGGACGCTGATGCAAACCGGCAAGCGCCCGGTGGGCCTCGTCATGGGCAACTGTGTCTACCACGTCGCTCATCGCGGCATGATCCAATCGATGCGCCAGACCGGTCAGAACGTCGAGCTTGAGCAGTACACCCAGGCCCTGTATGACGCGCGCGAGCTCGCGATGGAGCGCATGCAGAAAGAGGCCGAGGCGATCGGAGACGGAGTTCTAGGCATCGTAGAGGTCAAGCTGCACGAGAACAACCACGGCTGGGGCAGTCACGTAATCGAGTTCTTCGCCCTCGGCACCGCCGTGGTGCCAAACGAGCATGCCGAGTCAAGCCAGCAGTTGCCGCACATCACGCCTGTCCTCGACATCAACGACTAGCACTACCGTCGAGCCGGTTTGGCGAGCTTGGTACCGGCCGCCGACACCCGCCGGCGACACTGGGCGTGCTGGCCAGTCGCGATTGGCGTTCAGACCCCGGGCATCATCGAAGCCGACGCTCAGGACAGCGGCGCGCCGCCGTGCAGCTCGCGCCGGCTCCACGTTACCGGCCACGTAGCACCGTGCAGCACGGCGCCGAGCGCGCACGGCGAGCGAGTCGGTTCGTCCCTCGGTCCGGCTGGCGCTCACGCGCTCGATCCTTCGTCTTCAGCACCCAGCACCCCAGCACTGGGGCCGGCACCCTAACCAGGGCACCGACCAGGGCCTTCCGGGCGCGACGGGTCGCCAGAAGCGCGACCGTGATGCCAGCACCAACGCATGCGAAGGAAACGCGCTAGGTGAGGGTTCCGCTGGCCGGGAGCGCCACGAGTTGCAGACCTCGCCGGGACGTTCCCGGACCGGGGAGTTCTCGCCGGCTCGGCGGACTGCTTTTCTCGGGCTCAAGAACCTTGCTGGCAATCGCGTTGAGAGTCGGCATCGCGTGCCCGCAGCCCTGCTCAGCAGTTTCCGTCGTCGCGTTCAGGATGCCCCTGCTTTTCGTCCGGACCGTCGGGAAAGGGGGGTTGCCGTCGGGGATAATCAGAGGGAGGCAGATACGAACGAGAGGTAGAGCATGGCTGGCGACGAGTTGCATCAGACGGCGAGGGCGCTAGTCGCAACGGGGAAGGGAATCCTCGCTGCGGACGAGAGCGATGGCACGATCAAGAAGCGCTTTGACTCGATCGGACTCGAGTCGATCGAGGATCATCGCCGGGCGTACCGCGAGATGCTGTTCACGACGCCGGGCGCAGAGGAGTACATCAGCGCCGTGATCCTCTTTGACGAGACGATCCGCCAGTCTGCTTGTGACGGGACGCCGTTTCCGGAGCTGCTCGCTTCGAAGGGGATCATCCCTGGGATCAAAGTTGACAAGGGCGCGAAGGCGCTCGCGCTCGCGGAGGATGAGACCGTGACCGAAGGCCTCGACGGGCTCCGCGCGCGGCTTGAGGAGTACCGCGGGCTCGGCGCGCGGTTCGCCAAGTGGCGTGCGACCTACTCGATCACCGACGAGCTGCCGAGCGACTACTGCATCTGGGCGAACGCGCACGCACTCGCGCGCTATGCGGCGTTGTGCCAGGAAGCGGGGATCGTCCCGATCGTTGAGCCGGAGGTGCTCCAGGGTGGGACCCACACGATCGAGCGCAGCTACCACGTCACCTCGCGCGTACTCGACGCCGTCTTTACGGAGCTGTTCGACCAGCGCGTCGACACGTTCGGCACGCTGCTGAAGCCGAACATGGTGCTCTCGGGCTATCAGGCGTCTCAACCGCGCCAGCCACGCCGAGGTCGCAGACTGGACGCTGAAGTGCTTCTACAAGCACGTGCCGGCCGCCGTGCCCGGGATCGTGTTTCTGTCCGGCGGTCAATCGGATGAAGACGCGACCGCGCACTTGAACGCGATCAACTCGCACGGCCCGCACCCGTGGGAGCTCTCGTTTTCTTACGGCCGCGCGCTGCAGGCGCCCGCCCTGAAGGCGTGGTACGGCAAGCCGGAGAACGTCGAGGCGGGCCAGCGGGCCTACTACCACGGCGCGCGGATGAACGCTGCCGCGCGCAGCGGAATCTACACGCCCGGGATGGAGCGGGAGGCCGTCGCCGCCTGACCGCCAGTCCTTCAATGCCTGTGAGATCAGCGATCTACCGCGCCTCGTCGGCGGCGGACCGACGAGCCGCTCATAGCGCGCTTGCGACCGCCACCGATCCCGAGACCGATCCCGATCGGCGAACCTGGCATCGAGCGCACGCGGAGACTGCCCCGGACGAGGAAGTGGCCGGCGAGTTGATCCATGGCGCGAGCCGTGCGGAGCGCCGCGGGGGCATCGCCGCCGCCGCAGTGTTCCTGGAGCGGGCGGTGGCGCTCACGCCCGACCCCGCTGAGCGGACGTCACGGGGGCTCTCTACCGCACGGGCGAAGTTCGCGGCGGGAGATCACGCGGCCGCCGAGTCCCTGCTCGCGACTGCGGAAAGTCGGCCTGCTTGACGAGCTTGGTCGGGCGCGAGTCGAGCGAGTGCGCGCTCAGATCGCCTTTGACCCGTGGCCAGCAGCTCGCGTCGCCCCCGATACGCGAACCCGTTCGCACCCCCATGGTCTCGGACATTTCTGCTCCCAAAGGTCGAGGCGGAACTCGCGGGTCTCGACGACGTTGTCGGTCGAGATCGTGACGATCTGGGTGTACGCGACCGCGATCTTCGAGTATGAGGCGGCGAGCTCGAGGTGTTGCTGGTGCACCGTCCTTCGGGCAGAAGTGGCCGCGCGAGAGCACGACGATCATCGGATCGTTCCCCTGCAGCTCGCTCAGTCTGCGCCGCGTCTTCATGTGGTCAGTCAGCTCGTAGTCGGGGAAAATCCCGCCACGGGCGATGTCAGCGCGCACGGTGTACTCCTCTTTCGTTCTTGGGGGTGGTTACGTCCGTACCGGCGTCAGGGTCGCACTTCGGACGCCCCGTCGCGCCCGTGGGATCCCTGGTCGATGCCCTTGCCTTGCGGTGCCCGCGCCGGCTGCGCGAAGGTCCCCACATCAGCGGCGGGAGCAGGACCACCCTCAACATCACCAGGAACCTAGGGGCGCCAGGGAGCGGATAACCAGCCGAATCGGATCGACGCGCGCCCAAGTCCGACGGCGCCGTTCGCGGCCGTCGACCAAGGACTTGTCTGCGTTGGTAGGGGTCGCGGGTTCACCGTCGTTCAAACGGCGGCGGCAACGGAATGTCGGAAAACGGCAGTACGACGTCCCGCGGTCGACGCTCTCTGCCGTTCCACGGCAGCAGCGCAACAGTCGCCTGACGTCGCCGGTGCTGAGTTTCGCGCGAAGCGGAAGCTAGGCTGGAATAGGTTTCGCGTGTGGAAGTAGCTAAAAATCCGGCGCCGTGGCGTGAGTCCGTCCGCGGCGGCTATCCAGCGCCGGAGCTGTTTGGCCTGCCCGGCGTCGACCAGCTGCGTGCATTGTTGCGCGACGGCGCACCTAGACCGCCGATTAACCGTTTGACCGGGATGGAGTTGACCGAGGTCGGTCTCGGCACCAGTACGTTCTCGATGCCGGCGAGTCGATGGCTACTGAGCCCGCAGGGCCTGATCTCCGTCGGGACGCTCGCGATCCTCGCCGACGCGCCCTTGGGCTGCGCGGTCCAGAGCGCGCTGCCGGCGATGACGGCGTACGCCACGTCAGAGCTGTCGCTGAGGTTGCTGCGGCCGGCACGCGCCGGTGGCACTCTCGTGGCGCGGGGCGCGCTCGTGCATGCTGGCCGGTCGCTGGCGCTTTCGAGCGTGCAGATCGTCGACGACCGCGGTCGCCTGGTGGCCGACGGCAGCTCGATGTGCTTCATCCGAGCAGCTGGCGGTGGAGCTCCGCCGCCGTCGGCGGTCACGCAGGAGGGCGGGCCGGCGTCCCGTGCCCGGTCACCGGATCCGTATGAGCGCCCGGAGCTGGGAGGGGTGCTCAAACAGGAGGTGTGGGGGCGGATGAGCGGAAAGGCAGTGCTCGAGGCCCAGCTCGCCGGCGATCTTCCGCCTCCGCCGCTGCACTTCTTGACTGGGGTTCACCCCGTTGAGATCGGCACCGGCGAGGCGATCTTCGCCCTGCCCTGTCACGAGTGGCTTTGCAGTCCGCTGCGTACGGTCGAGGGCGGTGCGATCGCGATGGTCGCTGACTACGCTCTGGCAGCGGCGATCCAGACCACCGCGCCGGCAGGTGCGGCGCTCGCGGCGATGGACCTCAAGGTCAACTTCATGCGACCCGTGCCGCCTGACGGCCGCGAGCTTCTCGCGCATGGCCGTGTCCGGCACGCCGGGCGCACGATCACGATTGCCGATGCCGAGGTGCTGAACGCGGACAGCAAACCGGTGGCGATCGCCACCGGCTCGGCGATGATCCTGGCGGAGCGCCCGGCGGCACTGGTTGACCCGGACTAGGCCAACGGCGCTCGTCACGAGCGCAGGGATGGCCGCCGCGAGCGTTCGCGGTGCGACCCGCAAGTGGTCCAGCCATCTGCAGCTCGATCAGCCGGTTCATCTCGACCGCGTACTCGTGGCTTATCTGCGGTGCCGCATGTCGTCCGCGTCGCGAAGGCTGAGATCAGCGTCAACGAGACGTCGCCGTCGGCGGGGGTCTCCGGCCGCGCGTTCTCGGAGAGGAGCATGGGGGCGAGCTCGCTCGGCGACGAAGGGGCAGTCGGGGACCGGTGCGACGACGCCGGGCACCCGGTTTGCGCGCCGAGCAGGGCGGCAATCCGTGGGCTCGCTCCCGCCGCACGGTGGTTCCGGGCCAGCGCTCACGCGTCAGCGCTCGACCGCTGGTCCTTGCTACGTGCCACGATTTCGCGGGTGACCAGCAGACCCGCCGCGGCGCAGCGCCTGAGCGACCTCGCGCGGCTGCGCCGCGTCCGCGACCGGATCGACCGGGAGTACGCGCAGCCGCTGGACGTCGAGGCGCTCGCTCGCGGCGCGCACATGTCGGCCGGGCACTTCAGCCGCGAGTTCCGGCTCGCCTACGGCGAGTCGCCGTACGGCTATCTGATGACGCGGCGGATCGAGCGGGCGATGGCGCTGCTGCGTCGTGGCGACCTCAGCGTGACCGAGGTCTGTTTCGCGGTCGGCTGCTCGTCGCTGGGCACCTTCAGCACGCGCTTCACCGAACTGGTCGGTATGCCGCCCAGCACCTACCGGCGCCATGCGGCGCGCGCGACGGCGGGGATGCCGCCGTGCGTGGCGAAACAGGTGACCAAACCGATCAGGAATCGAGAAGCGCGGTCACCGAACCGCAGCTAGCGTGACCGCCATGGACATCACGATTCACTCGACCTACCTCCCGCATGACGATCCGGACGCATCCCTGGCCTTCTATCGCGACACCCTCGGCTTCGAGGTCCGAAACGATGTCGAATACGGCGGGATGCACTGGATCACGGTCGGCCCCGCCAACCAGCCCGGCACCTCGATTTCCGGGCTTCCCGTTCGTCTTTAAGCTCGACAAGACACACCGGGTCGATGTGACCCACGACTTCAGGAGTGACCATGACCGGCTCTTCCACCCAGGGAATCAAGACCGTGCTGCATCCCGTGTCCGACCTGGCGACGGCCAAGGCGGTGTACGCCGCCCTGCTCGGCATCCCGCCGCAGACCGACGGGTCCTACTACGTTGGCTTCGAGGCCGAGGGTCAACACATCGGGCTGGTGCCGGGCGGTGGACCGCAGGGCATGACCTCACCGGTGGCCTACTGGCAAGTGCCGGACATCGAGGCGAAGCTGGCCGAGGTGACCGCCGCGGGTGCCACCGTGAAGGAGCCCGCGCACGACGTCGGTGGCGGCCGCCTGGTGGCCACCGTCACCGACCCCGATGGCAACGTCCTCGGGCTGCTCCAGGACCGATGAGTGCCGCCCTCCGCTCCCGCGCTCAGCGGCGTCGCGACACCGAGCATCGGCCACCCACGACAAGGACGTCTGGGTGGCCAGGGCCTCGGCGGACGGTGCGCCGTACCTGATGCCGCTGTCCTCGACTGGGACGGCGAGGCGCTGCTGATGGCCACGCCGACGGACAGCCCGACCGGCAGGAACCTGGCTGCCGCCCGAACCGTTCGGCTGGGGCTGGGCCACACCCGCGACGTGTCCATGATCATGGCGAAGGCGAGGCCCTCAAGATCGACGCGCTGCCACCGTCATCTACACCGACCTGGCGATGATGGCCGGCGTCGCCACCACCTGTGAGGAGTGCGAGGGGAAGCGGTTCCAGGCATCGGTGCTGGACCACCACCTCGGCGGCCGCGACATCAGCGAGGTGCTCGCGATGTCGGTGACCGAGGCCGAGGAGTTCTTCGGCGGCGGCGAGGCGCGCACGCCATCCTCGACCGGCTCGCCGACGTCGGGCTCGGCTACCTCAGCCTCGCCAGCCGCTCACTGCGGCGCGCGCGACGGCGCGGATGCCGTCGTGCGTGGCGGCCAATTGGCATCGCCCGGTTGAGGAGGCGATCGAAAACGGCTGCGCTTCTGGCGCGATCTGCGATTTGGGGATGTGCGCGCGATGCGCTCGGTGCGCGCGCGGCGTTGCGGGGACGCGTGCGCCTCGCTTGCCGTCAGGTGGTCTGAGAGCGGCTGCTCATCGTGCTTGTAGCAGACGACCCAGCGTCCACTCGCGGTCGGCTCGACGTGGAGCCCGGGAGCCGGGGCGAGTTTCGTTTGTCATCACTCACGTCCCGCGTCCTGGCTCGGCGTCGCGGCGCAGGAGCTCGCGCCGGCAGACGGACACGAACCGAAGGGCCTCCGCGCGCAGGCGCCGCTCGCGATCTCGGCTCGCGCGTACCTCGCGCCGCGAGCGCTCACCCGGAGGCTCGCAGACCGGACACTCAGGGAAAGAACCGAGCGCCGCAGATCCCGGCGAGGCGAAAGCGTGCGTCGGGTTCGAGATCGGTTCCTTCTTCGGAATCCCTCACCGCCCCAACACATTGTGGTCCGGGAGGGCTCACCACTCGGGGAGGATCAGCCTCGGCGCTTCCGGGTCAGACCTGGCCGATCAGGCCACGCTCACGAGTAGCACCATCGGGTCCGGATAGCGAGCGCCCGCGTCATCTTCCAAGCTAGCGACGGCGGCGGCGCGCTCGGCAAACGCTTAGTGTTTATCGCCGACTGTCGATGGCCGGCTTCAATGCCGTCAAGGAGATCTGGAGAGACATCGCGGCATAGCTGGAGCAGGATCGCAAACGACCCTGAGAGCGAGCGGAGATGACGACCTTTGAAACTCGTGAAACAACGCAGCCGCTCGCCCGAGAGAAGCTGAAGGGCCAGATCGCCCAGGCCGCGGGCGGCTCGCGAGGGGTCGGCGCGGCGATCGGTCGCAGCCCGGGCAGGCAGCTGGGCCGGTTGGGGTGGCCCGACGAGGTGGCGCGCGTGTTGCGTTTCCTGTGCGCGGACGTCTGCTCCTTGATCACCGGTCAGGTGTGGGCGCTCAACGTCAGAGGAGAGGTGTGATGCTCGCTTCGGCGCCCGAGCCCCAGCCCCAGCCGCTGGTTCGGGATGTGCTGCTGCGCGATGGGTCGACGCTGCGGCTGCGGGCCTCGACGCCGGTGGAGTTCGAGGACATCAAGGCGTTCTATGACGGGCTCTCGCCGGAGAGCCGTTACTTGCGCTTCCACGGGTTTGGGCGGACCGACATTGTCGCGCGCGCGGACGCGGAGGCCGGTGGAGTTGATCGCTTGGCGTTGATCGGCCGGCACGACGGTCGGGTGGTGGCTGTCGCCAGCTATGACGGGTTGCGCGAGCCGGGTGTCGCCGAGGTCGCGTTTGCGGTCGGCTGATGATGATCAGCACCGCGGGATCGGGATGCGGATGCTTGAGCAGCTCGCTGAGATCGCGGCGGGCCGTGGGATACACCGCTTCGATGCGGAGGTGGCGGCCGGCAATGGGCCGATGCTGGGGGTGTTCGAGCACGCCGGCTTCGTCGTGCGGCGCAAGGGGTCTGATGAGCTGACGGTGTCGCTGGATATCACGCCGACCGAGGCGGTGCGGGAGCGGATCGACGAGCGTGATCATTTCGCCGCTGTCGCATCGTTGCGGGCGGTTCTCGCGCCCTCGTCGGTGGCCGTTGTGGGCGCCGCGGCGACGCCGGGCAATGTCGGCCGGGCGGTGCTGGCGAACATCATCGCGGGCGGCTTCGAGGGTGTTGTGACGCCGGTCAACCGTGCGGGGGGTGTGGTTTGCTCGATGAGCGCCGCTCGCAGCCTCGCCGAGTTGGAGGTCGCTCCGGAGCTCGTGATCATCGCGGCCGCGGGCGATGAGCTGCTCGAGTTCGCCTCGGAGGCGGCCGCGAGCGGAGCGAGAGCGCTGCTCGTGCTCCCCGCCGGTCCCGAGCAGGACGTCGAGGCGGCTCGTGCGCGAGAGGAGCGGCTGCTTGAGATCGTTCGGGGTGGGGGTTTGCGGATGGTCGGGCCGAGCTCCTTGGGGGTGATCAACACCGCCGCCGAGGTCAGCCTGAACGCCACCTTCACCGACGCCGGCGTGCGCGCCGGAGCGCTCGCGATCTGCTCGCCATCGGGCGCGGTCGGGATCGGGCTGCTCGGTCATGCGGCGGCGCGGCAGCTGGGGGTCTCGATGTTCGCCTCGCTCGGCAACCGCGCGGACGTCTCGACCAACGATCTGCTCGAGTGCTGGGAGCAAGACGAGCGGACGGCCGCGGTGATCCTGTACGTGGAGTCGTTCGGCAATCCCGAGCGGTTCACGCGGATCGCGCGGCGGGTGTCGCGCAAGAAGCCGATCCTTGCACTGAAGGGGCGTCGACGGGCCGAGCGGGTGCTCAGCGAAGCGCGCTCGCACACGGCGGCGGCGCTGCGCGGCGGCGCGGCCGTCGACGCGCTCTTGCAACAGGCCGGGGTGCTGCGGTTCCACGGCGGCGAGGAGCTGTTCGACGCCGCCGAGTTCTTCGAGCGCCAGCCGCTGCCAAACGGACGGCGGATCGGGATCGTGAGCAACTCCGCCGGTGTGGCGACGCTCGCCGCCGACGCTTGCGCGACCCGCGGGCTGGAGGTGAGAGAGGCGAGCGAAGCGCAGAACCCCGTACTGGTGGGGATCAGTGCCGGACCGGACGAATACGCTGCGAGCATCCGCGAGTTGATCGGCGATGCCGGGATCGACGCGCTGATGGTCTACTACGTCGACTTTCACGACGGCGACCCGGAGGCCGTTCTGGAGGCGATCTCCACGGTCTCGGAGGGGCAGCCCAAGCCGGTTGCGGCATCTGTTGTGCGTTCCGACGGCGGGCTGCCCGCGCGGACCGGCTCGGGGGTGCCGAACTTCCTGTTCCCCGAGTCGTGTGCCGCGGTGCTCGCTCGCGCCGCTGAACGTCGCGAATGGCTCTCGCGGCCGCTCGGCGAGCTCCCGCACTATCCCGGTCGCCGGCCGGGCGGCGGGCACGGCGCGGGCCCAGCGACCGGCCGCAGGGCCCGGCAGCGCCCCGGGGGGCCGGCTGGGAGCGGCATGGCGCGACGACGCACCGGGCACGCGAGGAGCAGACGAGCGAGCCCACGCGCGGGCCCACGGCGCGGCACCGCCCGGAAGCCAGCGGGAGACCGACACGGCAACAGGGAGGACGGGCGCAGCAAACGACAAACGAAAAAAAAAAAAAAAAAAAAACCTAGACCGGCCGGCGGCGCGCGCGGTGATCTCCTCTTTTCTCGAGCGTGAACCCGCCGGCGGCTGGCTTTCGCTCCGGGAGGCCGAAGCCTTGTTGGCCACGCACGGGATCCCGGTCGCCGCCTCGCATCGCTGCCGCAATGTCGAGCGCGCGGTTGCGGTGGCGGCGGAAGTCGGTGCTCCGGTGGCGCTGAAGGCGGACTTTGCCGCTCCGGAGCATGCGAGCGACATCGACGCTGTGCTGCTCGGGTTGAAGGGTGAGCCGGCGGTGCGATCCTGCTGGCGCGAGCTCGAACGACGCGTACGGGCGGCCGGACGGGAATGGACCGGAGCGATCGTCCAGCGCCTCGTCGCGCCCGGCGGCGCGGACGTGCTGGTCGGGGCCGTCGGCGATCCCGATCTCGGCCCGGTGCTGGCGGTCGGCTTCGGCGGTCGCCGGGCCGGTCTTGGCCGAGGGGCTGCTTTCCGCCTGCTGCCGGTAACTGACGGAGAAGCCGACGAGCTGATCGACTCCGCCGAAGGCGTCGCCACCGAGCTGGACGGGTTCCGCGGCAGCCCTCTGCTCGATCGCGCAGGCGCTGCGCGAGCTGATCCTGCGCTTTACCCTCCTGCTCGTGGAGGCCCCGGAGGTGGTCGAGGCTGACCTCAACCCCGTCCGATGCATGACAAACGGCTGCGTCGTGCTCGACATGCGACTGCGAATCGAGCGCCGGCGCCCAGTCGAGCGCGTCAAGAGCTGGTAACCGCCCGCGCCGGAACCAGCGACGAAAAGCCCGGCCGGTCGAACGGCACGCTCACAAGCCGTGGCGTGCAACCGCTCGCGCACAAACGCACCCTCCTCGAGCAGCTGCCAGCTGCCCCCGTCCGCGCTGCCGTGACGGATATCAACAATCCCGGTGGTGCGAGATCGCTGGCCTGTCGTGGCACGGCGATCGGCCCCGATCCCGCGCTCGAACCAGATCCGACCGGCTAACTGGCCCAGCCAGCCGCAGCAGCAAGCACTGCGTGAGGGGTCCTCGTGGCTTGCGAGCGTGACGCGGCCATCGATCACGACCGCTCCTTCCACGCGTGAAAGGAGCGGCCACACCCCGAGCCGCGGGACGAGTGCTTTGCCAAGAACGGAGGCGTGGCGGGTCGGAAGGCCGCACGCTTCCCATCGCCCAGAAGGAGCCGTCGGCCGCGGCGACCGCGAGGTTGTGCCCTCCTTCGTTCGATGTGGGGGCGTTGTCGGCGCCGCGGCTCGGGGTTGCTTTGCGAATCTCGTGTTTGCAGAGCTCGCGGTCGTCGGCGATCGGCGTCAGGGCGAGGGGGGCGAGCGCGACTCGCCATACTCCCGCTGGAGGAAGGTCGTGGGAGAGGCTGCGTTCTTCTCGGCGGCGAGCCCGCGACGTCAGCCTCGCTTGGCAACCGGGATGTAGTCGCGGCTCGGCTCGCCGACGTAGATCTGGCGTGGGCGGACGCTCGGCTGTTCGGGGTCCTTGACCATCTCGAGCCACTGGGCGAGCCATCCGGCGCTGCGGGCGAGCGCGAACATCACCGGGAACATCGCTGCCGGCACGCCGATTGCCTCGAATGTGAGGCCCGAGTAGAGATCGATGTTCGGGAACAGCCGGCGCGAGGTGAAGAACTCGTCCTCGAGCGCTCGCTTCTCCAGTTCGTGCGCGATTTCGGCGAGGGGGTTCTTCCCTCGCAGTTCGTACAGGGCGTCGAGTTGCTCGCGGAGGATCCTCGCTCGCGGGTCGTGCGTCTTGTACACCCAGTGCCCAAACCCCATCAGCCGCTCGCGGCCAGCCCGCACGCTCGCGAGGAACTGCGGCACGTCCTCGACCCGGCCGATCCGTCTGAGCATCATCAGCACCGCCTCGTCCGCCGCGCCGCGCATCGGGCCCGACAGCGCCGCGACGCCCGCTGCGACGGCCGCATACGGGTTCACGTGAGTCGATCCGACCGCGCGCACGGCGGTCGTCGAAGCGTTCTGCTCGTGGTCGGCGTGGAGCATCAACAGAACATCGAGCGTCCGCTCGACCCGCGAATCGAACTCGTACTTCAGTTCGCTCATCCGGAACATCATCGACAGTAGATTCCCCGCATAGCTGAGGTCGTCCTCGGGATACACGTACGGTCGGCCCGTGAGGTGGCGATACGAGAACGCGGCCAGGGTCGGCATCTTCGCCAGCAACCGCGCGACCTGGCGCTCCCTCGCATCCTCGTCGTGAACCTCGCCGGCATCGGTGTAGAACGTCGATAGCGCCCCGACCGCCGCGGCCAGGATCGCCATCGGGTGAGCGTCGTAGCGGAAGCCCTGCAGGAAGCTCTTGACGTTCTCGTGCACGAAGTTGCGCGTTCCGACCTCGTTGCTCCAGTGCTCCAGCTGGGCGGCGCTCGGCAACTCGCCATTGACCAGTAGGTACGCAACCTCGATGAACGTCGAGCGCTCGCACAACTCCTCGATTCGATAGCCCCGATGTCGCAACACGCCCGCTTCACCGTCGATCTGCGTGATCGCGCTCCGGCAAGCGGCGGTGTTCGTAAAGCCAGGGTCATAGGACGCCAACCCCTCGCCGTCACCGAGCGCGATCTGTTGCAGGTCAATCGCCCGCACCGCGCCGTCAGCGATCGCGAGCTCGAAGCTGCGTCCGGTGCGATTGTCGATCACCGTCAGCGTATCGCGAGTTCCCCCCGCGGAACTATCCCGCCCCGCCTGCGCGCTCAGCTGCCCTCCCGGTTCGACGTGAGCGCTCCGCTCCAAGCCGATCACAGTATCGCGAACCGGCTGCGCCCGGCGATCCCAGCCGGGGACGACGGGAAGCTGCCGCCGATTCCCGATCCTCACGAGACAAACCGCTGCGCCACCTCGCCGCCTGCGACTCCTCGCGATCTCCGCAACACACGCACACCTCGCCCTCGATCTGCTCCAGCTCCGGCCGGCAAGCACCGCGTCCCCAGCCTGATCCGCCGTGAACTCCACCCTGTGCCGTACTAGTCTCAACCAGCAGATCAGCCAAGCATTTCAACAACTCCGCCAATCGGTCGGGCCTCTGCTCGCGATCGGAGATCGGCGCGAGTGCCTTCAACCCAAGCAGCCCGGCCCATACCCTTGTTCCGCGCCCGCGACGTGGACTTGCTTGCGCCGCTCGCGCAGGATCTCGCCGAATGGCGGCTCATCTCGGGCCGACCCCGGGCGACAGGTCGTACGGGAGGCCTCCCACGACCGCCCCGCTGTACGCATGGGCGCTGGTGTTGACAAGCAGCGTATAGCCGTCAGCGGCCGCGTTGGCGACCAGCGCTGGCGCCGCGGTGCTGCCCTCACCGGGATGATTTTCCACGCTCACCGGCCGACCCCAGCGCTGAGAGAGCCGCTCCGCGAGCGCGCGTGCTACCAGATCCGGTCCGCCGCCGACCCCGAACGGCTCGATCAGCCGAACCGGCTTGATCGGAAAGCTCTGCGAAGGTGCAGAGGCGGCAGTCTCAGCGCACAAGGCTCCTCGTCTAAGCGTCGTGGTCGGCGAACCTATCATCGGGGGCCCCGAGCAGGGAATTCTTCGCCGCCTCGCCCCCAGCCGCGTTCTGCGCTGGAGTACGCTCCGCGAAGGAGGGTTGCGAGCCAATGACTGAGGCGGGGCCGGCACAGCGTGATCTACTGCTCGACGGTGGCGAGGCACTACGGCGCGGTGCCTGGGCTGAGGCGCGCGAGCACTTAGAGGCGGTGCTACAGGACCGCGAAACGCCACAGGCCCTGGAGGGGCTCGGCATGGCCGCGCAATGGCTGGTCGACCGGGAGACCGTGTTCGTCGCTCGGGAACGCGCCTACCGGCTGTATCGCGAACGCCAGTCAACACGCGACGCAGCCCGCGTCGCCATCCAGCTCGCCTGGGACTACCGCACCTTCCGAGGCGAGGCGGCCATCGCGACCGGCTGGCTGCAGCGTGCTCACGACCTCCTGTCGAACGAGGAGCCGTCATCGGAGCACGGCTGGCTTGCCCTGCGCGAGGCGTCGGTCCTCCTCGCCAACGGACAGCTCGCCGCCGCGCGCGAGCTGACGAGCAACGCGGTCGAACTCGGGCGCTCACTCTCCGACGTTGATCTCGAGATGACCGCGCTGGCCCTCGATGGGCTGGTGCTCGTCAACGAAGGAAACGTCGCGGAGGGCATGCGGCGCCTCGACGGTTCGGCGACGGCGATCGTCGGAGGAGACCTCCAGGATCTGTCCGCGATCTCGCACTCCTGTTGCTACCTGATCTTCGCCTGCGAGCGCGTGCGTGATTTCGACCGGGCCGGGCAGTGGTGCGAGCGCCTGGCGGAGTTCTGCGAGCGCTACGGCTCGAAGCCCTTGTTCTCTGTCTGCAGGACCCACTACGCCGGCGTCCTGATGTTCCGCGGACTGTGGCCGCAGGCTGAGGAGGAGTTACGGCTCGCCGCCCGCGAGCTCGACGCGGAGCTGGTGGCCGAGCTCCGCCGCCGGCAGCGGCGGACCGATGAGGCTCAAAGAATGTTCGCCGAGGTCGAGCATCGCCCCGACGGCCGACTCGGATGCGCGAGACTGGCGCTCGATCACGGCGAGTACAGCACGGCAGCCGACCACGCCGAGCAGTATCTGCGCCAAGTCGGCAACGAGGCAAAGACACGGCGAGTCGCGGGACTCGAGGTCCAGGTCCGCGCTCTCGCCGCGCTCCGCGACGCTGACCGAGCCCAGCACGCACTGGACGAACTCACGCTGATCGCTACCGATGTGGATACCGAGCCGCTGAGGGCTTCCGCGCTCGCGGCGGAAGGTGTCACCGCCGCCGCGGCCGGCGACCTGCCGCGGGCGCGGCGTGCACTAGAGGACGCGGTGACGCTCTATGCGCGGAGCGGCATGCCGTATGAGTGCGCCTTCACGCGCATCGAGCTCGCCCAAGTTCTCGCCGCATCGGGACGCAACGACGACGCTAACAAAGAGACCGCGCGGGCGACCGAGACACTCGAGCAGCTGGGCGTCGTCTCGAAACCACCGCCGGCCAACGGCGAATCGCTCGGGTTGACCGGTCGCGAACTCGAGGTGCTCGCTCTAGTCGCGGACGGTCTCACCGACCCGCAGATTGCGCAGCGGCTCGTGATCAGCGAGCACACGGTCCACCGCCACGTCTCGAACATCCTGGTCAAGCTCTCCTGCTCCTCGCGAGCCGCCGCCGTCAAGCGCGCGGCGGCGGCGGGCGCGCTCTGACCAGCACTAGCCGGATCCGGCCACTTGAATGGCCGGCCGAAGATGGCCGCTTCACGCGATGCCGCACAACGACCGCCGGCAGATACTGTGTGACATGGAAGGCCCACCCGATCCGCAAAGCCGACCGGCCGCTCCGGACGAGCTCGGGCTCGTCGCCACTGGCATCACGGCGCTGGTCGCAAAGCGGATCCTAGAGACGAAAGGCGACGCCATGTCCGCACCGAATGCCCAGGGCCATCTCATTCCGAGCGCAAACTCAGACGAGCCTGGCCCCCTCTCGTCCCGCACAGGCCCAAAACGTGACACGGCTCCGGATGTCCTGATCGTCGGGGCCGGCCCGGCAGGGCTGGCTGCGGCCGCCGAGCTCGGACGCCGCGGGATCTCCGCGCTCGTCCTCGAGCGAGGTGAGTCCGTCGCGACGTCCTGGCGCCGACGATATGACCGCCTGCGGCTCAACACGTCGCGATGGACGTCGAACCTGCCCCACGCTCGCTACCCCAAGGCAGCAGGCCTGTTCCCTTCACGCGACCACGTCGTCGGCTACCTCGAGGACTACGCGGCCCGCAACAGCATCGAGTTCCGTTTCCGGCACGATCGTCGAGCGAGTCGACTTCGACGATCACCACTGGACGCTCACAACCTCGGCAGGACAGATGACGGCAGCCCACCTGATCATCGCGACGGGGCACCAGCACACGCCCTTGATTCCCGCCTGGCCCGGCCGCGAGCAGTTCAGCGGGCGCCTGCTCCATTCCGCCGAGTACCGCAACCCGCGCGAGTTTCACGGGGCTGACGTCCTGGTCGTCGGGCCCGGCTGCTCAGGAATGGAGATCGCCTACGACCTGGCCGAGGGCGGCGCCAGCCGCGTCCGTGTCGCCATCCGCATGCAGCCAAACATCATCCTGCGGCAAGCCGGGCCCCTGCCGGGAGACGTGCCAGCCACGCTCATGTACCGGTTGCCGCCTCAGATCGGCGACCGTCAGACGCGCCTGATTCGGCGCCTGACGATTGGAGATCTGAGCGTGCACGGTCTCGTGCCGCCGAAGGAGGGGATCATGAGTCGTTCGCACCGTGAGGGCAAGGCACCGGCGATTCTCGACAAGCCCGTCATCGACGCGATCAAGCAGCGATGCATCGAGATCATTGCCGCGGTCGACTCGTTCGACGCGACCGGCGTCGTGCTCGCAGATCGAACTCGGCTTGAGCCTCAAGTGGTGATCGCGGCGACCGGCTACACAACGGGACTCGAGCCGCTCGTCGGACACCTGGGCGTCCTCGACGATCGCGGTGTCCCGCTGATCCACGGCGGCCCGGCAGCAGCCCCGGGTCTCCGGTTCATCGGCTACCAGCCGAGGCCCGCGCAGATCGGCTACGTCGGCGCCGAGGCGACACGCGCGGCCAAGCAGATCAAGAAGGAACTGAAGAGCTCAACGACTCGGTGAGTCCGGGCGGCTACGTCGTCGTCATGGTGTTTAGCCGCGACCGCACCGCGGAGCGAGCGCTGGTCGTGGGCCGGCAGACCGGCATCGGCTGCCGCAAAGGAATCATCGAGCACCACTCGCAGCGGACGAGGGCGAGCACTCAGCTCAGCGCCGTCCGTCTGATCTGCCTTGCGCTCAGCCGGGCGAAGGGGGCGACTGGCCTCCGCCGCCGTGACTGATGACACGACCAGCAGTCACGGCTCACCGGCGCTCCCCGGCGAAGCAGGAGACTCGCGCCCGCACCGGCGTTGTCGAGTTTGGGCCGAAGGGGCAGCCGCGCCGCCGTGACTGCTGTCGGCGACGAGGAGTAGCGCCCGACTGTCGACGCGGTCGGCGAGGCGCCGGCGCGCCGCGCCGTGGCCCATGGTGTCCGACGGCGGTCGCGCTCCCGTGCGCGAACTCGGACCCGCAACAATCCAGGGACCGCCTCACGAGCCCGGGCGCTGACCGCCAAGGCCTCGCTCGACCTCGACGACCGCGAGGCGGCCGCGGAAGCCGCCGCGATCGCGGAGCGGCTCGGCGACCTGGAGCTCTGCGTCCACGCCTGGGACGCATGTGGGGCGGCCGCGATGGTCGCCGCCGACTACGAGGCGGCGTGGCGGTGGCGGACCCGGCGGCTCGAGCTGCTGGAGCGCGTCACCGACCCCGATCTGCGCGCGATTATCGGCGAGACGCCATACGCATCGTGTGTCGCCACCGCTCGGTTCGCGCAGGCGCGGGAGATCGCGCAACTGCACGACGAGCTGACGCGGCCGCTGACCCCGCACCACCGCATGCGCGGAGCCGCGATCCTCGTGGAGGTCGAGGAGCTGCTGGGAGGCTGGGAGGCGATCCGCGCCCGGGAGGCGCTGGTGATGGATGCCGTCGCGGCGAACGCCGCCACGTCCTGCCTGCGCAACGCGAGCTCGCTGCCCGTCTGCGCCCTCGCCGCCGCGTGCCTCGGCGACGACCGGCGGGCCACGGAGCTCGAGCGCGCCGCGGCGGCGCTGGGCCTGCTCGGGCGCCAGGTGATCGACGCCCCCCGCCTCCGGCTCGCGCTGCTGCGCGGCGATCACGATCGCGCGGAGCGGCTCCTTGCGGGGCTGCTCGACGAGAGCGGCTGGCACGCGCGCGGGCACGGCACCAGCCTCGCCACCCTCACCACGCGGATCGACGCGCTCGCCGTCCTCGGCCACACCGAGCGCGCCAAACGGGAGGCGCCGCGGCTGCTCCAACCGGCACGAGCATCGCGAGCGAGACCCGTTCTCCATTCCTCCTACGCCACGTCGCCGACGAGCGTGGATGGATCGCCGCTGTTGGCACGACCGGCCCCTCCGACGTGGGATGCTCGCTGAGCACGCGATCCAGCTCGGCGGGCACGTCTCAGTCACTTGTTCCGTATCGAGCAGGTGGGGGCGGGCAACCCGCAGTGATCGTGTGTTTAGGAAGGGCTGTGGATCAAATAGTGCTGCGAGCTCGGTTCGGCACCGGCGTACTTGTCCTGCCTCGGAGGCACAGCACGCGTTTGGACCTAGGAGCACTACCCAACTACCGATACGCAACCCGCGAAAGCGCTGGGATGTGGCGTTCGTTCAGCCGCGTAGGGCGCGTAGCGCGTTGAGGATGACGGAGAGGTCGATCGCTTCTTGGAGTAGGGCGCCGGCGACGGGCGGTAGGTAGCCGAAGGCTGCGACGGCCATCGCCGCGAGGCTCAGTCCCATGCCTGCGAGCATGCTCTGGCGCGCGATGTGCAGCGAGCGGCGGCCGGTGTGCACGGCGTCCGCGACCCGGTCGATCCGGTCGATCGTGATGACCGCGTCGGCGGTCTCCGATGAGACGGTCGCGCCCGCGGCGCCCATCGCGATGCCGAGGTCAGCGAGCGCGAGCGCGGGCGCGTCGTTGACTCCGTCGCCGACCATGATCACCGGACGCAGTTCGGGGTCTTCGCGGAGCCGTCGGACGACTTCGAGCTTCTGCTCCGGGGATTGCTCGGCGTAGACGCGGTCGACACCGAGGTCACGGCCGATCCGTTCTGCGACCGAGCGCCGGTCTCCGGAAGCCATCGCGACGTGGCGGATGCCCTCGGCGCGGAGGCGCTCGACGATCCGGTCGGCGTCCGGTCGCAGCTCGTCGGCCATCACGATCACACCACCAACGTGGCCGTCGATACCGACCAGGACGTGCGCCTCGCCCGAGCCGTGGCCGCTCAGCACTGCCGCGGAAGCGATCTCCTCTTCAGGGATTCCGGCCGAGCGCATGAATCCGCGGCTGCCGACTGCCACCGTGCGACCCTCGATGAGGCCCTGGATGCCTTGGCCAGGCTCCTCGCGAATCTCTGAGGGAGTGCTGAGCGTGAGCTCCGCTTCGGTGGCTGCACGGACGAGCGCCTCGCCGAGCACGTGCGCGGACATCCGGTCGACAGACGCCGCGACCGCAAGAAGCTCGGCGGGCTGGTGATCTCGATAGGGGACGAGGTCGCGAACGTCGGGCGTTCCGACTGTGAGCGTGCCGGTCTTGTCGAACAGGACCGTACGGGCTTGCCCGAGCGTCTCGATCGCGCCGGCGCCCTTGACGATCACTCCGTCCCGCGCGGCACGCGATATACCTGAGACGAGTGCGATCGGCGCCGCGAGGATCAGCGGGCACGGTGTCGCAACGACGACCACGGCCAGCGCACGGACGGGGTCGCCACTGATCGCCCAGGCGAGGCCCGCGGTTAGCAGCGTCGCAGGGAGGAAGAACGCGGCGTAGCGATCGGCCATCCGCACGAACGGCGCCCGATGCGCCTGCGCCTGCTCGACCAGCCGGACAAGCGCGGCATAGGCACTCTCGGCCGCGGGGCTGTCGGCGCGAACGTCAAACGGCGCGCCGGCGTTCGCCGACCCGCTGAGCACCGGCATTCCCGCGGCGATCGTGACCGGCAGCGGTTCACCACTGAGCGTGCTCATGTCCACGACCGCCTCAGAGCCGACAACGGTGCCGTCGACCGGCACAACCTCGCCGGTGCGAACGACCACGACATCACCCGTCCTGACCTGAGCGACGGGCACCTGCTCGAGCTGGTCACCCACCCGCAGCTGAGCGACCTTCGGGGCACGCTGGATCAGCGCCGTGAGCTCGCGGCGCGCACGGGTCGAAGCGATGTCCTCGAGCGCCGCGCCGCCCGAGAACATCAGACCGACGATCACCCCCGCGAACTCCTCCCCGAGCGCCAGCGCACCGACCATCGCGACCAACGCGATCGTATCGACCCCCATGTGATGGTCAACGATCACCGTGCGCACAACCTCGAATGCCAGCTCAGCAGCCAGTAGCGCCACCGCAGCCGCCCACACCTCACGGCCCGCGGCGCGCTCTCCCGCGACATACAACAGCCCGCCGCCGACGATCGACAAGGCGGCGATGCCAGCCAGGACCCGGGCGCGATGCTCGATCAGCCAGCCGAGCGCCCGCTGAAGCAAACCGGGATTCCGCTGCCCGCGAGCGCCTCCCACCGCAGCCGAAGACACCTGCGCAAAGCCCATGACCCAGGATCGCCGGACGCCTACCGCCGCGCATCCGTAATCGCGCCGAAACTCCCGTCGTAGAACCCCGCACACGACTCACGTGCCAGCCAGCGGATGACCTGCGCAACCGCACTAGCGGCTGCCACGCTCAGCCCATCGGCGCGGTCGCCGCCGCGAGCAAACGGCTCACACCCCGCGCACGGCAGCCTCCCGTTTCGCAATCGCGCCTCAACGGAGCGCGTAGCAAGCCGTAAGCGTGTGGGCATGGGCGAAATGACGGCGAAACTGTGGGCGTAGACTGCCGTCGATGGCCAGCAAGACCATCCGCATCGTCAAGCACGTCAGCGGCCCTCTCAACGGCACCATCGTCAAGGTCGTCGAGGACGAGTACGGCAAGCAGCACCTCGAAACCGTCGAACTCCACGTCGAGCCTGACTTCATTGGCGGCCAAGGCCGCGTGGAGGACATCACGCCGGTCTCGCCGCGATAGGAACGGAGCGCGCCTTGCGAGCCTCGAAGCGCTAGGAGGGTGGGTCAGTAACTGTGTTGGCGGGTCCGTCCGGGGCGTTTAAGTTTAAGACGATTTCTCCTGCTCACGAGTAGGAGGATCGGATGGCGAGGACGGTTGCGCAGGAGCGGTTGGTGGAGGTGGAGGAGGTCGAGGCGCCGGCGTCCCGGACTCGACCAAGTCAGACACGAAATGCGCCAGCAAGGCGATGAGCTACGAGCGGATGGTCACCAAGGAGCAGCAGCTCGAGGCCGAGATCGCGGTGCTGCGCGAGAACGTCGACGCGCTGCTGTCAGAGGCTGAGCGGGTCGATGCGGAGGAGGATGAGCGCTTCGGTCCCGACCGGCGCGGCGATGAGCTGCCCGAGGAGCTTCAGCGTCGCGAGCAGCGTTTGGCGAAGATCAAAGAGGCGAAGGAGGCGCTCGAGGCCGAGGCGCGCGAGGCGGAGACCGCGCGCCGCGCCGAGCTTGAGGCGCAGGGCAGCAGCCACGCGCGCGCCGCGCGACTGGCGTGACCCGTTTGCGCCCAAGCCGACGGCGCAGCGGAACTCACCGATCCGGAGTCGGAGATCGTGAAGACCGCGGACGGGTCCTCACCAGTGCTACTCAGGCCAGGCGGTCGTTGACTCTGTGGCTCTGGTGATCCTCGTCGCGGAGCTGTCCGATGAGGCTCGCGATCAGCGTCAGCGCGAGCCGGCACTCGAGCGGCTTGACGAGAACCTCGAGGCGAGCGGCGCGGAGTTGCCCGGCGGGCGCGGTGCTGACCGCGGACGGTGGCTCCTTCTCCGAGGAGAACGTCGAGACCTGCGAGCAGCATCGAGGTGATCCGTACATCGCGACTGGGCGCTTCAAACACTCAGAGCCGCCGCCGGCGGCGCGCGGACCGATCCCCAAGGACGCGACCCCCAAGCAGCGGATGGCGCGTAAGCCCGAACCAAGAAAGGCCGGGCGATCTATGCCCGGCGCAAGGCGATCGTCGAGCCGGTGTTCGGCCAGATCGGCACCGTCCAAGACGGCGGCCGGGTACTGATCCGCGGCACACCAGGCGCCCGCGCCCAATGGCGACTGGAGTGCGCGATCCACGACCTGCTCAAGCTGCACCGCTCAGGCGGCCTCGCGATCCTGAACACCAGCTGACAAGCCCGGGGCCGGCTCCCACGGCCAGGAGCCACCCCGACGGTCAGCCCACCCCCGGCGAGCGACCCGCAGACCACCGTGACTGCCGCCCGTCAACACCACCAAGAGCACCAATCCTTCGCCGCTCACCCGCCCGGCGAGCCGATAGCGACCCACGCTCCTAGACTACTTCCCGCGGGATAAGTAATGGGGTTGTCAGGGCGCTTTTCCGTCCGGTGTGACACCCAGAATTACCTGCAAGTGAGCAGGTTTCTGATCGAAAGGGGTGTGTATGCTGACGCTCTTGGCAGAGCAGCCGGAGTGCCTGTGGGACGAAGCGTTGCCGGTCGAGGTGAAGGAGCTGCCGGAGGATCTTGCGGCGTTGGATGCGTTGATGTCCGATCACGAGCTGCTGTGGCCGATCGTCGAGCGTTGGCAGCAGGAGTTCCAGGAGACAGGGCGGCTGGTGCTGACGGAGGGGCGGCCGACGATTCCGTTGGAGACGTACGTCAGGTTGATGGTGCTCAAGCAGCGGTACCGGTGGGGGTATCGGACATTGGTGGCGGAGGTGTCGGACTCGATTCACTTGCGGCGGTTCTGTCGGATCTCGCTCTCGGAGCGGGTGCCGGACGAGTCGACGGTGCGCAAGCTCACCAGGCGGATCGGAGCGGAGACGGTGTCGGAGCTCACGCGCGCGTTGATCGTCAAGGCGACCAGGGAGAAGCGGTTCCGGCCGCGGGCGGTGAGGATCGACTCGACGGTGATCGAGGCCGATGTGCGCTACCCGACGGACGCGGGGTTGGCATCGAGTGGGGTCAGGGTGTTGGCGCGCGAGGGCCGCAAGCTCGCCAAGCTCGTCAAGGAGAAGAAGGCCAGGGTGCGGGACCGCTCGCGGTCGATGGGTCACAAGCTGCGTGCGATCACGCGGACTGTTCGCCGCCGGACCGGGGAGGCCAAGGCGGAGGTGCTGAAGCTGACCGAGCAGACCGGCGAGCTGCTGGGGCGTTCGATCGCCGAGGCACGCAAGCTCGCGGCCGCCACCAGGCGCAAGGCGCGCGGGCGCGGAGCGAAGGCAAAGTTGAAGGCAGCCGCGAAGCTCGAGGAACTGGCAGACCGGTGCGAGAAGGTCGCCAAGCAGATCAAGCAGCGTGTCGCGGGAGAGCCGATCAAGGACCGGCTCGTGTCGCTGTCAGACCCCGATGCCCGACCGATCCGCAAGGGGAAGCTTGGGAAGCCCAACGAATTTGGGTACGTATCGCAGCTGGCGGAAGTGACCGAGCACACCAAGCGCGGCGCCAGGGGACTGATCCTGCCAGCCTCCACAGCGCTGGGCAACCCCGCCGAGGAGACACTCTTGCCCGGCACGCTCGCCGAGCTGGAGTGGCTGGGAATCCGGCCACGAGAGATCGCGGTGGACGGCGGGTTCAAGCCCGGCCCGACCAACACCGCGCTTCAGGGCCTGGCACCCAAGCAAGTGTTCATCGCTGGCCGCCAGGAACCCGACTCCAAACGTACCCAACGCCGGCTGCGGCGCTATCGCACCGGCGAGGAAGGCCGGATCAGCCACCTCAAACGCCGCTACGGGCTGGACCGATCCCGTCTGAAAGGCGACCAGGGCCGGCAGATCTGGACTGAATGGGGGATCCTGGCCTACAACCTCGACACCCTCGCCGTCCGGACCCGGTGAAACACTGCGAAGCGCTCACTCGATCAGAGCAAACCCACTCACTACGCAAACGGCCGCGCTGACAATCGCGCGGCCGTTTCGTCGCTCAAGAGTTTTTCCGCAGCAAGTAGACTAGGCCTTATTTACGGAGTCCCTAATCAGTTTCACGGTGACGGGACCGATGCCCTCGATGCCGAGCAGCTCGTCATCACTCATGCGCTTGATCGCGTCGAGGTCAAGTCCACGGTGACGAGCGCGTTTCGAGCTCGCGGCGGGATAGGCAGTCGCGTCAGCTGCCTCATCACGCTCAAAGCGTCGGCAGGGGCTTGCGATGGCGGCGCTGTCGGGAGTCGAGGGAACGGCCGCCGCTCCGGCAGCGCGTTTGCCACCCGCCGCAACGGGCGCGCCCAGTCGAGGTTCTCAACGTCGGCGGCTGGGTGCAGCGCGCGGCGTCCAATCGCGCGGCGCCACTTCTTGTGGAAGGGAGGCGG
>CAWIMZ010000003.1:0-215604 GCA_963837385.1 uncultured Solirubrobacterales bacterium
ACGGAATTTGGTGATGACGGCGACATCCGGGATGGTGATGAGGGGAGGCCTGCGAATTTGCGAAATAAGTTCTCGGGTGCTCGGCCGGTTGCCGCGTTCCGTTCGAGCGTGGGTCGGGGTTCGGGTGCCGCGCCCTTCGGCGCTGATCAGATTGGGCAGCGAGGGGGCGAGGTGGCAGCCGGGGCGCCGGGGAGGTGGTTGTCGTGGTGGACGGCCGAGCTGCTCGGCGCGCGGTTGAGGTTCCCCGCATCGATCGTCCGGATGTCAGGCGGCATCCTTGCCGCTTGATCCCTCGGGCTCTGTCGGCGCTCAGTTGGCTTGGGGGGTGGCGTGCCAGAGCTCGGCGGGGCGGCCGGCGGTGAGGATCTTGCGATGATGGGCGCGGCCGGTGGCAGCGAGGGCGTGGAGCGCTTGCTGGATTCTGTTTGAGGGTGGTGGCGCTCGAGCAGGCGGGAGTTGGGTGCGGGTCAGCCCGTCGGGGTGGCGGGCGAGCGCGGCGTGGAGTTGTTCGGCGAGCGGGTCGCCGGTTGTCTGGCCGAGTGCCCATGCGGCTGAGCGGGCGGCGTAGTCCCAGAGCGCGAGCGCCGCTTGTAGGTGCGGGGGCTGGATGTGGCGCTGGCCGTCGAGTAGCGCGTAGAGGAGCGCGAGGCGGATCGTGTGCGCTTCGGCGCGGGCGCAGATCGCGCTGGCGAGGTGTTCACCGGTCGGGTGAGCTGCGGGTAGGTGCGCGACCACAGCTCGCGCGCGGCGGGGTCGAGCTTGACTTGCCCGGCGGTTTGGGCGTGTTTGAGGACGGTGGCGAGGTAGCGGGCGAGGCCGGTGTCCTTGAGCGGGTCGGGGTTGCCGCCTTCTGGCAGGAGACGCATGACGTCGACGAAGGCGAGCAGCGAGACTCTGTTGATGAGAGCCGTTGGCGAGGTCGACCCGGGGTGGTGTGGTGGCGGAGCTCGGTGGCTGGGTCATGTGGCCGATGATCGAGATGTGCGCGTTGGTGGCGCGGGTTATCTGTAGTACCAGCTGTCAGCGCCTTGCGGTTGCTGGGGTTTGTCGTGCTTGACATGTCATTGATGCCACGCTCGCGATGGCCGTGCTGACGCGCTGACGACGTACGAAATAAACGAACGAATTCGCGGGAACGGACGCGGGGATCGCCCGGCTCGTTTCAGATCTTGCCCACGCGCGTTGCCTGGAGCGCGAGGGTCGGTGACGCGACACGTCGCGCGTCGTGTCGCCACGTGTCAGGCGGCGGGGGCGAGCACGGGGATCCAGACCTCGGCAGAGCGGCCGCGCTCCGCCTGGTGGATTTCCCGCCGGAGCCGCCCGGCGTGCTCGAGCACGCTGAGCGCGCGCTCGATCTCGCGGCGCTTCTTGTTGCGGCTGAACAGCTCGGAGACCTCGGTGCGGGTGAGGCCGGCGGGGCGCTCCTTGGCCGCCGACCACAGCTCGTCGGCGGTCGGGTCGCCGAGCGCGTCACCGAAGATCCAGTGCGCGGAGGCGGCGCTGTAGCGCCAGAGCGCCAGGGCGGCCTCCAGGTGCTCGAGGCAGATCCGCTCGGAGAGGTCAAGCAGCGCGTAGATCAGAGCTAGGCGGACGGTGTGCGCCTCGGCACGGGCGGTCGCGGCGCCGGCCAGCCCGGGACGGACCGAAGACAGTTGCTCGTAGACCTCGATCCACCGCTCGCGGGCTGGGTCGTCGAAGGTGATCGGGCGGCGCTGTTGCGCGAAGCGCAGCGCCAGGCGCACGGCGTCACGAATCTCGGCGAACGACTGGCCGTCGAGCGCGCCGCCGAACGGCAGTAGCTTCGCGCGCTTGACAGCGACGGTCAAGAAGCGATTGGCAAACCCGTTCGCGAGCTCGGTCGCCGTCAAGTAACGAAGCAACTCATCGCGGGTGATGTGCCCAACGATCGCGATATGGGCGGCGGTAGCACGCAGCGGGTCATTGCGCACGATCGTCTGCAACGGCTCTCCGTCCCACGCCTGACGGACGATCGCAGACAGCGTGTTGCCCTCGCGCGCGAGCACTTTCAGCGTCTGGGCGAACTCGGGCTCGACCACCAGCCGGCGCTTGTCTGAGGGCGCCTGGGAGTCGTTCTCATCGGGCGGGTCGCGGACCTGGGCGATCAACCCCTCCCCAGACGAGAGGCCGCCGACCAGGCAGCGCGCAAACGCCGGGTCGGCGTCGGCGAGCAGTCGGCGGACGTGGCCCCAGGAGCTTCCCTTCCGTCCTGTCGCTGTCGGGCCGACCAGCACGACGAACTCGTTCGTGTAGTGGCGGTCGGCCTCGACCTGGTAGTGCGCGCCGCGGCCGCACGCGCATCCGAACGCCACCAGGAACTGTGAGAGCAGCGCCATCGGGTGGGCTTCTGAGTGCGGCTCGGTGCGTAGCACGAACTCCCCCGCCGGGCCATGGAAGGCGGCCTCGGCGATCGTCGGCCATGCGGTCATGAGCTGCCCTTCTGAGGGCCGGTGCGCCGGCGCTCGCGCTTGAGCGCACGCACCTCGCCCCACGCGCCGGCGAGCTCCTCGCGCAAGCCGGCGACTTCTTCGCGCAGGCGGCGGTTCTCATCGATCAGCATCTGGTTGCGCGCCTTCAGCGATGCCTGGCTTGCGCGCTGCGCTGGCGGGATCGCCTCGGCCGCCTCGAGGTGCGCTGCGCGCAGCCGCTCGATCTCGCCGCGCAGCTGATCGTGGCTGTACAGGAACTGCCGCGAGACGCCCGCCGCGCGCGCAACCGACTGGAAGCTGACCGGCTCCCCGGCCTTATCCAGCCGGCGGATCGCCCGCCGCGCGCGCTCGACCGCCCGCTGGCTGCGGCGGTCGGCCGCCTCCGCAAGCCCGGTCGCGTTCCGGTCAGGCTGCTGCATCCCCGCCCTCCTCTTGCTCTGGGCTGTCGCGCTGTTCGCGTTCGAGCTGCTCGGCGCGCTCGATGATCGCCACCAGGTTGACGCGGGTCGCCTCGTTGATCTCGACCAGGCGCTGGTTGCTGTTTCGCCTGCCCAGCTCGATCAGCCGCTCGGTGCGCGCGAGCTGCTCGCGGTGCTGGGGCAGGAACGTCTGATCGGTGAGGAACGCCGGGCAGGTCAGGCACGCGTTCGGGTGCGGGCATGACTGCTGCAACGGCAACCCGCACCACCCGTTCGCCAGCGACTGCCTCGCGCGGGAAATTTGCTCCTTGGCCCACGCCGCGTCGGACAGCTCCCCGTCGACGTCGAGCGGAACGACCTCGCCGCGGACATTGATCCGCTGCTGGCCCTGCTCCCAGCGGCGTCGCAGGGTCTCCTTGCTCATCCGCGCGTAGCGCAAGGTCATCTCCGGCGAGTCGTGATCAAGCAGGCTCTGCACCGAGAACAGGTCGACGTCCTGGTTGACCATCGCGCACGCATAGGTGTGGCGGAACGCGTGCGCCTGCAGCCGCACGCGGTCGCCACGCCGGTCGCGAAGATCCAGCGCTTCAGACCAGCGGTGCAGCGTGCCGACGATGAACGGGTAGCCCATCGGCCGCTGGCCACGGCCGTTGGCATTCAGCCGCGGGAACAACCACTCGCAGCCGGGGTAATGCTCATCCACCCACGCGCGCTGGGCGGCGATCGCCTCGGCCGCCCGGTCTGAGATCGGCACGATCGCTTCCCGGTGGCGCTTGTGGTTCCAGTACCGCAGATACGGTGCGCCATCGGACCCCGTGATCAGCGCGTCGGCGCGCAACCGCGCGGTGTCGCTCGCGCGCAGGCCACAGTCCATCAGGATCAGCACCGCGGCGCGCTCGCCCACCCCCAGCAGCTCGAGCGCGCTCGGCTCGTTCAGTCGCTTGACGATCTCGGCGGGCAGGTCCCGCGGCAGGCGGCCGCGGTCTGAGGGCAGCTCTCCTGGCAGATACACGCGAGGGTTGCGCAACCTGATCCACCCGAAGTCGTGCGACTCCTCAAACAGCTGCTTGACGCCACAGGCGGTCTGCCGCTTGTGCTTCACCCCCCAGTCGGTGCCGCGCACATCGTCAAGAAACGCGTCGAACAGCTCGCGCGTCAGACAGTCGACATCATCAAGCGGCCATCCCGCTCGCTCGCAGAAATCCACCAGATGGATTACCGCCCCCCGCACCGCGTTGACGTGGCTGGTCGAGAGCCCTCCGCGCAGACGCTGGCGGGCCCATCGCTTGCACAGCTCGCGAAGCCACACCGGCCGGACCGGCCGCCAGTCAAGCCTGGAGAGGCGAAGTGGAACCTCGTCGATCGGCAGCGTCCGCGCGTACCACACATCCTCTGCCCACGCGTCCTTGAGACCACAGCGCACCTGCAACGCGAACAGCACCTGCCACGCGTAGCGCAGGTAGTACATCCACGGCGGCTGGCGCCCGTCGTCGGGTCCCAGCGCCCGCCACCCATCCTCGTCGCGGTCAAGCAGCGAGCCCACCGCCAGCGCCTCCAGCCGCCTGATGAACTGCTGCCAGACGATCGCGTCAACGTGACCGTCGCCGCCGTCATGTCGGCTCTGAAGGACAAACCGCAGCTCCAACGCCAGCACCGGCGCCTGGGAAGCTCCAAGCGCATCAACACGGCCTCGCCGGCCCGCGCCAACAAACTCTCGATGTAGCGCTCGCCCGACCGGTCCTCGGGACCCCGGTCCCGAATAGTGAGACCGCCACGTGTAAAACCTGCGCAAGTGCTGATCGCACAGACCGACATCGGCCGGCGCACCCAGCGCAGGAAACCCACAGCCCGGGACTCCGCAAAGCGCGCTGCCGACCGCCACCGGTTTTGCCGAGCTCGCAAACCGCGCCCGGTCCGGACGGCCCGCCGCGACCCAGCGGCGCCTGTGTGAGTCGCACAAGCCAGCGTAGGTCACCGAGCGCGGGCAGCCTTCCACCGCACAGGCCGTCAGGCCGTTGCAGGATCTCCGGTGGTCGCTGTGACCGCAGCCACTCGTCTTTGCCCACCGGCTTGCCGTCCTTGCTCCAACGACACCAATGCGCGCCGCAGATCCGACTCTCGAACCGACCCCACGGCGCCTGCGTCCCCGCGCGAGGACAGCCCGCGACCGCGCACTCGGCAGGAGCCAGCGGAGTAACTATTCAGGTCTCCGGGGCTCGGTTCTCGTTTCTGCGCGGCTGGACGGCCGGTCCCTCACGGTGCCTTTGGGTAGTTGCCCTTGAGGATTGAGAGCAGGTTCCGAAGGTAAGGCTCGGGTCCGAGGTCCTGGAGTTGCTTCACGTTCGCTGCGATCCACTGTTCTTCGCTGACCAGCAGTTCGTGCGGCTTCGCCAGGAGGGGGTCGATGTTGATCGCGTAGAACGGGTTTCCGATGAGGCCGGTCACGTGTGCGGGGGTCGAGTCAGAATCCATCGTCCTCCCTCCGGTCGAGGTAACCGTTTAGGTGGGATCGCCTCAGACGTCTAGCCAGCGGCGGTATGCGGCTAGCAGGCGTGAGGTGTCTGGGTCGGCGTGGATGTCGATGTCGAGTAGCGCGATCTCGTATTGGCGTCCGGCTCGTCGGCAGGTAGCGATCAGTTCCCGACGTCCGTTGCCCTGGCCGACGTGGAGGACCTCGACTTCTTCGCCGGCGATGGTGCCGGGGCATGGGAAGTTGGCGTCCTGGTCGAAGGCGGCCTCGAAGCCTGTGAGTTGCTCGTCTTCGTCGTGGCAGTCGACGGTGATCTCGTCGATCAGGGTGTCGAGTTCCGGATCGGCGTGGCGGGCTGTGCTCATGTTGAGGGGTCTCCTTGGTGGCTGTCAGGCGGCTGGGTTGAGCCGGTCTAGGACGAGCGGTGGGCAGCGAATCTCGCCGCTTTTGAACCGGCCGATCGGCCGATGCACGCACACGACGGCGGCGTGCTGGTCGAGTTCCACGACGACGCCGTGGATGCCGTGCAGATAGCGAGGGCTGGCGTGATGGTTGATCTGCACGCGGTCGCCGACTGACAGCATCGCGAGCGCCTTCTGGGAGTTGATCGTCCGCACCAGCTCGTAGCGCGCGTGGACCGCTTCGGCGATCGCGGTCAGGTGCGGATCCAGCGCGCCCGCGGCGATCTCATCCAGCAGCAGCCGCTCAGGCTCGGGCGCGCTCGGTGGCGGGCTGAGTTCGAGACGCGGCCGCTGGGGCTGGGGTCGGGCCTGGCCGCCATCTCGTCGGCGGGAGCGTTTGCTCATCGCCCTGGCAGTATTCGCCTGCCAGCAGACGGACCGGTCAGGGACCGGCTGCGATCGGCACCCACGGCCGGCCGGCGGTCAGCTTCGTGAGCACCTCGAGCGGCCGTTTCCCTTGCTTTCTGGCGGTCGAGAGGTAGGAGCGGATCGCGAGGAACCGCTCGGCTCCGGTCGTGGTGCGCCAGCACCCGGAGATCTTCTGCTGCAGCTTGACCATTCGCAGATCGCGCTCGCAGAGGTTGTTGTCGAACGGAACCCGGAAATCGTGCGCGAACCGCAGCGTCTCTTGCTCGCGCTCGTCAAGGCGCAGCAGCAGGTTCTGCGCCTTGGCGCGCTTCGGCCGCCGCCCGGCGGCGTCGGGATCGAGCCCGGGATTCTGCTCGTAGCCAAGCCTGATCACGGCGCGGTAGCTTGCGTGACACTGTGAGAGCTGCTGCTCGGTGAGCCAATCGAGCCCCTCGGATTGCGCCCGCTCGACCAGCTCCTTGGTGTCCAAGAGCAGGCAGCTCATCCCCGAAGCCCACGCCTGCCCGTCCTCCTCGGCGCCTTGAAGCTCGCGCAGATGATGCGCGTTGCACAAGGCGTGCAGCGCGTCGGTGAAGGTGCGATACGGCGCCCACCCATCGTGCACAGCGACTCCGCGGAACCCTTCAAGCACCCCGGCGTCGCGCATCGCCTCGGCGCCGCGCTTGCGGTGCGTTGTCAGGAGCGTCAGCTCGTTCGTGGAGGCCGAGTGGATGTAGGACAGGCGACCTGAGATCCGCCCGCCGGTCTCATCGAAATGCGCGACCTCGGCATCCTCGAGCTGCGTGCGGATCTCCTCCAGGAACTCCCCGAGCCCCTCGGCGCCCTCCGCGACCCACGCCTGCAGGCTGCCGACCGACACCGGCGCGCCCAGCCAATCAGAAAGCAGCTCGGCGGCACGCTCATACGGCAGGTGCTGGTGGGAGACCAGGTAGATCCCAAGCGCCCGGATCCGCGGGCCGTATGACACCGGCGCCCTCGCCTCGGCGGGAAAGCTCGAAGCGCACAGCTTCTCGCAGCGTGGGCACCGCCGCTTCTGGATCCAGTGCTCCACGCACCACAACCTGGGCATCTCCGGCAGGTCCAGCACCTGACGCGATTGCGACTCAACGATCGGCTGCCGCGACAGGTCCCCGCCGCAATCCTCACAGCGCGTGAGCGGATGAACCCTCTCCTCGTCGGGAACCTCGCGCCGCTCCAGATGATGACCGGCAGAGCCCGGCTGGCCACCGGGCTTGCGGCCCGAACGGCGGCGCAGACTGCGCTTCTTGGACTTGTTCGCCGGCGGCTTGGAATAGCCGTCGGACGACGGCGGCTTGGAGGAGTTGCGCGAGTTCTGCCCCAACCGTGCCCGCAGCTCCGCCACCACCGCCTCAAGCTCGGCGATCCGCGCCGCCTGCTCAGCGATCCGCGCATCCCGCTCGACGAGCAGCGCCTCGAGCTCACCATACGAGCAGCGATCTGAAACAGGGCTTGCAGCCGACACGCACGCAACATTCCCTGCATACCGCCCCGATCCTGCCCACGCTGCCCGGAGCGTCGACGTGCGAGCGCTGACCGTCCGCACCGTCCGCTAGAAGACCTTCATGATCGACAACGAGACGATCCAGAACGTCCGCGAGCTTCGGGCCCGTGGCCTATCCCCAAAGGAGATCGCCCGCAGCCTTGGGATCCGCCGCGCCGCGGTCGCGGATCTCGTCCGGAGACTCGCCGCCGAGCGCGACGCCGCGAATCCTGACACCGGCACGATCGACTGCCGGATCAACGCCGGATGGAGCACCGGCCTGTCGATCCAAGGACATCCCGAATGGCGCGATCCCGGCGCCGATGACGGCACCGGCGGTCTCGTCACCGCGCTCGTCGCCCGCAGGCGGCGCCACCGACGCGGCGCCACCGTCTGCATCTACCTGCTCGACGTCTACTGCCTCGGAGTAAAGAACGCGACGGGGCCGGACGACATGAACGATCAAGCGTTGCGCCGGCTCACCGACCACGTCTTCAGCGGCTATCACGCACCCCCCGTACCGGCTCCGATCGAGCTCGTGCGCGACCTCGTGCTTGGAGCCGCCGAGTACGCCCACATGCTCGGGTTTGCCCCGCACCCCGACTTCCAACAAGCCCACGCTCACCTCGGCCCCTGGACTGGGCCCAGCGCGATCACGTTCGGACGCGACGGAAAGCCAACCTACGTCTCCGGTCCCTACGACGATCCCGACCACATCCTGCGCACCCTGCGCCGCGCGGTCGGACCCAAAGGCTTCAACTACACGGTCGCGCTCGACATCGACGAACTGCGCAAGACCGGCTGAAAGCTCGACCACGACCATCAGCCGCCAGCCACATCACCAGCGACCTGAATAGTTACGGCAAAAGCAGGTACGTCTGGTCCCACTACAGCGACGTTGACAACGGGGTGGCGATCTGGGGAGGCATGGATGGGGGAGTACTCGGAAGAGCATGATGTCGAACAAACCGGCGTCTGGCTCTGGTGCGATTGGCGCAACGGTGCTCATTATCAGGCATTCCTCGAGATGGCACCTTTGCCGCCACGCATGCTGGGAAATGTCCGCCCAGGAGATCTGATCACCTCGTACTGGCGGACCTGCTGATCAGAGAGCGCCGCGTGTGCTCGCAAGCGAAGCTGTCGACTACTCCTGCAATCCCGGCGGGAACGGAGGTGCGGTACGGATCTACGCCATTGACTCCGCTCTGCGTCGATTGCGCCGACCCCTGGTCATCTGGCCAGAAGGGGTACGGGCATGTGAACCCACACACCATTGTCAACGGTGGGGATCCAACAGGGTGGGTGACTCGACATCCACTAGCGCTCATGGGGAAAACGGCGCGCCCTTGGGGCGGGCATCGGATGGTGGGTAGGTTCTCGCCGTTTGAGCGAATCATGATTGAACGTCGTAATCGCGAGAGCAACTGCCGACGCAACGCGGTGTACCGGGAGCGCCACCGCAAGCGTTACAACGCCAGCCATGTTGCGTGGAAGAAGAAGCGCAGGTCAGGCTGGGATCCCCCCGCAGGCTAGCCGCCAGGCCGGTTCAAGGTCCGGATCGGCGGTCAGTCGAAAACCAAACAGGAAGGCATATCGTGAAACGACTCATTCCCGCGGCCATCGCCGCCTTCACCCTCGCGATCCTCGCGATCCCCCCGGTCGCGAGCGCAGCAACAACCCTCCCGACCAGCTACAACAAACTATGGTCGGGGTACGTGGTGACAGGCGGCAGCTACGCCGAGGCATACACGGAGTTCCACATGCCGACCGCCGATTGCAAACACACACGCATGCAAGGCGGCAACGGAACCATGATCTGGGCGGGGCTAGACGGGTGGACGTCGCCATCTGTCGAACAGGCGGGAGTGTTGCTCCAGTGCGTCCCAGGCAAGCACGGCCCGACCGCGAGCTACAGGGCGTTCACGGAGATGTTCCAGCCCGGCGGCGGGAAAGGGACTAGGCCGTCCTATGTGCACTCGGTGAAGCCGGGCGAGGTGATTGACGTCGAAGTTTGGCATGAGCGCGACAATGCATCGCAGTACGTCCTCCTGCTAGCCGACACGCCCGCGCGCGGCGGATTCGACAACTGGTTCGTGCAGCACCACACGCAGTGCTCGACCTGTCAGAACCAAGCGCGGAGTCGGTCATCGAGCGCCCGCTGCGAGCCTCGCACCTGACGAGGTTTGTCCGGCCGATCACAATGACCGGGAGCCAAGGGACTGACCCGGACACGCCCGCGCCGTTCACCAACCGACTCGTGCTGACGACGAAAAGTCACAAGAACGATCGCCTGCTGTCGGCGCCCAGCCTGCTACGGAAGGGGCGAGGAGGGGCGTCCGGTACCGTTCGATGTTGGAACGAACGATTCCTGAACCCACAGCCGCCAGGCCGGTTCAAGTTCCGGTCTGGCGGTCATGCCCACGCGCACAAGGCGCATGGGTGACGTACGACAGTCGGCCGATCGTCACGGGCGACGACGAGGACTAGCGCCGAGACGAAACCGTAGGACCCGGGTGCTTGAGATCGGGTCGCTCAATGAGGTAGCTCGGGAGATGCCATCCCTGAGCGCCGAATGGCATTAGCTGCTTGTTCTGGTCGAACTGCTTGCCGATCCAGAGAACATTGACCATCCCACTCGGGTGTGTGCCTAAGACTTCGCCGACCGAACCAGCTGGCATTGTTGTTTGCTCGCCAGCACCATGTTCCTCTGAGCGCCCCACCTCGGTCGCGCTATCGGGATAGCGGAGCTGCATGAGCGGCCTCGTGGTCTCGTTGGCTGGCGCCGATCGCTGAACGTTCTTGTACGGCTCTCCAGTTGGCTGACCCTCCTCGTTGAGCTTCTCCATCTCGTCTGCCTACGACGCGATTGAGTGGTACTTCCCGCAGCACGGACAGCGCTTCAATGCTGGAACCTACATCAATAGCTGACCGGTACGTACTACTACCGCGGTCATCCCGAGTGACCAAGCGCCGACCAGCTAGGGCTCGTTGATGATGCGTGCCTCAGGACTTTGTTGTCACCGAGTTTCGGTCTCCAGAGTTGTTGGGGCCGCCGTCGTCATTCTGGTCTGGGGCGGGGCGGCGACCGCTACAGACGGCATATCGTCGCGCGCAAGCAAAGCAATCGCTTCTAAGGCGTGTTCGACGGTCGCGTATATCGGTGCTGCTGGGCGGAACCCCCTGGAGCGGCGGGTTCGCCGCGCCCGTAACGGCGTCCGTTGCGCGCGGTAGGATATGACTTCTACGGTTACCGGGCGTCCATCACGTATCACCTTCAAGGTGAACCTCGAAGCTCGGGATCAGGACCTTCAGCAAGCCCAAGCCCTGGGGGTCGAACTATCCGCGCATTGCGGGCGTGTCGCTGGATCCGTCTGAATGCTCGGCGTGCCGCGAAAGCAGGTCGGTCCACGCAACCTGATGATGCGTCATCTCGCGAACCTTGATCTCCCTCTCGGTCAGCTGCTCATGCTCGGGCTTTGTCGACCGGCCGCGTTCCATCGGCGCCAACAACTTCGCTCGACCCGCTGGGCTCGCGCGTACGCGCGGATCGAATCGGCGCCGGCAAGCTCACGCTCGATGTCCATCGCCGGCCGTTTCACGGTGATGATCCTGCTCGAGCGGGAGTTGGCTGTCTGATGCGTCGATAGATCCGCTCGGTTGACCGCCACGGCTCGAACTCGTCGAGGTTTGCTGGTAGTGCCTCGTGGGTGCCAAGGACCAGGGCTCCACCGCCCTGCAGAGCGCTGGCAAGGCGCGCCGCGGTAGTGCGCTGAAGGTCAAGGTCAAAGTAGGTGAAGGCGAGGTTGCGGCACATCACCAGGTCGAATGGGCCATCGGGGGGCGGGGTGCGGATGTCGTGGCGCGCGATCGTCACTGCTTCCTTGCACGTGTCTTGCAGGCAGTAGTGCCGGTCTTGTTTCACGAATGCGGCTGCGCGCCATCGCTCTGGCAGCTCCCTGAGGCTGCTGGCTGTGAAGCAGCCGCGCCGCGCACGGGCGAGCATCGCGTCGTCCAGGTCGGTCGCGAGGATCCGGATCGTGAGCGCGGGGAAGCGGCGGGCGAGCGCGAGCTGCCAGATGATCGTGAGCGTGTAGGCCTCCTCACCCGAAGCGCAGCCCGCGCTCCAGACCTCCATGGTGTTGGAGCCACGGGCGATCGTCCCGCTGGCGAGCGCGGGAAGCACCTCTCGTTGCAGGCATGTGAATACGCTCCGGTCGCGGTTGAAGCGCGAGATCGTGATGTGCGTCAGGTTCTCGAGCACCGCCCACTCCTCGGGATGTTGTTCGAGATGCGCGCGGTAGGCGGCCGGGTTGGGCAGCCCCAGCTCTGAAAGGCGCCGGCGGAGGCGCTTGCAGACCTGGCGGCGGACCTTGCGGAACCCCTCCCAGCGCATCCCCAGCCGCGGGAGCGCCCACTGCAGAAAAGCAACGCACTGCGAGTCCTCCATCTTCGAGCCTCTCCCGATTTGCCGCCGGTGTCTCGTCCAGAGACGATAGGTGCGGGAGCGTGGGGGTACTCTTGGGACCGTGGCGCGGCTTGAGGATTACAGCTTCGGCCGGGTGACCGTCGACGGGTCACAGCAGACACGGGATCTGATCGTGCTGCCGGACCGCGTCGTGACCAACTGGTGGCGCCGGGAGGGCCACTCGCTGACGCTCGATGATCTCGACGAGGTGCTCGACGCGCTGCCGGAGCGGTTGATCATCGGGATCGGCGCGTACGGCCGGCTGCATCCCGATCTGGAGGTGACGGGCGAGCTCGAACGCCGAGGCGTCGCGGTCGAGTGCCTGCGCACGGACGACGCGATCCGCCGGTACGGGGAGCTCGACGCGCGGCGCACCGCTGCTGCGCTGCACCTGGCCTGCTGAAGCCGCTGGAGGGATCGAGTGGCGCGCTACGTGGAGCTTCGCCGGCATACCGACAGCGACCGCGACGTGCTCACCGCGGAAGGGGTCCGGACGGCGGTTGAGATCGGCCGTCGGCTCATGGGTCCCTACGTGCTGCTGGTCTCAAGCGGTGCGCAGCGCGCGACGCAGACGCTCGCGTGTTTTGCCTGTGCCCTGACCGAGGTGGTCAGCGGCGGGGTGATCGTCGAGCCGGGCTTTCGCTCGGATGTCGAGGATCGCTGGCGCGCGGCCTACCAGTACGCCGGCAGCGGCGAGCTTTCCGCGCTGCGGGAGGCAGACCTGGAGCTCGTGCGCGAGGATTCCGAGCGTCTGGCGGGCGGGCTGCGCCGGATCCTCGATCGCCTGCCCGACCAGGGTCGCGCGCTCGCGGTCGGGCACGGCCGCACCAACGAGGCGGCCGTGTTCGGCCTCACCGGCGAGCTCGTGGCGCCGATCTCCAAGGGAGCGGGAGTGCTCGTCGTAGCCGAAGGAGACCGCGCCCGCGTCGAGCCGCTTTCCTGAGCGGGCGGCGCCGCCCGCGAGGAGTCAGGCCGGCATGCTCGCGTCGATCCAGGCGCGGAACAGCTCGACGTCTGCCTCCGTCCAGGGCGCATCGCAGGGCAAGGTCCCCGTCAGCCAGCTGCGAGAGGATCTCTTCCGCGTGCTCAGAGACCTCGTCGTAGGAGGACAGATCGAAGGCAAACGACATCGCCTCAACGTCCTCGGCGCGGAACAGCGGGCGGATGTCGTCTCCAAAGCTCATCACTCCGCAGCAAGAGCCTGGTGCCTGCTGCGTGCATCGAGCCGGCGCAGCCCGAGGCGGTCGGCGATCACAAATGCGCTCGCCAGCTCCTCGGGATACGGCCGGCGAGCACGGCAACGCGTTGGCGAGCGGGCGTTGCGCCCGACTGCTGAGATCGCTCTCCAGCCGGGCCCGCCGCCCAACTCTTGCCGGGGTGTCATTCGTTGTTGCACTCGTGATACGCGACCAGCACCACGTAGTATCAGATGATCTTCGGTTTCGTCTCGCGTTGGGTTGGCGGGGTCGCACTCGGCGTTGCCGCGGTCGCGACCGTGGGCTGCTCGGGCCATGCTCCGCCGCGCGCGGCGTTGTCTCGCTTCCCGCTTGTCGTTTCCACGGATCGCGGTGCGGTGCGCGGCGTGCTCAGCGCTGACGGCCTGGTTGCGAACTTCCTCGGTATCCGCTACGCGGCGCCCCCAGTCGGGGCGCTTCGCTGGCGGCCTCCGCAGCCGGTGGCGGCCTGGACGGGCGTTCATCGGGCTGACCGTTACGGCAGGGTGTGTGCGCAGCCCTCCAGCGGCGATGGCCCCAGCTCGATCGGCGAGGACTGCCTGTATATCAACGTGCAACGTCCTGCCTTGGGCGGTACGCGGCAGCGTTTGCCCGTGTATGTCTACATCCACGGCGGCGGTTTGACGACGGGGGACGGGAGTTACTTCAACATGGAGAAGATCGTGCGCGAGACCGGCGTGATTGGGGTGACGTTCAACTATCGGCTCGGCGTGTTCGGCTTTCTCGCTCACCCGGGACTTAGTGCGCGGCAGGGACAGTCGGGCAACTACGGCTTTCTGGATCAGCAGGCGGCGCTGCGCTGGCTCCGTCGTAACGTCGCAGCTTTTGGGGGCGACCCCTCGCGCGTGACTGTCGGCGGGGAGTCCGCGGGCGGCTGGTCTGTGTGCGCCCAGCTTGCCTCGCCGGGCTCACGCGGGCTATTCGCCCAGGCGATGATCCAGAGCGGCTCCTGTCAAACCGAAACAGGGGATCAGGCCGACGCGCTTGGCACCGCCTTCGCTGCCAATGCTGGCTGCTCCGGCCCGAATGCGGCCCAAGTGGTCGCATGCCTTCGTGCGCTCCCAGCCGCCGAGCTCGTCGACGACGAGAGCAACTTGGGCTTCACGTCTCTGCTGGTGCGGGGAACTCGCGTGCTACCTGGAGACCCTCGTAGCGCGATCCGCAGCGGCGACTTCTCACACGTTCCGGTTCTGATCGGCGGGACCCTCGACGAAGGCCGCGCATTCACGAGCAGCCAACATCGGCTGGACGCGAAGCGATTACGAGGACTGGGTCCAGACGATCTTTGACACCAACGCCAGCGCGGTGATCGCACACTACCCGTGGCCGGCAAAGGCCGACCAGTTCACTCCCGCCTATCTGACCGGAGCGATCCTCACCGACGCGGGGATCATCGGCCCGGCCAACCCGCCGATCGAAGCAGGCATTGGCGGCTGTGGCACTCAGGCGCTCATCAACGACATCGCGCGCTATACAAAGGTCTATGCATACGAATGGGCTCCGCGCGCCGGCCCGGGCATCTTGCAGAGCCCTGGTTATGCAAACGGAGCAGGGCACGCGAGCGAACTCGCCTACCTCTGGCCCAACTTCGAACAGAATGGCGTCCGTATCTCGTCGCTGTTCGACCCCGGTGAGCAGCGGCTCTCGGACCAGATCGTCGAGTATTGGGGGGCCTTCGTGAAAGCGGGTGCGCCGCGGGCTGCAGGTCAGCCGTCATGGCCGCCCTACACCGCGACTTCGGCTGTGCAGCTTTCACTGCGCGCTCAAGGGCACAGCCGGTTGCTCGACAACGCAACCATCGCCACCGAGCATCACTGCTCCCTCTGGAACAAGCTGAACGGAACTGACCCTGGAGGCCCTCCACGACCCAGTCCCGACCGATAAGACCCCCGAGAGTTCGTCGCGCGCCCCTTGACTTTCGGTCGTCCGCTGCGGAAGTGATGGTGGAGCGCGCTCTGGTTGCCGGTTTCTCGACCGAGGATAGATGCGTGGAAGCAGCCGTTGTTGCGCGCGCTCAGCGCATTACGCCGGTGTGGCCGGTGGAGTAGCGGCCGGGTTGCGGCCAGACGCACAACCCGTGAGGGGAGACGCCGACTTTGATCGACGCGATTACGCGGCCGGTGTGGGTGGAGATCGCGTATACCGCGCCGCTGAAGCGTCCTGAGACCCAAATCGTTGCGCCGTCGGGGCTGACGCCGCCCATGTCTGGCGTGCCCGGGACCCGCCAGGTGGCGACCTGCCGGCGGGTGGCGAAGTCGATTACGGTGATCGCACCCCCGGCGCGGTTTGTGACATACAGATCTCGCGTGTTCCGAGACAGGTAGAGTCCGTGCGCATCGAGGGGGGCAGGGATGAATTTGACCACTCGAAAGGTGTGGGCATCGATCAGCTGCACGCCACTTTGCGCCAGTTGGGGCAGGTAGCGGTTGGCGACGTAGAAGGTCCGCCCGTCGGGGGATAGCTTGACGTCCTGCGGGCTGCCGCCGACGTGCACGTAGCCGCTCACGGTCTCCGTTCGCACGTCGATCCGGACGAGCTGAGCTGAGAACTCGCAGCTTGCGAGCGCGAACGTGCCGTCGGACGAGAAGTCCAGGTGATCAACCCCAGGGCAGTGCACCGGCAGCGACTCTTGGAGGCGAACGTATGCGGGTCGCGGAACGCGAGCGTCTGCTGGGCCTCCTCGACCACGATCGCGTGGCGACCGTCGGGCGTGAAATACATGTTGTAGGGGTCGGCGACCGGGATGTTCGGGCCGGCCCGTCGGCCGGTGTTAGGGCTGATCGGCGTTAGGCTGTTGCCGTTCGTCGCGTAAAGGGTGCGGAGATCCCACGCGGGCACGACGTGCTGGACGATCGCTCCGGTGTGGAAGTAATCGATCACCCGGTAGGTCTTTGGATTGATCACGTAGACGCCGTTGCCTTCTGAATCCGGCACGTACAGCAGGTAACGGGCTCGGCGCGTGACCGGCGTCAGCATCCCCGCCAGGGTGTGCGCATAGATGTTCACCGCCGCGGAACCGGCCGTGCGTGCCTGCCGCCCTGGCCGACTGGACGACGACAGGGAGACGCTCGGGACGGGGACGTCTTGACCCACGGAGAAGTCATCCGGGTCGGCCCCAGCCACCGCCGCACCGCCGCCAACGACCACCAACGCCAGCGCAAGGGCGATCGCGACAACCCGTCGTCGACGTCTGCATCTGTGCTTGGCGGCAGCGCGCCCCAAGCAAAGATGCCTTGCGAGATCGCGTGCGGGTGAGCGTCCCGCTGCGGCACCCTGCTTGCCGGGATTCAGCGAGCAGCCGGGACGGGATCCCCGAAGAGCAGGAGTCGCCGCGACGTCGAGCTGACTGATGGTCGTGAGGAGAAGGGGAGAGCCGCGAGGTCTTGGCAGGCCGCGTCTCCCGGCTGGTCCTCGCAAGTCGGGGTCGATGCGATTTGTTGGCGGCGTTGCTGCGTCCGCAACTTGCGGATGTGGTCTGTGTTAGCACGGGACGATGCCCGGCAGGCTCAAACTCCGGCGCGATTCTGGCCTCCGAGCGACGCTCCTGGCCGGGGCCGCGCTGCTGTCGCTGGCGGCGAGCGCGCCTGCGGCGAGCGCGCCTGCGGCGCACGCCTCGTCTGGAGCTAATCACGCCGCACCCGTGAACATCGCCGTGCCGACCGTGACTGGCATCCCACGCCGCGGTCAGCTGCTCAGCGCTTCAAACGGCGCCTGGCGTCCCGCCCTTAGATCCTTCCGCTATCAGTGGCTGCGCTCGCGAAACGGCGGCCGCACCTGGACGCGGATCAAGGGCGCGAGGCGTTCGAGGTATTTGCTCATTAAGTCAGACGAGGGCGCCCGGATCAGCGTCAGGGTCACGGCGATCAGCGCGCAAGGACGGACTGTCGTGCAGAGCAGGGGATCCGGACCGGTGAGACGGTCCCCGCCCGGGAACAGCTCGCCGCCGGTGATCAGCGGAACGCCAGAGCGCGGCTTCACGCTCAGCACGGTCACAGTCGGCGCCTGGAGCGGCGCCGGCAACACGGTCTCTCACCGGTGGCAGCGCTCGACCAAGACTGGCTGGCGGAGTATTTCTGGCGCTCGCAGCGCTACCTATACGCTGGCCGAGTCGGATGTAGGCGCGCGCGTGCGGCTGCTCGTCACCGAGTCAAACAGCGACGGCTCGCTGGCCGTGCTGAGCAACGCGACCGCGCGCATCACACGCGCGCGGCCGCTCAACACGATTCCTCCCTCGATCACCGGAACGCGACGCCCCGGCGCCGTGTTGCACGTCAGCGCCGGCCGCTGGATTCCGCCCGGATCGAAGTTCGCCTACCGCTGGCAGCGCTCGACCAACGCCACGAGCTGGAGGGACATCGCCCGCGCGAGTCACCGCAGCTATAGGGTGGTCCAGGCGGACGCTGGCGCTGTGCTTCGTGTGATCGTCACTGCCACCAACCCGGACGGCTCACGGCGCGCCACCAGCGCCGCGAGGGGAGTGCCGCCGGTAAGCAAGCGGGCGCCGGCGATGCCGTCCGGGACGCTGGTGAGCACTTACACGCTGAGGGCCGACGGCGGCAGTTGGAATCCAGCGGGAGCGAGGCTGAACTACAGCTGGCTGCGTTGCCCGGCGAACGCGACATCGATCGTGAACGGCTGCACGCAGATCGCAACGGGCCCTACCTACAAGCTCGCCGTCGCCGATGCCGGACACCGGATCGGCGGTGAGGGTCAACGCCAGCGCGGTTGGGGGCACCACGAGTGCCGAGAGCCCCGTGACCGACACCGTCGACAGCGCGGTCGTGTCGCTCGGCGCCGTTGTGCGGGTGGTGCCCCACTCGTTCCTGGGAATCTCGACGGAGACCGACGAGTTCAACGAGTTTGTGCAGCAGGTGCCGTCTTTTCCGGCGCTGCTCAAGCAGCTGGCGGTGGTCGGGGACAACAGTCCTGTGTCGCTGCGGATCGGAGGCGAGTCCGCCGATGGCACCTACCTGAACGCTGACGGGTTCTCAACTCCGAGCGGTGTCAAGAGTGTCGGGATCGACTTGCCCTACCTGCAGCGCCTTGGCGCGCTCGCGCGCTCGGTGCCGCTGACAGTGACGCTTGATCTCAACCTGGCCGCGCACGACCCGCAGATGGCGGCGGCGCTCGCGAGCGAAGCTCAGAAGGCGCTGCCCGCCGGGGGCCTCGACGCGCTTGAGGTCGGAAACGAGCCCGACCTCTACCACACGCTGATCGGCTGGAACTGGAACCCCGCGAACCTGACGTGGGGAGCCACCTACTCCCCGCAGACCTACGCGAGCGACTTCGCCACCTACGCCGCCGCGCTCTCCAGCGCAGCGCCGGGCGTGCCGGTGGCTGGCCCCGTGCTCGCCAACATGGGCGCCAGCTGGTATCAGACCCTGCTTCAGAGTGACGGTTCAAGCGTCGGGCTTCTGACTGGCCACCGTTACCCGTTTAACGCATGCGCTGCTCCGGGCTCCGCGCAGTACCCGACGATCGCGGGACAGCTCTCAGCCCAGGCATCCTCAGGACTTGCCGCCAGCCTGCTGCCCGCGATCACGGCCGCGCACCAGGCAGGCCTGAAGTTCAGGCTGACCGAGCTCGGGTCGGCATCCTGCACCGGGCTGCCGGGCGTCTCTGACACGTTTGCGACCGCGCTGTGGGCGCCGGATGTGCTGTTCAACATGCTCGCCGACGGCGTCGACGGAGTCAACGTGCACACTCGCTACGACACCTCGAACACGCCGCTGGACGGCCCCGGCTCCACGATCGTCAGACCGTTCTTCTACGGGATGGTCGCGTTTACTCGCACCCTCGGCCCCGGCGCATCACTGCTTCGAACGAGCGTCAGCGGCCAGCTGCCCGTAGGGCTGTCGGTGTGGCCGGTCGCCCTGCAAGGCGGCCAGATGCATGTACTGCTGATCAACAAGGCCTCATCCACGGCGACGGTGGCGCTGCAGACAGGAGCGCAAGCCCCAGCGCGCGTGCAGTCGCTTCAGAGCTCCTCGATGTCGCCCGGCGCACAGGTCACCCTCGGCGGCCAGCAGCTCTCAAACAACGGCGCATGGCAAGGCAACCCCGTGACCACGACGCTCAGCGCACGGAGCGGCGCCTACCACGTGAGCGTCCCGCCGCTGAGCGCCTCGCTGCTCACCTTCAAAGCCGGCTAACGCCCGGAGCTAACTTATGACTTAGGCCGCGGAGGCGCGCGGCGAGTTGGCGTTCAACGCCAGGTGAAGGTGACGGTCGCCCCGGCCTGAAGCGTGTAGGCGAACTGGCGCCCGCGCCAAGACACCGCGAAACGCTGCCTGGAGCGCGAGTTGTTATAGGCGATGAGGACCTTCTGACCGTCGGGGTTTTTGAACGCGACGTCGTCGACGCCGGCGCTGACCCTGAAGACGCCGTTGGGGTAGGCATCGTCGTGGACCAGGCGGGTGGAAGCGATGCGCACCGCGCCCGGCTGAACGTACTTTGAGATTTGCCCGAACTGGTAGTAGTTCTGGCCGACGGTGGCGGCGCGGGTCTGCTCAGAGATGGTCACCACCCAGGTGCAGCCCGGGCAGCCGTTACCCACCTGCGCCGGCCCGCCCGAGGGGTCGAGTGCGAGGTTCCAGAGCGCGACCATGCTTGCCCAGTTGTCGGTGGCGTCGATGGCGAGCTCCGAGACGGAGTAGGGGATCATTCCCGGAGCACTCATCGAGGATTTCGCCCGCTGCCGGGTCGGTCTGGTGGAGGGCGCTCATCTGCCCCAATCCCTGATAGCAGTGCCAGGCGATACCCGCCAGGGCACCCCGAGCCTGGCTTGCCACGAGCGCCTGAGCCTGCGGCAGCTCGGTGTCGTCAAGCCCGTAGATTTTCGGGTGAAGGCCCGCCGCGGCCAGCGACGGCGCCAGCTTCTGGGCGACGAGCTGAGCCTCTTGGGCGGGCGTCAGGTACATGCCCGGGTAGGACGAGGGAGCGTTGGGCTCGTTCTCCGGGGTGATGGCGCTGATAGGGATGCCCTGGGCACGGTAGGCCTCGATGAACTTCACAAGATACTCGGCGAACGGCTCATAGTAGGCGGGCAGGAGCGCTCCGCTCAGGTCGATGTTGTTGAAGGCGTCGTTGGCTTTCATCCACGCCGGCGGGCTCCACGGGCTGGCGAGAATCTGGGTGGACGGGTTGACGCGCAGCGCCTGGAGCAACGACGGGATGATGTAGGGCTCATCGTGGGCGATGGAGAAGTTGGCCAGGGTCGGGTCGCTCTGCCCGGCGGGAAGGTCGTCGTAGCTGTACGGGGTCCCACCGACGGTGTAATCGGAGGCGCCTATCGGCACCCGGATGAAGTTCAGGTGGATGCCCTCGGGACCGAACAGCTGGCTCATCAAGACAGCGCGAGCCGCCGGGGAGAGCTGATCCCACAAAAGCCAGGCCGAGGAATCGGTCATCGCCGCGCCGAAGGCGGCCATGTGCTGGTAGTGGATGGCGTCATCGACGTTGATGACCTTGACGCCGTTAATCGGTTCGGTGCTGAACGCGCTCGGGGCCATCATGCTCAGATGCTCAGACAGGGTGTCGGGCTCAGCACCGTCTGCGCGCTCGGTCCCGTCGCCGGCACCGTGAGCGATTTGCGGAGCTTCTGGCTGTTCCAACCGCGCGCGCCGGTGAAGCTGACCGTGATCCTCCACCGACCGGATTTGGCGGCGGTGAAGGTGAAGGTGTGGCCCGTGCGGGAGACCTTGGCGCGGGTCGTGCCCTCGGCGGCGCTGAGCGCGATGGCTCCCTCCGCACCCTTGGCGGTCTTGACCGTGACCGTCACCTGCGCGCCCCTGCGCTTGACGGTCGCGCTCAGCCGCGGGCTCGGCTTGGCGGCACTTCCACGAGCGAGCGGTCGGTGCGAGGCGGCGGCCGACGGCGTGCCGAGGCCGAGCGCCAGCGCCGCCAGGGCGAGCGCGATGCTCGGGGCGCGAGCGAGTCCGAGTAGAGCGCAAAATGGGCGGGCACCCGCCTCTTTGCCACAGGGTCGCGTCCTGGGGTACGTCATGGCGCCCCGCGAATTGCGCGTCAACTGCTCAGACTGCTCGAGCGCAGACGTGAACACGCCCGAACGATCGGGGGTGACCGCAGATGATGGCCGAGCCCTCAGAAGCCAGATGCTCTGCCACCCTGACATCGTGGCCGGAGCTTAAGGGATCGTCCTGTGGCGGGTCCCGAGCTCAGCGTCCAGATACCGCTGGCGTAGGACCCGTTATGGAACCCTACGCGCACGTCTGTCCGCAGGTTGTTGTCGACTCACCCGCTTTTCAAGTGACTGGTTCGGTTTCGCACAGCTTTGCGGGCATTTTGTTCGCGTGCGTTCGCGGTCGTTTTAGCCCGTTTCCCGTACCAAAGAAACACCCGGTCAGCGCCCCCCATACGTTCGCTGGTCTTGCTGGTCATGAGCTCGTCATAGCGTGCGCTCGCCCAGCCCCCGTGCTCGAACCCACCGCGGGTGTCCTCGTCGAGGCGAGCGGGCGCCTGCATCACGCCGTCCAGCGTGAGGTGATTGACCACAAGTGGCTTCGCCATCCTGTGCTCCTTTCTCGCGTAGCGGGCTCGGATTCCTACGGCCGGCCTGCGTGGGGCGCCGGCGCCCCGGCGGTCAGTACCTGGGTATTGCGCCCCTGGAGCATGTTGGCGGGGCCGCTCCATTGGTTCGCGACCATGAACAAGGTCGCTCCGTCCGGACCACCGAGGGCGCAGGCAAAGCAGCCGCGGTCAAGCTCGACCGTCTGCAGCACCTCTCCGCCTTCGCGAACGCGCACGCATCGCTTGTTCGGGACGTCGGCGTACCAGACGGCGTTCTCGGCGTCGGCACAGATGCCATCCGGCACCCCGTCGCCGAGCTCCGCCCACAGCCTTCTGTTCGACAGGCTTCCGTCTGTCCCGATATCGAACGCCGTGAGTCGCTTGGCGTAGGACTCGGCGACGATCAGCGTCCGATCGTCGGGCATGATCAGCATGCCGTTCGGAAACGCCAAGCCATCGGCGACCGCCCGAGCCGAGCCGTCAGGGGTCACAACAGCGACGATCCCCGGGGCGAAGTCCTCGCCGGCCATCATGTCGAAGCCGCCGCCATTCACGTAGGCGTTGCCGCGAGCGTCGACGACCAGCTCGTTACCCGCCGGCGGATCGGACGTGCTGCCGAGATCGCCATGGGTCTCGAGCGAGCCGTCCGGTGCCTGTCTCAGAAGGAGTCCGTCACCCGCTGAGACGACAAGCAGCCGGCCGTCGGGCAGCCAGTCGACGCACAGCGGAAACGACCGCCCTCTCAGCATGACCTCGCTGCTGCCCTCCAGATCGACAGCGATCACCTCTCGCGTGCCCCAATCGGAGAACCACAGGCGATCTTCGTGCCACCTCGGCTGCTCGCCGAACACGCGACCGCTCAGCAAAACTTGCACGTCGGACATTGAGACCACTCCTTTCGGGCCATATTGGGAACTAGACGGTACAGTACCAATTGGGAACCGTACTGTCTAGTACTCTCGGTCATGAGAATGACCACCCGCCCGAGCCCCCAGGACGAGTTCGAGGACGAGCGCCGATCGACGCGCAAGCGGAGGGCGATCCTCGACGCGGCCACCACGGTGTTTTTGAGCAATGGCTACCTGGGCACGAGCATGGACGAGATCGCCGCGCTCGCCCGCGTCTCAAAGCAGACCGTCTACAAGCACTTCGCCGACAAGGAGCGCCTGTTCTCAGAGATCGTCATTGCCACGGTCGACGAGATCGCGAATCCGAATTACGACGAAGTGCTGAAACTGAGCGACATCGGCGACCTCGAGCACAATCTGCGCGGCTTCGCCCGCCGTCAGCTGCGCGCGGTGATGGAGCCGCGCCTGCTACAGCTGCGACGGCTTGTAATCGGGGAGGCCGGTCGCTTCCCGCAGCTCGGCCGCCTGTTCTACGAGCGAGGACCGGGGCGTACGATCGACGCGCTGGCGACGATGTTCGAGCGGCTCGCCTCGCGCGGTGCGCTGGAGCTCGACGACCCACGCATCGCCGCCGCGCACTTCAACTGGCTTGTGATGTCGATCCCGCTGAACCAGGCCATGCTGCTCGGCGAACACGAGCCGGCGACACCCGCCGAACTCGACCGCTACGCCGACGCCGGCGTGCGCGCATTCCTCGCGGCGTACCGCAAACACTGACGCCGTGCCGCCCTGCCCACCCGCCCGCTCGTACCGACCGCGGTGAGCCTCTATCCGTCTCGGCTGCGCCGCCAAGCGCTGCCGCCGCGAAGCGCCGCCATGCCAACGAAGCAGCACGCAACGCCCGTCGGCGCCCGGCCCGGCTGGTTGCGACCGTCGGGTCTGGCCCTCAGTCGCGGATTCCGCGCTTTGCGGGGCGCTCACCGTTTCGCGGCGAAATGCTCGTCCGCCGAGTGAAAGCAGGGGTCGCTGACGCGTCCGCGGCCTGGTCGGATGCGAGCGATGATGCGAAAGCCACGACTCAGTCGTGGTTGGAAGGGAGCCGTCGGTTGGCGATGCCCGGGTAGTGAACGACAAACCCGTCCTTATCGAACTGGATGTCTGCGCGGCCGGACTATTCCGTTAGAGGATTGGGTTTCAGGCCGGTGCGCCCGCGAGGGCGATGACGTCGGGCAGTTCGAGCGCTAGCCGTGACCAGCTTTCACCCGCATCACCGGTGACCAGGAGGGTTCCACCACGGAGGCCCACGAGCAGGCGTCCGGGCTGCCCGGGCAGCGCGGTCAGCGCGTAGGGCATCCGGCGAAGCTCGGGATCCTCGCCCCACGTGTCGACCGGGGTCCAGCCGTTGCCGCGGGAGCGGATCAGCCTTGCCTGCCCGTCACCGCTACCGTGCGCGGCGAGCGGGGAGCGGCTGATCGCCACGTACCAGACGTCCGGGTCGGCGGGGTCGATCGCCTGCGCCCACGCGTAGTGGCGGTCAAGGTCATGTTCGAACCTGAGCCACGTCTCGCCGCGATCCTCGGAGCGGGCGATGCCCTGACCGGCCGCCTCGTACACGCGGTCGGGCGCCAGCGGATGGGTGAGAAGCTGGTGGGCATCACTGTGCGCCTGGGGGTTGTGATCGATCCACGATGCGCCGCCGTCGAGCGAGCGCATCACGCCGCCGAGCTCGATTCCGACCGCGAGCCAGTCGGGATTCGTTGGGTGAGGCGCGATCGTGCGGACGTGATGAGTCCAGGGCCGGGGCGGGAAGGACCAGCGGGGCTCGCTGGGGAGTTCGCGCAACGCCGGCAGTCGCTGCCAGCTGCGCCCGCCGTCCTCGGACCGATACAGGTTGCTCGGCTCGGTGCCGGCGTAGACGACCGAGATCCCCGATTCCTGGTGTGAGGGCGACACCGCGGTCGACAGGACGCGCCGGTCGCCCAATCCCTCCTCGTCCTCCCGCCACGTCAGCCCGCCGTCTTCACTCCCGTACAGCCCGTTGTCGAACGTGCCGACGTAGACGCGCCCAGGACTCCCGGGGTCGACAGCGACGCACCGCGCGCCGACGCCGTGGAGCAGCGACTCCGACTCGTGCGCCCTGACGCCGTCGAGCGTGAAGCGCATGACGTCATCGCCGGTGACGGCAAAGACGCGAACGCGTTCAGGCATCGGATTCACTCCCCGCGGTAGCGATCGCCGGCGCGCGGCGAGCCCGGCGGGCGCGCTCGTAGGAGAGGCGAAACAGCTCGATCGCGCGATCCACGTCACGCGGCTCGACGATCGGGAACGTGACCCATCCGGACTCCGGCAGGACGTGATGGGCCCGGGCGCTCCCCGCCGCGATCAGCTCGTCGCGTACCCTCCGCGGGAACGGCAGGTCCGCGATCCGGTCGCCGTGCAGATGCCCGAGCTCCCGCCGGCCGAGCCGGAACTCGACACCCCCGAAGCGATGCGAACCGACCTCGACGTCCGGCCACGACCCAACGGTGGTGGTGATGCGCTCCGCGGCGCCGGTCTGCTCCTCAGTCATGGGCTCACTCCCGGATAGACATCGACACCCAGGGTAAGACCGCGCCATCCCAACCACCACCGGTAATTGGTCCTACGACCTACGACCGTTTAGTGATCCCGCGCACTTGGCGCAAACTACTTACAGAGCGCGCCAAAACCCGGCCCGCCGCGACCGCGACCCACTGCGACATTACGAGCGCGACGGACGAGCCAGCGAGAGTTCCCGGACGCCACCGTATTGATGTTGTTCGAGAGCCTGGCGGCGCGGTACAGCTCGGACGTGGAGCAACGAACTGAACCCGCCACTTCGCCACCAACGCGTCCTTTGCTGGCGAGCTACGAGAGGCATGATCGTGCTGATCGGCAGGATCGCCCATGGTGACTGGCTTGTACTGGCTCACAGGTCCGCCCAAGGACTGCCGTTTGCTGTCCGCACGAGCGCGCCGGAGATTCCTGACGTGCGCCGGTAGGTTTACTAGGTGGAGCGCGACCGCAGGAGAATCACGGAAGCGACCGCTGTGGCCGCGATCTTGAGCGGGGCGCCGTCGACGCTACACGCTCTACTGGCCGGTGGCACGGTCCGAGCGGCCGGTGTCTACGTGCACTACGCCACCTGCGCCGCCGGCACACTACTTCCGCCAGGGCGCCGTGGGTTCATTCGCGGCGCCATCGTCCATGTCGGCATCTCCGCTGCGTGCGGGGAAGTGTTGGCCCGAACGCTGCCTCGACGCCGGTCGATTGCTTGGGGTGCAGCAGCCGGGCTCGCGATCGGGGTCGTCAACGTCGGCCTGATCGGCCGCCGGTTCCCGGCAATCAACTCCCTGCCGCTCATGCCTCAGCTCGCCGATCACGTCGCGTTCGGGACGTTGTTTGCAGTTGTAGTCGACCGGCCTGGCACATAGCTGGCAGGCAAAGCCGCCTCGACCCCATCAGTTGTGCGGGACCGACGGCTGACAGCTCGAACCTGCGCTGTGAAGTACGACCGGGACACCTGCTCCGCCGACAGCGCGGGCACCTGAGCAGAGCCGGGCGTTCGAGTCACGCGCTAACCTTTCGAACGATGGTCGACGAGGGCAAGCGCCCTGGTCGAGAGCACGAATCGCCCTCGGAAACGATCAGCGGTCAGGAGTTCTGGGACGGCAGCGCGCTTCCCACGCCCGGTGCGCCAACCCGAGAGGGTCGTCGCTCGCGAGCTCTCGTATCGGCATCCGGACGTCACGTAGCACCGCGTCGCGGACGGGACCGTCGACCGGCCCGTGAACTTCCGCGAGCAGCCGATCTCGGGCACTGACCACATGGCGGCTCCGCGTCGCCGCCGCGATGGCAGCTCGCGCTCGGTAAGGGCGCTCAGCAGCAGAGCGCGGCGGTCGGCGTCAAGGCCCAAGGTGGCGCTGCCCGCTGGCCGCAACGCGCCTCGCCCTCCCCGACGAAGTGCCGCGGGGTTCGCCAGGCCGGCCGTCGATCGCGAGCTCCCTCAGGAGCTCGCGCCAGCGCCGGTGAGGGAGTTCGCGGACGGCACGCCCGTCCAAGTGGAGAACGTCGAACAGGATCAGCCGGCTCGGATTGCGCCGCTGCGCGGCGGCCGCGCGAGAACCGCGGACGCCAATGCGGGCGCAGCGGCGCGAAGTCGGGTTTCCCGTCACTGCCCAGGCACACGAGCTCGCCGTCAAGCACTACGCGGCGAGCACGCAGCATGTCGGCGAGCTCGTGGAGCTCCGGGAACTGATCCGTGCAAATCCTGCCCGGGCGCGAGCGCACAGCGACCGATCGTCATGTGGTCGCGGCCGGCCGATGAGCGATGTGCCCGGCCGGCCGGCCAATCCCGATCGTCCATCGGTCACATTCCTTCGCCGTGGCGTGTCATAGGAATGACCGACAACATCCCCCTGATGTGACAAGGAGACTCCCATGAAAGCCGTCCGCATCCTGAAGCCGGAGGGCTTCGAGGGCATCGAGGGCCTCGTCTACGAGGACGCCCCAGATCCGCAGCCTGCGATCGGCGACGCACTCGTGCAGGTGCGCGCTGCCAGCTTCACCCCGACGGAGCTGACCTGGCCCCTCCGGACCGATCGAGCCGGGCACGACCGGGGGCCACTGATCCCGGCCCACGAGGGGTCAGGCGTCGTGGTCGCGCTCGGCTACGGCACCGCCGGCGTATCGGTGGGCGACGAGGTCTACGGCCTCATCGACGGGTACCGCGACGGGTGGGCCGCCGAGTACGTGACCATCGAGGCTCGCAGCTTGGCACCGAAGCCGATGACGGTCGATTTCATCGAAGCCGCTGCGATCCCACAAGCCGGGCTCACGTCGTGGCAGGCGCTGTTCGACCACGGCCACCTCGAGTCCGGCCAGACCGTGGTGATCCATGGCGCCGGCGGCGGGGTCGGATCGATGGCCGTGCAGCTGGCCCGCCGGGCCGGCGCCCAGCGTCATCGGAACCGGTCGGGCCGGCGCTCGCCAGCGCGCGCTCGAGCTCGGCGCCGACGACTTCGTCGACGTCGAGCGGGACGGCTGGGAGACGGCCGTCGGTCAGGTCGACCTGGTCTACGACACCATCGGCGGCGACGTGCTCGCCCATTCACCGGCCATCGTCAAGCCCGGTGGTGCGCTGGTGTCCGTCATGGCTCCACCGCAAACCGATCGAGACGACATCCGCACAGTTCACTTCGTACGCGACCCGAGCGGTGCCCAACTCCGGGACATCAGTCGCCTCGTCGACCAGGGCAAGCTGCGACCCCAAGTCGGCGCGGTCTACCCGCTCGGGGACGCACGCGAGGCCTTCATGGCCAAGTCGACCCAGCACATTCCGGGCAAGGTCGTGCTGACGCCCTGACGTGCGATCGTGGCGGTGTCGACCGGTGTGGGGGCGTGCAGGAGCCGCATCGCGGCGGTGTGACGTAGCGCGTGCGGGGTGATGTTCTTGGCCGCGAGCGAGGGGCAGCGCTCCCCGGCTGCGGCGGCGTGCTTGAGAACCCGACGCCAGATCGCGCCTCGGGTCAAGTGCCGGCCGCTGCGGCTGGGGAGCAGCGGGCTGGTTGGGGTGCCTTCGCGCTCGCGCAGCCAGACGCGCAGGACGTGAACGGTCTGGCGGGTGAGTGGCGTCCATCTTTCTTTCCGGCCTTTGCCTTCGCACCGGACCCAGGCGCTGGTCGAGAGTTGGAGGTCTCCGCAGCCACGCCGGATACGGAATCGGCGCCGCACGCAGAGCATCCAGTCGACGGCAGAGGGACGCCAAGCGCCTGCAACGCCACGACGACGAACACCAGCACGCACCCGTACTGGTGAAGTAGTTGCTCTATTTCATGCGAGCTCACCGGCCACTAGTCTCGCGCGCTGGCACCGATCCCCAGCCAAGCGCCAACCAGACCCTCGTCGCCGCGCGCCCGCGGGCCAGAGCAACGGCGGCGGTTGAGCGGGTCATGCGCCTCCCAGAGGTGCATTGCAGTTCGGCGGGCCACGGGGTAGGGTCTGGTCGCCGGCGCTGAGGCGCCAGCGGCGAATCCCGTCGTCCAACGCGAGGAGTACCAAGATGGCCTATGGCGTGCGTCGTGCATCAGTTCGCTGGCGGCACCGGGGAGCAGTACGAGGCTTCGATCGCAGCCGTTCATCCGAGCGACGGCAGCCTGCCCGAGGGCCAGGTGTTTCACGTAGCCGGACCGTCGGCCGACGGCTGGGTGATCGTGGCGATCCACGACTCGAAGCAGAGCTGGGAGAAGTTCCGCGACGGCACTCTGATGCCCCGTATGCAAGCGGGCATCGACGGCGGGTTTACTGCGCCGCCACGGGAGACCTCGTTCGAGGTCAAGAACCAGGTTTCGGCCTGACGCTGGGCTGGCGGGGGCGTCACAGCGGCGCTGCCGCCTGGGCGAATGCGGGCGTGACCTCGCGTTGCCGCTGGTCCTGGCGTTTTCGGTCGTTGTGCACGTCGCGCTATGGAGGGCGGCGGGCGGGGCACGCTATATCTCGCCGAGTAGCTTCGCCTTCGCTGCGGCGTACTGGTCTGCGTCGGACGGGTCACGCTCCGCGAGATCGGACGCTGGTGAGGTGTCCGATGGGGGTTCGGGAGCCGCGCCGACTCCTCGCCGGAGCTCCACCTGGGGTATGAACCAGGTTGCGAGGAACGCGATGGCGCCGATTGGCGCGGCGATCACGAACACGGTCTGGATCGACTCCGCGTAGGCTGCGGCAATGCCGTGATGGACGGCGTGCGGGAGCTTGTCCAGGATCGCCGGTGTGACGCTCGAGCTCGATAGCCCGGTTGGCAGCCGCGCGTTGCCGAGATGCCGGACCAGGTTGCCGACGAGCACGTTCGAGAAGATCGCACCGAAGATCGCGGTGCCGAACGATCCCCCGATCGACCGAAAGAAGGTCGCGCCCGAGGTGGCGACTCCGAGCTCGGGGTAGGGGACGGCGTTTTGCACGATCAGCACGAGCACCTGCATCACGCAGCCGAGTCCGACGCCGAGCACGAACATGTACAACGCTGCGACGATCAAGCTCGTCCCGACCCCCACCTGAGACAGGAGCACGAGCCCGACGGTCATCAGCGCGGTGCCGGCGATCGGGAAAGCCCGGTAGCGGCCGGTCCGGCTGATGACTATCCCTGATCCGGTGGAGCAGATGATCAGGCCAACCAAGAGCGGCAGCAGCCGCAGACCGGAGATCGTCGGCGACTCGCCGTGCACGATCTGGAAGAACACCGGCAGGTACACGATCGCGCCGAACATCGCAAAGCCGACGATGAACCCGACCACGCTTGTGACCGAGAAGCCACGGTTGGAGAACAGGTGCAGCGGCAGCACCGGCTCGGTGGCCCGTCGCTCTACGAATACGAAGATGACGAGGAGTACCGCGCCGGCGACTCCGAGGGCGATGATCGTTGGCGAGCCCCAGGGATAGGTCGTGCCACCGAGGCTTGTGAAGAGCACGAGGAAGCTCGCCGAGAACACCAGGACGGCAGCTCCCAGATAGTCGATGACGTGGTGGACGCGGCGCAGGTTGCCCGGAACCTGGATCGCCACGACTGCGAGCGCGACGGCGCCAATCGGAATGTTGATGTAGAAGATCCAGTGCCAGGAGAGCTGGTCGACGAAGACACCGCCGAGCAGCGGTCCGATGATGCTCGCGACACCGAACACCGCTCCGAAGAGCCCTTGGTAGCGACCGCGCTCGCGGGGCGAGACGATGTCTCCGACGATCGCCTGCGCACCGACCATCAACCCACCGCCCCCGAGACCCTGAACGGCCCGGAAAGCGATCAGCTCGGTCATGCTGCGGCTGAGCCCGGAAAGGGCCGAGCCGCACAAGAAGATGACGATCGCCGCTTGGAAGAAGAACTTGCGCCCGTACTGGTCGCCGAGCTTGCCCCAAAGCGGTGTAGAGACGGTCGCGGCGAGCAGATAGGCAACGACGACCCAGGCGAGGTGCGATGCGCCATGCAGGTCGGCGACGATCGTTGGCAGCGCGGTCGAGACGATCGTCTGATCCAGAGCTGCCAGGAACATCCCCAGCAGCAACGCGCCGATGATGATCAGCACACGGCGGTGGCTGAGGTCGAGGACGGGCGCCTCGTCCAGCAGTCCGGTGGACGCCTCGCTCATCGCTTCCGACGGGTCTCGCTGGAATCCCTGGGCGTCCCTCGATCCGTCATAGGCGATCAGGATCACGCCCTTGATCTTTCTGCTTGTTCACGTTCGCGGGACCGCAAGCTACCCCAGCCGGGCGGCCTCTACCACGACGAACACGAGTGCGAGCGCGAGACGCGATCCGCTCCTCAACAACGAATCGATCGCTCGACAGCGCAGTCCGACGGCGGCCTGACCAGGCGCACACGCATCTCCCACAGATCTGCCGCAGCGTAGGACCGCAGCTCGAGCGTCAGGCAATCCTCCAGCACCGCCGTGGCTGCGCCACGAAGCGGATCGAGGCGCCGCACAACCCGGAACAGACGCCTGCCATCGGTGACGTACGCGCCCTCATCGAGCCCGGCGACGCCGACCGCGCCTGAAGACGACGATCTGAACGACAGCAACGACATCGCCGAAAAGCTAGCCCCGTGCGAGGTACCGCGCATCGGCGCTCACAACGGGTCCACCGTGCGGCAAACCACTGATCCAATGACCGAATGCGATCGGATAGTGGTCGTCCAGGGCCGCCGGCTTCCCCGCTGCTCGCCGATGGCGCGACCGTAGCGATGCTGCCGGCCGCCCGGCTTTCCGCCGACAGCACTCGCGATCCGCAGCGGGCCGTTTGCTCACGTTGGGCACCCCGACAGGTGCCGCTCATCTGACCTGCTCGTGAACGGCGCTCCAGCATCGCGATCAAAAGGGCGACAGCGTCTGGCGACGCCAGGGTGTCTACGCGCCTCGAACGAGGCTTCGAGGCGGAAGCGCATTACTTAGAGTGGCTGCGCGATGCGTCTCCGGGAACGGCCGACCGTCTATGAGATCAACACGGCAGTTTGGCTGCAGCGGCTCGGTCGCGAGCGGGGGCGCCCGCTCGGGCTGGGCGAGGTCCCGGGGTCCGAGTGGGACGTGCTGGCGGCGCTGCCGGTCGACGCGCTGTGGCTGATGGGTGTATGGCAGCGGAGCCCCGTTGGCCGCGCGGTCGCGATTGCCGAGCCGGAGCTGCTGGCCGGCTACCGCGCTGCGTTGCCTGACTTGTGCGAGGACGATGTGATCGGTTCGCCGTACTGCGTGGGTGACTACGTCGTGGACGAGCGCTTCGGCGGGCGGGGCGGGCTGGCGGCGGCGCGCGAGCAGCTCGCGGATCGGGGCGTGGCGTTGATCCTCGACTTTGTGCCAAACCACGTCGCGCTCGACCATCCGTGGGTCACGGATCGCCCGCAGTGCTTTCTGACCGGCAGCGAGGAGGAGCTTGCGCTGCACCCGGAGGCGTTTGTGCGGATCGCCGGTGGCGTATTCGCGAAGGGGCGCGACCCGTACTTTGAGCCTTGGCAGGATGTGCTGCAGCTGAACGCGTACTCGCCGGCGCTGCGCGACGCTGCCGCTGAGACTGTGATCGGGATCGGGGATCAGTGCGACGGGCTTCGTTGCGACATGGCGATGCTGATGACGAACGAGGTCTTCGCGCGGACGTGGGGCGACCGAGCCGGGCCCGGCCCCGAGGCCGAGTACTGGCCGACGCTGATCGGTCGCTGTAGGCAGGCCCATCCAGATCTCCTATTCATGGCCGAGGTGTATTGGGACATGGAGTGGACCCTGCAACAGCAAGGCTTTGACCTGTGCTACGACAAGCGCCTCTACGATCGGCTCGTACATGACTCGCCCGAGTCGCTGCTTGGCCACTTGCAGGCTGATGCTTCCTACCAGAAGCGCCTGCTCCGGTTTATCGAGAACCACGACGAGCCGCGGGCGGCGGCCACCTTCGGGGCTGCGCAAGCGCGCGCCGCCGCGGTCGTGATGTCCACGCTGGAGGGTGCGCGCCTCTACCACGATGGTCAGCTGGAAGGTCGTCGGACGCGCCTCCCCGTACAGCTTGGGCGGGGACCGGAGGAGCCACCGGACAGCGATCTGCGCGCCTTCTATGGGCGCCTATTGCGCACGACCGACGAAGCGCAGTTGCGAAGCCGCGACTGGCGTCTGTGCGAATGCGCGCGCTGGTCCAACGACGACGACGACGACGACGACGACTCTCACCACCAGCTCGTTGCTTGGTGCTGGTCGAGCTCGGACGCGCGCCATCTGGTGGTGGTCAACCTGTCGCCGGCCCGAGCGAAGGGCCGCGTGCGCCTGCCGTGGGGCGACCTCGCCGGACGAACGTGGAGCTTGGCCGACAGGCTGAGCGAGGACCGCTTCGAGCGCTCCGGCGACGAACTGGCCGGCGAGGGCTTGCACGTCACCCTCGAGGCCTGGGGATCGCACTTCCTGCGAGCCGGGCTGCCGGTGCGAGAGGTGGGATGATGATGGCCATGCGTGGTGATGAGGAGCTTGGTCGCAGGGCCGCTGACCTCGCCGGGCGGCTACCGGGGGAGCTCGCGTCGCTGGCCCGGATCGCTTACAACTATCGCTGGTGCTGGTTCGCGGGCGGCAAGGACGTGTTTCGCTCAATCGACGAGGGTCGCTGGGAGCTGTGCGGCGAGAACCCGGTTCGCCTGCTCCAGGAAGTGTCAGGTGAAGCGCTTGCGCGGGCGGCGGGTGACCGGGCTTTGCTCGCCCGCGTGGCGTCGCTGGAGGACGCGTTCGCAACAGATCTGAGGCGTCCACCGGCGGGAGCGGTGGCGCCGGAGCGGCCGATCGCGTTCTTCTGTGCCGAGTTCGGCGTACACCAGTCGCTGCCGATCTACTCGGGCGGGCTCGGCGCCTTGGCCGGTGATCTGCTCAAGGAGGCTTCGGATCAGGCGCTGCCGCTGGTCGCCGTCGGATTGATGTATCGCCAGGGGTATTTCCGCCAGCGTCTGGAGGTGACCGGCTGGCAGCAGGAGTACTGGGTTGACGTCGATCCGGAGCGGCTTCCCGCCGCCCTGGTACGCGCTCCTGATGGGCGGCCGCTGATGATCTCGTTGCCGATTCGTGGGCGCGAGGTGAGGGCGCAGATCTGGCGTGTGGCTGTCGGTCGCGTGCCGCTGTTCCTGCTCGACGCCGACCTGCCCGAGAACGGTCGTCTCGAGCGGTGGATCACCTCGCAGCTGTATGTCGCAGATCCGATCACCCGCCTTTCGCAATACGCGCTGCTCGGCGTCGGTGGCGCGCGCGCCCTCGCCGCACTGGGCATAGACCCCGCGCTTGTGCATCTGAATGAGGGGCATGCCGCGTTCGCGGTGCTCGAGCTTGCGCGCGCCGAGGCGGCTCGCGGGGCGTCCGTGGACGCGGCGCTCGAGGCCGCCCGGCAGCGGACGGTGTTCACCACGCACACGCCCGTCGCGGCCGGCAACGAGACCTACTCGCGCGAGGAGGTGATCGGCACGGTCGGGGATCTGATGGCGGAGCTGGGCATCGACCCCGAGGCTTTGCTGCGGCTCGGCCGCTACGACCCCGAGGATGATGGAGAGCCGTTCGGGATGACGACGTTCAGCTTGCGGATGAGCCGCGCGGCGAACGGTGTCAGCCGCCGCCACGGCGCCGTCGCGCGCGAGATGTGGCGCGGGCTGTGGCCAGGGCGGGCGGTGGAGGCGGTGCCGATCATTCATGTCACCAACGGCGTGCACCTGCCGACCTGGGTCGGGCCTCCGATACGCCGCCTGCTCGACCGCCACTTCGGTGACGAGTGGCTGTGGCGGGCGAACGATGTCGCGACCTGGGAGGCGCTCGACGCAGTGCCCGACGCCGAGCTATGGGACGCTCGTCGCGAGCAGCGCGCGGAGCTGGTGGAGTTCGTCAAGGAGCGCAGCGGGATCGACCGGCTCGCCGAGCGCCAGCCGCGCGCGGGGATCGAGGCGGCCGCCCGCGCGTTTGACCCGGACGTGCTCACGATCGGGTTCGCGAGGCGCAACGCGACCTACAAGCGCCTCGGGCTCCTCAGCCACGATCCCGACCGGGCGCTTGCGCTGCTCGCCGGGCCCCGCCCGGTCCAGTTCGTATTGGCCGGCAAGGCCCATCCCAGTGACGAGGAGGGCAAGCGCGCCGTCCAGGAGCTGTTTCGCTTCAAGGACGCGCCGCATGTCGCAGAGCGCGTGGTGTATCTGCACGATTACGACCTGGGGATGGCCGCGCGGCTCGTGCGTGGTTGCGATCTGTGGCTCAACCTGCCGCGACCGCCATTCGAGGCCAGCGGGACGAGCGGGATGAAGGCCGTCATCAACGGCGGCCTGAACCTGAGCGTGCTCGACGGCTGGTGGGCGGAGGCCTACGACGGGACCAACGGCTGGGCGATCGACGGTGAGGTCCAACCCGACGCCGCGGCGCAGGACGCGCGTGACGCGGCCGCCCTGTACGACCTGCTCGAGCAACAGGTCCTACCCGCCTTCTATGATCGCGACGCGGACGGGCTCCCGCGCTCGTGGCTCGCCCGCACCCGCGCGTCGATGCGCACCCTGGCTCCCGGTTTCTGCGCCGGGCGGATGCTCGACGACTACCTCGAGCGGGTCTACGCGCCGGCGACAAGGAGCGCGCCACACTGCTAGGCGGCCATGGCTTTGGAGGCGCAGGAGGGCGAGAGGGTGACGAAATGCGCGTCGGGCAGTCCGAGCGAGAAGCCCTCCGGAGCGCCGCTGGCGACGTCGAGGAGGAACTCGGGCTCGCCCCAGCGCTCATACTGCTCCGAGTCGATATAGAACGGGACGCCGGCAACTTCCCCCAGCAGCACGTCATTGGGGCCCGGCGCGAGATCGTCTGCCAGCAGACACAGCGGGAGGGAGCCGTCGCAGCAGCCACCCGACTGGAAGATGGCGAGCGGTCCGTTCTCAAGCACCAGCCGCCTGATCGTCGCTGTCGCCCGGGGGGTCGCGCTAAGAGTGATGAGTTCGTCTGTGCGGAGCATCGTGAGTTCCCTTCCTAAGCGTCGTGTGCGGCGGGGGTCCAGAGTCGGCGCTCGTGCGCTCTGTTCGATAAAGGACAGCGTAGGGCGGCGATCGCTGCTGCGCTTCCGGTGTAGCCCGCGAACCCGATCAGCGTCAGCCACCCCACCGTAGTGCGGCAACTACGGCGTTGCTGCACCCTTACTACGCACTCGACGCTCTCCGCCGCACTTATCGACGAGATGGGCCGCGGCGCTCGCTCACTGCCCCGAAGCGTGGTGGTTGGTTCGCTCGACGAGCCGCTCACTTGGAGCCGCCGCGCTTGGCTTGGCCGAGCACGAAACGCTCGCCCTCGACTGCGCCGACGATTTACGCCCGAACGACCTCCGCTCGAGCGGAGGTTCCGGGTCCACCAGCAAACGACGTTGAGGTCGACGGGACGCGCAGCTCGCGCTCAAGCTCGTGCGCGATGATCGGGAGGGTTCGCCTGTGCGAGGGAGCGCGCTCGTTTTGGTGCCAGGGTTGTATGGCACCTTGAAGCCCCGTGCGAAACCGATAAGCCGCTGGAGCCCGTCGGCTGAACGACCGCCCAAACGGAGCACAGCTGAGGTCTGTCTTGGCCTGGATGGCTACCGGCCGGTAAAGTCCCCGCAGTGGGGCGTGATTATTCTGTCGCGAACGTAGCGACGCTGGCCGGCTCCGTTGGGAAAACCGGGAGCCGTGGCCGGCGGTCGTCTTGGAGCCAACGTTGTCCGGCTTAGACCATCGCCACGAGGCGGTGCGCTCGCTCCTTGACGCGGCCAATGCCGCCTGCGACCGGGGCGACTGGCCGTCAGCCCTCGCGATCGCCGAATCGGCGGCGGCACTCGATCCGGACGACGCTGCGGTCCTCGCCACGCGGGCGCGGGCCGCAGCCCGCGTCAGCCCCAGCACCCGCCGCCGACTGACCGTCATGTTCTGCGATCTCGCCGGCTCAACCGAGATCGCCAACATCCTCGACCCCGAGGACACGCGCGAGCTCCTCCACGCCTACTACGATGCCTGCGCAGAGGTCGTGCGCCACCACGGCGGCTACACCGCCCGGCTCGTCGGCGACGGCGTGCTCATCTACTTCGGCTATCCGAAGGCCCATGAGGACGATGGTCTGCGAGCGGTACTCAGCGCGCTGGCCATAGCCAAGCAGGTCAGTCAGCTGCGCTCGCCGACCACGGGTACCACGTGGGACCTGCGAGTCCGGATCGGCGTCCATACGGGCTTGGCGGTCATCTCGGACCTGGGCAGCGGAACGTGGGCGAGCGCCGGCGAAATCGTCGGCGAGACGCCGAACCTGGCGGCGCGGGTTCAGAATGCCGCCCCGAGCGGTAGCATCGTGATCAGCGCCGACACCCTCGGCCTGGTGCGCGACCGAGTTGAGGTCGAGGCCCTGGGGGCGCACGCCTTCAAGGGCATCAACCGATCGATCGAGCTGTTCCGCGTCGTCTCGGTACGAGCGGTCGGCGACGAGGACGAGAGCGCGCCTACCGCCGCCAAGCCGGTCGCTGTCGGCCGTGAGAGCGAACGTGCCTTACTCGAGCGGGCTTGGCAGGAGGCCTCAGAGCGCAGTGGCTACGTGGTCATCACAGGCGAACCCGGCATCGGCAAGTCCCATCTCGCTCGCCACGCCCGGAGCCTGACGCACGAATCGGGGCGTTGCCTCGTTTTGCGGTGCTCCGCGCTGCACTCGAACACGCCGCTGTATCCGGTCTCGCAGCACCTGCTCCCGGCTCCCCCGAATGCTGCGCTCGCCGGCACCGACGATCCTATCCACCGGTTGGCCAGCGCCGCCGAGGCTGTCGGGCTCGCCAGCGACGAGAACCTCTACCTGCTGGCGCTCATGTCATCGGTCCCGTGGCCCGCCGATCGAGAGCGTCCTGACCTTCAACCCGAGCAGGCTCGCGAGCGCACCCTCACGCTGCTTTGTCACTGGTTCGACGCGCTCGCGTCCGGGGGACAGCTGCTGCTGGTCGTCGAGGACCTCCACTGGGCCGACCCATCAACGCTCGAGTTGCTGCGGCGCTACGTGACCGAGCCGCGCCCGCACTCGGTTCTCGTGCTTGTCAGCACCCGTCACGGCGCTGAGACCGTCCCCGGCGAGCCCACGGCGGTCATTTCGCTGCAAGCCCTCGAAGCCAAGGAATGCGACGAGCTGATTGACAAACTCACCGACGGGCGGCTTGACGAAGCCACCCGAGCGCTGGTGGCCCAGCGGGGAGACGGTGTGCCGCTGTACGTGCGTGAGCTCGCCACGATGCTCGACGCCGAGGACGACCCGGAGTCAGCTACCCCCGCACCTGTGGTGCCTCCCACCCTCAACGACCTGCTGGTGGCCCGTCTCGACACCTTCGTGGGTCAGCGGGAGGTCGTCGAGGCGCTCGCCGTGCTGGCCCGTCCGGCCGCACCCGAGCTCCTCGCCGACGTGATCGGTCGTAGCGCGACGGACGTTCAGCCCCAGCTGGAGCTGCTCGAGCGGGCCGGGATTCTGCGCTCGTCCGCCGCGCCGTCGCAGTACGACTTTCACCACACGCTCCTACGCGATGCAGCCTACGACGTGCAGCTCCTGGCCCAGCGTCGCGGGCTGCACCGTCGCGCGGCCGAGGCGCTCGAGGCGATGTACTCGATCTCGCAAGACGAGCATCCGCAGGAGCTTGCCCACCACTATCAACTAGCCGGCGACCTTGAATCGGCGGTCTCGCTGTGGATGCGAGCCGCCCTTCAGCAGGCCTCGTTTGCCGCCCACGCCGAGGCGATCCAGTCCTTCGAGCTGGTCTTGCGCCATCTGCCAGAGCTCGAGCGAGACCTGCGCGAGCTTGAGCTGCGAGCCCAGAGCGGCCTTGCCGCCAGCCTGCTCGCCTCCCGCGGCTACACGGCTTCCGAGGTCGCCGCCGCGTACGGCAAGGTGCGGGAGCTGTCAGTCGAGCGTGACGCCGAGCTCGAGGTCTCGAGCCTGTACGGGCTGTGGGCGTACTACCACGTGACCGGCGATGCTGCCGCTTCGCTCGAGACCGCCGAGCGGCTGCTGGAACGAGCCGCGGCCTCGGGCGATGATCGAGCCGAGCTCGCGGCGCGTGCCGTCCTCGGCTATCAACTTCAGCGCGTCGGCCGACCGACCGAGGCGCTCGCGTTGTTGCACGAGGGCGAACGATGGGATGCGGCCGAGCCGCTGTTTCCGCATCACCCCGGCATCGGTGCGCGCGCTAATCTTGCCATGACCCAGTGGCTCATCGGCGACTTCGCCGCCGCGCGAAAATCGATTCACGCAGCAATGCATACCGCGCGAGCGCTCCAGGGACCGACGGCACACTTCACGCGCGCCTACATCTACGCGTTCGCGGCCGAGTTCTTCCAGGTGGCCGGCCAACCCGAGCTCGCCGCCCGGCATGCCGGCCGCGCCGTGGCGGTGTCCGGCGAGTTCGGCTTCGCCAGCTGGCTTGCCGCCGGGATGATCAATCTGAAGATCGCCGAGGTATTGGCCGGTGACCTCGACGCGATCCCCACGATCGAGTACTGCCTGGACGCCTGGCGCAACGCCGGGGCGTCATCGAATCTCACTCAATTCGGTCTCGGTCTGGCGCTCGCCTACCGGGTCGCCGGACGCGCGGAAGACGCGCTCGCGACGATCGATCGGGCTCTGCGGGATGCAGCGGAGAGCCAGGAGCTCTACCTGGAGCCGGAGCTTCATCGGGTCCGAGGTGAGCTGCTCACCGAGCTGACGCCGGACGATGACGCCGGCTCCATGGCGCTCGAGCACGCGCTCGCCGGCGCCGCGGGCAGTGGCTCTCACGCGCTCGAACTCCGCGCGCTGCTGTCGATCGAGCGGCGCCACCGCGACTGCCGCAGCGGTCGCAGCACCCTGCGAGCGATCGAGCGGCTCCTCAGCCGCCTGGACCAGACCGGTTGCGATCCCGAGCCGGTACTCGTCGAGGCTCGTGCCGTCGCCGTCTACGAGGCTTCGTCGTGAGCGGTCGAGGTCGCCCCCAGCTCGTGATTCCCGCCTCGGGAGCGAACTCACTGCCCCGCCTGCCGATCTTTGTCGAACACGGCGGCGAGATCGCCTGTCGGCATCCGGCCGACGCCCTCCAGTCGCGCCTTTACGGTTTCGTACTCGACGCGGACCCCGACCTTCTTGCCGCCTACTGCGACCGTCTCTTCAATCGCCCGACCCTCGGCGACGAGGAGTGGGAGCCGATGGGCAGTGAGCTCCTGCTGAACTTCGTCGACATCCCGACGATGGGCTCCACCGACCCGCTCGACCGGCGGCTCGGGGTCTGTCATGAGCGCGAGGCGGCGATCTGGTTCCCGGTGATCGACCGCAGGCGCGACCGCTTCGCCTGGGCGATCCCGTACATGTTCGTCGACTCCGCGCTCGCGCTGGCGGGTGGGCGCGAGGTGTACGGCTTTCCCAAGCAAATGGGGACTCTCCAGATCCCGGTGGGCAAGAAGACACCCTCGGAGCTGAGCATCAACACCGTGACCCTCGAGAAGTACGCGCCGGATTCCGAGACCAAGGGCTACCGCGTGATCACGGTAAAGCGCTCCGGTGAGGCGAAGGACCTGGACCTGGCGCCGGATGACCCGGCCCGAACGCTGCGAGAGCTCATCACCGCTGCCGACCCCGGTTCGGTGGCCGGCGTCCGCAAGGGGACGCACGATCCGTTGGTTCGAGCGTCTCCTGTCCGTGGGCTCGCGTCTTCTCTCCGATATCTCGGCCGACCTGCTTTTCTTCTCTCACCTGGTCGAAGAAGACGTGCCGATGCTGTTGCTCAAGCAGTTCCGCGACGCACACGAGCCAGGGGCGGCGTGCTACCAGGCGGTCATCTGGGTGGACATGGTGGTCAGCGAGTTCCGCGGCGGCGGATTGTTACCCGCCGACTATCAGGTAAAGGTCGAGGACCTCGATGGCGAGCCGATCATGCGCGAGCTCGGCGTTCCCGAGTCATGCAGGCCGCGCCTGGCCTTCTGGCTCGACTTCGACTTCGTGGTGCAGTTGGGCCAGATCCTTTGGGAGGCCCCGCGTGCCCGAGGCTGAACCGGCCCGAGGGCTTCCCAAGGTGGCGATCCTCGGGGGCGGTGTGGCCGGCACGACTACCGCTTTCGAGCTGAGCCAGCCGGGTTGGAAGGAGAGGTACCACAGCATCACAGTGTTCCAGTACGGATGGCGGCTCGGCGGCAAGGGAGCGAGCGGCAGGGGAGCGCACGAGCGGATCGAGGAGCACGGCCTCCACATCTGGCTCGGCTTCTACGAGAACGCCTTCCGCATGATGCGCGAGTGCTATGAGGAGTTGGACCGCGCCCCGTCGGTACCGATCCGCTCGGTCGAGGAGGCGTTCGAGCGGGCGAGCCTGTTCATCGTGCAGGAGCCGCGGGGCGACGGGTGGGTGCCGTGGATGGCACCCTTTCGCGAGAGCAACGAGATGCCAGGGATGGAGCCCGTCTCGCCTCCGTCGCTATGGGAATTCCTCCTCAAGGGGCTACGGCTGGCGCTCACCTACAACAAGGCGGCGAAGCTGGCGCCGGAAGACATGGTGCCCGCCCCCGGCGTGTCGTTGCATCCCGCCGGCCCGGCTCCTGAGCATTCCGGTGTGTTGGTTGCGCCGGCGGCGAAGCCGCCGCTGAACGTATTGGCCTCGCGCGTGTGGAATCTCTACGGAAAGCTGCGATCGCTGATCTCGGATGTGAGGCAACTGGAACTCGCCGGAGCCTTAGTGCTAGCGGAGCAGTTACCGGCTGATCGTCACCTACCACGATCCGGCTGACCACGATCTCCTGCGTCAGCTGGTCGATCGCGCGGTCGACCAGCTCCGCGACTTGCGCGCCCACCCGGACAACGAGTCCGACCAGGCCCGCCGCGAGTGGTACGTGACTGACATCATCCTGGGCGCGATCCGCGGGATCCTGGCCGACGGCGTGCTTCTAGACGCCAACGGACTCGACGCCATCGACCACTACGACTTCTCCGACTGGCTGATCCGGCACGGCGTGAGCCCAGAGTCGGCACATTGCGGCATGGTCACCACGCTGATGTACGACCTTCCCTTCGCTTACGAGGACGGCGATCCCCACAAGCCGGCCATCGGCGCCGGGACGGCGCTGCGCGGAGCCATCCGCACGTTGTTCACTTACAAAGGGGCGATTGCCTGGAAGATGCGCGCAGGGATGGGCGACATCGTTTTCGCGCCGATGTATCAGGTGCTCAAGGATCGCGGCGTGCGCTTCGAGTTTTTCCATCGTGTCGAGGCACTGCATCTCGACAGGGACGGCACGCGGGTGGCTTCGATCGATGTGTCGCGGCAGGCCACGTTGCTTAACCCGCAGACAGGCTATTCACCCCTCCGCGACGTGAAGGGGCTGCCGTGCTGGCCCAGTGCGCCCCTCAACGACCAACTCGTCAACCCCTTGACGGCGGAAGACGCCGAGTCGTTCTGGTCCACTGCTGAGCCGGAAGAACGGTTAGTCCTGCGTGACGGCTTTGACTTCGACACAGTGGTGCTGGCGATACCGGTCGGTGCTCATCCCTACAGCTGTGCAGAGCTGATCGAGCGCAGCTCGCGGTGGAAGGCGATGGTGAAGAAGCTCGGCACGATCTACACCCAAGCATTCCAGCTGTGGCTGAACGCCGACATGCACGAGCTCGGCTGCGACTGGCCTCAGGCGACCACCGGCGGCTACCTGGAGCCCTTCGACACCTACGCCGACATGCGTCAGCTGATCGAACGCGAGGACTGGGGTAAGGATCCGGTGCGCTCCATCGCCTACTTCTGCAATGTCATGCCGACTCCGCCCGGCGTAGCCTCGCGCGATGACCACGACCTGCCGAAGCGGCACGCCGATCAGGTGAAGGACAACGCATTGACCTTCCTGCGCGAAGCCATGGCTCCCCTCTGGGCCGGTGCGGTCCACCGCTATCCAACCGCGTTTCGCTGGGAGCTTCTCGTCGCCGATCGCCAGCGCAACGGTCAGGAGCGATTCGACCGCCAGTTCTGGCGGGCCAACGTTGACCCTTCCGAACGCTACGTCCTGTCACTGCCCGGAACGTCGCAGTACCGACTCGCCCCCGATGAGAGTGGATTTGACAACCTCGTGCTGGCCGGCGACTGGACCCGCTGCGGCCTCAATAGCGGCTGTGTCGAGGCGGCCGTGATGTCAGGGCTGCTCGCGGCGACTGCCGTCGACCGTCCTGCGCCGCGGCGTCGGATCCTCTGGTTCCGCGATCAAGGAGCGAATCATGTCTTCTAAAGACGCGCGTTCGAAGATCTTCCTTCAGGTCGTATCCGACGGCCTCGACCAGGCCTACCGGAAGCGATATGGGACCGCCGGCAGCGGGGCGGACGCGGACCGTCGGGCGGCCGGCCTCGTCGATTTGGCCAACGAGCGCGCAGTCGGAGCTGGGGATCTGGCCGTGGACGTCGCCAGGCTCATTCTCCGCACCGGGATTGCGGTCGCAGAGGAGGTCGTCCAAGGGGCGAGTCAACTCGACTCCGTGCTGGCGGGTAAGCGCGGCGACAGCTCCGGCGGGCGGAAACCCAGCCCGGACGACGCGGACACCGCAGCGAGTCCGCCAGCGGCGGCGATGCTGCCCGCCGTCAGCCCAGGCCGAACCACATCGGTGGCGATAGCGGTCCGGAACGACAGCCTCGACGAGGTCGACGACCTGCGCCTCCAATGCGCCGGTCTCTATGGCAGTAGCGACGTTCGCATACCCGGGCACCAGATCAAGTTCGAGCCGGCCACGATCGACGTCGATCCCGAGAGTGCGGAGCAGGTCACCTGCACCGTCAATGTTCCGGCCGACGCCAAGCGGGGACATTACACCGGCTTGATCGAGGCGGCCGGCCTGTCCGGAGTGCAGTTGCTGGTATCGCTCGATGTCCGGTGAGGCGCCGGCAGCCGCGCGCCGCCGGGTCTCCTCTGACACACGTCGGCTGATCGTTCGGCTCCAGGACCGCGCCCTGCGCGCCATGATGCTGAACCTGCCCTCGGAGGAGCCCCGCCAGTACCTTTACGACCTCCTGCCGCAGTACCCACTGCGCAGCGGCAAGGGACTGCGTCCCGTGCTGTGCATGGCCGCCTGCTCGGCTTATGGGGGCTCCTACGAGGAGGCGGTCCCGTTCGCCGCGGCGCTCGAGCTGCTCCACAACGCGTTCCTCGTTCACGACGACATCCAGGACGACTCGCCAGTTCGGCGCGGCCGGCGGGCGCTGCACGTCGAGCACGGCACGCCACTCGCCCTGAACGCCGGTGACGCCCTGGCCGCCCGAGCCCACGCCGCCTATCTGCGCGCGGCGCGACCGCTCGGCGCGCCGCTCGAGCATGCCCTCCTCGAGGGATGGGAACGCATGATCCACGAGACGATCGAGGGTCAGGCACTCGATCTCGGCTGGCAGCGCGACAACCGGATCGACCTCTCGATGCCGGACTACCTGGCCATGTGCGCGAAGAAGACGGCGTGGTACACGGCGATCCAGCCCCTCGCCGTGGGAGCGATCGTCGGGTCAGGCAATCCGGCGCGCGAGCGCGAGGTATTCCGCTTTGGCTGGTTGCTCGGCCTGCTCGTCCAGACCGCCAACGATCTGGCGGGGGTGCACGCGGCCGCCGGCGAGGGCGACATCGAAGAGGGGAAGCGCACCTTCATCTTGGTCCATCTCCTCGACTCGTTGGACGGCGCCGACCGGGAAAAGCTGGTTCGGATCATGGGCCTCCCCCGCGCCAAGCGCCGCACTCCCGAAGTCGCGTGGGTGCGCTCCAAGATGGATAAGGCGGGAAGCATCGAGTACGCCGAGGCGTGCCTGGCCGGTCTCGAGTCCGCGGCCATGCGCGAGGCCGACCGCGCGTTCCGGTCTCTGCACGTGAGCGAGGGGCGCGATCTGCTCCTCTCGATGACCGCGTACGTCGTCGAGGAGAGCCTGCCGCTCCGTAGGGGCAGGCGCGCCGCAGCCTCGACCGCATGAGCGGCGCGTGTGCGCCGCTCGGCAGTACGGTCGTCTGCTTCGGGGAGTTCCGGCTCGGTGCAATCTTCGTGACCGGAAGTCTCGCGCCGTGACTCATCCCGTCCCCAAGTGGCGTAATCTCTCCCGCAAGACCTACACAATCAGAGGGGGTGTCGGGGCTTGCGTTTCATCCTGAACTTGATCTGGCTCGTTCTGGCGGGCTTCTGGCTGGCGCTCCTTTACGCGCTGGCCGGGATCCTGGCCTTCATCCTGATCATCACGATCCCATTCGGGTTCGCAGCCTTCCGGATCGCGGCTTTCACGCTGTGGCCGTTCGGCCGCAGAATCGTACGCCGGCCGGATGCCGGCGCAGGCTCGACGATCGGCAATATCCTATGGATCATCCTGTTCGGGTGGGAGCTAGCGCTCGCGCATCTCATCACCGGCATCGCGCTGTGCGTGACGATCATCGGGATTCCGCTCGGGCTGGCGAACTTCAAACTGATTCCCGTCTCGCTGACTCCACTAGGCCGGGAGATCGTCTCCACGACCAACCAGGAATTCGCATAGGGCTAACCTCGATTCGTCGCTAACGGTGCGGGAGGCGGTTTGGGATGCGGGTGTAGTTGCTGATCGTTGCTTCGAGGGTCTACTAGTGTCTGGTTCTTCGTGTTGGGCCGCGATCTGGCGGCCAGGGTCGTAGCGCAATCCCCGCGGCGGGGGCTAGGTCCTCGTGCGCCGCAGGGTTGGCTACCGCTCACGCTGGGCCATCATCACGCTCGCGACGCTCTGATTCGCCGGACTCCGCCGACCCCTACCCCGGTCGGTGATACCAGCGACGGTTCCTGCAGGAGATTCACCGTTTGGTGTTGGCGCTCGCGACCTTGCCGGTTTGAGGATCGACGATCGCGTAGATGCGATCGTCGAACAGTCCTCGGTGCCGAGGGCGGAAGAGCTCAGCGCCGTGACCCGTCTTGTGATCGCTGTCAAGCGCTGATCCGATAGTTACAGGGGACTCCACGTCCTTCCAGTGCCATCCGGACAGCCCAGTGGAGTTGGACTTGGCCGGTGGGCCAATGCCCCGATTCGTGTCTGGGCGGCCCGGCGAGGTCGATTCTTGGCCCGATGGCCAATGACACACGACGGCGGCGCACGAACAATCGGCGGCCGGAGTGCGAGGCGAAGCACAACAGCGAGGTGCCGTGGCACATCCCAATCAAACAAGGAGGAGCGTCATGAGCTGCGTGACCGTGGTGGCGTCGCCGGCCCGCCGAGAGCGCTCGCGCTTTCGCGCGAACGCTCTCGGCGGGCTTCAAGGCCTGGCGCAGTCGATCGCTCTGATCTCACCGACGATGACGGCCGTTCCTGTGATTCCGCAGGCGTTCGCGAACGCCGGGCACGGCACGTGGCCGGCGTGTTTGTTCGGGACAGGCGATGATCTCGGACCGGACGACGACCAGGCTGACGATCTTCGGTGACTGCACGCACGAAGGCCGAGGTAGAGCGATGAGCACGGCGGCGGCTGCTAGTTCGATTGCTGTGCAGGCGTGGCATCCTCGGCTGTCGGCGTGGGTGCGGGAGGTCGCGGAGCTCACTCGCCCGCGCGCGGTGTGGTGGTGCGACGGTTCGGCGGAGGAGTACGACCGCCTTTGCCGGGAGCTTGTCGATGCCGGCACGCTTGTGCGGTTGTCGGATGCCAGGCGCCCGCACTCGTTCCTGGCGCGGTCTGATCCGCGTGATGTCGCGCGGGCTGAGGATCGGACGTTCATCTGTTCGGCTCGTGAGGAGGACGCGGGGCCGACGAATAATTGGCGCGACCCGGCGCCGATGCGCGAACGGCTGATCGCGCTGTTCAGCGGCTCGATGGAGGGCCGCACGATGTATGTGGTGCCGTTTTCGATGGGGCCGCTTGGATCGGACAAGTCCTTCATCGGTGTGCAGCTGACTGATTCGGCGTATGTGGCGGTGTCGATGCGGATCATGACCCGGATGGGTCAGGCGGCGTTGGATGTGCTCGGGGAGAGCGGGTCTTTTGTGCCGTGTCTGCATTCCGTCGGGATGCCGCTGATCGATGGCGTTGGGGATGTTCCGTGGCCATGCGATGTGGAGAACAGGTACATCGTCCATTTCCCGGAGACGCGCGAGATCTGGTCCTACGGCTCGGGTTATGGTGGCAACGCAATGCTCGGCAAGAAGTGTTTCGCGCTTCGGATCGCGTCGGTGATGGCGCGTGATGAGGGCTGGCTCGCTGAGCATATGCTGATTCTCAAGCTCGTCTCACCACAAGGCTCGGTCAAGTACATCGCGGCGGCATTTCCGTCGGCGTGCGGTAAGACAAACTTGGCGATGTTGGTTCCGACGCTGCCAGGGTGGAAGGTCGAGATGATCGGTGACGACATCGCTTGGATGAAGTTCGGCGCTGACGGCCGCCTCTACGCGATCAACCCCGAGGCGGGGTTGTTCGGGGTCGCCCCGGGCACCAGCGAGCAGACCAATCCCAATGCGATCGTCTCGATCCGGCGCGATGCGCTGTTTACGAACTGTGCCCTGACCGATGACGGCGACGTCTGGTGGGAGGGCATGAGCGAGGAGGTGCCGGGCCGGCTGATCGATTGGCACGGCCAGGACTGGGCGCCCGCGTCCGATTCGTCGGCGGCGCACCCGAACGCGCGCTTCACGGTCCCGGCTGACCGGTGTCCGGTGATCGCGCCTGAGTGGGATGATCCCGCGGGCGTGCCGATCGACGCGTTCCTGTTCGGCGGGCGGCGCGGGACCGTCGCGCCGCTCGTGCGCGAGGCGTTCGATTGGCCTCACGGCGTGTTTCTCGCGGCGACGATCAGTTCCGAGACGACCGCGGCGGCCGGCGGCACCGTCGGCGAGGTGCGGTTCGACTCGTTCGCGATGCTCCCGTTCTGCGGCTACAACATGGCCGACTACTTCGCGCACTGGCTCGAGATCGGCCGACGGGAGGGCGCGAAGCTACCGAAGATCTTCTGCGTGAACTGGTTTCGCAAGGATCCACAGGGCGAGTTCTTGTGGCCCGGCTACGGCGAGAACTCGCGCGTGCTTGCATGGGTCTTCCGCCGTTGCGAGAACGACGCTGAAGCGCGAGAGACACCGATCGGGCTGATTCCCGCCCCCACGGATCCCAGCTTCAGCGGCCTAGAACTCGCGCCCGGCGTGCTCAGCGACGTCCTCGAAGTCGACCACGGCGCCGAGCGCGCCGAGCTGCCCCAGATCAGGGACTACCTGACCCAGTTCGGCGAGCGACTCCCTGCCGAGCTGCGAGAGCAACTCACCCGCATCGAGAACGAACTGAAAGACGAGTGAGCGAACACACGTGACCTTACGCCGCAGCACAGAAGCAGGCCGCTTGCGACCCTGCGGGCGCGAAACCGCGCTGGCGTGTGGCCGGCGCGGCCGTCTGGCAGGTTAGACCGGGCGCGCCTGACCATCTCACCGGACCCGGGGCGAAAGGGTGGGTACGAATCTTGGCCTTCTGGCCCAGGCCCCGACGGGCGGACAGTGTTAGAACTGAAAGGGATGCCCGCGCAGCTGCAAGAGACGCAGGGCTTGCGCGCCAGCAGCATGCCCATCGAACGGCCGTTGATCGCCGTCAGCACGTCAGGGATTCGCCGCACCCAGGCTGTGGCCCCGACCCCGCAGGGCGAGCCGCCGCAGCATGAGCTTGCGCTCGGCTTGAAGCACCTGCGCGCGATCGACGACGCCCGCGGGCTGCCGGTCTTTGCGATCTGCCGGGGGAGGCGACCGTGCTCACCACGCAGATAGCCATCGCGACCCCTGCGTGGGCGAAGTGGCATTCCTCGCGGCCGTACACGATCGGGATCGAGGAGGAGGTGATGCTGCTCGATCCGCGCGATTGGTCGCTGGCGCAGCGGATCGACGACATTCTTCCGCGAATCTCGCCGGAACTGGCTTGCTTCGTGACGGCCGAGACCCACGCCGCCGCGATCGAGCTCGCGAGCTCACCGCACGAAACCGTAGCGGGCGCCGCTCAACAGATGCAAAGCCTACGCGCGGTGCTCAGCGCCGAGTTAGCTGGCTTGGGGCTGCGCGCCGGCAGCGCTGGTACGCACCCAACCGCGGTCTGGACTGAGACCCAGATCTCCAGCGGCGCGCGCTACCAGCTCATCTATAGCTCGATGCACGAGCTCGCCCACCGCGAGCCGACGTTCGCTCTGCACGTGCACATCGGGGTCTCCGGTCCCGAGGCGGCGATCAGGCTGCACAACCGGATGCGAGCACACGTCCCGCTGCTGCTCGCGCTGTCGGGTAATTCCCCGTACTGGCAAGGACGCAACTCGGGCCTCGCATCGGCGCGCACGCCGCTCTTCCAGGCGTTCCCGCGCGTGGGGATCCCACGCGCGTTCGCCTCCTACGCGCATTACGTCGAAGCAGTCAATCTGTTGTTGCGCTGTGGCGCGTTTCCTGAACCGACGTTCCTGTGGTGGGACGTCCGTCCCCAGCCGAGGCTCGGCACGGTCGAGGTGCGAATCATGGACGCCCAGACGACAGGCACGCAAACAGCGGCGCTCGCCGCGCTGGTGGCGTCGATCGCACACCTCGAGCTCGAAGAGGGCTACCACCCTGACGAGCTGATCGACGCGCCCGAGCTGCTGGCCGAGAATCGGTTCCTCGCCGCCCGGGACGGAATGCAGGCCCGCCTGCTCGACCCGATCGCCGGGCGACCGCTCCCCGCCGCCCAGCTGCTCGACCGGCTGCTCGAGGCCGTCCGCCCCCACGCCGCTGACCTCGGCTGTGCCGATGAACTCGAACCGCTCGCCGCCCTCGCCAGTGAAACCGGCGCTGCACGGCAGCTGCGAATCGTGGGAGACGACGAGCGGCTCGACCACCTCGTGGCATGCATCTCCGATGCGTTCGCGGAGTAATCAGCCCGAGTCGGGCAGTCCATGCGCGATCCCTTTGATCGCCGGTGTGGCGGCCGACCGTTCGTGCTCTTTGAGCAGCAGCTCGCTGCCGGATTCCGCGGACAACAGACCCCTGATCCGGTCCACAAGACGCTCGCAAGACGCCGCGGATGGAATCTGCCAAAGAGTGCTCGATTACCAAGCACGCGTCGCGGATTGTTCGCGCGTCGTCCTCGCATCACACCCCTAAACGCCCCTACAGTCAGCGCGTGCCCTCGCACAGAATCACGGCGGTTCTCCGGCGCCGAGGCGCCGTCGGCCCTGAGCGCTGCGTGCCGCCATGGGGAGCGCACCTGAAATCAAACTCACCGACGCGGTCATGATCAGTCCGGGCGAGGGACGTCCCGCCGGCGCCAGCGAGGACTGGGTTTCGCGAGTGCCCGAGCTGATCGAGGCTCTGTGCAAGGATTGGCGCCTTTCGCTCGACGACGAGACGATGGCCGGCGGCGCGTGGGGAATCGTGCTGTGCTGCCATACCGCGAGCGGTCGCGAGGCGGTGCTCAAGTTGTGCGCCAACCAGGAGCGCCTGCGCGCTGAGACAAGCGCGATGCTCGCCTGGGCCGGCGGCCCGGCACTCGGCGTGCTCGCTCACCGTCCAGGCGCGCTGCTGCTGCAAAGAGCCCGTCCCGGCACGCCGTCGCGGCTTGCGCCCTCGCGGCTGGCGCTGCTGTTGGACGCGCTTCACCGGCCCACCAAGATCGGCGAGCTGGGCCTGGGAGACTGGCGGGCGAGCATCACCGCCGCCGTCTCGCAGGTGCCTTCCTTGCGGGCGCTAGGACGAGAGCTGCTCGGAGAAGGGCAAGGGCGCCCGGTTCTCACGGTGCATGGCGACCTTCAGCCCGCGAACATCCTTGAGCACCGCGGCGCCAGCGCGGTGATCGATCCGGTCGGGATCGCCGGACCGCGGGAGCTGGACGTCGCGAGCGCCGCCCTTTACAACAACTGGGGGGAGGAATCCTCAGCACGAATCAGGCGCCTGGCGAAGCTGACCGGGACAGACCCCGCGTTCGCGCTTCGCTTCGGCCAGCTGAGCGCCATGTACGCCGCACTCGCGCCCCGGTACTGACACGGTTTGAGCGTCAGCCTCCCACTCGGTGGAACGCCCCGGCAGACGACGACCCTTGTGTCTAACGCCCCCAGGGACCTGTCCGATAGAGCATCAACGAACGGGTGGACTCGCGGGCAGCGGTGTGGCTCGGAAGCATGCGCCTCTCCGATTTGACTCAGCTGACGGATGGGAGCCGCAAGCCCACCACGGCCTTACGTAAACCCGCCATCTAAGCAGGATTTTTCCGCTTCCGGGTGGCCAGAACCCGCCTCCACCGCGGAACTCGGGAAAAGGAGCAGACACCATCAGACGAGGGTCTCACACCGAACATAAGTTCCAGATCGAGCCCGGGGATCGGCCGCGTAGGGCCGGTCGCTCGCGGCCGAGCACGCGGGCGCTTCCGTCTATCCTCGGCCGTCGATGGCGTACGACGATCGCGGTCGCCAAGAACGGAACGGGGACGGCCCCGATCGGGCCCCCTGGTTACGGGGCGCCGCTGTCAGTCTCGACACCCAGCCGGCGCTGCTTGCGGCCGCCCGCCGGCTCAGGCGACGCCTACCAGGCGACGAGAAGTTCGGCGATCCGCTGTCGACCGCGGGAGTGACCCCGGTGCAGGTCGTCGCCCGCAGCGTCTCCGCTTTGCGGCCGGAGCGCGGGAGCTTCGTGAATGAGCTTGGCCTCGCTGGGTTGCAGGTGTGGCAGTCGCTATCGGAAGCTGCCGGCCGTGGGCGCGGCGATGTCGGGCTGGCGATTCTGTTCACCGATCTCGTCGGGTTCTCCTCGTGGGCGCTGGAGGCCGGCGACGCCGCGGCGCTCGAGCTGCTGCGCGAGGTGGGCGCTGTCGTCGAGGCCGCGGTCATCGCCCACGATGGCCGGACCGTGAAGCGGCTCGGAGACGGCCTGATGGCGACGTTCCTCACCGCGCAGGGAGCGGTGGACGCCGCGCTCGAAGCCCAGGACGCGCTGCAGCATGTCGAGCTCGACGGGTACCGGCCCCGCATGCGCGCCGGCATCCATTGGGGACGACCGCGGAGGCTCGGCGGGGACTACCTCGGCGTCGACGTCAATGTCGCCGCTCGCGTCGGCGAAGCCGCGAAGGCGGGCCAGGTCCTGGTGTCCGATCGTGCGCTCGCGCGCCTCGATCTCCTCGGCCTGCAAACCGGAAGGCGCAAGCGGCTCAGAGCCCACGGAGCGCCGCGCGATGTGCGCGTGGCGACGGTTTCCTCGGCAATGTGAGCGAGTCCTCGTCGGTCACGACTTCGTCTTGGCTTAGATCCCGCAAGCTTACTTTGGCGATGCGAGCGATGATCTGCATCGGGCGGAAATCCGATCTGCAGCCGTAATTCCAGATACGCGGGATTCCTCCTTGATTTGACCAGGTGACTGCAGCCGACCGCGGAGCCGCTCTGGAATAACTCTGGTGAAGCCGCAGCGGCGATTCGGTGTCCGTTCGCGCGATTAGCCGCCCTGCCGCGCGTTCGCGCGCGTCGGCCGGAGCGAGAGCGCTGCACGCGACCGCGCTGAGCCAGAACGTCCGCCGGCCGGCGCTGCGATAATTGGCGCCGGTTCGAGATGGCGTCCTCGGCTTCCGCACGAGTGCTCATCGTGGCGCATCGCACGGCGGCGACGCCGCTGTTGCTGAACGCCGTCCGCGCCCGCGCGGGCCGCTCTCCTTGCTCTTTCGTGCTGCTCGTGCCGCGGCCCTACTGGGATCCGGATACTGATCAGGCGACGGCGACGTTGGAGCTTGCGATCCCTCTGCTCGAGGAGGCCGCGGGAGGCCGCGTCGAAGGGATCATCGGGGACACCGACCCGTTCGTCGCCGTGCGCGAGGCCATCACGAATATCGGCATGGACGAGATAATCATCTCGACCCTGCCGGCGCGGGTGTCACAGTGGCTGCGCCGGGACCTGCCCCACCGCGTGGTGCAATTCGGCTTGCCCGTAACAGTCGTGACTGCCCTGCAGTCCGAGCGCGCGGTGTCAGAGCGCGGCCGAGCGACTAGCTGAGGCAAGCCGCGGTCTCGGGCTCGCTGATGATTCGTCGCAATCGGAGTCTCTGGGAGGGCGTCCGCATCAGAGCGCTTAGTTCTTCGCCCGCCGCCAGCTCGTGTTGTAGTCATTTCGCGCCCGTTCACGCCCTGCGCGATGTAGTTGTTGAGCAAGCTGAGCTGCCCGACGATATCCGTCTCATCGGTGACTCCGTTCCAGGTCTGAGACTGCGCGGGCGCCGAGGTGCCGAACCGAATCCGTCGCCGCCGCCACCGCCCGCGGCACGGCGTGCCCGAGCTCCAGGCCGTGCGCAATGGAGGCGGCGAGGACACCGTTGAAGGCATCGCCCGCGCCTGTCGTGTCCACGGCCCGCACCCGGGAAGCGATGAAACGCTCACAGCCACCGCGATCGACCATCAAGGCGCCATCGGCGCCGAGCGTAACTATCACCGGCGCGCCCGTCTGTGCGTTGAGTGTCAACGCGGCGGACTCGGCATCCGACTCGTTCGCCAAAGTCGTCGCCTCCCCGGCGTTGGGTGTCAGTAACGGGCGCAACTCGATGAGATCGTTTGGAAGCGCTCGGGCTGGAGCGGGGTTGACGATGATCGAGCGGATCCCGGCCGCGCTCGCGCCCTCGGCGGCAGCGAGCAACGCCGCGTCCGGGATCTCGAAGTTGAGCAGGAGCACCCCGTCGGGCGGCAGCTCACTTGACGCCAACGCCCGCTCGACGATGCCCTGATCAAGCTTGGCGTTCGCGCCCGACGCCACGGCGATCTGATTCTCGCCCTCCGCGTTGGTCACGATCGCGGCCAACCCTGTGCTGACGGAATCCAGCCTGACCACCTGGGCGACCTCGACGCCCTCTTCCTCAAGCGCACTCAGCGCCTGCGTGCCCAGATCGTCATCGCCGACCGCGCCGACGAACTTGACGTTTGCGCCCGCCCGGGCCGCGGCGACCGCCTGGTTTGCTGCCTTTCCCCCGCCATGACGCTCATAGCGTCCCCCAGTAACTGTCTCGCCTGGCCGGGGCAGACGATCGACCTTGAACACTAGGTCAACGTTGATCGATCCGACGATGACGACTGTCCCGGACCTCAAGCTTCGCGCTCGTCGCCCGACACACCGGCGCCCACGGGGGTGTCGGCGAGTTCCGTGTACAGCGCGCGCGTGCGCCGGGCGACTTCGGTCCAGTCGAATAGCAGCACGTGCTCGCGTGCGTCGGCTACGACCTGTGCGCGCATCGTGTCGTTGGTCAGCACTTGCTCGAGGATCTCACCGAGGGCCTCGGAGTCGCGCGACGGGAATCGTAGGCCGACGGTGCGATCACCGGGGACGACTTCCCGCAGCCCGCCTGTGTCGGCGACCACGCATAGGCAGCCCGAAGCCATCGCCTCGAGCGCCACGAGACCGAACGGCTCGTAGATCGAGGGCACAATGCATAGGTCGGCGATCCGGTAGAGCGAGTGGAGAATGTCGTCTCCGACCCAGCCGAGAAAGGTTCCGTTGTTCGTCAGCCGCAGGCGGCGCGACTGGCGCTTGAGCTCGGCCTCCGCGGTTCCGGTCCCGGCGACCACGAAGCGCACGTTCCCGAGGCGGCGCACCACCGGAGCGAGGGCGTCGAGCGCGAGGTGAAAGCCCTTCTCGTGGACGAGTCGCCCGACCAGCAGGACGAGCAGATCGTCCGGCTCGGCGAAGCGCCCGCGGAGCCCCGCGAGGTCACCGGCCACGGGCTCCAGGTCGCGGGAGTCGATGCCGTTGGGAATCGCCGTGATCCGTGCCGGCGGGACCCCGAACGCGGCCGCCACGTGGCTGCGCATGTAGCGCGAGCAGGTGATCACATGATCGGCGCGTCGTGCCATCGCCCGTTCGAGCGCGTGAATCGCGGATTGCGGGTGGTTCTGCACCCAGCCCTGATGGCGACCGTACTCGGTCGCGTGCACGGTCGTCAGCCAGGGCCTGTGCAGGCGGCGCGCGACACGGCGGGCGCCGCCCGCGACGAGCCAGTCGTGGGAATGCACGAGATCGAACTCGAAGCGCTCGCACACCTCAAAGCCGAGCCTGCGCATGTCGTCGTTCATCGCGTCGACCCAGCGCACGAACGCGCTCGGATCCCTCGGAAACCCCGGCTCGCGAACGCGGTGCACGGAGACCCCGTGGCGCTCCTCCTCGACCGGCAGATGCCCGCCACCCCGGGTGAGTACGTGGACCTCGACGCCGTCGCGAACTAGATGCTCGGAGAGCTTGCGGACGTGCCGACCCAGGCCGCCCTCGATCACGGGTGGGTACTCCCAGGAGATGAGGAGGACGCGCATCACCCCATCCCGCACCCTACCGGAGCACGCGCCGGCCGCACCGCCCGCGCGATCGACGCGACCTTGACCTTGCCGAATGCTCTGGAGCTGCCGAGTCGCGTCCGACCCGGCGCTGCTGCTCAGCTTCCTCCTAGGGCTAACGAGTCCCACCGTGGGCTTCGATGTCAGCGACGGCGAAACGGCTGACGGCGTGTCCGGTGGCTGAATCCCCCGAGGTCGTGTGAGTTTTTTCACATCGAAGGCCGGCGGTTGTGGACGACCATCGAGGGGGAACTACTCGATCGTTGTTGGGGGTACGCGATGGCTGGCTTGGTGGCGCGAAGGGATCAGTGGGTTTGCAACCGGCGAGCTGATTCCCGCGGCGAGGTCACGCGCGGCGGCCCGGGCGAACGGTGGGGCGGCCGAGTTGGGTCGCTGCGGATTCTGTTCCTGGTGTCGGCGCATAACGGCTTGAGTCAGCGCGCGTGGGTCGCGTTGACCGAGCTCGGGCACGAGGTGGCGGTCGCGGTGGTCGACTCCGCGAGCGACATGGAGGCCGCGGTTCGCGAGCGCCGACCGCAGTTGATCGTGTGCCCGTTCCTGAAGACGCTGATCCCGGAGTCGATCTGGGCGGAGCATCCCTGTTTGATTGTCCATCCGGGTCCGACGGGGGACCGGGGACCGTCCTCGCTCGACTGGGCGATCGAGCTTGGGATGCCCGAGTGGGGGGTGACAGTGCTCGAGGCCAGACGCGAGGTTGACGCCGGGGACGTTTGGGCCACGCGCAACTTTCGCACGCGTGAGGTGGGAAAGAGCAGCTTGTACCGGCACGAGGTTCGGCGAGCTGCGATCGAGGCGCTGATGGAGGCGATCGGCAAGCTCCTCGACGGCGACGGGAAGCCGAACGCGCTTGACCCAAATGGAGCGGCGGTGAGGGGGCGGGCTCGACCACTGATGACCCAGGATGTCCGGGCGATCCGCTGGGAGTCGGACTGCACTGAGACCGTGGTCCGCAAGATCCGCGCTGCCGAGGGCCACCCCGGTGTGCTCGATGCCGTCCAGGGCTCAGAGTTCCATCTTTTCGGCGTCCACCTCGAGCGGGCGCTGCGCGGCGACCCGGGCGAGATCATCGCGCAGCGGAGCGGCGCGATTTGCCGGGCAACCGTCGACGGCGCGGTCTGGATCACCCATCTCAAGCGCCGCGAGACGCCAACCGAGAGGTTCTTCAAGCTGCCGGCCACCCGCGCGCTTACGCTCGCCGGGTGCGAGCCCAATATCCCCGAGAGCCCGGCGGCGCTGCATGCACAGCTGCCCGCAGATCACACCTACAGGGAGATCATCTACGAGGAGCACGCGGGCGTCGGCTATCTCCAGTTTGAGTTCTACAACGGCGCAATGAGCACGGAGCAATGCCGGCGGCTGCGGCACGCCTACCTTTACGCCCGCTCGCGCCGGCAGACCAAGGTCATCGCGTTGATGGGCGGCAGCGATTACTTCTCAAACGGCATCCATCTCAACGTCATCGAGGCCGCCGAGGACCCCGCCGCAGAGTCGTGGCGCAATCTGCACGCGATCAACGACCTCGTGCAGGAGATCGTTCAGACCGACTCGCATCTCGTGATCTCGGCGCTTGGCGGCGACGCCGCGGCGGGTGGCGTGCCGTTGGCGCTCGCGGCCGACTACGTGGTCGGGCGCGAAGACGTCGTGCTGAACCCCTACTACCAGCATATGGGCGGCCTGTACGGGTCGGAATACTGGACCTACCTGCTGCCCCGTCGCGTCGGGGCCGAAATGACCGCACGGCTCGTCAGCGCGCCGTTCACCCCACTGGGCGCGGATCAGGCCGTGCGGCTCGGGCTCCTGGACGCCGCCTTCGGCGCGACGCTTGACAGCTTTCACGACCACGTTCGCGATCTCGCGCAGCAGATCGCGAACGACGCCGGCGTGGAGCGCCGGCTCGAGCAGAAACTCCGCCGGCGGGCGTGCGACGAACAGATCAAGCCGCTTCACGCCTACCGCAAGGAAGAGCTGGCCCGCGCCCACGAATGCTTCTTCGGCGCCGACCGCAGCTACCACCAAGCGCGGCGACGGTTCGCCTACAAACTCGGCAAGGCCCACACGCTTACCCCGCCGTACAGCGCGGCGCTCCGCGTGGCCTGAGGAGGAACGATGTCGGAATCAGCGAAGGACCATCGCGCTCCGGCGGTCCATCCATCCGCTTTGGCAATCGTGGACGAGCAGGAAGCGCTCGTGGTCTCCGCTAATCACGAAGCTTCACAGCAGCTGGTCCCGGCGGGAACCGCCGATCGCTTCGCCCGGGTGCTCGCAGCCGGGAGACCGTCGGCCGGGGAGGCGGGTTGTCTGCTCGAGTCGGGGCGGTCGGCAAGCGCGCAGTGGGACGAACTAAGCTCCTCGCTGACCGTGTTCCCCGCGACCGTGCAGTAGAAAGCAGAGGAAATGAGTGTTTCCCGGACATCCAGACCGATCGCCCCGGCGTTCGCGCATGCGACTATCGCCGACGCGATGCGCCCAGGACTAATCAGCTGTCCGGCGTACACTGGCGTGCTGGCGATCGCCGAGATGATGGCGAGCTACCACGTGCATGCGGTCGTCGTCGAGGGTGTCGCGTCGGAAACCGGCGCGCCACCCGGCCAAGAGTGGGGAATCGTGTCGGACATCGATCTCGCGCGCGCAGCGGCTCAGGGCCAGTTGCAGGCGACCGCCGGTGAGCTCGCCGGCATGGGCGCGATCTTCATCGATCCGGGTCAGCCGCTGAGGCGCGCCGCCGAGCTGATGAGCGAACACCGCGTCAGCCATCTGGTGGTCTCCGCAGCGCCCACAGCGCGCCCGGTCGGGATCATCTCGACGCTCGATCTCGCGGTGGTGCTCGCCTGGGGTCGGGATTAAGGACCTACCTGGGCGCGCTGCCGGCGCGCCTGGGGTCGGGATTAGGACCGACCTGGGCACGCTGCCGGCGCGGTGCCCTGGCAACCGAACCCAATTCGACTAGCGGCCGGCGCGGCGTCCGGACTGCGGGGTGATGATCACTCCATCGGCGGGGTACAAGATCGACTCGTGCTGTTCGTCCCACCGCACGCGGTAATGCTCGTGCCCTTGGTCGCCCAGCACCTCGACGATCTGTCCCTGGCGAGCTGGCTGACCGTGCAGTCCGCGCGTTTCGATCCAGTCGCCTGCCTGTGGTTCGCTCGTTGTGGGAGGGTGCTTCGAGGCCATGTGGTTATCTCCTAAGTCCATCTAACTCGCTCGTCCGAGACTTGGCATCGGGGTCCGGCGCTGAAACGGTCTGCGGCTATGTACTGACTCCGCAGGTTAGGGGAGCGTGGGCTGCTCTCTTGCCGGCGCCCCGGGATGAGCGGAACGGCCCACATCACCGCTGGGATGGGACTCGCACCGGCCGGTCTCAGAGACAATCGCTCTTCCGCATGCGCAAGCTCGTTACCCACCCACTCTCGCGCGGGTGCTACGAATGACTCATCGCCGCCTGGCGTGCGCCGCGGCGGCGGTCGGTCTTGCCCTCGCCGCGTGCGGGAGCAGCGGCTCCAGCCTCGGTTGCGCGTTCTCGGGTCGGCCCTCGACGCCGTCGCCGGCGACCTCAGCAACATCTCCACGGCCGTGACCGACCACAACGCCTCCGCCACCGAATCCGCGACCCGGGCGCTGCGGACGGATGCTGCCAATGTCAGGTCGGCCGACGCTACGGTGTCCAAGTCGCTGGGGCTTCCAGCTGGCTGAGGGAGGGAGCCGCTGCTAGGCGCGGGCTGGGCGGCGGCACCCCGGCTACGATCCTCCGGGATGAAGATCGCGTACGTGTTCTCGACCTCCGGCCACACGGCCAGCTACAAGCTCGGGAAGATGATCCTCCCGCAACTCGAGCAGGGCACGCACGGCGTCGAGGTCGTCGGGATGTTCTTCTTCGACGACAACACTTACGTGCTGCGCGCCGGCGATGCGATCGGCGAGCGCGTCGGGCGCGTGGCGGCCGAGCGGGACATGCTCCTGATGCTCTGTGACCAGTGCGCGTTGGAGCGCGGTCTGGCCGAGGGAGAGATCGGCGCGGCTGTGCCGACGGGAACGGTCGCGGGCGTCCGGGTCGGCTGCTTCCCGGACTTGTATGCCGCGCTGGCGGGCAACCCGCCAGACCACGTCATCACTCTGTGAGAGGGCCCAACTGGCCCTCGGTGGGCTCTGCTCAGCAGAACCACGGCTCGGTGAGCCGTGGTCTCCCTTCGGTCGATCCGATGTCGATTGCCTCCGGCTCGGAGCCGTCGGTATCGCCGGCGGCCTCGCGGACCGCCGCGCGGATGCGCGCAAACGTCAGGCGCGCCGGCTCCTGCGCGGCGGCGCTCTGTTCGACCAGTGCGCTGAGCCGACCCTGCAGCCGGTCCGCCGCCCGGTCAGCGGACCGCCACGAGTAGCTCAGTCGCTCGGCTTGGTAGGGGCCGAGGTGCTCGCGCAGGTCTTCGCGCCGCAGCAGCAGAGAGCCCTCGGGCACGAGCAGCCGGATCGTGTACTGCACCGGATCGACGTTGGCTACCAGGTCGTGCGCGGTGACGAAGTCGACGATGTCCAGCACGTCGCGCGGCGTCGTCCACGGGGTGAAGGGCATGAACGACGGCCGGGTCTCGATCCCGTGCTCGCGCAGCAGCTCGATCGCGGACAACGCCTCGGCCGTGGTGTGGCCCTTGTCGAGCCGTTCGAGGATCTCGTCGTTGACGCTCTCCAGCGCGCAGACGACGAACAGGCAGCCCGCGGCGGCCATCTCCGCCCACACGTCACCGTGCTCGAGCACGTGCTCAACCTTCGTGGTGCAGTCAAAGGTGAGCTCCGGAAGCCGCTCGTGCAGCCCGCGCACGATCGCCAGGGAGTGGCGCCGGCCGTTGAGGAAGTCGGGGTCGCCGAAGGTGATGTGGCGAGCGCCCATCGCGGCCAGGCGCTCGACGTCGCGCAGGACCGTTTCGGCCTGCACGACGCGGATGCGCCCGTCGTATACGGCCGGGACCGGGCAGTGACGGCAGCTGTGCACGCACCCGTGGCTGGCCTCAACGTAACCGACCAGCCGCTCCTCCCGGCCCACCGCCAGGCGGGCGTAGCGCTCCAGTCCCGGCAGCAGCTCGCGCGCGGGGAGCTCGAATGTGCCGCGTTGTAGGTGGACGATCGGCCTCTCGGCGGTCGGCGGCGCGCCGGGCGCCGCCAGCTCGTCCATCCAGGCCGCCAGCGCGGGCTCGTACTCGCCGGCGATCGCGCGCGCGTCCAGCTCGCGGGCGACCAACTCCCGGCTGACCGTGGCGTAGAGGCCGTAGAAGCAGATCGGCATCCCCGGCTGCTCGCGGCGCACGCGGCGGCCGGCGTCGAGCGCCAGCCGCATCGCGGTATGCATGGGCACCGAGAAGCCGACCGCCTGCGCCCACTCCACGGCGTCGGCATCCCACGGCTGCACGCTGAGGTCCAGGCACCGCAGCTCGTGCCCGGCGCGGCGCAGCGCAGCGGCCGGCGAGGCGACGTGAAGCGGCTGGTGCCCCAGCTCGTAGGTGGAGATCAACAGGACGCGCACCGGCGACCCACGCTATCGGGCTCGGGGGCATGCGGCTCGATGCGGATCCGCAGGCGGGCGTGCGCTTTGCGCAGCGAGGACTCCACGACGTCGGCGCTCGCCCCGCGGGCGAACAGAAAGCCCAGGTAGCGGTCACCCTCGGGCAGCGGCACAACGGGACGGCCGCGCGCGATCGTGATCTCGAGCCCCGCGATGCCGTCCACCGCCCGCGCGTCCTCCTGTCCCTCGACCGCGCACAGCACGCCGGCGCGGGGAATCGGGAGCATCATCACCCCGGACGCCGTCGACTCCCGCACGACGTCGCCGAGCCCGAGGCCGAGGGCGTGGCGGAGAATCACCTCCTCGAGGCTGACGCCGGCGCCGAAGCGCAAGGCGCGCGAGCACAACCCGCCGATCGAACGGGCCGCCAGCTCCAGCACGCTCACGTGCTCGCCGTCGACGCGCAGCTCGGCGTGCACCGGTCCCTCCCGCAGGCCCAGCGCGTCCGCCGCCCGCGCGGTGAGAGCCTCGACCTCGGCCAGGACGGCTGCGGGCAGCCGCGACGGCGTGATGTACAACGTCTCCTCGAAGTACGGGCCCTCCAGCGGGTCGGGCTTGTCGAAGACCGCCAGCACCTCCAAGCGCCCGCCGCGCAGCAGCCCCTCGATCGCTACCTCGTCGCCGGGGAGGTAGCTCTCGACCAGCAGCGGCACGTCGGCGGGCTCGTCGGCGGCGGCGAGGATCGCCCGGATGCGCTCCGCGGTCGCCCGCGCCTGCTCGGCGTCGTCCGCCCGGATGACGCCGCGGCTGCCCGAGAGCGCGAGCGGCTTGACGACGCACGGAAGCCCCACCTGGGCGGCCACGCCCGCCGCGTCGGCCCCAACGGGCAGCAGGGCGAAGCGCGGCTGGCTGACGCGGGCTTCCCCGAGCGCCCGGCGCATCGCCGCCTTGTTGCGCGTGCGGGCGACGGCGGCCGGAGGGTTATGGGCCAGACCCAGGCGCTCGGCGCCGAGCGCGGCGGCCATCACGCCCTGATCGTCGACGCCCACGATCGCGGCGAACGGCGTCTCGCCGGCCCGCTCGGCGATCTGCTCGGCCGCGCGTGCCGGGTCCGAAAGACGGACGGTCAGGGCCCGTTCGCCCATCGTCGCCGACATCGCTGCCCGGCGCTCGGAGGCCACCGTGACCGCGACGCCGAGATCCCGCGCCGCCGACAAGAAGTCCTGCGCACGGTAGGTGGCCGACGGCAGAACCAGGAGCAGACGGTCCACCGAGCTATTGTACGTTTATGCCCGACGCAGCCCCACCCCTTCTCGCCATCACGGCATCTGCCCTCGGGCGGATTCGCGCGTTCCGCGACAGCGCACCCGACCCGGGCGGCCGCGTGCTGTCTGTGCGGGTCACGGGCGCGGCCGACGGCGAGCACGTCTGCGCGCTGTCGCTCGAGCCGCAGGCTCAGATCCGCTCCGGCGACGCCGTGCAGCACGAGGGCGATCTACCCATCGTGGTGGCCGGCGACAGCGTCGACAAGCTCCGCGGGGCAACGGTCGACTGGAGCGAGAACCGGCTGGGCGGCGGGTTCGTGGTCGTCAACCCGAACAAGCCGGCGCCTCCGCCGCTCGCCCTTCCGACCCTGCCGATGAGCCCGGGAGCGGCTCGCCCCGCCCCGCCGCCGGGTCCGCCACGGCCGTCGCCCACGGGCGGGCTGGACACCGATCTCGCGCGGCGCGTGAGGGCCGTGCTCGACCGCGACGTCAACCCGAGCATCGCGAGCCACGGCGGCCACGCCGAGCTCGCCGCCGTCGAAGGCGCCACAGCCTACCTGCGTCTAGGCGGAGGATGCCAGGGCTGCGGCATGGCCACCGTCACGCTCAGCCAGGGGATCGAGGTGGCCATCACCCGAGCGGTGCCCGAGATCGTCCACGTGGTCGACGTCACCGACCACGCCTCCGGCACCAACCCCTACTTCGAGCCCACCAAGAAATAGCCGGGCGCTGTGAGCACGGCGATCGGCTGCTCGCGGACCCAGGGTGCGCGCGGCGAGATTGTAAAAAAAAACACCCCTTGACCGCCGCACGGGGGTAGGATGTTGCGCCGTGACCGATGTCGTGCAATCCGCGCTCCCCGCGGGCGCCTCTGTCATCATCGAGCGCAGCGCCCTGGACGGGCTGCTCGCCGCCATCTCCGGCCGGGGCTATCACGTCGTCGGCCCCACCTTGCGGGAGGGTGCAATCGTCTACGGCGACGTTGGCTCGAGCACGGACTTGCCCGTGGGCTGGACCGACGAGCAGGACGGTGGCACCTATCGCGTGAAACGCCGCGACGATCAAGCGGTGTTCGGCTACGCCGTCGGCCCGCAGTCATGGAAGCAGTTTCTGCATCCTCCCAATCTGCGGCTGTGGCGCGCGCGGCGCGGGGAGAACGGAGAAGGCCTCGATATCCTCGAGGAGCCGAATCCTTCCCCTCGCTACGCCTTCATCGGCGTGCGCTCCTGTGAGCTTCACGCGATCGCGATTCAGGACCAGGTGTTCCTGCCCGGCGCCCATCCAGATCTCGCCTACGCCGCTCGTCGCGAGGACGTCCTGTTCGTAGCGGTCAACTGCGGGGAACCGGGCGGGACGTGCTTCTGCGCCTCGATGGACACCGGACCGAAGGCCAAGTCGGGGTACGACCTCGCGCTGACCGAGATCCTCGACGGGCAGCGACACGAGTTCGTCGTCGAGGTCGGAAGCGAGCGAGGCGCATCCATACTCGCCGAGGTGCCCCACCGGGCTGCCGACGATGACGACGTGGCGGACGCCGCGGGGGTGACCGCGGGCGCTGTCGCGCGGATGGGGCGCGAGATGCCGGCGGTCGACCTGCGCGCGCTGCTCTACGCCAACTTCGAGCACCCGCGGTGGGACGACGTCGCCGAGCGCTGCTTGACGTGCGGCAACTGCACGATGGTATGCCCGACGTGCTTCTGCACATCGGTCGAGGACACCGCCGACTTGGCGGACGAGGAGGCCGAGCGCTGGCGCCGGTGGGATTCGTGCTTCTCGCTGTCGTTCAGCCACCTGGGGGGAGGCAACGTGCGCTCGACGCCGCGCTCGCGCTACCGCCAGTGGATGACGCACAAGCTGGCAACCTGGGTGGATCAGTTCGGCACGTCCGGGTGCGTCGGCTGCGGGCGCTGCATCACCTGGTGCCCGGTCGGCATCGACATCACCGAGGAGGTCTCAGCGATCCTGTCCAACCCGACCGCGCCGGCCGACGCAACATAGAGGAGGCAGGCATGCTGACCATCGAAGAGACGCGCGCGGCGACGCCGATGTTTCGGAACCTCACCGATGACCAGTTGATGATGCTCGCCGATCTGGCCGAGGACGTCGAGTTCGGCGAAGGCGGCTATTTGATGATCGAGGGCCAGGCGGCGGACTGGTTCTTCGTGATCCGCGAGGGCTTCGTGGCCCTGCAGACCGAAGCGCCCTCAGGACCGATCACGATCGAGACCTTGCACAACGGGGACCCGGTCGGGTGGTCGTGGCTGTTCGATCCCTATCTCGCTCACTTCGACGCGCTGTCGCGCGGCACCACCCGCGCGATCCGCTTCGACGCCTCGACGCTGCGCGGGCGCTTTGACGGACGATCCCGTCCTGGGCTACGAGCTGATGCGCAGCTTCGCCGCCGTGATCGTCGAGCGTCTGCAGGCGACCCGGCTCCAGCTACTCGACGTCTATGGCCGCGCAGCTGTCAGCTGAGCCGCTCGCGCCCCCGGGCGCGATGACCCCGCGAGCCCATCGGGTCGTCAGCCGGCGCCAGGAGACCTACGACACCTGGACGCTCGCGATCGAGCCGCTGCCCGGGCAGGAGCTGCCGTACTTTGCCCCGGGGCAGTTCGGCATGCTCTACAGCTTCGGCGTCGGGGAGGTACCGATCTCCGTCAGCGGCGCGTCCACGGCGCTTGATCCGTTGCGCTGCACCGTGCGCTCGGTCGGAGCGGTGACCGCATCGCTGTGCGCTACGGCTCCGGGTGACGTGGTCGGCCTGCGGGGACCGTTTGGCAGCAGCTGGCCGCTGGACGACGCGGTCACGGCCGACGTCGTGTTCGTGGCCGGCGGCCTCGGCCTGGCTCCGCTGCGCCCGGCGATCCACCACGTGCTCGCCCACCGGAACCAGTTCGGGCGGGTGATCGTCTGCTACGGCGGTCGCGCGTCGACGGAGCTGTTGTTCGTGAACGAGCTCGAGCACTGGCGGGGGCGCTTTGACCTCGACATCGACGTGATCGTCGATACGGCGGGCCCGGACTGGAACGGCAAGGTCGGGGTGGTGACCAAGCTCGTCGAGCTGGCGTCGTTCGATCCCGACAGCACGTTCGGGTTGATGTGCGGGCCCGAGGTGATGCTGCGCTTTGCGGCCCTGACGCTGCGCAAGCGGGGCGTTCCCCCGGAGCGCTGTTACATCTCGATGGAGCGCAACATGCATTGTGCGATTGCACAGTGCGGCCACTGTCAGTTCGGCCCCAAGTTCATCTGCCGCGAAGGGCCGGTGCAGCGCTACGACGAGGTCGAGCGCTGGCTTCAGGTGCGCGAGCTATGAACGAGCTCTTGGGCAAGCCGAAGCTGGCGGTATGGAAGTTCTCCTCCTGCGACGGCTGTCAGCTGAGCCTGCTCAGCTGCGAAGACGAGCTGCTCACGCTCGTCGGCCAGGTCGAGATCGCCTACTTCCTCGAGGCCTCCCGGGCTGAGGTCGAGGGTCCCTATGACTTGTCACTCGTGGAAGGGTCGATCACGACCGAGCAGGACGCCGAGCGCATCCACCGCGTACGACGCGTGTCCAAGCGCCTGGTGACGATCGGAGCGTGCGCCACCGCGGGCGGGATCCAGGGGCTGCGCAACTTCACCGACGTCGAGGACCTCCTCACGGTGGTCTACCCGACGCCCGAGTACGTCTCGACGCTCGAGCACTCCACGCCGATCAGCGCGCACGTTCCCGTTGACTTCGAGCTGCACGGCTGCCCGGTCAACAAGTATCAGCTGCTCGAGGTGGTCCGGGCCGCGCTCGGCGACCGGCGACCGAACGTTCCCTCCTCGAGCGTCTGCGTCGAGTGCAAGCGGCGGGGCAACGTCTGCGTCATGGTCGCCCATGGCACTCCTTGCCTGGGACCGGTGACCCACGCTGGCTGCGGAGCCTTGTGTCCGTCGTACAACCGCGGCTGCTACGGCTGCTTCGGGCCGATGGAGTCGCCCAACCCCGCATCGCTGACCACCTGGCTGCGCAAACTGGACGTGGACGACGTCGACCTGGTTCGCCTGTACCGCACGTTCAACGCCAGCGCACCGGAGTTCCAACGCGAGAGTGAGCGCCATGACCATGCCGCTTGAGGCCAGCCGGAGCCGCCGGATCCGCACCGACGCCCTTGCGAGGGTCGAGGGTGAGGGCGCGATGAGCGTCCGCATCCGCGATCGCGAGGTCCTCAGCGTGCAGCTGCGCATCTATGAGCCGCCGCGCTTCTTCGAGGCGCTGCTGCGGGGTCGCGGCTACACCGAGGTACCCGACATCACGGCGCGCATCTGCGGCATCTGCCCGGTCGCTTACCAGACGAGCGGCAGCCTCGCGATCGAAGACGCGTGTGGAGTTACCGTGGACGGGCCGATTCGTGCGCTGCGCCGCCTGATGTACTGCGGCGAGTGGATCGAGAGCCACGCGCTGCACCTGTACCTGCTCCACGCGCCCGACTTCCTGGGCTACGAGAGCGCGATCCACATGGCCGCCGACCACCCCGCGCTGGTCGAGCGCGGCCTGGCCACGCGCAAGGCCGGTAACAAGCTGCTGATCACCATCGGTGGCCGAGCTGAGCACCCGATCAACCCCCGCACCGGCGGTTTTTACCGGGCGCCGACCCGGGACGAGTTGAAGCCACACGTGGAGCCGCTGCAGCGCGCGCTCGAGGAGACGCTCGAGACGGTGGCGCTCACGGCCACGCTCCCGATGCCCGACTTCGAGCGCGACTACGAGTTCGTGGCGCTCCGCGACGACGACGGCCGCTATCCGATCGACCGCGGCCGGATCGTCTCCAGCAGCGGGCTGGACATCCCCGCGCAGTCGTTCGAGGATCACTTCGTCGAGGAGCACGTAGCCCACTCCAACGCCCTGCACAGCCGCCTGCGCGACGGCGGCTCCTATATGGTCGGGCCGCTGGCACGCTACAGCCTCGCGTTTGACGCGCTGTCCCCGCTGGCGCGCGAGGCGGCCACCGGAGCCGGGCTCGGGCCGCGGTGTAACAACCCGTTCCAGAGCATCATCGTGCGGGGGGTGGAGCTCGCGTACGCGATCGAGGAGGCGCTGGCCCTGATCGAGGCCTACGAGCCACCCGATCCGCCGGCGGTGGCTCTCGAGCCAGGCAACGCGGTGGGCAGCGGAGTCAGCGAGGCACCTCGCGGGATCCTCTGGCATCGCTACGAGATCGATGCCTCCGGGGCGATCCGTGATGCTCGGATCGTGCCGCCCACCTCCCAGAACCAGCGCGCGATCGAGGAGGACCTGCACGGCTTCGTGACCGGAGCATCTGGACTTGTCCGACGACGATCTGCAGTGGCAGTGCGAGCAGGCGATCCGCAATTACGACCCGTGCATCTCTTGCGCGACGCACTTCCTCAAGCTCGACATCGAGCGTGCCTAACGCGCCCGCGCGCGGTCGCGCCGTCGTCATCGGCCTCGGCAACGAGTTCAGAGGGGACGACGCCGCCGGGCTGCTCGTAGCCCGGCGCTTGCGCGAGCGGGGCGCAACGGAGGCGGTCGTGCTCGCGTGCGAGGCCGATCCGGCCGGGCTGGTGACGGCGTGGATCGGCGCCGACCTGGCGATCGTGGTCGACACGGTCGTCTCGGGCGCTGCGCCGGGCACCGTCCGACGCTTCGATGTGTCCGCCGCGCCGCTGCCGGCCAGGCTGACCGCGTCCTCGACCCACGCACTCGGGGTCGCGGAGGCAATCGAGCTGGCGCGCGCGCTCGACCGCCTCCCCGGCCGCACGATCGTCTACGGCATCGAGGGAAGCTCCTTCTCCGCCGGCGCGCCGCTGGACCAGACCGTCGAGCGTGCCATCGACGAGACGGTGACGCGGGTCGTGGCCGAGCTCACCGCGCGTCCCTGACGGACGCGGCAAAGAGCCGACGGCACGCCGTCGCGAGGAGTTTGCTCGCATCAGCTCGCCGGCCAGGAGGCCGGCGAGTTTCGCCGCTTCGACCCGAAGGTGATGGCCGTGCTGATCCAGCGTGCGGCGGACGGTCTCACGTTCCTGCTGGCCGCTGAGCCCGAGCTGGACATCGCGGCCTACGCCGCCGAGGTCTGCACCGTATTCGACCTGGCCACGCGGGTGAACCGATGAGCAACCGATCCCCCGGGCTAGTCCCTCGGCTCGGCATTAGTACTCTGGCGGCCATGAGTGAACGCGATAGCCCCATCTCTGGGCAGGTTGTGATCGTCGGCGGCGGCGTGGCGGGCCTGGAGGCGCTGATCGCCCTGCGTGCCCTCGTCGGGGATCGCCTCGCCGTGACCCTCGTTTCGCAGGACGATTGGTTCGTCGACCGGCCCCTGACGGTGGGGGAGCCGTTCGGGTTGGCATCAGCAGCGCGCCATCCGCTGGCGGAAATCGCCGCCGAGTTCGACGCGAAGTTTGTCCACGCGACCGTCGCCGAGGTGGCTGGCGCCGAGCACAGGATCAGCTGCGCGGATTCGCCGGACCTCGGCTTCGGCACTCTGATCCTGGCCCCCGGCGCCCGAACGCGACCCCCCTTTGCCGATGCGATCACTTTCGGGGTCGCAGGATCGGGCCAGGCCGTGAAGGACATGCTGAGCCGGCTTCGCAGCGGCGAGATGCGCAACGCGGCGTTCGTTGCTCCCAGCACGGCGGGGTGGCTCTTGCCACTGTACGAACTCGCGCTCATGACCGGGCGCGAGCTGGCACGGAGCAAGGTCGAAGGCGCCCAGCTCCGCCTTGTCACGCCGGAGGACCGTCCACTGGCGCTCTTCGGGGACCAGGGCAGCGAGACCGTCGGTCGCCTGTTGACCGCGGCGGGGATCGAGTTCATCGGCGCGACGCGGGCAATAGCACGAGGGCGAGACGTGGCGCTGGGGACAACCGGGGAGTCGGTGGCCGTCGATTGCGTAGTCACGCTGCCGCTCCTGCGAGGCCCGGGGCTGGCCGGCGTGCCGGCGACGCAGCCTGATGACTTCATCCCGGTGGATGAGTACGGGCGCGTGCCGGGACTCGCCGATGTGTACGCCGCCGGCGACGCTGTCAATTTCCCCGTCAAGCAGGGCGGGCTCGCCGCGCAGCAGGCGGATGTCGTGGCCGCGCACGTCGCCGCGCATCATGGCGCGCGCGTCGATGCGCCGCCGTTCCGGCCCGTGCTGCGGGGAATGCTGCTCACTGGCGGCGAGCCGCGGTTCATGCGCTCGGGCGTGGCGGGCACCGACCCGGAGATCCCCGGCGCATGGTACCCGCTCTGGTGGCCGCCGACGAAGATCGCGGGCCGCTATCTCGCGCCATACCTCTTGGGGCGCGGCGAAGAGGAGGGTTTCGGCCCCCCCGACGTGGGCTTCATCGACCTAGACATCCCGCTCACGGCGACCACTCTACCCGGCTAATGGCGCCCGCCGAAGGATGCATGCCCGAGTCGCCGGCCCGCCCACCGCCGCGAAAGCGCATGTGGCGGCAGTCCTCACCACAGGCCGTCGTAAAAGTCCTTGATGTCGTCGAGGTCTGCCGGCGTCGCCGTCTGCAAGCGCAGCGTCAAAGCATCGCGCAGCAGAACGTCCCGGACTAGCGCTTGGGACCCGCCATACCGCGGCGAGGGTCACAGCCCTGACGCCCCGACGTCAACACCCGCGGCGTGTGCGAGCATGCGCCTGGTCGTAGGACGAGATCGTCCTTGGGGAGTGCGCCCGCCAATGTCGCGACCGCGAGCGCCCGACACAAGGCCGAGCGACCTAAACCGTGGCCTCGATGAGCCTCGCGCGGGAGTCGGATAGCATGGCGCCGTGACAGGTGGGCGGCGCACGAAGGTGATCACGCCCGAGGCGGCCGCCGAACTGATCGTCGATGGTGACACGCTGGCGGTCGGGGGGTTCGTCGGGATTGCAGTTCCCGAAGAGCTTCTGATCGCGCTTGCGAAGCGCTTCGGCGAAACTCGCAGTCCGTCCAACCTGACGCTCGTGTTCGCCGCGGGACAGGGGGATGGGGGCGAGCGCGGACTCAATCACGTTGCCCAGGAAGGGCTGATCCGGCGCGCGATCGGTGCGCACTGGGCGTCTCGTTCCTGCCCTCGGCGCGCTCGCGCTGGACGGCCGGATCGAGGCGTACTGCTTGCCGCAGGGCGTGGTGTCGCACCTCTACCGGGAGACCGCGGCCCGCAGGCCGGGACTGATCACGGGGATCGGGCTCGGCACGTTCGTCGACCCGAGGATCGAGGGCGGCCGCATGAACGCGGTGTCGACCGATGAGGTGGTGCGTGTGATCGAGCTCGATGGCGACGAGTTCCTCTTCTATCCGTCGCGCCCACTCGACGTGGCTTTCCTGCGCGGAACGACCGCCGACGGGGAGGGCAATGTGACAATGGAGCGCGAGGCCGCCACGCTGGACTCGCTCTCGATCGCCCAGGCGACGAAGAACTCGGGCGGAATCGTGATCGTGCAGGTCGAGCGCGTTACCACACGCCACGTGCTGCCGCCGCGCGATGTCGTCATTCCGGGAATCCTCGTCGACGGCGTCGTCGTCGCCGGGGAGAGCGCATCTCAGATGCAGACCTTCGGGGAGACGCTACAACCCAGCCTACGTCGGCGAGGTCCGCGTCGAGGTGAACCAGACGGGGGCGATGGCGTTGGACGCCCGCAAGGTGATCGCGCGCCGTGCCGCCATGCTCCTGAAGATCAATTCGGTCGTGAACCTTGGGATCGGTATTCCCGAGGGGATTGCCACGGTGGCAGGCGAGGAACGGATCCTCGAGCTGATCACGCTCACCGTCGAGGCGGGCGCGATCGGCGGCGTGCCTGCAGGCGGCCTGAGCTTCGGCGCGGCCGCCAATGCGCAGGCAATCATTGATCAGCCCTACCAGTTCGACTACTACGACGGCGCGGGGCTCGATCAGGCGTTCCTCGGCATGGCGGAGGTCGACCGCCACGGGAACGTCAACGTCAGCCGCTTCGGTCGGCGGCTCGCCGGCGCCGGCGGGTTCATCAACATCAGCCAGTCGGCGCGCAGCGTGTTCTTCGTGGGAACCTTTACCGCGGGCGCCGATATCTCGGTCGGCGACGGCCGGCTGCGCATTTGCCGCGAGGGCGCGGTGCCGAAGTTCGTCGAGGAAGTGGGACAAATGACCTTCAGCGGCGAGCGGGCGCGGGCAACGGGGCAGTCCGTCCTCTACATCACCGAGCGCTGCGTGCTGCGGCTGGGCGACGAGGGCCTCGAGGTGATCGAGATCGCGCCCGGCGTCGAGCTCGAGCGCGATGTGCTGGCTCGCATGGGCTTTCGTCCTCAGATTGCGCCTCACCTGCGCGAGATGGACGCGGCGATCTTCACTGACGCTCCGCTCGGACTGAGTGAGCGCTCGCCGCTCACGCTCGATGAGCGTGTCCACTACCGCGCGGAGGACAACCTCGTGTTCATCAACTTCGAGGGCCTGATCGTGAATACGCTCGAACGAAGCCGAGATGCTCGCCGGCTTCCTGGACCGCCGTCTGAACGAGCTCGGCCGCCGAGTCAAGCTGATCGTCAACTACGACAACTTCGAGCTCGCGCGTCCCGCGGCGCCGCGGTTCTTCGAGATGGTCCGAGAACACGAGCGGCGGTACTACCTCTCCTCGACGCGTTATTCGACCGACGCCTTGCTGCGGCGCAAGCTCGGCCGAGCGTTCGCGGAGGCCAGCCTCTCGCAGCAGATGTACCGGAGCTTCGAGGAGGCCACACACGCGCTTAGCGAGCACGCGCGGCGCCCGGGCTCCGGCAAAGAGGACTCACCAAGCGGCTGACCGCCTGGTGAGCTCGAGGCCTCCGAATCACTAGCTCACGTCGTGCCGCTCCGACGGCACATGACGCACATGCCGCTCCATTGAACGGAGGGACAGCCCCAGTCCTATCACGAGGTTAACCACGACGAAGACGATCAGTCCGAATCCGATCGCACAGAGGATGCCGAGGAGCACAGGTCCCAGACCAATCGCGAGAACGAGTAGTACTGGTAACAGCAAAACGGCCAAAATCGCATACACCAAAATCACGGTGAACACCTCCTTCACCACCTCGGAGGGCGATATCACGATCAATCTTGGTCCGCGAAGGTCGGCTTGTCATCCGCCCAAACCGGCAGTCTCGGTGCATAGGACTACGGTGACGGTGTCAGGCGAGCGCGACCGCTCCGCGTCCGGCGTACCGCGCCCGGTCCCCGAGCTCCTCCTCGATCCGCACCAGCTGGTTGTACTTCGCGACGCGCTCTGAGCGCGCCGGTGCGCCGGTCTTGATCTGCCCGACGCCGGTCGCAACGACGAGGTCGGCGATGAACGTGTCCTCGGTCTCGCCCGAGCGATGGGAGATCACTGCTCTGTATCCCGCGCCGCAAGCGATCGCGATCGTGTCGAGCGTCTCCGTGAGCGTCCCGATCTGGTTGAGCTTGATCAGGATCGAGTTCGCGACCCCCCGCTCGATGCCCTCGCGCAGGATCGCCGGGTTGGTGACGAAGATGTCATCGCCGACGAGCTGCAGCCGCTCACCAACTTGCTCGGTCAGCTTGCGCCAGCCATCCCAATCCCCCTCTGCCATGCCGTCCTCGAGGGACACGACGGGGTAGCGATCCGGGACCGTCGCCCAATACGCGACCATCTCATCGGACGAGAGCGAGCGTCCCTCGCCGGCGAGCTCGTAGCGGCCGTCCTTGAAGAACTCGCTGGCCGCCGGATCGAGGCAGATCGCGACCTCATCACCCGGTCGATAGCCGGCGCTTTCGATCGCGGTCACGAGCAGCTCGAGCGGTGCCTCATTCGAGTCGAGCGCAGGGGCGAAGCCACCTTCGTCTCCTACAGCGGTACCGAGGCCGCGCCGCTTGAGGGTGCGCTGGAGCTCGTGGTAGACCTCGGCGCCGATCCGAACCGCGTGGGCAAACGAGCGCGCGCCGACCGGGGCGATCATGAACTCCTGGAAGTCCACAGGGTTGTCCGCATGGACGCCGCCGTTGAGCACGTTCATCGTCGGCACCGGCAGGAGCGTCGCCTCCGCGCCGCCCAGGTACCGCCACAGCGGCTCGGACGCATCGGCGGCGGCGGCACGAGCGGTCGCCATCGACACGCCAAGAATCGCATTCGCCCCGAGGCGCGACTTGTCCTCGGTGCCGTCGAGCGCGATCAGCGCTTCATCGAGGCCGCGCTGCTCGTTGGCATCCCTGCCCCGCACCGCGCTTGCTATCTCGCCATTGACGTGGCCGATCGCGCGCGTCACACCCTTTCCGCCAAACTGGGCGTCGCCGTCCCGGAGCTCGAGCGCCTCGCGCGTCCCGGTGGAGGCGCCCGAGGGCACCGCGCCGCGGCCCATGGCGCCCGTGGCGAGGCGGACATCAACCTCGATCGTGGGATTGCCGCGGCTGTCGAGGATCTGCCGGGCATGTACATGTTCGATCGCGCTCATTTGTTCCTCCGATGGGGACGCTCGTTTCGGTGCTCGGTTTGACCCTACAGGGCAAGCCGCCGAGCCAACCCCGTCGTCTAGCCGGGCTGAAGGGCGGCGGTTGGCCGACGCGGGAGGTCTGCGATCAACTGTTCGTCGAATCTGAATCCCGCTTGCAGGGCGCGCCGGACCGGGCAGGTCTCGGCGACGCGCTGCAGGCGCCTGGTCTGCTCCGGGGTCAGGCCACCGGGAAGATGGACGGTGACCTGCACGGCTCTCGGGGTGGTGTCGGCGTCGTAGTCGACGTCGACACGAATTTCGCCGAGATCCCAGTCGCGGTTCTGCGCGTAGAGAACGACCATCGTCGACACGCACGCCGCAAGCGTCGCCGCGAGCAGCTCGTGAGGGGTGGGGGCCGTGTTGGTGCCGCCGAGGCTCTCCGGTTCGTCGGTGGTGATCGTGTGGCGTCCGTTGACGTCGATCTCGTGCCGGAGCGTACCGTCGATCGACCGGGCGGCTGCTGTGTAGCTCATGATGTCCTCTCTTATCTCATAGGTGTCCGAAGGAGACATCCGGGAGAACCCGCTGAGCCGATCGTGGGAGATACCAACCGCGCGGTAAGCGAAAGCGCGCGCAGCCGTCACGCCCGCACGCCTGACCGGTAGAGCGTCACGTTCCGGTCCAGTCGACCGCCGATGAACCCCTGCGGTCGGCCGCCCTGCGCGTCCAGGTAGGCGAGCTGGCGCGAGATCGTGCCGAGCTCACCCGGGAAGACGTGGTCGAGCATCCAGGTCTGGATCGCGACCCCCCCGTCCGTGGTCGCGAGCACCCGGAGCGCGCGTGCCTGCTGGGGATAGTCGATCAGCGAGGCGGTGCTGATCAGCCAATAGCCGCCCGCCCTGGTGGGGCGCGCGACGATCCGGTTGCGATGGATATGACCGGATAGCGCCGCGATGACCCGGGGATGGCTGTCGAGGCGCTCGACGATCTGCCCACTGCCTTCGGAGCTCGTGATCGGCTGGTGGGAGATGATGAGGATCCAGCGCTCGCCGGCCCTGGCGAGTTCGCCGGCCAGCCATTCTGATTGGCCTGTGTGGACGAGGCCACCGGAGCCGCCATCGCGCCGCGCAAGGTCGAGCACGAGCGCGCGGACCTGGGGGCCGATGTCCGCGCTGTAGTCGAGCAGCGCTCCGGGCGCCGTCTGTCCCGAGGCGGTCCGGAGGCTGCTCACCGCCTCCGCGGCTTCGAGCTCGCGACGAGCCCCATCGGGCGGGACACGGACCTTCGGTCCGCTGAGCGCCTGCTCGAGGAAGCGCTCGACGAGCCCCGGGCTCGGTGGGCCATCGGGTGAGTAGTCAACTCCGCTGGTGAGTCCCTGGCCGGTCGAGAGCCCGGGGGGTACGGTCAGCCCGGGAGGGAGATCCCACACCGCCTGGTCGGCGAGCGCGAGTGCCCGCGTCTGCGGGGTAGGCGAGATCTCGCCGGCGACGAGGATGTCGTGGTCGCCGAGCACGGGGTACCAGGCGCTCTCGACGCCGGGGCTGATGAACGTCCGGGTGGCCGCCTGGAGCAGACCTGGATGGCGCGGGGCGTCGAGGTCGGGCCGGTAGTAGAAGGGATCGGCGTCAAATGGGGACTGGACACCGAAGTAGCCCGGTGCGCCGCTTCCCGGACCAGCGCGGCCCCCCTTCAGGACCGCGACCGCGAGGGCAAGCTCGTTTGCCTGATCGTTGTCGATCAGGTCCCCGCCTTGGATCACGGCGTCCGGCCCGAGCGCCCGGATTGCGTGCAGCGCGCCGGCCAGCACCTGCGCGGTCAGCGTTTCCTGCGGGCGGAACGTCGACTGGAACGGCGGCCCGAGACGATCGAGGAACGTCACCCGTGCCGGGGACTCGGCGTCGAGAACGTGAGCGTCCGCGACGTGCGCAATCGTGGCCAGCAACCCGAGGGACCGCGCCGTTGGTCCGAGCTCGGTGCGCGGGATGAGCGGCTCGCCGCGCGCGGGCGTGAGGACTCCGGTGCCGTCCGGGTCCTGGTAGGTCCTGCGCAGCGTGGAGCCGCCCGGGTCGGGACCTACCGGGCTGGAGGTGCCGCAGCCGGCCGCGAGCAGAGCGGATCCGACAATCGCCTCGCCGAGCGCCTGACGCCGCGTGATGCGCCTGGTCATGATCCGGCGAGCCCCTCGACGACCGTCTCACGCGTCGCCTGTCTCGTGACCCACAGCACCGCGATCCCGGACGCGAACAGCAGTCCTGCGAGGACCGCGGCGATCTCCGCGTAGTCCGCGCCGAGCTCCAAGATCGCGTAGCCCGCGGCAAGGTTGGCGAGCGCCGGTCCGAGCACGAGCCGCTCGATCAGGATGCCGAACACTGCAGCCGGGATGACGAGCGCGAGCACGACTCCGACGAGCAGTCGGCGGACCGCCGCGGATCCGGCTCCGGTGGCGCGCAGCACGGCGACGGTACGCCGTCGCTCTTGGAGCGTCAGCGCGCACGTTTGGATCAGCGCGTAAAAGCACACCAGCCCGTCCACGATCGCGACAGCCCGCAGGATCGTCCGCAGCGTATCCACGAGCGGTACCCCGCGAGCGGTCGCGCCGCTCGCGGGGGTGGGGAGCGCTCCGAGTGCGGTGAGCGCATCGCTGACTTTTGTCTGGTCCGCACCTGGGTCCAGCCGGACCGCGATCTGCTCGGGCGCGGGAGGGTCCGCCGTCCGCAGCGCAGCCGCGGGGACGTAGGCGACTCTGCCGTCGTGGTCGAGCGAGCTGACGATGCCGGCGACGCGCAGCCGGAGCTCGGCCCCTGAGGGCAGCGCGATTGCCAGTGTCGATCCCGGACTCAGCCCGAGCCCGTCCGCGAGACCTCCGCCGACCTCCGCTTCGCCGGTCCCCGCCAGTCTGTGGCCGGCGGTCAGCGGCGGCGCCTCGAAGATCGTGTGATCTCCCGGGTACGCGATCACGTCGATCGTCTCGCCAAGGGAGAACGAGTCGACCGCCTGCACCTCGTATCTTGGGGCGGCGGCCTGTACACCTGCAAGGGCGCGGACCTTCCCGACACTTGCGGCGGGGAGTAACGCGGTCAACTGGTAGCGCTTGCCGAGCGCGCCGGGGTCAGTCTCGAGCGCGCTGAGCGCGGATGCCAGCGCGAGCAGCAGGAGCACGAACGCGGTCGAGGTGCCCAGCGTGAGCACCGTCGCGGTGAGGCGGCCAGGGCGAGCGGCCACGAGGCGGGTGCCGAGCGTGGCGAGGCCGGCGCGATGCCGGCCGCCAAGCCGCCGCCGGGATCCCCGACGAGCCGCGAGCCCGGCGCCCTGCAGCAGCGCGACCGGCGGGCGGCCGGCGGCTCGCCAAGCCGGCCACGCGGCCGCGAGCACCGGAATCGAGACGCTCGCCAACCATCCGGCGGTGAGTGGCAGGATCAGCGCGGAGCCTGCGGCCGGCTCGTTCAACATCGTCAGCAGGCGGTCGCTGGGTCCCACCGTGGCGAGCACGCCGGCCAGTACCCCGACCGTCGCCGCCGGGACGGCAACCACGGCCGCCTCGGTGGCCTGCACGGTCACCAGATGGCCGCGGGAGGCGCCCACCGCGCGGCTGATCCCGATCGCCTGCAAACGTCGCTGCACCTCGGCGCGCGCAGACGCGGCGAGCATCACACCGGCGGTCGCGAGCGCGAACGCGGACAGCGCGACCAGCAGATCGATCACGATCCCAGCCGCCTGATCGAGCAGTACGCGGACCCCGGAGCGAGTGACGAAGCGGAGCCCGCGCAGGCCGTAGCTGGTGGTCCGCGCCTGCACGAGCACCTGGTTCAGGTAGCGGGGGTCGCGCAGCCAGATCTGCGCGACGTTGACCTGAGGGTTCGGATCGGCCCCGAACCTGGCTTCGAGCGCGGCTTCCGAGAGGTAGAACCGCGGGACCGCAAGCGGGTAGCCGACGTTGTCGGGAGCCTCGGCGAAACCGACCACGCGCAGGGGCCCGAGCCCGCGGACGTACAGCGTGCCTCCCAGCGGGACTCCCCACGCCTGCGCCAGGCCGCGCTCGACCACGACCTCGCCGAACCGCGAGGAGAGGTCACGGCCGGCAACGATCGCGTACCCGCGCCGGCCGGAGCCGACCACCTCGGCAGAGGCCTGGCCGCTGCTGTGGCCGTTCGCCCCGATATTGACGTTCGTGAACTCTTCGCGAGTCGAGAACGTGGCGACGTCCGGGAGCGCCCGGATCCGGCTCGCGACGCGGCCGAGCGTTTGCGGGTCGAAGCGAACGATCACGTCGGGGAGGTCGGCGGCCCGAGCGGCGCGGGCGAAACCATCGCCGAGGCCGTCGGCGAGCACCAGCGCGGCCGACAACATCGCCGCGGCGAGTGCGATCCCAATCGCGGTCAGCCACGCGCGGCGACGGCGTGGTCGCAGACCGCGGCGGATTTCGTGGAGCACGGCTCTCACGGGCCGGCTCTGCGGATCGTGCGCCTTGGCTCGGCCTGGCCGCCCCTGGGACCCACGTCCACGTCGACGTCCACGTCCGTGGCGAGCCTTCCCTCCCGCAGTTGGAGCACGCGATCGGCGATCGCGGCGGCCTCGGGCTCGTGGGTGACGATCACGACCGCCCGCCCCTTCAGGTTGCGCAACAGCGCCAGCACTGCCGCCCCGTTCTGCGCGTCGAGGTTGCCGGTCGGCTCGTCTGCCAGCACAAGCTCCGGATCGTTGACGAGCGCCCGGGCGATCGCGAACCGCTGCTGCTCTCCTCCGGAGAGCTCGTGCGGAAGGTGGTCGGCGACCTCCACCAGTCCGAGCTCGTCGATCAGCTGCCTCGCCCGCCGCTCCCCGCCCGGAGCGGCTCCGGGCAGGCGTGCCGGGAGCACGACGTTCTCCGCTCCACTCAGCTCGTCGACGAGGTGAAACGACTGAAACACGAAGCCGACGTGGCGAAGCCTCATCCGCGCGAGCGCCCGGGGTCCCTGAGCGGTGAGCCGCTCTCCCGCGAGCAAGATCTCGCCCGCGTCAGGCTGATCGAGCCCCCCGAGGAGATGCAGGAGCGTCGATTTCCCGCTACCGGAGCGCCCGAGCACCGCCACCACCTCGTCGGCATCGACCTCGAGCGCGACGCCGTCGAGTACTCGACGCCGCGCCCGCCCACGGCCAACTGTCTTTGTGATCCCGCGAGCCTCGAGGACGCGCACCGGTTCACCGTACCGAGCCGACGCCAGCGCTCTGCCGGTTACGCGCGCGGGTGACGTCCCTACCGAAAGTCGCTGATCGGCGCGATCGAGGATCTCCTCAAGGTCGAGACAGCCGCCGGCATCCCTCCAACTGCAGCGCGGAGCCGATCGTGGCGATGCTGCTGCGCTGAGCCGGCTGTCACGCGGCGAGTCGCCGGCGCGCCTTCTGGACCGACGGGAGCGCGGCCTTGGCCTTGGCGAGCGGTCGCGCGCGAAGGTCGACGCTCGCGGGCTTGGCGGCGATCTTGATCTCCTCGCCGGTAGCCGGATTTCGGCCCGTGCGGGCCTTCTGCGCCGGCTTGACGCGGACGGTCAGCTGCACGAGACCGCCGAGGCGAACCTTCTGCGCGTTCCCGAGCTCCTCCACCACGATCTCCTCGAGCGCTCCGAGCACCCGCTTGGCCTCGTTTCGGCTGATCTCGGCGCGGTCAGCGACGGCGCTCGTGAGTTGTGTCTGGGTTAGCGGCAAGGGAGCTCCTTCACGATCGATTGGCCAACGTTGGGGTGCTATTGAACCTCCCGCGGCGGACGGGCCCTCGCGTATGCTGCGATCGGGTCACGATCGATCCCGTTCCGTCAGGGTGAGACACCGCGATTCGCTACCTGCGGGTCATGCCATGTCACTGACAGCCCGCCCGGAGCAGGCGGCGGGTCGACGGCCACGGGCGTGGCCTCCAGGCGACGATGAAAGGCCTGCGCGACACGCACCGCATGGGCCTTGGCGAGCTCCGCTCGCTTCCCGGCGAACAGCTCGTCGATGGTCGCGCGCCACAGGCCCAGCCAGCGCTCGAAGTGACCGGCCCGCAGCCTGACCCGCGCGTGCAGCGCGGCGTGGGGAGCGAATGCGCCGCCGACGTAGGACTGGGACCCGAGCAGGATCGTCTCCCAGAAGGACGCGATCCGCGGAACGTGAGCCTCGACGTCGAGGTTCGCGACGTCGACGAAGATCCAGCCGATGATCGGGTCAGCGAGCGCCCGACTGTAGAACGCACGCACGAGCCGCTCGCAGTCCGTGCGGTTCTCGATATCGCGCAAGTCGCTGCGGACCTTCACGCCAACCACTATGGCGGATCCGCGGCGGTCAGACGGCGTCGTGGCTTTGTCGGCGTAGCCGTCGGCGCCGTTCCAGCGCCGTTGCGATGATGATGCTGAGCTCGAACAACACGAGCATCGGGATCAACTCGAGCAGGGTGGTCACGGGGTCGGTGCCTGGCAGCAGCAGTGCGAGCGCGACGATCGCGACGATTGCATAACGCCGGTTTTCGCGCAGCTGGCGCGTGCTGAGAACGCCGATCTGGTTGAGTCCGATCACGGCGATCGGTATCTGAAAGAGCACGCCGGTGGCCAGCATCGTGAACAAGACGAACTGGTAGTAGCTGCGGGCCTGAACGAGGGCGTCGAACGAGGCTGCATTGAAGTTCTGGAGGAACTGAACCGCGCCCGGCAGGACGACGAAATATCCAAATGCCAGTCCCGCGGCGAACAGCAGTGGCGCGATTGTGAGCAGCGGCGTCGCGACCCGGCGCTCACGCGGGCTGAACGCCGGAATCACGAACGCGTAGAGCTGCCACAGAATCACCGGCAGCGCCAGCAACAGCGCGAAGTACGCGGATACGGTGACGGTTTGGGTGAATGGTTCGCCGATCCCGAGCGTGACCGGCTGACGTCCTTGCGTCCCGGCGGGAGTGACCGCCACCGCCTGGACGTCGGCTCGGGCGGCCTCGGTCAGGGCCCGGCGTTCGGACGGCTGGCGGCCAGATGTGCGCGCCAGGAGCTCGAATGCGCGGGCCTGGCGATTCAGCGCCACGCCCAGCGTCTGCTGCGTTCGAGCGGTCTGCGCCAGGGGGCCGCGGGAGTTCTCGGGGGATCCGGCGGTGGCGTTCGTGAGCGGACGGTTCAGCACGTTCAGCACGGCGTGGTTTTGCCAGAACGCAAAACCAAACGCGAGCGTCAGCGTCGCCGCGGAGACGATCAGCCGGACGCGCATCTCATCCAGGTGCGTGACGAGCGGGAGGCGAGCTTCGTGGCTGATGGGTTTGGTGATCATGGTTCTCCGGCTTGGATACTCGTCTCCCGCTCGCAGGCGAATTCAGTGAACCGGTGGCTTCTCTTCAGGCACCGTCACGGTGGCTTCAGGGAGTCCCGGTTCCCCGTCGTGCCCGCCGCCGATCGAGTCCTTGAACTCTCTGAGGCCTTGGCCGAGCGCGCGGCCGGCGTCGGGCAGCCGCTTGGGTCCCAGGAATATGAGCGCGACTGCCAGCAGGATGATCAGGTGGGTGGGTTGGAGAATTCCGGTGAACATGGGGTGTCCTTTTGGTTTGAAGATGGTTCGGCCGCGACCCTCAAGGGGTCGCGGCCGATGGCGGCTCGACTAGACGACGTGGCGTTGTGCAGCGTCCGCTGCTTTCGCCAGCCGCATGAGCGTGCTGAAGAACCGCGGCGACTGGCCTTTGAACAGTTGGTCGGCGGTGAGACCTTTGACGGCCGCAACGGCGCCCGCGTTCTTGTCGAGGGTGGGGCGCACAACGGAGCACAAGGGCAGGTCCTTGCGAAGGAACTCACACGGCTCGGGCAGGATCAGGTTTGTCTGTGTCAATGCCGTTGGGTGGGCGTTGAGGTTCGGAAATGTCAGGTGCGTCTCGGGATCGGTGACTCCGGCGAGCGGCGGCGACACCGCGTTGCCCGCCTTGTCGTGCCAGAGCGAGAAGTGGTTGGTCTCGACGCCGCCGATGCTGACCACGATCCGCAACACCTCGAGGCTTGAAGCCTTCAGTGCCATCGTGCTGTAGAGGCTCGACCCGCCCTGCTCGATGAAGGCGAAGTGGAACCCCGCCGTATTGGCGATCGCCTGCATGCGATTCTCTTGTGGGCCGACTGGAGGCACCGGCGCCATCAGGGTTGGTGGCGTATCCGCGTCGGTCAGGGGAATCGCCGGCTGGTTGCGGATCGTGACCGCCTGCGGGAACTTCGCGCCGAGGTCCGGGTTGAGCGTGCTGCGGTAGCGGACGTACCAGCTCGTGTCGACGTCGAGCGCCTTGAGATTCGTCAGCCGCCCGATCTGCTTGGCGCCCGTCGCCTTGCTGCTCGGCAGCGTGCGAAATGCGTCGAGGTTGACGGGATCAGCGCCCTGAGATCTCAGATACGCGTTCAGGAAGCGTGCGTGGCTGATCTCATCGTCGGTGTTGTCCGCGATGTATTGGGGCATGTCGCTGTCGAGGTTCTCCAGCGCGAGCATGTAGGCCGGGTTGCGGCCGTTGACGCCTCCAAGCTCGTTGTACTGTGTCCACAGATCGCTCTCGATCAGCTCGGCTGCCGCCAGGAAGCGCAGGATCGCGATGTCGCCATCAGTGACGCTGCGGGAGCGGGCGAAGGCTTCGCCGGTGAACAGGGCGCTGCCCGGCAGCGCCGCAGCACCTGCGAGGCCGACGCCCTTCAAGAACGAACGTCGCCCAACCACGCGCTGCCAGTGGGCGTGCACATCGTCTTCGATCGACGCGGGGGGGTTGACCTCGGTCAGGGTGGCCGAGGAGCTTTCCTTGGACATCGTGCATCCTTCCCTCGTAGGGATCGGTTGATTGATCGACGAGCCGCATCAGGCTTTGAGTGGCACTAAGAGGCACACGCCTGGTGTGGTGTCTGACCAGCCCGTAGTTCAGGCTGTAGGTCCTAAGACTCCGCCGCCCAAGACTTCCTTCCCGGAGTCCCGATCCCGGCGCGAACCGTCAGCGCCGTCGTGAAACGCTCATCGCTCGCTCCGCACCGCCTGGGCGTGCAACGCCTGCGCTACGGTCCGCAGCAAGACGATCGCGGCACCCGTCAGCCCGGAGAAGCCCAGGATCCACAGCGCGTCACGGACACCCTTGTCGGGAGACAGTGAGCCGGCCGCCAGGACCACGCCGGAGGCAACGACTCCGGCAGCGCCGGCGCAGCCACGAGCGCCCGGTCCAGCCAGCCCTCGACCACCTTGCGGTCTCCGCCGGCGTAGCGCTCGGTCCGCATCACCAGTCGCCCCGAACGCCACTGGTTAGCGATTGCCTCCGCATGCTCCGGCAGCGTGCGCAGAGCAGGAAGCACGTGCAAGAGCTTCGCCAAAGCTACGGTGGTATATCTACACCCGTGTAGCTTTGGCCTTGGCACAGCGAGGGGCAGGAAGGGCTTGGAGTAGCCAAAGCAGGCTCACCGCTCGCTGTTCTCAGCGACCACGACCGCGATGTCGAGTGTCGAAAGGATGCCGACTGGGTGGCCGCCGGCCGGATCGACAACGATCAGGTGGCTAACGCCGTGCTTTGTCATCAGCTTCGCGGCGCGGTCCAGCGGCGCATCCGCGGAGATCGTGATGAGAGGCTCGGTCGCCACGGCGACGCGGGCGGTCACCCGCTCGTGCTCGCCGCTGCTGGCTGCCGCGACGACGTCCAGCGCAGATACGACACCGATCGGCCGCCGCCTGTCGTCGATTACCGCGACCGCGTGGACGCGGTGCTTGGTCATGATGCCCGCGACCTCACCGAGTGGGGTGTCGGCCGAGCAGGTCAGCACCCCGACATGCATACAATCGCGCACTCGGACGTGCCCTAGCTGTGACGCGTCGCTTGATCGGTCGGGCATAGCAGTAGATTCCTCGTCTCGCTGACGGCCCGCATCCGGGCGATCCACTTCCCGGCGCTGGAAGGACTACGGATCCGGGGTCCCCCGCCTCCCCCGAGGCCCTTATCCGTCGCGCCACGGGCTGCCCAATGCAATCCCCACGGATGAACCGTTCTTCTGGACGCTCCGGTGGCAAGAAGGTGAAGGCACGGTGGCAAGAAGGTGAAGGCAGAGTGTTATGCGCGCGTTACGCGCGAGCTGGACAGCCTGTTGGTCGCTGCCCATGGCATGCCGCTGGTCGAGTGCGAGGTGCTGCTGAAGCTCTCGATTGCCGGCGGCCGGATGCGCATGTCAGAGCTCGCCGACGCGGCCCTGCTGAGCCGCAGCGGACTGACCCGGATCGTCGACGAACTCCAATCGCTCGGCCTCTGCCTCCGGATCCCAGCCGTCGCCCGCGGCGCCGACCGCACGCTCGCGCGCAAGTTCAAACCGGCCAACCCTGAACAGGCCACGCCCGACGAACCGCTCCGGTTCAGACCTAGATCAGTGGGTACTGGGCAGCCGCGGGCGTTGGCGATCTGCTCTGGGGGCATGACGGTGATCGTTGGCTGATCGTGGAAAACCCCGCAAACGCGGGGTTTTCCGTCTGGTGAGTGTGTAACTCTGGCGGGGTGCTGAGGCCTGCCAGTGCGAGTGATGGGGGATCACCTTGGGGGTGACGGCTGGTCACCATGCCAGACGGCGCGGACGGATTGTGATCGGCGAGAATGATCCTTCGCTTGTCCGGTATGGGGGGCTGGCGGTGACGGGTGAGCTGGCCAGGCGGCTGCGGCTGGTCGAGCTGATCGACGCGGAGCTCGCGGTGGAGCGTCGCGCGCGGCCGGTCAAGGTCCGCCGGCGGGGGCTCTCGCCGGGGGAGCTGGTGGTGTCCTTGGCGGAGTCGCAGCTAGTCGGCGGCGAGTTCTTCTCCGATCTGCAGGAGGTGCGCGCGGACGAGGCCGGTGATGGGTTGCGGGCGGTGGGCCGGACGCCGTCGGCACCGACTGCTCTGCAGCGCGCGAAGGACTTTCGTCGTGTGCACTGCCAGCGGGTCGAGCGCGCCGCCGCGCGCGTTGGCGATCATCTCGATCGCGCGCTCGGGCGCGATCCGCGGGAGCCGGTGACGATCGATCTGGACGCCACCCAGGTGCAGGTGTACGGCCGCCGCAAGCAGGGCGCGGCGCGCAACCGCCAGGGCGCGATGAGCTACGCGCCGCACGTGGCGTTCTGGGCCCAGCGCGGCCGGGCGCTGACATCGGAGCTGGTGGGCGGTAACCGCGAGCGGCTGACCGGCCCGGAGTGCGCCCGGATCGCCAGGCGCGCGCTGTCGCTTTTGCCCGCCGGTCATGGGGCGGCGACCTTCCGCATCGATTCCGCCTATTACCAACTCGAGCTGCTGAAGCGGCTGCGCCGGGAGCGCGCGCGGTTCACCGTCTCGGTGCCGCGCAACCAGGCGATGTGGAAGGCGCTGGCCGAGATTGCCGAAGACGCCTGGCAAGACGCGCTCGACATGCCCGGCGCGGAGGTCGCCGAGACCACCTACCGTCCCGATGGGTGGAAGCACGAACCGCTGCGGTTAATCGTCCGCAGGGTGCCGTTCACCGCCACGGAGATCGCCAAGCGCAAGGGCTCACGACGGCTCAAGACGATCCACCCCGAACAGCTTCAGCTGGCGCTCGAGGGCAAAGTCGCGTCGGTGTTCGGTTACAGCTTCATCCTGACCGATATCCACTGGCAGCCAGCCGTCTGGATCGAGCACTTTCACCGCCACCGCGCCCAGATCGAGGAACGGCTGAAAGACAGCAAGCTCGGGCAGGCGCTGCGCCACCTGCCCTCCGGCGACGAGCACGCCAACCGCGTGTGGCTCACCAGCGCGCTGCTGGCGCTCAACCTCACCGCCCTATGCTGCGACCTGTGCCCGGCCGCGGGCGCCTCTGGCAAGGCGCCCACCAACGCGCCGCTGCGCCGCGCCGCCAAAACGCTACGCAACCTCCTGTTCACGATCCCCGCGCGGATCGTCCGCACCGGCCGACGCGTGATCCTCCGCCCCCCGCCGGCTTCCGCCACCGCCAGATCCTCCAAGGCACCCTCGACGCGATCTACGCGCTCGGGCCCTGAGCTCCGGGGTCCTCTCCCGCCGACGCCGACCACCGATCCCAGCCCCCGCCCAGCTCGGCGATGCCGAAAGCTGCCCACACCAGCGGCCGGGCAACCTGCACGCACCGCCAACGAGACTCCACCCCGCCCGAGAGACACCACCAACCCAGCCCATCACGGTCACACCACCCGTCAGCGACCCCACCGCGCCCTTATCCACTGATCTAGGTCAGAGCTGGACTGAACGATCATTCGGGGTGATCGAACTCGACCGGTGGAAGGTCGCGGACCTCGTCCTTTTTGAGGTTCAGCCGGATACCGTCGTCGACGCGTTTCACGGCGCCGATCGGAATGGCGACCCTCTTTTCGCCCCATAGATGACCCTCGTCGAGGAGGACGTGGGTTACGTGATGATCGCTCGGATCGATGATCAATCCTTGGACTCGGCCGATCGGGCCATCGGTGGCATGCACGTGCTCGCCGCGGCGCACCTCCACTTCACCCACAGGTACACGGTCATAGGTGATCGCGTGGGGACCAGGACCCCTCCCCATGCCCATGCTCGTTCCGATGCCCCCCATGCCAACCCCGCCCAAGCCGCCCACCGCGCCCATGCCTGTCATGCCGAGTCCGTAGTACGGCAACGAGAGCATCTGCTCCTGCTCGTAGCCCCATTCTCCGCTCGCTCCGGGCAGGAATTGTGTCTCTTCAGCGTCGTCGAGCCAGTGGAACTCATCCGTAGTGCACCGCAACCGGATCTCCTTCCCCGTCGAGGCCACGAGATCGATCGGTACAAGACGACCCGCCCCTCGCCGATGCCTTGGTCCGACGACGAGTTGGGTGATCGCGCGCGCGACGGGATCGACAACCACGCGGCTTAGCTCCCCACAGACCCCGTCGGTGCAGGCGACTTCGCTTCCAATGGTGAACTTCCTGGTCTCGCTCATTGAGGTTGCCTCTCGTCCTCTGCTCGTCCAACTTCGCCGCTTTCAGGCGTCGTCCTCGACGGCCTACAGTACGCCGTCGTGGGCCCGCTGATCGATCCGCCTCGAACGCCGTTGGTGAACATCACCGATGCCGCCGTCACGGGACCGTATCGGTTCGCCAAGACCGCGGGGCCAGCGCGGCTGGCGGTCACCGACCGGGGCTTGACCTTCGCGACCAACGGAAAGCTCGGCACCCGGGTCTCGTTCGCGACCACCGTACGTGGCCTCGATCCGTTCGGGTTGATTCATCATCCCGAGCTGACGGTGACTGTCGCCGATGTGGATCGACTGGTCAACCTTCTGATCCGGACGGCACCGACGGCTGCCGGCGGTGACTAGTCTTGGTACGGCGACCTCATCTTCCTGGCGAGCGACGAGAGCGCGGTCATCACAGGGGCGTCGCCCGTCGTGGACGGCGGCCTCAGCATCTGGGGACCTGGCTGACGGCGCCGAGCCGGCGTTTAGTTCAGAGGTCGACGGGTAGCTGAAGGTCAGGCGGGTTCACCGCCGCGGGCGTAACCGGCTCTTTGGACGGGACTGTCGTGTCAGTGGGCGCCGGCCCGGGCCCGTTTTGTGTTCCTCTTTCCGATTGGATGGCGTATGAATGCTTCACAGCAGAAAGTCGTGCAGTACCTCAGCGAGGCGCGAGCCACCGAGGACGCTCTCGTTCGCGTCCTGCAGTCGCAGATCGCCGTTACTCCTCGCGGTTCCTACCGCTCCGCTCTGGAGCAGCATCTTCGCGAGACCCGCGATCACGCGGCTCGCGTTGGAGATCGCGCGGAGGCCCTCGGCCAGGGTTCCAACCCGTTGATGGTCGTCGTCGGCTTCTGGGAGAGCCTGATCGGGCAGACCGTAGCCCTCTCGAAGACTCCCTTCGACCTCATCCGGGGCTCCGGCGGCGAGGAGAAGGTGCTCAAGAACGCCAAGGACGCCTGCGCCACCGAGGCCCTCGAGATCGCCACTTACACCGCGCTCGAGCGGCTCGCGCGCTCCGTCGGCGATGAGGAGACCGCCACGCTGGCCGCGTCGATCCTGGCTGACGAGCGGAAGATGCTCGAGCGCATCTTGCGCGAGATTCCCAAGCTGGCGGAAGCGGTCGTCAGTGCCAAGGTGAAGGGCAAGCCCGTCTACGACGTGAGCACCACGGGTGCCGGCGAAGCGGTCCGCGAGGTCGGATCGGCGACCCAGAGAGCGGCTCGCAAGGCGAACGCCGCCACCCGGCGGACCGCGCGTCAGGCCCGCAAGGTCCCCGGCGTCGCGCAGGTCGAGGGTCAGGTCAAGGGAGCGCTCGCCAATGAAGATGATCTGGCGATCGCCCGCTATGACGATTTGACCGCCGAGGAGATCACCGCCAAGCTGGGCGACCTCTCGCAGATCGAACTCGCGAAGATCGACTCCTACGAGCGCAAGAACCAGAACCGCACCACCGTGCTCAGCCGCATCACCTCGCTGCGCGGCGACGAGCCGTGGCCAGGCTATGACGAGCTCACGGCGGCTGAGGTCCAGGCGGTGCTGTCCGAGGGCGAGGACGAGCGGATCAAGCAGGCGCGCGCTTACGAGCGGACGCACAAGAATCGCGCCGGCGTCCTGAAGGCGACCGAGCGAGAGCTCAGCAACGCCTGAGCAGACTCCGCAGTACGAACGAGTGATCCGGTGCGACAGGCCCAGCGGAAACGCTGGGCCTGTTCCGGTTCGTGGCGTGGTGGCCGGGGGAGCGCCCCACTCGACCAGGACAGCTAGCGCAGCTCGAGCGCTCGCGCGGCCAGCCGCTTGTCCAGCGCCGTGGCCGCGGCGGCCAGAGCGACGAACAGCAGCGCGATCCAGAAGGCGTTGATCGTCACGGCGACGTATCCGAGCTGCTTGGGGTTGGCGAACGGGTAGGGGTAGAAGTCGGACGCGAGCGGTCCGCGAATCAGTGTGAAGACCATGTAGGCGAGCGGGAAGATGACCGTCAGCCGGGCCACCCGTGCCGAGGTGAGACCGCGCGGACCGAACATCAGCCAACCTGCTAGAGCGAGCACCGGCACCACGGTGTGCTGCAGTTGATTAGCGGCTTCGGCCCACCTGTCGAGCTCGAGCAGCTGACTGAGGGCGATGTGGAAGACGATAAAGGTGACGGCGATGGCGACGACTCCGGTTAGCCGGAAGGCCGAGAAGACGGTCGACGAGCGATTCGGGTTGATCGCCAAGAGCAGCGTCGTGGCGCCGACGATCAGGTTCGATTGGATCGTGAAGAACACGAAGATGTTGAGCGCCCGACCGAGCGCCGTGCCGCCGAACAGCTTGTCGTTGTTGGCCGAGACGAACAGCTGGATGACGATTCCGGCGAAAACGCAAGCGGCCGTCGCGGCGAACCAGGGGCGCTGCCACTTGCGATCCACGGCCGCGATCGTATCCAGACGCCCGGTCGCGGCTGCTCCGTCGCGCCGATCGAGGTCGCGGTTTGGTACACAGAACTGACGAGGGTGGTACGTGCTGGGGTGCAAGCTCGGCGAAGGCGGTCATCCTTCCAGTCCGATGAGTCCCCTACACGCAATCGCGATCTTCGCCGCCGGCATCGTGGCCGGGATGATCAATACGGTGGTTGGCAGCGGGACGCTGTTCACGTTCCCCGTCCTGCTGGCGTTCGGATATCCCCCGGTTACCGCGAACGTCTCGAATACGATCGGCCTCGTGCCCGGGTCCGTGGCCGGCGCGGTCGGCTACCGCCGGGAGCTGGCCGGACAACGTCGGCGGGCGGTTCCCCTGGTGATCGCGTCGGTGCTCGGTGGCGTGACCGGAGCCGTCCTGCTGTTGAGCTTGCCAGCATCGGCGTTCAAGGCGATCGTGCCGGCCTTCATCGCGATCGCGCTGGTGATGATCGTTCTGCAGCCGCGGCTCTCGCGCGCGCTCGCGAAGCGTCAGCCGGGCGCCCGGACCCAAGCCGGTCCATTGGCGACGGTCGGCGTGTTCGGGAGCGGCATCTACGGCGGCTATTTCGGCGCGGCGCAGGGGATCCTGCTGCTCTCGATTCTCGGACTCGCGATCGACGACGAGCTGCAGCGCCTCAACGCGCTGAAGGTGGTGCTGGTGGGGTTGGTCAACCTCGTTGCCGGGGTGATCTTCGTGTTCGCCGCGAACGTCGCCTGGTTACCCGCGCTGCTGATCGCCGTCGGGTCGATCATCGGCGGGATCATCGGCGCGCGCGGTGGGCGGCGCCTGCCTGATCCGGCGCTCCGTGCCCTGATCGTCGTGGTGGGCGTCGTCGCGATCGTGCGGCTGGTTGGCTGAAACGGTCGGCTGGAGCTGGCGGACCGCGACTACCAGGCCTGCCGCACCCCGCAGTGGGGGCACCGAACCGTCGTCGACACCGGGGCGTCGAACATGAGTCCGCACTCGCACGAGTACTTCGCGAGGTCCTGAGGCGGGGTCTCCTCACGCGGCTGCCGCCCTGGTGCTCGCTTTCGTGCTGCCTCGAAGGTCGAGGCAGGCGGGACTACCTGCGCGGGCCGGGGTGGTCCCTGCCGGCGTCGCCGCAAGCCGATCTCCACTCGTCTGGGTCTGACTGGCACTGTCGTGAGGAACGTTCTGCGGTCGAGATTGGTTTCGCGCCGGCGCGAACTTTTCAGCCTCTAACAGAGTTCTAATGGGAGCGCCCCGGGTCGCCCGGTGGCATGTTGCCCGGGGAGCGCCCCGGCCCCAGGTGGCAAGTTGCCCCGCGCGCTTGTGGGAGAATGCCTGCCGGCATGGATCCGAGCCGCAAGCGTGTCATTCGCCTCACCGTCGCTCTCACTGCTGCGCTCCTGCTCGCGTCGGCACTCGTCTGGACGAGCTTCAGCGCCGGGCGCGAAGAGCTGACCGCGAGTCAGTTGCTGGCGCGAGCACAACCCGGACAGTCATACATCCTCGCCGGGACCGTGCTCGACGGATCGGTGCGTCACGAAGGGCAGGCGTTGCTCTTCCGGGTCCGCGATCCCAAGCTGAAGCTCTCGGTACCCGTTCGCTACACCGGACTCGTGCCCGACCCGTTTGCAGCGGGTCGCGGCGTCCTGGTCACTGTCCAGAAGCAAGGCGCCGGCTTCATCGGCCAGCAGAACTCGCTGCTGACCAAGTGTCCGTCAAAGTACCAGGCGGCATCGGCCTCCTACTGATGGCGCTCGTCGGCCGTGCACTGCTGATCCTCGGGCTGATGGTCGCCGTGTACGGCATCGGTGCGTCGATCTACGGGGCGCGGAGCGGCCGGCGCGAGTGGGTCGACTCGGGGCGCCGCTCGGTGTATGTGCTCGCGGGGCTGATGATCGGCGCCTTCGCGATCCTCGAGGTCGCGTTCCTGCGCTCGGACTTCTCCTACAACGTCGTCGCCGAGCACTCCTCGACGACGACGCCGACGTTCTACAAGATGGCCGCCGCCTGGTCCTCACAGGAGGGGTCGCTGCTGCTGTGGGTCTTCCTGCTCTCGTGCTGGTCGAGCCTGATCCTGTTCTTGACGCGTAAGCGGGTCCGCGAAATCGCGCCGTACGCGACGGCGGTGCTGCTCGGTTTCAGCACCTTCTTCATCTCGCTGATGGTGTTCCCGTTCGCGGCGAACCCGTTCACGACCTCGGCCAACCCGCCTCTGCAGGGAGCCGGGCTCGATCCGCTGCTGCTGCACCCGAGCATGATGATTCACCCCCCGATGCTGTATTCGGGCTACACCCTGCTGACGGTGCCGTTCGCGTTCGCGATCGGAGCGCTCGTCACCGGGCGGCTCGGATCGGAATGGATCAGCGTCACGCGCCGATTCGCGCTCGGGGCGTGGCTCTTCCTGGGGATCGGCATCCTGCTCGGCGCGCGGTGGTCCTATACCGAGCTGGGGTGGGGTGGCTACTGGGCTTGGGATCCGGTTGAGAACGCGGCGCTGATGCCATGGCTGTGCTGCACCGCGTTCATCCACTCGATCATGATTCAGGAGAAGCGGGGGATGCTGAAGGTGTGGAACGTCTCGCTCGTGCTGGCCAGCGGGACGCTCTCGATTCTCGGCACCTTCCTGGTCCGCTCAGGGATCCTTGACTCGATCCACGCGTTCGGCGCCTCCACGCTGGGGATCCCGTTCGTGTTCCTGATCGCGGCGATGGTCCTCGGCTCGGTGGCGCTGGTGCTCTGGCGCCGCTCGGCGCTGGAATCCGAAGCCCAGCTCGATTCGCTCTTCTCGCGCGAGGCGGTATTCCTGTTCCAGAACCTCGTGCTGGTGGCGATGGTGGCAGTCGTGTTCTGGATCACGTTCTTCCCGCTGATCTCCGAGGCGATAACCGGCACGAAGGTGTCCGTGGGCCCGCCGGCGTTCCGGCCCTTCATCGTCCCGCTCGCGCTGGTACTCGTGCTGCTGTCGGGGATCGGCCCGCTGATCGCCTGGCGTCGCGTGACCGCCGCCAACCTGCGGCGCAACTTCACCGTGCCCGTGGCCGCAGGTCTGGTGGCGTGCGGGCTGTTGCTGTTCGGGACCAACGCGAGCACCCGCCCGTTCGCGCTGATCATGTTCTCGCTCGGGACGTTCGTGGTCGTGGCCGTGCTGCAGGAGCTGTGGCGCGGAACCGCGGCGCGGCGGGCGATCACCCGAGACCCTGTGCCGGTCGCGTTCGTGCAGCTGATCCGGCGCAACCGTCGCCGCTATGGGGGATACACGGTCCATGCCGGGCTGGCAGTGTTGTTGATCGGAGTCGCTGCGTCGTCCTCGTTCCAGCACTCCCGCGACGTGATCCTGTCGCCGGGCCAGAGCTCCAGCGTCGACGGCTACCTGATCAAGTACGTGCGGCCGACGGCTCAGGCCACAAACGCCAAGGTCACCTTCGGTGCGGTGCTCGACGTGTCAAAGGGCGGCAAGCACGTCAGCACGCTGAATACCACCCGCAGCTTCTATCCCGCGCCCAACGACCCGACACTCGGTCCGATCTCCGAGGCGTTCAACGGCGAGGCGGACAGCGAGGTGGGGCTCCGAGCGGGGCTGACGCGTGACATCTGGACCGTGATCAATCCCGATCTGACGCCGCTACAGCCGGCGATCTCCGAGGGCGACAAGGTGTTCCTGGCGGCGATGTCGAAGCTCGGGTCGAATCCGTCGACGGCGCGGCAATATGTCCCGTTCATCCGCGCCGAGCGGGCCCGGGCGATCGTCGGCCTCACGCAGCGGTTCGTGACCCAGCCCTGGGCGGTCAACTTCCTGCTGATCGTCTCGCCGCTGGTGACGTGGATCTGGCTTGGGGCGCTGATCATCGCGATCGGTGGGCTGATCGCCCTGTGGCCGGTGCCACCGCTTGCCGCGCGCCGGCGAGCCGTGGCAAGGAGCGCCCCACGAGCACCCGCTCCGCCCGCTGTCCCCGTACGCGAGCCCGTCTGAATCGGGGCACGGCGACGATGGACTTCCTGATCGTCCTGGCCGTTCTGGTCGTCGTCGTGCTGATCATCTCCGCACCACTTCGGCGCGCGGCCGAGCCCGGCGACGCTGGCCGGTCGGCGAACGGCGAGCCAACCGAGATGGCCGACCTGCAGGCGGCCCGAGAGGCCAAGTACCGCGAGATACGCGACACGGAGCTCGACCATCAGACCGGCAAGCTGTCCGACCAGGACTTCGAAGCGGTCGATCAGGCGCTGCGGGCCGAAGCGATCCAGATCCTGCGGGCGATCGACCGCCAGGACGGCGAGCAGGCCGGGCCTGAGACGACGGCGCCTGACGGTCGCTACCATCCACCCCAATGACCGCGGTACTGGATGTCTTCCAGGTTTTCCTGTGCTTCGTGCTAATCGGCTTGATCCTGATGCATTCCGGCAAGGACGCGGGATTGTCCGGCGCATTCGGTGTCGGGACCGGAGCTGGGCCGTTCGGCGGTGGATCGCTCGTCGAGCGCAATCTGAATCGTTGGACGATTGGATTCGCGGTGCTGTTTGTGATCAACACGATTGTGTTGATCAAGATCTCGTAGCCGGACGGCCGCGCGGCTCATCGGGTCGATGGTCCGCCCAGCCCGTCGACGAGCCGCAACAGCTCGAGCGGGCTGAACGGCTTGGTCAGGAACAGGTCGGCGCCGGCCTCCTCTGCGCTGCGCTCGACGCTGTGGCCATGAACGGCGGTCAGAATCACGATCGTGGCGTCTGCGGTGGTCTCATCCCCGCGCAGCCGGCGGCAGGTGTCGATTCCGTTCGGGCCGGGCATGTCGACATCGAGGAACACGAGCGACGGTTGCTCGCGCCGAGCTACCGCGAGCGCTTCAGTGCCGTCGGCGGCTTCGTGCAGTTCGATCTCGGCGACCTCCTCGAGCGTGGTGGCGATCAGCTTGCGGATGAAGGGATCGTCGTCGACAACCAGCACGCCGCGGCTCACTACTCAGCCTCTGGGTAAGGGCGCCGGTTCACCGAATCTCCGCGGCGATCCGCGCGATAGTGTCATCGCTGATTGTGCCGAATGCCTCGATCACGTGCGGATCGAAGTGCCCGCCCGATTCGGAGACGATCATCTCGCGCGCCTCGGGCAAGGGCGAAGCGGGCCGGTAGGGCCGCTCGGTCGTCAGCGCATCCAGGACGTCGGCGACCGAGAACACGCGCGCCGCGAGCGGTATCTCCTCGCCGCTCAGCCGATCCGGGTAGCCCTGCCCGTCCCAGCGCTCGTGGTGCGAGCGCACGACCGCCGCCGCGTCGCCGAGGAACTCAACCGCGCTCACGATGTCGGCCCCGATGACCGGATGCTGCTGCATCAAAGTTCGCTCCTCGTCGCTGAGCGCGCTCGGCTTGAACAGGATCGCGTCGGGAATTCCCACCTTGCCGATGTCGTGCAGCAGGAAGCCGAACTCGATCTCGGGGGCACCGGACAGAGTTGATCCCAGCCGCCGGGCAATCTCCATTCCGTACGCGGTGACCCGCTCGGCGTGCTTGCCGGTGTAGGCGTCGCGCGCTTCGACCGCGTTGGAGAGCGCGCGCACGGTCGCCATGTATGAGCGTTGCAGTTCCTGCGAGCGAGCTCGCTCCTGCTTGAAGATCTCGCTCAGATCGGCCGCGTAGCGTTCGAGCTGCCGCTCCTTGGCGGCAGCCTCACGCTCGCGGCGCGCGAGCTCGGCCCGGAGCTGCTCGATCTCCCGCGTCAGCTCGGTGTCGCTCCGAACCGGCATCCCGATCAGCCTACTCGTCTCGCTCCCTGCGGCGCGCGGCGAGCAACGCCGCCGCGACCTGCGCTGAGCGCAGCCGCGAGCACGTTGCGAAGCTCGTCGCTGTCGATCGGCTTCGAGACGGCCCACTCGCCCTCCAGCTCCTCGAGGTCCGAGGACACCGACACGATCACGATCGGCATCGTGCGGAGCTCGCGGTCAGCTCGGATCTGGGCCAGCACCTCGAGGCCGTCCATCTCCGGCAGCAGGATGTCGAGTGTGACCGCGTCGTAAGGCTCGCTGCGAAGCCGCTCGAGCGCCTGCTCGCCGCTCGTGGCGATCTTCGCCTGCACCTCGTATGAGGCGAGCTGGTCGCCGATCAGCTCGGCGATCTCGCGCTCGTCGTCGACCACGAGCACGCACTGGCCCTTGAGTATGCCCGCGGTACGGTCCGCGTCCGTGGGGACGGCGACGGGCAGCAGCACCCGGAAGGTCGTGCCGTGACCCGGTTCGCTCTGCACCTCGATCTGGCCTCGGTGCATCTCGACGAGCGACTTTACGATCGAGAGCCCGAGCCCCGTTCCCGAGCTCGGCCGGCTACTGGCCCGGCCATCCGGCGCGGGCCCGCGAGCGCGGTAGAAGCGCTCGAAGATGCGCTCGAGCTCCTCCTCGGACATCCCGACGCCGGAGTCCTCGACCACGATCTGCACCCAGGCGCGATCGACTTCCACACCGACGTCGATTCGGCCGCCGGCATCCGTGTAGAGATGGGCGTTCGTGAGTAGGTTCGCGACGATCTGGCGAACCCGTCCGGGATCCGCAAGCGCCAAGGGAGGCGTGGAGGCCATGTGCACCCCAAGCTGCTGGTGCTTGCCGGCGATCCGCGGGCCCATCAGCTCGGCGACCTCCCCGACGGCTTCGCCGACGTCAATCGGGCGGCGGTCGATATCGACCCGGTCGGCCTCGATCCGGGCGACGTCGAGCAGATCGTTGACGAGGTTCACAAGCCGATCGGTGGAGCGCAGAATGATGTCGACGAACTCGCGCTGGCGGTCGGTCATGTTCTGCGAGGAGTGTTCGAGGAGTTCGACGAACCCCTTGATCGAGGTCAAAGGACTGCGCAGCTCGTGCGATGCGGTTGCGACGAAGTCGCTCTTGGCCTGTTCGAGCCCGGCACGCTCGCTCATGTCCCGCACTGTCCAGACGATCCCGTCGGACTCGCTGCCGAGGGGCCCGGCGGTCACGGCGAGCGCACGGCCCCGGTGCTCGACGAGCATCTCGCCGCGCAGCGCGGCCCCGAGCGGCGGCAGGGGGCTTGCGTCCCCATCGAACGGCTCGCCGACGTGCAGCTCCGGGATGAGCTCGCCGGCGCGTGGGTTTACCGTTGCGATCTTGGTCGAGTCCGGCTCGGACACGATCAGCGCGTCGCCGAGGCTCTCGATCGTGACCGCCAGCCGCCGCCGCTCTTCCTCGATCCGGTTCTGGGCGCTCGCGAGCTCTTCGCCCATCGAGTTGAACGCCGTCCCGAGGTCCCTGAGCTCTCGGGGCCCCGCGGGCGCGACCCGCCGCTCGAGCTCGCCGGCGGCAAGGCCTCGAGTGGCGCTCACGAGTGCGTCGAGCGGCCTGCGCATTGCGCTGACCAGCACCGTGATCAGCGTGAGGGCGGCCAGCAGCGCCAACAGGCCTGCGGTGGCCACCCAGATGATCGCTGTGTGGGACGCGGACTGGGCCTTGGCCCGCGCTTCGCTCGCGCGAGTCTGCTGGCGAGCCTGAAGCCGGGTCGCGAGCTGGCGGGCGCGGGCCAGCGGCCCATTCAGCGCTGCTGCACGCGCGACCTGGCCGCTTGCCATGAGCTGCCGGGCCGCTGCCTGGGCCGCGATCTGCGCGCGCACCAAGCCCCCGCTGACCGGATCGCTACGGGCGAGTCCAAGCGCGCGTTCCGCGGCCGCCCCGTAGGCCCGCTCGAGCTGGCGACGGACCGAGCGTGCCGCGCGGCCACGAGCGACCAGCAGCGCCTCTTCCTCGGCGATGCCAGCGTTTTCCAGGTCGGCGGCCGCGCTCGCCAAGTCTGAGCTCTGCGCCAGCGAGTTCTCGTAATGCTGGCGAGCGCTGTAGAGGCTGGCGAAGCCGAGCACCGTCACACCCGCCAGCACCAGCGTCAAGGAGACCAGCACCGCTCGCAGCGAGCGGGCGATCGAGAGGCGCCGGATGAGCGAAACCCGCTGCATATCAGCGCGAGCCTACATCCGGACCGACTCAGAACCGCGCCGAGCGCGGGGAGACGGTGACTACCATCCACGAATCAGATTGCTCGATCGGTTCAATCAGGCTTCCGTGAGCGGACCTGGGCGCAACATCACGCTGCTCGTGCGGATCGGCCTGCTGGCCGCCTGTATCGGCCTGCTGTCGGCCTGCGGCAGCCGGTCCGCCAGGACTGGGAGCGGGGGTACATCGTCCGCGAGCGCGAGCCCCGCGGCATCGGTTCCCGACGGAGATTGGACCACGTTCGACTACGACGCCCAGCGCACCGGCACCGGCCCGGCCGCGACGGGGATCACCGCGCGTGACCTCCGGGCGCTGCGCCGACGCGTCGTGCAGCTCGACGGGACCGTCGACTCTTCGGCGATTGCGCTGCATGCGCTTTCCGTCCGCGGTCGCCGGCGGGACGTGATCGTGATGACCACCACGTATGGGCGCACGATCGCGCTCGACCCGGCCACGGGCGCGAAGCTGTGGGAGTACGTTCCCCCCGATATCGCCGCCTATCAGGGCACCGCGCAGGTCACGACGGCCACCCCCGTGGCCGATCCAACTCGCCGCTACCTGTACGCCGCCAGCCCGGATGGCATGATCCACAAGCTCCTACTGGCGAGCGGTCGCGAAGTGCGAGGGGGACGCTGGCCGGTGCGGGTCAGCTTCGATCCGACGAAAGAGAAGATCGCCTCAGCGCTGAACATCAGCGGCAACTCGGTCGTCGTGGTGACCGGTGGCTACCTCGGCGACATTCCGCCCTACCAGGGTCACGTGGTGATGATCGACCGCGCGAGCGGGCGGGTCACGAACATCTTCAACACGCTTTGCTCTCAGCATCATTACCTGATCCATCCGCGCTCGTGCGCCGCGAGCGACTCCGCGATCTGGGCACGCGCCGGGGCGGTGATCGAGCCTGGAACCCGACGGATCCTGGTCGCGACCGGCAACGGCCCCTTCAACGGGACGACCGATTGGGGTGACAGCGTGCTCGAGCTTGCGCCCGACGCCAGCCGCCTGCTGCACAACTGGACGCCGCGCGACCAGGCGCAGCTGAACGCAGACGACGCCGACCTCGGCAGCACCGCGCCCGCGCTGCTGCCCGAGACCAATGGCCTGAGGCTCGCCGTCCAGGGTGGAAAGGACGGTCATCTCTACCTCCTGAACCTCAACCGGCTCGACGGCACAGGGGGTGGAGCCGGCCCACGCACCGGCGGTGAGCTGCAGAGGCTTTCGGCCCCAGGGGGCGATCAGGTCTTCACCGCACCGGCGGTGTGGACGCACGCCGGCCGGACATACGTGTTCGTTGCCGATGGCTCCGGGACGTCGGCCTACGTGCTCGGCGGCGCCGCCCATCCAAGTCTCAGCGTGGCGTGGTCGAGCGTCACGGCAGGCACGAGCCCGATCGTGGCGGGAGGCCTGCTGTACGTCTATGACCCGTCGAGCGGGACGCTCGTGATCCATCAACCGACGACCGGCGGGACGGTCGGCTCGCTCCCCATGGCGAGCGGACACTGGAACAGCCCGATCGTGATCGGCGGTCGGATCATCGTCCCGGTCGGCAACTACCAGGACCACTCCCTCTCCGGGTCGGTCTACATCTACCACCTGCCGGGCCGCTGAGCCGATCGCGTGACGCTGCAAGTTTGGCTGCACGGCGCCTCGACGGCGGCACGCTCGTGGTCGCCTTGATAGTCAGTGATCGGCATGCTGACCCGGGCTCGCGCGGCCTCGATTGGTCTGACCGCGGTCTTCGCCGTGGCGCTCGCTCCTGCCGCCGGCCGGAGCGACCTCGGCAGCCGGTACGCGAGCGGGCAGCAGCATGCCGACGCGCTGCAGTCGCGGATCCAGGCCGACAGCTCCAAGCTGCAGGGCTTTGAGGGCACGGCAGCCTCGCTGCAGGCTCGGCTGGCGGCGGTTCAGCAGAGCGTCGGCGTGCAGGAGCGGCTGCTGGGCGGCGTGAGGAGCCAGCTGTCGGAGGCCCGCTCCGATCTGCTCAGCTTGCGGGCACGATATGCGCACGACCGGCAGGTGCTCGCCGCACAGCTGGTCGCCGACTACGAGTCGCCGCCGCCGACGGTCGTCGACGTAGTCGTCGACGCGCACGGCTTCGATGACCTCCTCAACCAGCTGCAGAGCGTGAAGGCGATCGAGCAGCGCAATGCCGAGACGACCCGCGCAGTGAACGGCGCGCGGCTTGCGGTCGCCCGGCAGGCCGCCCGGCTCGCCAGGGAGCAGGCGAGGCGCCAGCGCGCGACCGCAGCGGTGCTCGTCGAGCGCGACGACATCGCCCAGCTGCGGCTCTCGATCGTTCGCCGGGAGATCGCCGCGACAAGCGATCGCGCCCGCGCGGCGACCGCGCTGAAGTCGCTCCGCGATGAGCTGGCGCGCGAGGCCGCCGTACTCGACCAGCAGGCCGCGACAGCGCAGGCGGCGTCCTCGGGGGGCGCCGCAGTTCCAACCGGGGCATGTGTCAACACGCCGTTTCTGGCACACGGCGGGGCCGATGGATTCTTCCCGGCGGCGGGAACGAACTACACCGTCAACCAGGAGCCGGTTATCGCCGCTCGTCTCGATGCGCTGGGGAAAGCTCTGCAGCTGCACCTGATCGGCATCTCGGGCTACCGCACGCCACAGCATTCGGTCGAGGTCGGGGGCTTTGCTGACGATCCTCACACCCGTGGGGAGGCGTCAGATACGCCTGGAGTCGAGGGCGTACCCGAGTCGACGCTCGAGTCCTTCTGCCTGACGCGGCCCTTCCCCGGGCCGCGCGAGGCCGATCACATCCAAGAGCTGTAGCCGGACGGCGTGCCGCGCGCGTCGCTTCCAATCGGCCGCAGCGTGTCGGCGTCATGGCGTACGATGAAGCGATGGAGCGCCGATCGCTTACGGTTGCGCCCGACCGGCTCGAGGGCCGGCTCGAGGGCCATCGCAGCGAGCTGACCGGCTACTGCTACCGGATGCTCGGCTCGCCGTTCGAAGCCGAGGACGCCGTGCAGGAGACGCTGTTGCGGGCTTGGCGTGGCTTCGAGCGCTTTCAGGGCCGCGCGGCGCTGCGCTCGTGGCTGTACCGGATTGCGACCAACGTCTGTTTCGACATGCTGAACGGGCGGGCGCGCCGCGCGCGCCCGATGGATCTCGGATCGTCCCAGGCCCCTGTGGCCGAGAATCTGAATGCGCTTCCGGAGGCGACCTGGATCGAACCAATTCCAGGGACTGCCGTCGCCCTCGACGATGACCCCGCGGAGCTGACGATGGCACGCGAGACGATCCGGCTGGCATTCGTGGCCGCCCTGCAACACCTTCCGGCACGCCAGCGCGCAGTCCTGATCCTGTGCGAGGTGCTGCGCTGGAAGGCGAGCGAGGTCGCCGAACTGCTCGACACGAGCGTCGCATCGGTGAACAGCGGGCTCCAGCGTGCGCGGGCTACGCTCGAGGCGAGCGGCGTCAGCTCGACCGACCCGATTCCGGCGATGGACGAGGCACAGCGGGAGCTCCTGGCGCGATACGTCACCGCGTTCGAGGCCTACGACATGGATGCGCTGACCGCGCTGATCAAGGAAGACGCCAGCCAGTCGATGCCGCCCTACGACATGTGGCTACAGGGCCGCGAGGACATCCTCGCCTGGTGGATCGGTCCGGGCATCGACTGTCAAGGCTCGCGGCTCGTGCCCACCGTCACCGCCAATGGCTCGGTCGCGTTCGGACAGTACAAACCGAGCGACTCGGGAAGCGGCTTCGATCCGTGGGCGCTACAGGTGGTCGAGCTCTCAACCGGCGGGATCGAGGAGTTGACCTTCTTCCTCAGTACCGAGCAATTGTTCCCGCTGTTCGGCTTGCCGCCGCGGCTCGAGGCCTGACTCACTCGAGTATCACGTCCCGCAGGCCCATGAACGCGAGCAGCTCGCGCAGCGGCTGTGAGACGTGCTGGAGCCTGATCTGGCAGCCGTAGCGCCCGGCGGCGAGCTGGAGTTGCGCCAGTGCATCGATCGTCACCGCGTCGACATGGGGCACGTCGCTGAGGTCGCACAGGGCGACGGTCGCGGAGCTGCTTTCAAGCAGCCCGCAGACTCGCTCGCACAGTCCAGCCAGGTCGGTTCGGGCGACCGGTCCGCGAATCGCGAACGTGATCGTCCTGCGCTCGGGCGCGGCCATTTAGCACTAAGACCGCGCCAGGTCGCGGAACTCAGCGGTCAGCGATGAGTTGTCGCGCCGAGGTTCGTCTACGTCCTCGAATCGACTGTGTTAGGAGCGAGAGCTAGGCCTTCGGCTCGGAGCGCGAACCAAAAGCGGGTCGAAAGGCCGCAGCACTCACCGGGCATGCTGTTCCTCCGGCCGCGGCGCTTGCCGCGGCCGTGCCGGGATCGGCCTTGGGGCGCGCGAGCGGGAGCCTGGCTCATCGCCGTGCTGGTAGCGCCCGCCGCGCATCAGCGATGCGGCGGCAGCCACCAGGCAAGCTGCGATCGCGAACGCGAACGCTGCGTGGAGACCGGTTCGGAACGGCGCAGAGATCAGGTTTGGGAAGAACGATCGACCCGTGATCAGTGCGCTGCTGTGGGCGCTGAGGCCTGCCAGCGCATGCGCTCCGAGCAGGTGCTGGATGGGGTTGTAGCCGAGGAAGGCAGCAAACAAGATCGACACTGGCGGCAGATGCGCAGCGTGCTGGGCGGTCGCGGCGGCGACGCCGTGGGCCTCGAGCCCACTGCTCATTGCCTGCGGCAGCGTCGCCGAGAGCCCGGCGATCATCAGCGTGAAGAAGATTCCGATCGAGATCACCTGGGCGGAGTTCTGGAAGGTCTGATTCATCCCGCCGCCGGCGCCTCGGTCGCTGGGGGGCAGGCTGTTCATCACCGCCGCACGGTTGGGTGAAGCGAACATGCCCATCGAGATGCCGTTCAACGCCAGCACCAGCGCGAACACGGGGTAGGAGAAGTCGGTCGGCAGCAGGAGCAGCAGGCCGAAGCTCGCGGCCGCCCCCAGCATCCCTCCGGTGGCGAACCAGCGTGCCCCGAAGCGGTCTGACAGGTAACCCGAGGTAGGTCCGGCGACCAGCATCCCGATGGTCAGCGGCAGCATGTAGATGCCCGCCCAGAGCGGCGTCTGAGTGAAGTCGTAGCCGTGCTGCGGCAGCCAGATCCCCTGCAGCCAGATGATCAGCATGAACAGGAGTCCGCCCCGGGCGACGGCTGAGAGGAACGTCGACAGCGTGCCGAACGTGAACGCGCGGATACGGAACAACTGAAGCCGGAACATCGGGTCTTCGACGCGCCGCTCGATCATCACGAACGCCACGAGCGACAGCACCGCGGCCGTGAGCAGCGCGATCACACGCGGGCTGGTCCAGCCGGTGGCGTGCGTACCGTAAGGGCGAATCCCATAGGTCACCGCCACCATCAAGAGGATCAGGCCGAGCGCGAAGCTGACGTTTCCCAACCAGTCGACCGGCCTTCGCCTTGGCTGCGAGCGCTCCTCGAGCTTCAGGTACGCCCACACCGTTCCAAACAATCCGACCGGCACGGAGATCAGGAAGACGAGCCGCCAGTCGATCGGCGCGAGCAGACCACCGAGCACCAGCCCGATGAACATCCCGCTGACGCCGACGATGTTGTTGATCCCCAGCGCCATCCCGCGCTGGTTTGCGGGAAACGCGTCGGTGATGATCGCGGCGGCGTTCGCGAGCAGACATGCCCCGCCGATGCCCTGCGCGATCCGGAACACGATCAGGTAAGTGGCTCCGGCACGACCGGTCATCCAGTCGATCGTCAGCAGCAGCGAAGCGACCGTGTAGATCACGAAGCCGAGGTTGTAGATCCGCACACGCCCGAACATGTCGCCGAGCCGGCCGAGGCTGACCACGAGCACGCTGGTCACGACCAGGTAGCCGAGGATCATCCACAGCAGGTAGAAGCTGTTCGCCGGCACGAGCGGATCGAGGTGAATGCCGCGGAAGATGTCCGGCATCGCGATCAGAGTGATCGACGCATCGAGCGTCGCGAGCAGCACCGCGAGCGTGGCGTTCGAGAGCGCGATCCACTTGTAGCGGTCGTTCATCCCGTGACAATTATACAGGTAACCTGTACAGTTAGCCTGCCAATATTCTCCGCATCCTGATGACCACAGCAATCGATTCCGCCTTGATCGCCAGCGAGCTGCGCGTCGTATTGGGTCAGCTCGTCCGCCGGCTCCGAGTGGAGCACCGCTTACCCCTACCGCATGCGACCGCGCTTGGGCGCCTCGACCGCGAGGGCCCCCAGACGGTCAGCGATCTGGCCGCGGCCGAGCGGGTCAGGCCACAATCGATGGCTCAGACCGTTAGCGAGCTCGAGGGGGCGGGACTCGTCGGACGGCGTCCCGATCCCCGCGACCGGCGCCGCGCGGTGGTCCAGCTGACCGAGGAGGGACACGCCATGCTGTTGGCCGATCGCCGTCGGCGCGAGGGCTGGCTGGCGAGGGCGATCGCTGAGGATCTCTCAGAGAGGATCAGGCCGTGCTCGAGCGCGCCGTGGCGGTGCTGAGGCGCATGGCCGAGAGCTGAGGCATCACGGCGGGGGTCGCGCTCCTGAGCTGCGCGTCCGGCCTCGTCCTGCTTCTGAACCACCAGATAGCCCGGATGGGCCCCGACGTCCGCTCGGCCTCTGGCATGTCGTGATCGATCGCCAGCACGAAACGCCGAGGATCCGCGCGGACGCGTCAGGTGAGGATCGCCTTAAGTTCCAATACTGACCAGGGCGCGCCGCCCATCGGGCGGCGCGCCGTGACGACGTCCGGCCTGCGCTTAGATGGGCTTGACGTTCGCGGCCTGCGGGCCCTTCGGTCCGGCCTCGGCGTCGAACGAAACTCTCGCACCTTCAGCCAGCGAGCGGTATCCGCTGCCGACGACCGCAGTGTGATGAACGAACAGGTCCTTTCCCGCCTCATCGGGCGTGATGAACCCGTAGCCCTTCTCATCACTGAACCACTTCACGGTTCCGTTGGGCATTGCCTTGTGCTCCTTTGGTCTTGTGCCGCGTACCAGGAGAGCTATAAAGCAACGACCTGCGAGCGCTAAACACGATTGCGAGTCAACTCGACTCACCGTACGGGGAGCAGCGTAGCAGTGGCCCGCCGCAACCGCCTGCGGCGGTCAGGAGGTGAGCGCTCGGAGCATCGCGATCTGCTCCGGGTTGATCCCGATGCGCTCCCCGGTCTCGGTGTCGAGCAGCCAGGCGAACTCCATGATCGAGCCGCGCGCTGCGTCCAGGATGAGCGCCTCGACTTCCTTGGCGTCGCCCTCGACCCGGTAGCGCTCGCCCCCGACGAGCGTGATCTCCGTTACTGGCGCCATCGTCGGTCACGACCCGGTCGCCGGGAGCGGTCACGGGGACGGGTCGCGCTGCCCGTGTTGCGGGCCGCCCGATCTTCGCCGAGCCCATGTTCGATTCCGAGCTGATGAGCCAGGCGGCTGATCTCGTGACCTTGCGTACCATCCACGAACGTGATGCCGACGCCGTTGCGGCCGGCACGTCCGGTTCGACCGACGCGATGTACGTAGGCCTCGCCGTCGTGGGGTGGGTCGAAGTTGATCACGTGCGAGATCCCGTATATGTCCAGTCCGCGTGCTGCCACGTCGGTCGCGACCAGCGTATCGATGTCGCCCGACTCGAAGCTCGCGAGTGCACGTTCGCGCTGGCCCTGGGACTTGTTGCCGTGCATCGCCGCGGCCGAGAATCCGTGCGCCTTCAGGCGCTTCACGACGCGGTCCGCGCCGCGCTTCGTCCGCACGAACACGAGCGTCAGGCCCCGGTCGCGGCTGAGCTCGGCGACCAGTGAATCGAGGCGTCCCTCGCTCGTGACCCGCACGAAGCGATGCTCCACGTCGGCGGCCGCGCGCCGGTCCGCGGGGCCGTGCTCGTGAACTGCGGGGTCGCGCGTGTAGCTCCTGGCAACCCTCCCGGCTTCGCCATCGAGCGTGGCCGAGAAGAACAGCGTCTGGCGCTCGGCGGGGCAGGCGGCGACGATCCGGTCGACCGCGGGCCGGAAGCCCATGTCGAGCATCCGGTCTGCCTCGTCGAGCACCAGGATCCGGATCGCGTCCAGCGTGAACGCGCCGCGCCGCAGGAGATCCTCGAGACGCCCTGGGGTCGCGACGAGGACGTGGGAGCGGGCGGCGTCGCGCGCTTGCTTGACGAGCCCACTGCCGCCGTAGACGGCGGTGACGCGCAGCGCGCGAGCGTGTGCGATCGCCCGGATGTCGGCGACGATCTGCTGCGCGAGTTCCCGGGTCGGCGACAGCACCAGGGCCGCGGGACGGGGACCCTCGGCCGTGATCCGATCGACGATCGGGATCCCGAAGGCGAGCGTCTTACCGGAGCCGGTCGGTGATTTGGTGAGCACGTCGCGCCCGGCCAGGACGTCGCCGATCACGAGGCGCTGAACCGGAAACGGCTCGACGATCCGCTGGCGCGAAAGTGCATCGACCACGGCGCTCGAGACGCCGAGATCGGCAAAGGACTGCTTCGACATTGATACTCCTAAGCGGCGCTGTGGGCCGCGTACGGTTCGGGAGGCGATGCTGACCCGAACCGCTGTTCGCGGAACCTAAGCGAGCTGCCTCGCGGCCGGCGGCGCCGACCACTGACACCGAACGTAGCAGGCGTCGCCGAGCTTGCGCTCGCTGCTACGCCGGGCTACCGACGCTCGCCAGCCTCCGGACCGCACCGATGATCGCCTCGGCGTCGATCCCGGCCGCGCGCAGCAGCTCCTCGGGGCTGCCCGATACCGGCATGTCGCGCACCGCGAGCTTGTGGAGCGGTCCCCGCTTGGCCTGCTCCGCGATCGCGCTGAGCACAGCGTCGCCGAGACCCCCTTCTGGCCAGTGGTCCTCGACGCTCACGATTGCACCGGTCTCCCGGGCCGCCTGCACAAGCGCCTCGGCATCGATCGGCTTGATCGAATAGCAGTCGATCACCCGAACGCTGATGCCTTCGGAGCTCAGCGCCTCGGCAGCCTGTTCGGCCTCCGGCACGGTGATCCCACAGGCCACGATCGTCACGTCGTCGCTGTCTGAGGCGCGCAGCACGCGGCTGCCGCCGATCCGGACGTCCTCCTCCGGAGGCGTCCTCACCGGCGTCTTGCCCCGCAGCGTGCGCATGTAGGAGATTCCGGGACGGTCGGCCATCTGTGCGACCAGCCGGGAGGCCTGGTTGGCGTCGGATGGATGCAGCACCGCGCTGCCGTGGATCGCCCGCAAGGCGGCGAGGTCTTCCAGCGCCATCTGCGACGGGCCGTCCTCACCGATCGAGACGCCGGCGTGCGAGCCCGACAGCCGCAGGTTGGCCCGTGAGATCGCGGCCATCCGGATGAAGTCATAGGGGCGCGTGAAGAACGCCGCGAAGGTCGAGGCGAACGGAACCCAATCCCTGACCTGCATGCCCACCGCAGCCGCGATCAGTTGCTGCTCGGCGATGAACATCTCGAAATAGCGATCGGGATGAGCCTTCGCGAACAGCTCCGAATGTGTCGAGTTCGAGACCTCGCCGTCGAGCGCCACCACGTCCCCGCGGATCGAGCCGAGCGCCGCCAGCGCCTCGCCATACGCGAGCCGGGTGGCCACCTCCTCACCGAGCTCCCAGCTCGGGAGCTCACCGCCGCTCGTCTCGAAGCGGTGAGGCGCTCCGGCGGTCTCCGGCTTCGCCACCCGCACTGTCAGATTGCGCTCGCCACCAAGCTCTTCGATCGCCTCGTCCGGGTCGTCGAGCGGCTTGCCGTGCTTGCCGGGTAGATCCTCGACGGCCTTCACCCCGCGCCCCTTGAGCGTGTGTGCCAGCACGACCGTGGGACGTCCCGTTGTCTCGGTGGCCTCGCGCAGCGCGGAGTCGATCGCGTCGACGTCGTGGCCGTCGATCACGACCGCATGCCAGCCGAACGCCTTGGCCCGCGCCTCGTAGCCTTCCATGTCCCAGCCCAGCATCGTCTCCCGTGTCTGCCCGAGGCGGTTGACGTCGACGATCGCAGTAAGGTTGTCGAGCCCTTCCCAGCCCGCGTGCTGGAAGGCCTCCCAGATCGAGCCCTCCGCCATCTCGGAATCGCCGCACAGCACCCAAACGCGATACGGAAGCCGATCGAGCTTCTTCGCGGTGATCGCCAGTCCCACGCCGATCGGCAGTCCCTGTCCGAGTGAGCCGGTGGCCACGTCGGTCGGGGGGATCCGCGGAGTGGGATGACCCTCGAGGCGGCTGCCGAAGCGCCGGAAAGTCAGCAGCTCCTCGTCGGTGATCGCGCCGGCCGCCTTCAGGATCGAGTAGTACAGCGGTGAGGCGTGGCCCTTGGAGAAGATCAGGTGGTCGCGATGCGGGTCCTCGGGTGCCTGATAGTCGAGCTTCAGGTAGCCATCGAGCAGTACCGCCATCAGATCGGCAGCCGACATCGATGAGGTTGGGTGGCCGGAGCCGGCCGCCGAACTCGCCCGGATGGAGTCGACGCGGAGCTGCTGTCCCAGCTCGCGGCGGAAGCTTGCGTCACCCATGGCTCACGCCGCCACGAGTTCGTCGCGCTTGCTCGCCACTCCGTCGAACAGCTCCTGGAACGACTTAGCGAACTTGTCCACGCCTTCGCGCTCGAGCACAGCGACCACGTCGTCGTAGTCGATCCCCGCCTCGGCGAACCGCTCGAGCGTGCGCTGCGCACCTTCGACGTCGTGCGTCAGGGTGTCCTCCACGCGGCCGTGATCCTGGAAGTCCTCGATCGTCTCGCGCGGCATCGTGTTGACGGTCTGCGGGCCGATCAGCTCCTCGACGTAGATCACGTCCCGGTAAGCGGGGTTCTTGGTCGAGGTCGACGCCCACAGGCATCTCTGAGGCGAGGCGCCGGCGCGCTCGAGCTCGTCCCACTCGGAGCCGCTGAACAGCTCCTCGTAGGTCCGGTAAGCGAGCTTCGCGTTCGCGATCGCCAGCGTTCCCTTCAACTCGTCGTGGCCACCGATCTCGTCCAGCCGCCGGTCGGCTTCGGTGTCGACGCGCGAGACGAAGAACGAGGCGACGGACGCGACCTTCGATAGGTCGCCGCCGCTATCGCGCAAGCGCCGAAGACCACGCAGATACGCCTCCGCGGCGGCCCGATGGCGCTGCAGGGAGAACAGCAGGGTCACGTTGATCGGAATCCCGGCAGCGATCGCCTCCTCGATCGCCTCGAGCCCCGGCTCGGTGCCTGGGATCTTCACGAACAGATTCGGGCGATCGATCATCGCGTGGAGCCTCTTGGCCTCCTTGAGCGTGCCCTTGGCGTCGTAGGCGAGGTTCGGGTCGACCTCGAGCGAGACCCAGCCATCGCGGGTCTTCTCGCCGCGTTCGAAGACCTCCCTGAGCACGTCGCAGGCGTCACGAATGTCCTCCTGCGCGAGAGCGAGAAACACCTCCTTGGGCTCGGTCTCCTCCCGGAGCACCTCGCGGAGCTGTTCGTCGTACGCGTTCCCGTCTGCGATCGCGCCCTGGAAGATCGTGGGGTTGGACGTAACCCCGACGATCCCTTCCTTCACGAGGCCGGCAAGGTCACCGTCCCGTACGAACGGGCGCGAGAGATAGTCGATCCATGGGCTCTGGCCATGCTCGGACAAGAGCTGAAGAGGCGTCGGCATCAAATCCTCCTATCGAAAGGCATCGGTTGGTTGCTTACCCTCCAATGTCGCCTGGCAACCGCGGAGCTACATCGTAGTCACGCCCGTGTCCGCGGCGGCGAAGCCTGGCTGCACTGCTCGCAGATTCCGACGATCGCGAAGTGGGTGAAGCGGACCTCGTAGCCGAAGCGGCGTTTGATCTCTCGGCGCAGAGGGTCGAGCTGCTCGGGTTTGACGGGGGTGACCCTTGTGCAGCGCTCGCAGTACAGGTACTCGACTTCGTGGCCGCCGACGAGCACGTAGAGGCCGGGACCGTGGCCGAGATGCATGTGACGGATCAGTCCGTGGCGCTCGAGGACCTCGAGGTTGCGGTAGACCGATGACTCATCGATCGAGAGCTCGTGTGCCAGATGTGCCGCCGACACCGGGCCGTCGGCCCTGAACAGCGCTTCGAGCACGAGCCGCCGTGCCGTGGAGAGGCGCTTCCCTCCCTGGCGGACAGCGGATATTGCCTCGTCGAGGGTGCTGAACGAGAGCGCCGGTCTCTGCGGGGCGACGGTCACGGTTGCTCAGCCCCCGACCTCGCTTCGGCCTGCTCCATACCGAGCGACCATTTCTCCTCGATCCTCCCGAGTCGCCAGACCGCGAGCGCGATCGCCCATGCCGTGAGGAACATGCCAACGATGATGAACCCCGCCGTATTGATGTTGAAATTCCGCACCCAGTCGGCGACCGAACCACGGAGCGAGAGTTTGTCCGCGAGCAGGCCGGCCAGCTCGATCGTGCCGATGAACAGGGCGACCGCGATCGAGAGCCCCGTGATCGTGATGTTGTAATAGACCTTCCGCACCGGTTCTGAAAACGCCCAGCCGTAGGCGAAGTTCATGAAAGACCCGTCGATCGTGTCCAGCAGCGACATTCCGGCTGCGAACAGCACCGGCAGGCAGATGATCGCGTAGAACGGCAGCCCTGCGGCGCCGGCACTCCCGGCGAGCACGAGCAACGCGATTTCGGTCGCGGTGTCGAACCCGAGGCCGAACAACACGCCGACCGGATACATCTGCCAGGGGTCTCTGATCGCGCTCAGCCTGCGGCCGAACAGCCGGTTCATCAATCCCCGCGAACTGAGTTGCCGCTCGAGCTCGCGCTCGTTGTAGCTGCCGCGGCGCATCTCGAGGAAGATCCGCAGGATGCTCACGAGGATGATGATGTTGAGGATCGCGATCAGGTAGAGGAACGTCCCGGACACGGTCGTTCCGATCACGCTGGTCGCCTCGTGAAACGCTGAGCGGCCGTTCTTGACCGGACCACTCAACGCCTTGACGCCCAGGGCCAGCAGGAACGCGAGCAGGAACACGATCGTCGAATGCCCGAGCGAGAAGAAGAACCCGACACTGAGCGGCCGTCGGCCCTCGCTCATGAACTTTCGCGTCGTGTTGTCGATCGCCGCGATGTGGTCGGCATCGAACGCATGTCGCATACCGAGCGTGTAGGCGGTGATTCCCGTCCCGATCGCGAACGTGCCCGAGGCGCCGAGCTTGTACTTCGCCGGGGCGACCACGAGGATCAGGATCCCGAACCCGAGCACGTGCAATCCCCCGATGACCGCTGCCATGTAGCCCGCGCGGCGCCACTCCTCGGCCGTCATCGACGTCTTGATGCGAATCCATCTCGGCGGTCGCGGCAACGGCATGGACGAGGCTTCCATCGGCGGTTCGATCTCCGGCGATCAAGCGTGGGGCGGTCGGTCGCGAACCTAGCTCGGGCGCCTGCGCTAATGCAAGCCCCTGGTAATTGAGAGCACCCCGCGGGGCGCTGCCGAGCGAGCCTCCCGGGATGCCGGTGGCGGGGGAAGCTGGGAGATCGCGGTCGGATGGACTGGGAGTGTGGAAGTGGCTTGACAGCGGCGAAGTCGAGTTCCGGATCCATTCGATCTCGCGTACCGCACAGATCCCCAACCCGTTCGTACGGCTTGGATTTCTCGTGGTCGAGGGTCACGAGCGGCGAGCGTTCCTTGACAGCGCCAGGTGCCGCATGCGGACATTCGTCGAGCTGGCGCTGCAACGAGAAGCGAGCGGTCGTACCGTCCGCGAGGCGGCCGCAGCGCTGACCGCTCAGCGGCTGCCGAGTCGAGAACGGGCGCCCGACGAGCTCGCGCGCAACCTCAACAACGGAGGAGGGCCCAATTAGATGCCGGATAACTTCACGATCGCTCAGTTTCCCAATCCGCCGTTGATCGTCGCGATGGCGGCCGGCGGGGTCGCGCGGACCGTGGACGGCGCGCCGGCGCGCAACGCCGCTGTCGTCTCGCAGCTCGCGCTGCTCGTATGGGCCTACCAGGAGGTGTTCTCCGGCGCGAACTGGTTCCGGCGGCTGCTCGGTCTGGGCGGCGCCGCCTACAGTGTCACGGCTCTGAAGCGGCTGATCTCGCGGGCGTCCGACCGCTGAGCGGCTCGCTCAGAGAGAGGTACGAGAGCATCCGGTTGGTGATCGCGGTCGCGAGCCGCAACTGCTCGGACGTGGGTGGCCCCGGATCGGATTCGAGCCGTTCTCGCACGGGCTCGATCAGCGTCTCGCGCTTGGTGGCGGCGATGCCCGCGCAGATCCGTGCCGCTTCCCAGACCACGTCCGGCTCGACGCTCCAGATCGATTCGAACGCCCGGTCATCGGAGACCCTGGAAGAAGCCGCGGGCGGCTCCCAGGCGGCGAGGCAGACCGCGTGGTCGGCCGCGCAGCAGACTACTGTCCATTCTCGTGCCAGCGGGTGACCGCGGTCGACTGGGATCTCGGCCGGCCCGTCGCGCGGCGTACGGATCCGGTCGAAGTCCGCGAAGGCGACGGTCAGCTCTGCGCCCTCTGAGAGCTCACGCCAGCGCGGCTGTTCCTGGCGGTAGAAGCGCTCGGTCTGGAACGACGCGAACAGCAGCGGACGCTCGGCGCGAGACAGGCTCTCGTCCTCGATGGCATGGGTCAACGCGATCAACATCGACTTGCGTACCGTGCGCGGCTCGAGGTCGGGCCGCTTGCGGCGCAGAGCGGCATACACCGACGGGGCGGGCGCTGCGCTGAAGCTCTTGACCCGCGCGATCGCGGCGACGAGCGACATCCCGGCCGACCGCTCGGCGGCCACCCGCCGGACCAGCTCGACATCCGCCTCGCTGTAGCGGCGATGCCCACTGGGGAGCCGCTGCGGCGCGGGAAAGCCGTGCCTGCGCTCCCACATCCTCAGCGTGCCTTCGGCTACGCCGGTCCGGTCCACGAATTGACCGATTGTGAGGCCCTCCACCTAGTCTCCCTGTACGCTGCGTTGAGGTTTTCTCTCATAAGTGTATGGGTATTCGCCAACGACCGAGCAGCACCTCTCGAGGAGGCTCGCATGTCAGCCATCGAAGAGTCGATTGAATTCCACAGAGCAGTGAACGGCTACTTCGACGAGAGCTCGATGCTGCGCCGGATCCACCGCGAACGCGCGCTGGCGCTCTCCGGTCCCCGAGCGCTGCTGATGCAGGCCGCGCATCCGCTGGCGGTGTCCGGTCTGCTGGCGCACTCGAGTGCTCTCGATCAGCCCTACGAGCGCCTCGCGCGGACCGCGGAGACACTGAGCACGATCGGATTCGGCTCCCGGACGGAGGCCGACGAAGTCGCCCGGCACGTGCGCGCGATGCACCGCCGGGTGCGGGGTCGCATCACCGAACCGGTCGGGCCATATGCCGAGGGCACGCCTTATCGCGCCGACGATCCCGAGCTCCTGCTGTGGGTGCTGTTCACGCTCGTGGACTCGGGGGTGGTCGTGTACCGCAAGTACGTCGGCACGTTGCCGCGCCGCGCGGAGGCGGCGTATTGGGAGGATTACAAGGTGATCGGGCGGCTGTTCGGACTGCGCGATCGCGACCTCCCGACCACACTCGACGACCTCGACGCCTACCGCCGGCGGATGCTCGCAGGCGACCGCCTGTTCGTCACCGATTGGGCTCGCCGGCGTGCCAAGAAGATCGTGCTCGATCCACCTGTGCCGTGGACGGCAAGGCCGTTGCTGGAGACGGTCAACTTCATCACGATCGCGTTGCTCCCCGGCCAGATCCGCCGTCAGTATGGGTTCTCGCCACTTCCGCCGGCGGTCGTTCGCCGGGCGCTCGTGGCCGGCGGCGCCGAGTATGTAAAACGCGCTGTGCTTCCGTTCCTGCCCGAGCGCCTGCGCTTGGTCCCGCACGCGCGAGCCGCATGACGAGCGCACACCACAGCGATCACGAACGAGGTGAAGAGACCATCGCGGGTCCTGCCGAATTCGACTACGCGGGCTACGCTCGAGATGCTCGGCCTCCACGGCGTGCGCGTCGAGCGTCCCGAGGACGTCGGGCACGCGTGGGATGACGCACTGGCGGCAGGGCGCCCCGCCCTGATCGAGTTCGTCACCGATCCCGAGGTCTCGCCGCTGCCGCCGCCATCTCCTTCGAGCAGGCCAAGGAGCTGGCCGGCACGATTCACGAGGGCGATCAGGCCGCGCCGCAGTTTGTGAAGCAGTCGGTGCGCGGCAAGCTCGCCGAGTTTGTGACGCGATCGGCCCCGGCGCCGCGATAGGCGCCGGCCGCAGCGAAAGCCGCCGCCGCGCGGGCCTCAGATCAAGTGGCCACGTGAACAGTCGCGTTCGCGACAATGCTTGGGGTGGCTCCCGTTCGATCCTCAGCGGACCAACGCACGGCTCGCGCCGCGGAGGCTCGCGCGCGCGCCGTCCGGGTGACGGAACGCTCCCGAGCGGTGGGTGGCGGGGAGGCGATCGACGAGGGCACGCGCCGCCGGCCGGGTCGCCTCGCGGCGGGCATCCTCGTTGTGCTCGCGACGGTCGCTCTGCTTGTGGGGAGCTTTGCCGTGTGGGTCGAGCGACAAGCGCTGAACACGGACAACTGGACGAAGGCCAGCGCTCAGGTGCTGGCCAACCCCAAGGTCCAAAAGGCCGTCAGCGCTTATCTGGTGAGTGAGCTCTTCACATCGGTGAATGTGGCCGGCGAGCTACGGGCGGTGCTGCCCGACCAGCTGGCCGCGTCGGTCGCGGCAGAGCTGCAACAGGTGGCTGACCGCGCGGCCCTGACGCTGCTCGCTGAGCCGTCAGTCCAGGACGCCTGGCGCAGTGCCAATCGGGCAGCGCACCGTGAGCTTCTCCAGCTTCTTGACGGCGGGGATAGAGCGGTCGGCACCCGGGGCGGTGTGGTCACCCTGAATCTCCATCCGCTGGTGGCGGAGCTGGCCAGGGCGATTGGCACCCAGTCGCTGATCGCAGCGCTGCCCAGCGGGCTTCAGGATCTGTTCGGAACGGAGCGCCGAGCTGCTGCCCAGCGACGGCTCGGCGTGATCGCACCGGCGCCTAGCGGGCGGCTGGTGATCATGCGCTCTAGCCAACTGGAGACGGCCCAGAACGTAGTCGAGGGAATCCGCGGTCTCGCGACCGTGCTGCCCCTCGCTGCGCTCGCGATGTTCGGGTTGGCCGTGTTGGTGGCACGCGGGTGGCGACGGATCGTGCTGCGGAGGATCGGCTGGTGTTTTATCGGGATCGGCGTCGGGGTGCTGGTGGCCCGTCGGGTCCTCGAACCGCGCCTCGTCGACGCGCTGGTCTCCTCACCGTCGGCCAGGCCCGCCGCAGACGTAGCTTGGACGATCGGCACGAGCCTACTCCGCGACATCGCAATCGTCTTGATCGCTTACGGGGCGGTGATCGTCGCGGCTGCCTGGCTCGCTGGCCGCACACGGCCGGCGCGCCGGCTCCGCGCGATGATGGCCTTTACGTTGCGGGAGCGTCCGCTGTTGGCGTACGGGTCACTCGGGCTGGCAATCTTCCTGCTCGCGTTGTGGGGTCCGACCGAGGCGCTCCGCCAGCCCCTTCCCGTGCTCGGGATCACGGCCTTGCTCGCGGTCGGGCTCGAGGCGATCAGGCGCCAGGCCGCTCGGGAGTTCCCGCAGGCCCGTGCGGGCGATGCGGGGCGCGTGCTCACCGGTCGATTGTCCGTCTGAGGGGATGAGAGCGCGGAGGAGGTCTGCGTGCCACCGCGCGTGATCGCGTCAAAAAGCGCGAACGCGGGGCCATGTGGGGTCGCCGAGCTCGGTTTGGCCGAGCCACGTCTCGCCTGCATGGTGAAGCTGATCGGCCAGTAGTGGTGGAGCGTCAGAATCAGGTTGCGCTCGCGCTCGGGGAGCATGAGCTCTCCGAGGAAGCGGGCGTTGTTGTAGCAGCGGGGCCCGGCGATCAGGGTGCGCGATCGATCGACATCCCGCATGGTCCGGCAGAGCTCTCCCAAGTAGCGGCTCCAGACGGCGTCGAGCTCGAGTTGGGGCTCTGCCAGGGGCTCGAGTACAACGTTCGCCCCGTGGTGCTTGATAGCTCGAGCGAGCTTGCGCGTGAAACGAAGGAGCCGATCCCGTGACCGGCACGATTTGGGCGCTCCAGCATGAAGGTCGCGCGCGCGCTCTAGGCTGGCCGCATGCTCAGTGTCAGGTGGAGCGGACCACGAACGTCCCCGAGCCGATCACCGGCCCGTAGCGGGCAGCGGATCGGGGTCCGAAGCCCGGCCACACGTACCAGCGATAGCGCCCCGGCCGAAGCCGGTAACGCCGTCCGCCGAACGACCATTTCTCGGTGAGCTGCAGGCTCGCGCGCTCTGGCCACTCGCTGAGCACCTTTCCCCCGTGGTAGAGCTGGACGTTGTAGTAGCTCGCCCTGCGGACCGGCGTCCACCGCAGCAGCGGTGGCAGGGTCACCTGAGAGCCCGACGCGGGCGACAGCAGTCGCGGCCCGGGCGTCACGGAGAGCGTTCGCGCAGTCGTGTTGCCAGCCTGGTCGGTAACGGTGACGGTATATCGGTAACGGACACCGTTGCGTACCCGCTGATCGTCGTAGCTACCGGAATGGCCTCGGTAGAGCACGCTGCTCCTCTTACCGCGCAGCCCCGGTGTACGGACGACCTCGAGCGAAGTGACCGGAGCGACGTCGCCGCCCGTGCGCCAGTGCAAGCCGACGATCCCGTCGCCCGGGTCGGCGCCAAAGCCGAGCGGAGGCGGGCTCGCGTCGTAGTGCAGCGGGACCCCGAGCGCTGCAGAGTTGCCGGCTCGGTCGGTGCAGCTGCCGGTCACTGAGGCGCCGGCCGCTGTTAGGCCCAGCGTACGTGGTGTTCGAGCAGCTGCTGATCCCAGATGTCGCATCCGTGCCGGTGAACGCGATCGCGACGGGGTGGTTGTACCAGCCGTCGTGGTCGGGCCGACGCGAAGGATTGGCCGCGGTGATCGTTGGTGGGGTGGCGTCGTAGTGGAGGGCAACGCTCGCGCCGGCCGTCTTTCCCGGCGTTGTCGGTGCAACTGCCGGTAGACGGTCGTGGCTCGGGTGTCTGGTCCGGCGTAGGTCGTGGCCGGTGAGGCACACGATGCGATGCCGGAGAAGGCGCTGCCCTGGAAGGTGACGCCGACCGGGTGGTTGTACCAGCCGTTGGAGTCGGGGGAACGGGAGAAGGCGGCGGGGCGTGTGGGGCTCGAGAGCTCGACATGGATCGTGTAGGGATACGGCCAGTCCGGTGGCCCCGGCGCAGACCAGCTCACTTCGCACATTACCGTCTGGTTGGTGTCACGGTCGTAGGGCACTGTCATTGTTGGCAGTGTGGTTCGGCGATGCCGTTCCTCCAGGAGTCCACATCCAGGTCACGGACCACCGGGCTCGTATACCAGGAGCCCGTGAGACACGGTTGCGGTTGTTGTTGCGCTCGCCTGGACGTTGCACGTGGGAGTGATGCTGGTTATCCCCCCAAGCCATCGCCGCGACCCCAGCCAAACCCCCACGGCCACCAAGACCCCAACCACTTCCAGCCGCCACCGACCCTTCATCGAGCCGATCCGTCGTACCACGGCGCGTTCAAGCGCCTCAGCACCCCTCGCAGCCTGAGACCGGCAACGACCAGTACCACCAGAGCGAGGCCGCTCAGCAGTAGCAACAGGCCGCTGTGATGGGCGGAGGCGGTGATCAGCAGGGTCGGACTTGCGGCCGAGACCGCGTCGTGTCGAGGCGCGGGAGTCACCGAGCGAGGAGGCGCTGACCCGTTTGGCGTCCAGGCGCGGGGCCTTTGGCCTCGCCGGGGCGCGCCCGGGATGGGACACCGCGGGGGCGGCGAGCTGCACCGGCGCGACCGTATGGGTCGACACACTGTTGACGTCAGAAGGGACTCGTGGCGCCGTCGACGTTGGGGCTGACACGTTGGGGACCGCTGATTGCACCGGGGTCACAGGAGCGGAGACAGACGCAGACGGCGCCGGGGAACTGATAACCGGCGCCTGAGTCGGAGGCGCCGAGGTATTGCTCGAGGCGCTCGAAGGCGATCGCTCCATTGTTGCCTGAGGTGTGGGATCCGGCGCCGGGCTGGCGGCAGTGGCCGGTGCTGGCTGGGGCGAAGGGCTCGGACTCGGCGTCGCTGCGCGTGCCGCTGGCGACGTGATCAGCAGAAGCGCCATCAGGACCATGGCGCTGATCGCGGCAGCAACCAGCGCGACCGACGAATCGGCTGCTTGCTTGCGACCCCCCGATGCCAACGACGATCGAACCATTGAACGCGTGTGCAGTCGCCCCTCTTTCGTCTTGCGGCCTGCCTCGTCCACCATACCGGGTCGACCCCGGGCGCATCAACGAGATATGGCGCATCAACGAGATATTTGTCACAGAACGGACCGAGCACGACCGCCTGGGGGTCCGCGGCGCTGCTCAGACTGGGGGGCAACCCGGCTGCGAGCCGGGGCTACCCGCGCGGGTCGCCCCGCAGCTACCACTCCCCGCCGGGTCCGCGGTGCCTACGAACGCGAGTGCGACCCCGCCGACGCTTCGGGTCGCGGCGCTCCATCCCAAAGCACGGCAGACCGCTATCCGCGAGCAGCTCTGCGATGGGACGAGCGCCACAGCGACCTCAGAGTGGCTGAACTGGCTGCATCCCGGCTTCAACCATCCAGCCGGGAACTTCCGGCCGGCCCGCGGGGAGCGGACCGGCGCGGAAATTCGTGTGCGGATGCTCCTGTCAACCCGCTCGGCGGGCCTGACCGGAGCTGGTTTTCGAGGTCAGCTGGTTTGGCCCTGACCTCCGTTCTGTTTCGTGCGTGCGCCGTTGCTCGCGTTGCTCAGTGCGAGGTTGCCGGCTCCCTGGTTGGCGCTGTTGTCGCCGGTGTTGATGTCGCCGCCGGCGATGTTGACCGGAACGTTGGCGTTGACCGCGTTCTGGTCGGCTTTGGCGCTTGACAGAGCCGCCTGGAAGGTCGCGGATCCCTGGTTGGAGATCTGCGCCTGGCCGGCACCCCCGCAGCCGATGTAGCAGCTCGAGCCTGGGTCCGTCTGGCTCTGGCTGTTGCTTTGCTTGGTGCTTGCGTCGTTACTGGCGTTGCTTCCAGCCCCGTTGAGCGCGAGCTGGTTGGCGCTGTTGTCGCCGGTGTTGATGTCGCCGCCGGCGATGTTGACCGGAACGTTGGCGTTGACCGCGTTCTGGTTGGCGTTGGCGCCTGACGAGAGCCGCCTGGAAGGTCGCGCGACCCCTGGCTGGAGATCTGCGCCTGGCCGGTACCCCCGCAGCCGATGTAGCAGCTCGAGCCCGGGTCCGTCTGGCTCTGGCTGTTGCTTTGCTTGGTGCTTGCGTCGTTACTGGCGTTGCTTCCAGCCCCGTTGAGCGCGAGCTGGTTGGCGCTGTTGTCGCCGGTGTTGATGTCGCCGCCGGCGATGTTGACCGGAACGTTGGCGTTGACCGCGTTCTGGTCGGCTTTGGCGCTTGACAGAGCCGCCTGGAAGGTCGCGACCCCTGGTTGGAGATCTGCGCCTGGCCGGCGCCTCCGCAGCCGATGCAGGCAGCTGGAGCCTGAGGCCGTCTGGGTTTGGTTGTTGCTCCTGTTTGGTGCTTGCGTCATTACTGGCGTTGCTCAGCGCCCGTTGCCAGCGAGCTGGTTGGCGCTGTTGTCGCCGGTGTTGATGTCGCCGCCGGCGACGTTGACCGGAGCGTTGGCGTTGACCGCGTTCTGATCAGCCTTCGCCTTCGAGGCCGCCAGCTGGGCGGTCAGCGCCGCCTGGTCGGACATCTGCGACTGGCCGGTTCCGCCGGACCCCTGGTCCGCCGGACCCTTCCGAGCAGCCGCATCCCTTCGGACCGCCGGACCCATATGAGCCGCCGGACCCCATTGGTCCGCCGGACCCCTTCGAACCGCCGGACCCGTCCGAGCAGCCGCATCCCTTCGGACCGCCTGCGCTTGGGTCCGTCTGGGTTTGGCTGTTGTCCTGCTTGGTGCTTGCGTCGTTACTGGCGTTGCTTCCAGCCCCGTTGAGCGCGAGCTGGTTGGCGCTGTTGTCGCCGGTGTTGATGTCGCCGCCGGCGACGTTCACCGGTGTGTTGGCGTTGACCGCGTTTTGATCAGCCTTCGCCTTCGAGGCCGCGAACTGGGCGGTCAGCGCCGCCTGGTCCGACATCTGCGACTGGCCGGTACCGCCGGACCCCTGCGAGCCGCTTGAACTCGGGTCCGACTGGGTTTGGCTGTTGTCCTGCTTGGTGCTTGCGTCGTTGCTCGCATTGCTGAGCGCGACGTTGCCGGCGGCCTGGTTCGCACTGTTGTTGCCGGTGCTGACATCGCGGCCCGCGACGTTGACGGGCGCGTTGGCGTTGACGGCGTTCTGCTTGGCCGTGGCCTGCGACAGTGCCGCCTGCAATGTCGCCGACGATTGGGAGGACTGTTGCGCTTGGCCGGCGCCACCCGAACCAGAGCTCCCCTGCGAGCCACCGTCCGCCATCGCCGTCGCCGGTACAAGCAAGGCGGCGACGCTAACGGCGGCAGCAATGAATTTCGATCTCATGCTGCTTTCTTTCTCCTTGATTTGAAGTGCTCGCCCTCTCGCGACACCAGTCGCGGACAGGACGACCGCGTGAACCCGAGACCGAGGCCGCGGGCTCTACGGCGATCAAGCCCTACTCACATAGGGATGAACGCCGCGTCCTCAGAGGAGCAGTCAGCGTTAGCCAGGACGCTCGAGCCGCCACACGAGCATGGCGGATCTCCACGGACAGAGATCCAATGCCAACCGTCCCGGGAGCAGCGCTTGCAGCAACCAGAGCATCGCCACAACCAGGACCGCGGCAGCTGCCCCAGCGCCGATGCCCCCGCTTGCGCCCGCTGCCGCACCCGCCGGAAACGATGACGAAATCGGCAGGGGGACGCTCGCCGAGACCGATGAGGGAGACGACCGGTGGGCGACCCCCGGCGCGCCGCTCGATCTTCGCCGGCTGGGCACGGGGTTGGAGGATCGCCCTAGGGTCTGCGTCGGTGTGCTGATGGCCTCGTGCGCGGGCGGCGCGGCATCGACGCCACTGACGCTGCGCCACATATCTGGATGCTCGACGAGGCCCCGGACCCCCGCGGGAAGGCTGGAAGAGTCTTGCCCACGCGGGCGTGTGACCGGTGGCTGGATCACCGAGGCGCGCGGCGGCCATTGGTGATCGAGTACGGAAGTTTCGACCCGCGAGAGCAAGCCTGGGAGCGGGACGAGGGATGGCACTGCGCTCAGCCCATCACCCGCGACAGCCGGTGGCCAGGATGCGCTTGCGATATCCGCCAGCAGGTGGATGTCGGGAAGCCTCATCAGCGTGACCGGCGAGGCAATCGGGATACTGATAGCACCCCCGGGGAGGAGGGTCGAGCTTTCAGCCACCGGCGACAGGACGCGCGCAACGCTCGCGGCGGCCTGATGTGACGCAGACGCCCCGGCGCTGCTATTCGCCCCAGGGACATTGCTCGCGCCGGCGCCGCTGCTCACCCCGGGTCCACCGGTCGCCCCGGGCCCGCTGGTCACCGCGGGGCGGCTCGTCACCCCCCGGCCCATAGATCTGACATTCGTCTGAACGATGCCGCTTGCAGCTGCCGGGTCCGACGCCGAGTGAGCGGTGGCGCTAACTGGCGAGGCGACCTTGACCGAGGGCGAAACGACCGCCGACTGGCGAACGACCGCCGGCTGGGGAGTAACCGCCGGCTGGGAAACGACGGCTGGATAGGGAGCGACCGCTGGCGGAGCCGGGACCGGCGCCACGGGGATCCGGGCCGCACCGCCACTCGATGTGACCGTCGCTGCCGGCAGGTTCGGCATGCTCGTCCGGGCGGCGCCGTTCGAGGCGCTGACCTCCCCAGCTACACGCGCGGCGTACTGAGCCGCCGGCCCGGGCTCGGCCAACGCGTCCCTCCCTTGGGACGAAGCTAGAGCCCCCGTCGGCAGCGCCAGCGCCATCAGCGTGAATAACGCCGCTTTCGCGGTGATTGCGCCCACGCTCGCCCGAATATGCGTGCGTGCCGTCATTCGTATCGATCTCTATGGAAATCTCCCCAGAACCACCTAACCTGATCCCCCCGCAGCGATATCCCGTTCGTGATATCGCTCGTGTTTTGGTGGTATCAAGCTCGCTTTTGCAGGCTCTTTGCGGCATCCGGAGACGGACCGAAGCATTCGACCGATTCTCATCTGACGGACGCCAGAGCCCTTGCCGGCGTTCCAGGCGGCCCGAGGTGTGTCCGCGCAAAACGTCGGACGCTGGGAAAGCGCGTAGTCGCCGCGTCAAAGCGATGCATCAGCCACGCCTGGTCAAGGGCGCGCTAAAGCGGCCAGCCGGCGGGCAGCCGGCCGCTCTCGGCGGTGCTCAACAGACGGTCAGGCCACAGCCCTGGTGGTGGGTCCACCACCAGGTCGTGGCCGGCTGCTCTTGACGGCACAAGGCAGGCGGTGAAGCCCAGGTGCCCAGACCTTGCATGAAGGACTAGCCGCCGCTCGGCAGTGGATGGGGTGCTAGGAAATCACGCTCGGCCTGTTGGACTTGGGCCCTGCTCACTGCCGCGGTCCCGATAGGCACCGCGGAACTACCCTTCACGCATACAGCATCGGCCTCGTGCGTAAACGTGCGCTTCGGGTCGGAGTTGGTGCCGTCGACGAACCAGCCGCGCAGGTTGGGCATTGGGCTGGAGACGATTTCCGTGATCGCACCGGCATACGAGCCGCCACCGGTCACGAAATAGCCCTTCGGGCAGATCGCGAACGCCTTGACGAACTTACCGGGCGGCACGCTCGTCTTTGCCCCAAGCACGGCGATCACGGTTAACGCCGTGTGTGGCCGCGTGCTTCCCTTCCCGGCTGCGCTGGCGAGGGAGCTTGCAGCGAACACCGCCAGACCGCCAGCCACTAGGACCGTTATGAACTTCCGCATCGACACTCTCCTTGTTTGGCAACGCCATGTTGCTGTTGGTTCGGCCCCTTACGTTGTTGTTCCTTGGTCTGCCGTCAGCAACCTCAGGATCGTTTGGCCTCGCGCCGGAGCCAAGTGCGGGCTTTCCCGCCCGACCGGGACACAACCGCGAGCCGGCCGCGCCACGAGCATGCCTGCCCTTCCCGTCTCCCAATGCGGCAGATGCCTGGTCCAGCTCTTGTCAATCTCAATGAGTCCCGCCGCGGCCGCTGAGGCGTGAGCGGCGCTGGGTTTGGAACAGCGCGACGAGAGCGATCGCCGCCGCGACGGCGACGGCCGGAAGAATCGGGCTGATCCCGCCGGTGCCTTGGACTGCCGTCTCGGCCGTCTTTGGAATTCCGCCGAACGTCCCTAGCGACGGCAGCACCAACCGCGCGATGCCCGCTAGGTGGTCGCTGCCGCCAGAGCGCGCTCGACGGGGCGATGGCTCCACGCCCTGGGTGGTGGGTCCAAGCTGCGTGGTGCTAGCCGGAAGCGCATTCGAGCCGGGGAACGCGAACAGCGTCCACGGAACCGAGAGTCCCGCGAGCGCCGGCGACCCGGATCCAGCGCCGGCTGCCGGGCCGCCCAGGGTGGAAGACGCGACGAGCGGGGTTCCGCTTGCCGTGCTTCTCTGGGGCACGCCCGCCGAGAACGGGCTAGAGGGGAACGTCACGGTCCATGGGGCTGCGATCGCTGTCCCTTTCGACTGAGTCGTCTGACTCGTCACTGGAGCTTCGCTCGCGACGGCGGAGCCGGAAACCGTCGCGTCCGCGCTCGGGGCCGAACCGGACGGCGGCTGCGAACCGGCAGGCGCCGTCGGCGGAGAGGAGCTGGCCCCCTGCGCGCTGGGCGGGTCGGGTGGTGGCGCGGACGTCGTGGGGGGACCGACGATGGCGACGAGCGTGGTCTGGGTGCTGGCGGCTGTCTGCTGTTCGGTCGTATTGAGGCACCACAGAAGACAGCCAATCTGGAGCTGCCAGATGACTTGAGTCGCGCTGTTGATCGCGGCGGCAGTGGTTTGAGCGGTGGCACCGAGCGCCGACTGGAGCACCTGGATGGTCGTGTTGGACTGATTGGCTTGCTGGGTTTGCTCGGTCTGGGCACAGAAGATCAGGCAGCTGATCTGAACCTGCCAGATGCTCTGCTCGGTCTGATTGACGATTTCGGCGGCCGACGAATTCGAAGCGCCGACGGCAGCCTGGAGAGCGGCCGACAGCGACGACGCAACGATCTGCACCGTGGTGTTGGTCTGCGATGCGCTCTGCGTCTGCGTTGCGGCAGCGCCCCGACTCAGTTGCCACTGGTGGGCCGTCTGGTCGACGACGTTCTGCTCGGTCGCGGGGGCAGCCTGCTGGCTCGGGAGCGCCGCGCTAGCAAGCACCAGCGAAAGGACCTGCGCGACCGTCTGCTCGACGCCCTGCGGGATCGCTCCGCCACTCGTTGTGGTGCCGAGGCATTGCGAGATACAGCCGACTTGGATCTGGGTGATGCTGGAGGTGCTTTGGGGCGCGCTTGCTGGTGCCAACGGCGTCACTGAAGTTGGGAGGACCTGCAGGCCGCCTGTGAGCACTTGGACCGTGTTGTTCTGCTGGGCGGCGACCTGGCTTTGACTTATGCCCTGACAGTTCGCCGTACATCCCGATACCTGCACCTGCCATATCAGCTGGGAGGTGGTGTTCGACTCGACCGGCGAGGTGGTGGTCGATGGGACGGGGGAGGTCGCATTCGACGTGGTGCCGCCCGCGCTCTGGCCGGTGCTGCCCGCGCTTTGCCCGGTGCTTCCCGAACCGGTTGCCTGGTCACCCGTTGTCTGGGGGACCTGCTGCGCTGGGTCGGCGTTGCTGGTTGTGGTGTCGGTGGGTTGAGGTGGTGTGGGGGGCTGCACGCTCTGGTCCCCGCTCGCCGGCGCGGTTGGTTGCTCCCCTTGGCTTTGGGGCGTCTGCTGGCCCGTGCCGGTGTGCTTCGCCGCGTCTGGGTTGCCGACGGGATTCGTGTTGCCGGCGGTACCGGTATTGCTGGTGGTATAGCTGGTTTGAGGTGGAGTGGTTGTCACCGTGCTCTGACCGATGCCGGCGGCCGTGGTATCGGCCGGCACCGGGTGTCCCGCGATGCCTGCTGGAGTACCGGGCACCGCTCCAGTCACCTGATTGGAATTCGTCATCGGCGAGCCGAGGTCGGCAGTTGCTGGGTCGCCGATCGCGCTGATCGCCGCTTGGCGGTTGCCGGGGGCCGCTTGGGCCTGATCGGCGCGCGCTGCCGTCGCGAACGCGAGCATCAACGCGATCGTTAGGAGGGTCAGACCGGATCTCAGCTGGCTGATTGGCTGCATGTCGGGTGGAGCACTGACCGGTAAACCCGGCCGGGCCGCTCTAGCGCGCCCGGCCGGGAATTCCCGTGCGGTTTGGATGGAGCTCCCGGCCGGCCCGAGTCAGCCGACCTGACCGGGAGCTGTAGTCGAGGTCAGCTGTTGGTTTGGCTCTGTCCTCCACTCTGGCCGGTGGTCCGCACCGTTGCCTGCGCTGCTGCCGCTGGTGTTGTTGCCGGTCTGGGTGGCGTTGCTGCCGCCGCTGCTGCTGTCGTTGTTACCGACGGTCACAGGAACGTTGGCGTTGGTCAGGTTCTGATCGGCGCTGGCTTGCGAGGCCGCTAGCTGGGCGGTCAGCCGCCCCCTGGAGGGAGACCTGACCCTGGCCGTTGCCACCACAGCCCACGGTGCAGCTCGATGAGCTTGGGTCCGTTTGGGTCTGTGTGTTGCTCTGGGTGGTGCTCGCGTCGTTGCTTGCGCCGCTGTCGGCGGTGTTGTTGCCGGTCTGGGTGGCGTTGCTGCCGCCGCTGCTGCTGTCGTTGTTTCCGACGGTCACAGGAACATTGGCGTTGGTCAGCGTTCTGATCGGCGCTGGCGCTCGACAGAGCCCCCTGGAAGGTCGCCGCTCGCTGCGTCGGAGACCTGACCCTGGCCGTTGCCGCCGCAGCCGACCACGCAGCTCGATGAGCCCGTGTCCGATCTGGCTCTGAGTGCTGCTTTGGCCGGTGCTCGCGTCGTTGCTTGCGCTGCTGTTGGCGGTGTTGTTGCCGGTCTGGGTGGCGTTGCTGCCGCCGCTGCTGCTGTCGTTGTTTCCGACGGTCACAGGAACGTTGGCGTTGGTGTTGTTCTGATCGGCGCTGGCTTGCGAGGCCGCTAGCTGGGCGGTCAGCGCTCCCTGGAGGGAGACCTGACCCTGGCCGTTGCCACCACAGCCCACGGTGCAGCTCGATGAGCCGGTGTCCGTTTGGGTCTGTGTGTTGCTCTGGCTGGTGCTCGCGTCGTTGCTTGCGCCGCTGTCGGCGGTGTTGTTGCCGGTCTGGGTGGCGTTGCTGCCGCCGCTGCTGCTGTCGTTGTTTCCGACGGTCACAGGAACGTTGGCGTTGGTGTCGTTCTGCTTGGCCTCGGCCTGCGACAGTGCCGCCTGCAACGTGGCCGCTCCTTGCGCGGAGATCTGACCCTGGCCGTTGCCGCCGGCCCCGACCGCGGGGCCGCCCGAGCTCGGGTCCGTTTGGGTCTGTGTGTTGCTCTGGGTGGTGCTCGCGTCGTTGCTTGCGCCGCTGTCAGCGGTGTTGTTGCCGGTCTGGGTGGCGTTGCTGCCGCCGCCGCTGGTGTCGTGGTTTCCGATCGTCACTGGAACGTTGGCGTTGACGTTGTTCTGGTCAGCCTTAGCCCGCGAAGCTGCCAGCTGGGCGGTCAGCGCCGCCTGAGCGGAGATCTGACCCTGGCCGTTGCCGCCGGCCCCGACCGCGGGGCCGCCTGAGCTCGGGTCCGTTTGGGTCTGTGTGTTGCTCTGGGTGGTGCTCGCGTCGTTGCTTGCGGTGCTGTCGGCGGTGTTGTTGCCGGTCTGGGTGGCGTTGCTGCCGCCGCTGCTGCTGTCGTTGTTTCCGGCGGTCACAGGAACGTTGGCGTTGGTCAGGTTCTGGCTTGACTTGGCCTGCGACACCGCAGCCTGCAACGTTGCCGACCACTGGCCGGAGACCTGACCCTGGCCGTTGCCGGCGTTTCCGGCTGCCATCGCCGTCGCCGGCAGAACCAAAGCGGCGACGCTGACACCGGCAGCTATCAATTTCGATCTCATGCTGCTTCTCTCTCCTTGGTTGAAGTGCTCGTCCCTGATCCGGGCAGATGAGTCCGGACGGGCGATCTTCCGAGCTCCGGACACGAGTCCAGAGCCGGTGGGCGAACGAACCCCGCTTCCACAGGGACGAACGCCGGGTGGAGAAGCCGCCGCCGCTAACCGGGGCGCTCGAGCCGAAAGGCGACCATCGTCGATCGCCACGGGAAAAGATCCAAGGCCAGGCGTCCGGGCAACAGCGCGTTCAGCAACCAGATCGCGGCCACCGCCAGGAGCGCAGCCGCGGCGGCGCCGACGCCGACTCCGCCGCTCGCGCTACTTCCCGACGCGCTCGCCGGACCCGAGGACGGGACCGGTGGCCCTCCGCCGACAGTGGCCAACGAGTCGACTGCGCCCGACGTAGACGGCGACGCCCGACGCGCTTTGTCCGCTCGCCGGCGGCTCGGAATGGTTGGGATCGGGTTGGCGCGAAGTTGCGCGGTGGCCCGCGCGGACTGGGGCACACTCGCAGCCGCCGTAGTAGCGCCGTCGGTGCCCACCAGCGTCCACGTCCGCGAACTCGCAACGTCGCCGATCGGTAGTTGCCCCCCGGCCTCCGGGCCGGCCCGCGTAGCCGCACGCCGGCTCGTCTCCCCGGCTGGCGTGAGCACTGACTCACGTTGCGAGGCAGAGCCTCCGCCCGGGGGCGATGGCAAGACGGGCGCCTTGGTTCCCGCGCCGTCCTGGGCAAACTTTTCGATCCGGGCGAGCAGGCTCTGCAGCTCGGGTCCGAGGGCCGCTGCGGCGCTCGGCTGAGTTCCCAAAATCGGCTGCGGCCAGGACTCGCCTGCGATCTCCGCCTGCAATTGGCGCACCGCCAGGCCCGCCGCGGCCCCGTGAGGTGAGCTCGGTATGGAGATGATCGAAACCCGGCTGTTGCCGGTGGTAGTTCCAGCAGCCGGTGATCTGTCTGGCTTCACCGTCGAGCTCGAAGTGACCGACAGTGAGCCCGCGTTGTCGCCGGTCGATGGGCTGCCGACGATGCTCGCGGTGCGGCTTCTAGCGCCCACGTTGGGCGTGGAATCCGACCGCGGGTAGTCGGTGCCACCGACCGGCGACGTGACCGCGACCGGCGAGGGATCCGGGCTCGGACCATGCCGGACGGGAGCGGTGGGGGCGTAAGAAGTAGGCGACGGCGGACCGGCCACCGTGAAAGTGACCCTCCGCGGAACCAAAACCGTCCGGGGAACCGAGAACCGCCACCGGAACAGGAACCGGACTCGGGACCGGAACCCGAACCGAAACCGGGGCTGGCGCCGGCTGCGGCGTGGGGACCGGGTCCGGGGCGGCGTACTTGATCGCCGGCACGACCGTGGTCCCCGGATCGCTCGCCGGGCTCGCAGCCCATGCACCCGCCGGCAACGCGATCACGATCAGCGCGAACAGTGCCGCCCTGACAAAGACCGCGCCGGCTAGCGCGCTGAAGTGCCCCCCTGGTCTCATTTCCAATCGACCTCATTTGGAATCTCCCCAGTTGAATGTGAGCTGATCCGCTGAAGACGAATATTGCTCTGGTATCGTGGCCTTGATATCGCTCACTAGGGCAGTGGGATAGGGGTTTATGGGCACTGTCGGTTCCTCCTCACCGGACTCCGCCGAGGATGCGCGGAAGCACTTGATTGAGTCTCACCTGGCCTTGGTGCATGCCGTCGCGCGCCGCTACGCCGGCCGGGGTGAAGCGCTCGACGATCTGGTTCAGGTCGGCGCGATCGGGTTGATCAAAGCGAGTGATCGCTTCGATCCGAGTCGAGGCGTCACGTTCGCTACCTACGCGACGCCGTCGATCGAAGGCGCGATCCGCCATCACCTCCGTGATCGGGCGTCGACGCTGCGGATCCCGCGTGAGCTGCAGCAGAAGAGCGGTGAGCTGCACCAGCGCAGCGGCGAGCTCGCAGCAGCGCTGGGGCGCTCGCCGACGACGCGCGAGCTCGCGACCTCGCTCGACGCGGAGGAGCGCGATGTAGAGCGTGTGCTCAGCGCGGATCGGGCCCGGGAGTCGCTTCCGATCTCACCGGGTGACGATGGACTCGAGGTCGCTGATGAATCGAACTCGCTAGCCGGCAGCGACGATCGTCTGCTGCTGGCCGGCAGCTTGCTCGCGCTTGACGAGCGGGAGCGACGGGTCGTCTTATTGCGATTTCACGCGGACATGACCGAGCGAGAGATTGCCCGCGAACTCGGGATCTCACAGGCCCAGGTGTCGCGTTTGCTGGGAGGAGCGCTCGCGAAGCTGCGCGAGGAGCTCACGAGCTCCAGCGACAGCGTCGCGGAGGGTGATATCACCAAAACGGCGGTGATATCGCCTGTACCCGCAAGGAAACGCACGCGTCGGGAACTGCGCAAGGGCGGGGCCGGTGGACGCAAACGGGCACGGCGGGAGACTAGAATCGGCGGCGTGGGCGCTACGCAGGAGAGTCGGAAGCTCGAGCACTACCTCGAGCTTCCGTATCGAGTTGCGGTGCAGTCCGAGCTCGATGGCTCGCGCCAGGGCTGGCGTGCGACGGTCGTCGAGCTGGCGGGCTGCAGCGCGCAGGGGTCCACGCCGGACGAGGCCGTCCGGCGACTACGGGCGGCGATGGAGGCTTGGCTGACTGACGCGCTCGTCGGCCAACGCGAGATTCCGCTCCCAGGGAGCGAGCCCGTGGGCGACGAGGTTCCGGGCGGCGCGAGCTCGCGGGTGGCGAGTCCTCGAGCGGCGAGTCCGCGAAGTCCAAAGCGGCTGCGAGCCACAGTGGGCGGTTCCTTGTCCGCATGCCGAGCGAGCTCCACGAGCAGCTCGCCCGGGCGGCGGAGAGCGAAGAGGTCAGTCTCAATCGGTTCGTTACAAATGCGCTGGCCGCTTCGGTCTCGTCGACGCCGCCGATCGAGGAGCCGCTGGAGGCTCCCGCCGTCGTTTCGACGTTTGAGCCGCCACCTGACTCTCAGCGCCAGCCGGCGCGGTCGCTGCGCTTGGCGCTGGCGGCTAACCTGGTCGTGGTCGTGGTGGCCGGAGTGGTCGCCGTCGTGCTGCTGGTTCTCGCGCTGAAGCACGGGATCTGAACCGCCGTCCCTTTCCGGTGCGCGGACGTCGTGACGCGAAGCCCGAGGAGATCATTCGCAGCCTGCGTCTCGATTCGCCGTCATGAGTTCCGTGGTTGACGATCGGCCGCGCTTTGATCTGCAGGCCCACTCGCGCCATTCCGACGGCGCGCTCGAGCCGGCAGAGGTGGTCGAGCTCGCCAAGGCAGCCGGGGTGGAGCTGCTCGCGCTCACCGACCACGACACAGTGGCCGGCGTCGAGGAGGCCGTGGCGGCCGCTCTTGGCGCGGAAATCGCGGTCGTCCCGGCGGCCGAGCTCTCGGCGATCCACGGGGAGTGCGAGGACCTCCACATCCTCGGCTACGGCATCGATCCCCGAGACGGTGCGCTCCTGTCCGCCCTTGAGCAGTTCAGAGCCGATCGCGAAGCGCGGGCGGAGCGAATGGCCGCTGCACTGGGAGAGCTGGGGCTGCATCTGACGGACGAGGTGCTCGATTCCCGGCGGCGGAGCGGCAGCTCGATCGGGCGACCGCACCTGGCGCGCGCCGTGCTCGAGGACGGCCGAAACTCGACGAGGCTCGCTCGAGAAGGGTTGGAGCGGGCCGAGCAGGTCCTGGAGGCCTATTTGCTGCCGGGCAAGCCCGCGTACCGAGGTCGCACCAAGCCGAGCGTGGAGCAGGCGATCGACGTGATCCACGGCGCCGGAGGGGTCGCTGTCTGGGCCCATCCGTTCTGGGACGTCAAGGCTCCCGAGGAGGTGGTGGCCACGCTCGAGCAGTTCGCGGGGTGGGGCATCGACGGAGTTGAGAGCTTCTACATCACGCATGACATGGCGCAGACCCACCTGCTCGACGATGCGAGCCGGCGACTGGACCTGCTGAGCACGGGATCGTCGGACTTTCACGGTCCCGATCACTCGATCTTCTCGCGCTTCCGCGCGTTTTCGCTGTATGGCCGCGAGCCGCGGCTGGGCACCATCGCGAATTGGGTGGGCTAGGCTCACCCCGCGATGATCTTCCGTCAGATCACCCAAGATGACCTTGGGTGCGCCTCCTACCTGGTGGGGGGCGACGTATCGTGCTGGGGGTGGCGGCGGTCATCGACCCGAGGTTGGAGATCGACGAGTACCTTGAGCTGGCACGCTATATCGGCTGTTTCCGTTCGAGCACATCCTCGAGACGCACAACCATGATGTACGACGCGTCCGGGCACGGTCGGCTAGCGGCGGCGACGGGCGCGCGGATCTACATCCATCGCGATGCGCAAAAGCCCGGTACGAGCACGAGGCCTTGTTCGACGGCTGGGGTTCGAGCTCGGTGCGGTGAGGATACGAGCGATCCACACGCCCGGGCACCGGCCTGAGCACACTGCCTTTGCGCTCGTCGACACCAGCCGGGGACCTGAGCCTTGGGCGGTATTGACGGGCGACTCGCTGTTCATCAACGACGTTGCTCGCCCCGATCTGGCGGTCGACCCCGACGAGGGTGCGCGCTGCATCTTCCGTTCGCTGCACGAGCGTTTGCTGAGCCTTCCGGCCGACGCGGAGGTCTGGCCCGCCCATCTCGGTGGCTCGCTCTGCGGCGGACCGGGAATGGACATGAAGATCTGCTCGACGCTCGCCTACGAGCGCGATCACAATCAGCTGCTCGGCGAAGAGGACGAGCAGCGCTTCGCGCAGCGGCTGATCGCGGGCCTTGGACCCCAGCCGCCGAACTTCGAGGCGATCGTCGAGCTCAACAAGGGAGAGCTGCTGACGCAGGGGCTGGAGGTGTTGCCACTGGCCCCGCGGCAGGTTGAGCAGCAGCGCGCCGCGGGTGCCCTGATAGTTGATGCGCGCACCGATCTGCAGTTCGACGAGGCGCACATTCCGGGGTCCGTTTGCATTCCGGCTCTACAGGCAGGATTCGGGACCAGGCTGGCGTGGTTGGCTGACCGGGACCGGGAGATTGTGCTGGTCGGTCGTGACGATCGAGACGCCCATCGCGCCGCCAGGCTCGCGACCGCGGTCGGGATCCGCAAGCTCAGCGGCTGCCTTGCCGGTGGGATGACCGAGTGGCGTCGCGAGCAGCGCGAGGTGGAGCACGTCGAGCGGCTCGCGCTCGATCAGCTGCTGGAGCGCTCTCGATCAGATGCCTCGCTGCAGATCTTCGACGTGCGGGAGCAGTCAGAGCGAGAACAGGGCTACATACCGGGGTCGCTGTTCGAGCCCTGGCACGACATCCACGAGCTCCCAGCCGACCTGGACGAGGAGCGGCCGGTTGCGGTCCTGTGTGCCTCCGGACAACGCGCCGCGGTCGCGGCCAGCCTGCTTCAGCGCTGCGGGGCCCAGCAGGTGATCCATGTGGTCGGCGGTGGTGTTTCCAGGTGGGCAGAGCTGGGCGGGCCGTTCACGCAGTCGGAGAAGACAGCCGTCTAAGCCCATCGGCAGTGAACGCCTTCTCATTCGGCGCTAACGGGGCCACGGAACGGGCGCGGCGATCATCGCCTTTCACGGCGGGTCCGCCTTGTGCTGGCGGTTCGCGCACCTCCACGGGTTCACCGATGCGACGGTCGCGCGCATCCACCTCGGACGCACGGGAAGATCGGGCAACGTCGTCCTGCCGCTCTCCAGCGGCCCGCGGATGCACCACCAAGGTTGTCTCAAGATCAGCCCGACGGTGAGCGAAGCGATCCAGCGCAACCCGAGCGATTACTACGTCAATATCAGCAGCAAGCAGTACCCGGCAGGAGCGGTCCGGGCTCAGCTCTAGCCACAGCTGCTCCCGCGGCCTACTCGCGCGCCAGCCGACGGTAGTGATCGCGCCAGATCAGCTTGTAGATCGGGATCTTGCGGGGAATGTCGTTGATGCCCGGGATCACGGGGATCAGGATGAACGCGAGACTCAGGACTCCCATCACCGCCATCACGAGGATGTCGGCGTTGGCCGAGGTCGAGAACGGCTTGATCTGATACCAGAACGTGTAGAGCCACAGCCAGACCTGTCCGGGATAGCTGCCGGTCTCGTTCATCATCCCCCACTGGTCACCCAGCAGGTGGTCAGCCTGGGCACGATCTGAGAGCACGCTCCCGTCCGCCATGAACAGCAGCGGCTTGGTGTAGTCGGTCTGGTAGAACTGCTTGCTGGTCAACAGCGCGCCGTCGAGACCGCCGCTTTGCGCGTAGGTCAACAACGAGTTCATCATGATCGGGACGGGCCATAGCGGCCGGGCGCAACGGAGATCGAGCCGTCAGTGTTCGCCTTTGCGTTGCCCAGAGCCTTTGTATAGGCATCGGTCCAGGCGGTCTGCAGCTTGGCCGGCGCCGCTTGGTATACGGCGAGCGCGCTCTGCAACGTCGGCTGGCCGGGAATCGAGCTGCAGCGGAGCGAGCACGAAATCCTTGGCGGTGTCGATCGGGTGGCTGACCCCGAGCCACTTCTGCAGTCGGATGAACAGGATGTGCTGGCCATTGCCGTTGTGGTTGTAGGGCGGCCCGTAACCGGCCAGTGCGCTCGACCCGTCCAGCTCGCTGACCGCGGTCGTCACGAAGTCGACCGGGTCAGAGCGTGACCACGACTGGATCGTGCTCGGACGCTCGTCGGGAGAGGAGAACAGGATCGTCAGCACAAGCGCGAGCGCGAGCACGACCCCGATCGCGATCGAGGCCTCCTTGACGAGATCCCAGGGGCGATAAGCGCCCTTCCACTCGCGGGCCGGCGTCGTTCTCGCGCTTGCGGCGTTCGCGGCGAGTCATCGCGAAGCCTCGACGCTCTCGCTCCGGCGGCTGCCCAGCAGCCTCGGGACGAGGACTCGCTTGCTCGAGCTCGAACGGCGGCACAACGCCGTGCCTGCGGACGAGCAGCACGTGACCGACGACGAGCGCGACCACCGCGGCCGGCAGCAGAAAGATGTGATAGCTGTACATCTGACCGAAGTTGGTCAGGTTCCAGAACGCCCCGAGCCCGACGGAGTTCATTGCGTCCTTCGCCTGGGTTGAGATCCACTGCGAGTCGAAGTTCTGCTGGGAGACATAGCCGGTCAGCGCGCATGGGACCGCGACCAGGAACGTCACAGCCCCCGTCACCCACGTGCGTACGCGGCCGCCTCTCCAAGCCGCCATCCAGTACTTGCCCCACAGGTGGATGACCATGAAGAAGAAGAACAGCTCGACCGCCCACAGGTGGATGCTGTTGAAGAAGTGTCCGATTCCGGTGAAGTGCCACCACGAGGGACCCTTGAGCGTCAAGATCGTGCCGGAGGCGATGATCACGACCAGCGAGGCGAGCGACAGTACGCCGAACACGTAGATCCAGGAGGAAACATAGGCCGGCTGCTGATCGGAAAGCAGCTTCTCGGGCGGGAGCGCGTCGACGGCACGCTCGCGCAGCGCGAGCGTCCAGGACTTCTTCTGCTTGGGCACCGGCTCGTCCGGTGCAGCGCTCACGGGGGGCTCCTATCCGTCACGTGCCCTGGATCTGCGTGCCCGGGGAAGGGCAGCAAGATCGCGAGCACGAACACGATCAGCATCACCACGAGGACGATGACGTTGGCCACCGACAGCGTTATGAAATGCCAGTGCGCCGTGTGAGCCGGAGTGTTGAGATTGATGATCGCGGCCATCGAGTCGCCAACTTACGAATAACCTCGGCGGCTTGACATCCGTAGTCCTCCGCACAGCAACGTGTAAATCCCGCAACTGGCAACGCGAGGGCTCGCCGCCTTCGCCCGGACCTTTAGCGAGTGCGCTCACCGGGTAGAAATGGAGATCCCCTGATGACGCTTACCCCACGACCCGAAGACGGACTCGAGGACCACAGCATGCTCCACCAGCTCGCTCTCGCCACCGCGCGATGATCGCCGACGCGCTGGTCATCGGCTCCGGGCCAAACGGCCTCGCTGCGGCGATCACGCTCGCGCGAGCCGGACGGCCTGTCACCGTTCTCGAGGCTGCTCCGCGTGCCGGGGGCGCGGTGATGACCGAGGAGCTCACGCTGCCGGGGTTTCACCATGACACGTTCTCCTCGGTCTATCCAGCGGCCGCGGCCTCGCCGGTGTTCGAGCGATACCCGCTGGAACGGCACGGCCTCAGCTGGGTGCACCCCGATGCCTGCTACGCGCACCCGCTCGAGGACGGTCGCGGCGCCGCGCTGTACCGCGACCTCGACCGCACAGGCGAGAGCCTCGAGCGACTCGCGCCCGGCCAGGGCGAGGGCTGGCTTCGGTTTGCCGGCCCGTTTGTCGAGCGGTTCGATGCGCTGCGGCGGACGATGCTGTCCGGCTTTCCGCCGCTCACCGGACCCGCCAGACTCGCCACCGGGATCGGGCCGAGAGGGATGCTCGGATTCGCACGTCTGCTGCTGATGCCGGCGGAGGCGCTCGCCGCCGAACTGTTCTCCGATCAGGGCGCCCGCGCGTGGCTCTATGGGTCGGCGATGCACGGAGACGTTCCACCCCCGGGGGCGGGCAGCGCGATCGCTGCCGCCTATCTGAATTTCCTCGGTCACGGAGTCGGGTGGCCGAGCCCTGAAGGCGGCGCGGGTCAGCTGACCGCTGCGCTCGTCTCCTACCTGCAGAGCCTCGGTGGGACGATCCGAACCGAGGCCGAGGTCGTCGAGATCGTCTCGCGCCGCGGGCGGGTCACCGGGTTGCGGCTGGCCGGCGGCGAGGGATTGGCGGCGAGCATCGTGGTCGCCGACGTGATGCCGGGCGCGCTGGCTGCGCTGAGCGGAAGCGCGCTGCCCGACCGCTACGCGCAGGCGCTGCGCCGTTACCGGCCCGGGTCGGCGACGCTGAAGGTCGATTGGGCGCTGGATGGACCGATCCCGTGGAGCGCAGTCGAGGCCCGAGGCGCCGGGACGGTGCACGTCGGCGGGGGTGCGGATCAGGTATCGAGGCAACTTCGCTGGTCGGCCGGCTTCCTGAGCGCCCGTTCATGCTGCTCGGCCAGCAGTCGATCGCCGATCCCACCCGGGCGCCGGCCGGCAAGCACACCGCTTGGGCCTACACCCACGGTCCCCAGACGATCGACTGGGAGGCCGAATGCGAACCGCATGTCGAGCATATGGAGGCTCAGATCGAACGTTTCGCGCCCGGCTTCCGAGCCCGCATTCTCGCCCGCCACGTGCTCTCCCCGGGTGACCTCGAGCGCCGCAACCGAAACCTCATCGGCGGTGACGTGGGGGGCGGCAGCTACGCGCTGGACCAGGTGATCTTCCGGCCGGTCCCCTCGCTGGTCCCCTACCGCACGCCACTGCGCGGCCTGTACCTGGGGAGTGCGGCGACGTTCCCCGGTGGCGCCGTGCACGGTGTTCCCGGACGCGCCGCAGCTCGCCTCGCGCTGGCGGAGGCGCGCCTCGCGCGAGTGCCTCTGCCCAGCAGCGCTAGTGAATGATCCGCCCTGGTCGTTCAGATCGAGCAGCGCGATTCAGTTCAGCTGTGCGCATTCGCTGCTCCCGCACTCGCCGCTCCGCGCGCTCCTGGCGCCGCTCCAGCTCCTGAAGGCGGGCTCTCGGAACCACGGCTCCTCGATACAGCTTGGCGCGCAGCAGGGCGACCCGGTCACGGTAGTAGCGGGCTTCGGCCTCCAGCACCTCCATCTCGTTGCTCGCGTTCACGAGTCGAACTCTAGGACGGAGTACGCGTTGCAGCTCAGCACCTCGCGGACTCCGTCCTGCATCCCATCGTCCGGCGCTCGCCAGACGACGAACGGCTGATGAGGTCCCATGTCAAAGATCGCAATCACGGTCCCTCCCCGCAGCGGGTCCTCAACGCCCACCTCGGTGACGCAATCGACGCTGCCTCGGCGACTCCACAATCTCACGATCCGGTGAGATCTGGGACGACGGCCCATGTCGAGCTCGACCTGTTTGCGCATGTCTCCGTACGCCCCCTCGACGACGCCCAGCTGGCCTGAGACCCCGGGGATGAAAAACGCAGTCACCCGCGCCTACAACCCGCGCTCGCGAGCGTCCTTACTCAGGGCCGCGCCGAGCGCCGACGGTTCGATGCGAGCCTCGAGGTCGGCAATCCGATCGTCCTGTCGCTGCGCCTCCCTGTGCACGGAATCCTGAAGTCCCTCAACGAGCTGCTCTAGCTCCTGAATCCGGACTTCGAGGACTCCGACGCGGGCGGGCTCGGCTTCGGTCTTGGCGGCCGTGGACGGCGTTTCTCGCGCCGCGCCGACGCGGCGCAGATGCCGCACGCGCGCAATCAACCCCTGGCGTTCGCGCATGCTCATCGTTTCTGGAACCGCCTAGGCTGCACGGGGCGAGGCGGATGGCGGCGGCGTTCGTCGTCGGTCATCTGCCGGATCACGAGCGTGCCGCTTTCGAGCTGCTCTTGAACGAGACCCAGCTTCGTCTGGCGCCTCTCCTCCGCTCGCTCTCGAGCCGTCTTCATCGGATCACCTGGCTCGGTCCTCCGGCCGACGCGGAACCGGTTGCAACCGGGTGGGAGCCACGCATCGGCGGGCACGGCCTCGGGTGGGGAGCCGCGAGCTGGTCATAGCCGTAGGTGGCCATCCGTCACCATCCTTCGCCGGCGCGATCACAGGTGTACTGAAGAGATTCGCTGCGTCGGCGGGAGAACCCCACGGGCGACGACGCCGCCCGTAACGTCCACCGTAGCACCTGCTCGCCCGACTCTCCAGCCGGTGCTCTGTTTGGCCGCTGCCAGCGGCCGTAGACGGCGGCGTTGCAGATATCTCGCGACGTCGGCCCGGCCTTCGACGCTGCCGGTGGCGGGCGCCGTCGTGCCAGAGGCTCACTGGTCAGTCGTGGGAGCCGTCGAATGTCGGAGCACGGCGCTTGGTGTGCTTGCACCTTAGCAGAAATATTGCAAATAGCAAGCGCTAGCACTAACCCGGAACGCGAGTGCTACCACTAACAACCCGGAACGCGAGATCAAGACATCGGCTCGCGCGCGGAGGGACCAGTCCGGGCGGCTCCGGCTTCCGCTGACGAGCTCGTTTCTGGTCGGGCGGCAGCGGCGTCAGTCGCGCTCGAGTAGCATCGCGATGCCTTGGCCGCCGCCGATGCAGAGGCTGACGAGCCCGAGCTTGTGGTCGTTGCGCTCCATCTCGGTCAGGATCTTCGTCGTGATGATCGCGCCGGTGGCGGCGACCGGGTGGCCAAGCGCGATCGCTCCGCCGTTCGGGTTGACCTTTGCGAGGTCGAGCTCGAGATCCTGGCAGACCGCGAGCGACTGGGCGGCGAACGCCTCGTTCAGCTCGATCACATCGACGTCGTCGAGTGTCTTGCCGGCGCGCTCGAGCGCTTTGCGCACTGCGGGGACGGGCCCGATCCCCATCGTCTTGGGCTCCACGCCGCACACCGCGTAGGAGAGGATCCGGGCGCGTACCGGTGCGCCGAGCTCCTCGGCCCGGTCTGCGGACATGACCACGACCGCGGCGGCCGCGTCGTTTACGCCGGAGGCGTTGCCGGCGGTGACCGTGCCGTCCTTCTTGAAGGCCGGCTTGAGCTTCGCGAACGTCTCGATCGTGGCGTCGCGCCGGAAGTGCTCGTCGACCTTGAACTCCTCAGACCCCTTGCGCGTCTTGAGCTCGACCGGTACGACCTCCTCGTCGAACCGCCCTGCGTCACTCGCTTCCTGAGCGCGGCGATGGGACTCGAGCGCGAACTCGTCCTGCGCCTCACGGGTGATCCCGTGGGACTCGCCCAGGTTCTCGGCCGTTACCCCCATGTGGATCTCGTTGAACGGATCGGTGAGGGCGCCGACAACCGCGTCGGTCATCGACGCGTCGCCCATCCGAGCGCCCCAACGGGCGTTCTCCACCCAGTACGCCCCCCGGCTCATCGACTCGGCACCACCGGCCAGCACGACATTCGCATCGCCGGTCTGAATCATCTGGGCGGCCGAAACGATCGCCTGGACGCCGCTGCCACAGAGGCGGTTGACCGTGAACGCCGGCGACTCCTTCGGAACGCCCGCCTTGATCCCGACCACCCGGGCCATATACATGTCTTCGGGCGCGGTGTGGATCACATTGCCAAACACCACCTGCTCGACCTGGTCGCCCTCGAGCCCCGCGCGCTCGATCGCGGCGCGCGCGGCGGTGGCGCCGAGCTCCGTGGGGGGGACGTCACGCAGGCTGCGGCCAAACGAACCAATCGCGGTCCGAGCTGATGATGCGATCACGACTTCGGTCACGACGAGCTTCCTTTCGCGATGCGCGCCCGGCCTAGCCGACCAGCCGACCTGCGCGATGCAGGACACTGCCAACGTTACGCCGGACGCGGGGCCACCGCAAGAGGGGCATCCCAGCGCGAGATGACCACGTGTCAGTTCTCAACAGCCAGGAGCGTCACGGATGCGGGGTTTCCGCATCACAGACCCGTGGGTCGTACCGATGTGACAACTGCCGGAGAACGGGATCTTACGAGCACTCCGAAGACCGGGGCAACGAAAAATGAGTGCCGATCATCCCTCACAGCGCGCACCCCTGGGCGTGCTGTGCTCGCCGTGTGGCCGCTGGCCCGGCGCTGAGAGGGCCGCGATCGCGGGGCGTGCCGCGACGCTCTTGGCGGATGGCCGCCGGACTCCCCCGGCGTCCGGGATTGGCCACTCGGCGTGCGGATTTGGCCACTGGGTGTAAAACAGACATGAGGCGTACATGTCGAGACATGCGGACGCGAAGGAGGATCTGATGGGTGGTTATGACGAGGCCTACGGCTACTGGAGACGGGATCCTGAAGGGTTCTGGCGAGCGGCGAGTTTGGCGATCGATTGGGATCGCGCGCCGGAATCGATCGTCGACCGCTCTCGGAAGCCCAGCCCGGAATGGTTTCCGGGCGGCGAGCTCAACACATGCTTCAACGCGCTAGACCGCCACGTGCGAGATGGGCGCGGGGAGCAGGCGGCGCTGATCTATGACAGCCCGGTCACGGGCACCCTGCGGCGCTACTCCTACCGGGAGCTTCTCGGCGAGGTCGCACGCTTCGCCGGTGCGCTCGCCCGCGACGGGGTGGTCAAGGGCGATCGCGTCGTCATCTACATGCCAATGGTTCCGGAGGCTGTGATCGCGATGCTTGCGTGTGCGCGCCTCGGAGCGATCCATTCGGTGGTGTTCGGTGGGTTCGGAGCCGACGAGCTCGCTGCTCGAATCAACGACTCGGGTGCAAAGGTCGTGATCTGTGCCTCGTGCGGCGTCGGGCCGCCACGCGTAGTGGAGTACAAGCCGCTCGTCGACAGGGCGCTCGAGCTGCTCGATGGGGCGCCGCGGCGGTGCGTCGTATTGCAGCGGCCCGAGGCGCCCGGCGCTTTGCAGCCAGGACGAGATGTCGAGTGGGACGCCTTCCTGGAGGGTGCGGAGCCGGCGGAGTACGTGCCCGTGGCGGCAAGCGACCCGCTGTACATCCTTTACACATCGGGCACGACCGGGTTGCCGAAGGGCATCGTGCGCGACAACGGCGGCCACGCCGTGGCGCTGAAGTGGTCAATGGAGGCGATCTACGACGTGCACCCCGGGGAGGTGTACTGGGCAGCGTCCGACATCGGCTGGGTCGTCGGCCACTCCTACATCGTCTACGCCCCGCTGCTGCACGGATGCACGAGCGTTTTGTATGAGGGCAAGCCGGTCGGCACGCCGGATGCGGGCGCGTTCTGGCGGGTGTGTGCGGACCACGGCGTCAGCGCCATGTTCACGGCACCAACCGCGATTCGGGCGATCAAGCGCGAGGACCCCACAGGTGAGCTTGTGGGCGGGCATGACCTCTCGGCCTTCCGTACGCTGTTCCTCGCCGGCGAGCGCTGCGATCCCGACACGCTCGAGTGGGCGAGGCTGCACCTCGAGCGGCCGGTGATCGACCACTGGTGGCAGACAGAAAGCGGCTGGGCGATGGCCGCCAACTGCGTCGGGCTCGAGCTGCTACCAGTCAAGTTGGGCTCCCCGACCAAGCCGGTGCCAGGTTACGAGATCAACGTTCTCGATGAGGAGGGCAACGAGCGCCCAGTGGGGGACAGCGGAGCGGTCTGTGTCCGCTTGCCGCTGCCGCCGGGCTTCGCGCCCACTCTGTGGCGCGGCGATCAGCGCTTTGTCGATGCGTATCTTTCGCGTTTTGAGGGCTACTACCTGACCGGCGACGCGGGCTACTTCGACGAGGACGGCTACCTGTACGTGATGAGCCGGATCGACGATGTGATCAACACGGCCGGTCACCGGCTCTCCACCGGCCAGATGGAAGAGGTGCTCGCAAGTCACCCGGCCGTCGCAGAGTGCGCTGTCGTCGGTGTGGCCGATGAGTTCAAGGGGCAGGTCCCGATCGGCTTCGCGGTGCTCAAGGCAGGCGTTGACCGGCCGCCGGAGGAAGTGACCGATGAGCTGGTCGCGCTCGTGCGCGAGCGCGTGGGTCCGGTGGCGTCATTCAAGACCGTGGCGATCGTGGACGCGCTGCCAAAGACGCGCTCCGGGAAGACGCTGCGCGCCACCATCCGCAGCATCGCCGACGGTGAGCAATGGAGCGTTCCCCCGACGATCGAGGATGCAGCTGTCTTGGATAACTTTGCGAAGCTGCTACCGACGCTCAGCTACGGAAGCACCCCGGCACCGCAACCGTGATGTTGACGGGATGCTCACGGCGAGCGTGCCGGCTCCGGTTCCCCATCGGACCGATGGGGAACCGGCGCGGGGGGCGTGCCCCCGTGGCCCTCCGGCTGGGCACGTGAGTCAGACCTGGCCGAAAGGCCACCAGATGTTTCGTTTTCTCGACCAGGGTCGGCGGATTAGAGGGAGATAAGGGACCACACCTGATCGCCGCGATCCACTGCGCCAGCTCAGCATCCGCCAGGCGGTCGCTGTCGTCCTTACCTTGGGCCTTGCTTCAGCCGCGCCGGTACTTGGCGACGGCGAGGGGCAGGGACACGGCGATGATCGCGAGCGTCCACAGCAGTGCGCGGGTCACGAAGTACGAGTCGGGGTGTCCGAGCAGTGCCTGGGCATGGGGTCCGAGCGTGAGCGAGCGGGCTGCGTCGACCATGTAGGTCAGTGGCTGGTGCTTGGCGAATATCTGTAGCCAGCTCGGCATCGAGCTGACCGGCACGTACGCGCTCGAGACGAACGCCAACGGGAACACGATCATCCCCATGCCTTGGGCGGCCTGGGCGTTGCCGGCGAACAGGCCCATCGCGATGAACAGCCATTCGAACGCGAATCCGAACAGGATCACCAGCCCGAACGCGGCGAGCCCGTCCAGGACTGTCCCGTGCAGGCGGAAGCCGACCGCGAACGCGATCGCGGTGGTGAAGGCGGTGCTCCACGCGAGGATCGCGGTGTCTGCCGTGACCCGAGCGGCGAGCACTGAGCTACGCGGGATCGGAAGGGAGCGCAGCCGGTCGATGAATCCTTGCTCGAGGTCCTCGGCCATCGCGCTCGCGGTTCCGATGCCGCTGAACAGCACGCCCGTGGCAATGAAGCCGGGGACGAGATAGTCGACGTAGGGGATCCCGGCGATGTGGATCGCCCCGCCGAACATGTAGCGGTAGATCAGGAAGAACAGCGACATCTGGATCGTGGCGAGCACGATCAGCTGCGGCGTGCGTAGGTAGCGGAGCAGCGCGCGGCGAGTCACGGTCATCGTGCTCTTGGCGAGCCCCGTCCGGCGGCCTGTGGTGGCAGTCGGTTGCTCGAGCGCTGAGATGGTTGTCATGAGTGTTGTTCCCTCGAGTTGGGCTACGCCGCGTCGGCGGCCGTCGCGTTGTCGTTCTCTGTCGGTTGTCCGGTGAGCGCGAGGAACACCTCGTCGAGGTTGGGCTGTCGCATGGCGATGTCCTCGAGCTCAATACCCGCTTCCTGAACGGACCGCAGCGCGGTCATCAGCCCGTCGCCGGCGGACTCGACGCGGACGCTCACGCGTCCCGTGGGTTGGTCGATCTGCGCTTCTCCGTTACCCTGCCGTCCGAGCAGCTCGGCAGCGCGTGGAAGGTCGCGGCCTTCGCGGACGTGCACCTCGACGATGTTGCCGCCGATCCTTCGCTTTAGCTCGGTGGGGGTGCCGGCCGCGACAGCACGCCCGTGGTCGATGATCACGATCTGGCTGGCGAGGTGGTCTGCCTCGTCGAGGTACTGGGTGGTCAGCAGCACGTCGGTCCCGTCCTGCACCAGCGCTCGGATCGCGTCCCACAGCTCGATCCGACTACGTGGGTCTAGCCCGGCCGTCGGCTCGTCTAGTAGCAGCAGCTTGGGGGACCCGACGAGGCTTGCGCCGAGGTCCAGCCGGCGGCGCATCCCCCCGGAATAGGTCCGCGCGAGTCGACTGCCGGCCTCGACGAGTCCGAGTTGTTCGAGCACGGCTGCTGCGCTGCGCCTCGCCGTTCGACGGTCGTGCCCGAACAGGCGCGCGACCATCTCGAGGTTCTCAAGGCCAGTCATCGCCGGCTCGACCGCCGCGAACTGCCCTGCCAGGCCGATCGCCCGACGAACCGCCGCCGGATGCTTGCGCACGTCGTGCCCGGCGACCCGCAGGGTCCCCTCGTCTAGTTGCAGCAGAGTGGCCACCGCCCGCACAAACGTCGTCTTGCCGGCCCCGTTCGGGCCGAGCATCGCCACCACCTGACCGCTGTCCGCGACCACGTCGAGACCGTCGAGCGCCGTCGCCTTGCCGTAGCGCTTCTTGAGGCCGTAGGCCTCGATCGTCGCCGTCATCTAACTGCCCTCCGCTTCGTGTTGGTCGTTTACGTCGATGAACGCGGCGGCGATCTCGCGCAGCCACTCCTCACTCCAGGCCAGGTGTCCCTCGCGTAGGTCGTCGATCACGCCGCGAAGCCAGCCGAGCTCGGCTGCCAGAACCGCCTTGCGGTACTCCTCCTCGAGCAAGAACAGGCGCGGCAGACCCACGGGGGCGTCCGCGAGCGCCGACTCAGCGTCGGCAAGCCCGGCGCCGACCTTTTCTGCCCGCAGCTCCAGCTCGGCCCGCGCCTCATCGGGCGCCAAGCCGAACAGAACGGACACGGCGGCGATGAACTCCGGATACTCGCCCTCGGTGCCGTGCAGCATCTCGCGCAGCCACTCACGCGCGACCTCGCGCCCGGACTCGGTGATCGCATACACGACCCGCTCCGGATAGCCCTCTACCCGGACCGTCTGCTCCACCTCCACCAGCCCGTGGCGTTGGAGCCGCTCAATCGTCTGGTACAGACTCGCGCGGGCCCGCACGTTGACGACCCGATCCTTGCCCTGAGCCTCGAACAGCTTCTGCATCCGGTACACGTGCATCGGCCCCGAAGTCAGCTGCCACAGCACGATCAAGCCCAAGGCCGATCGATGAGGGGTCTTCGACATTGGCATAGACAGCAGCATATTAGTAATGTTCCAACTAGTCAAGCAATTATTAGGCAACCGGATGGCGAGCGGCCTCACTGCCACGTTCCCGGGCCCCACTGGCGGCGAGGCGGTGGGAAGAGGGGCGCCCGACTACTCCCGTGTCTGAATTTGAGGGTTATGGGTCATTGATGACAGGCACGTGAAGGTGCACACTGCTGTTCATGCCCGCGATCTCGCATACTCCGTCGGTTCGGTCGGTGTTGATGGTGGTCTACCGCCAGGTCAGGCTGCTCGACGTTGCTGGGCCGTTAGAGGTGTTCGCATTCGCGAACGAGCTGCGGCGCGAACTACGAATTGCGTGTGGGTTCGCTGGGTGGTCGTTCGGTCGCGACGACGGTCGGGGTGTCGCTACCTGCGGAGGTCGCGGTGGAGACGTTCGCCGAGCCGATCGATACGTTGCTGGTGCCCGGCGGACCGGGGGCGCTTGAGGCGGCGGATTGCGCGCAGCTGATCAGCGCCGTCCGGCGTCTGGCCGGCGGCGCTCGCCAGGCCGCGTCGGTGTGCACCGGAGCGTTCGTGCTCGCCGCGGCCGAGTTACTCGACGGGCGGCGGGCGACGACCCACTGGGCGGCCGAGACCCGGTTCGCCGAACGGTTCCCTCGGGTGGCGCTGCAGACGGACGCGATCTTCATCCGCGACGGTCGTGTGCTGACCTCGGCGGGGGTCACGGCCGGGATCGATCTGGCGCTCGCGTTAGTGCAGGACGACCTCGGCCCCGAGCTCGCCCGCCGGGTGGCCAAGCTGTTGGTTGTGTTCATGCAGCGACCGGGGGGGCAGGCGCAGTTCAGCGTCCGAGCTCGCACCAACCCGAGTCGTTATGAACCGCTCCGCGACGTGTTGGACGCCGTCGCGGCGGACCCGGCGGCTGATCACTCGGCCGGTGCGATGGCGGAGCGCGCGATGGTCAGCGAGCGTCATCTCGCTCGCTTGTTCGTGCGCGATACCGGCGTGACTCCCGCGCAGTACGTCGAGCGGGTTCGCGTCGAGGCGGCCGAGGCGCTGCTCGAGCGGGGGGACGAGAGCCTCGACGTCGTCGCGCAGCACTCGGGGTTCGGCTCGCCGGAGACGATGCGCCGTGCGTTCCTGCGCGTGCTGAGTATCACCCCTGGCTCCTATCGAGCCAGATTCCGCAGCGCCGTGCCCGAACCGCCCCACAGTTTGATCGCCGAATAGGCCGGCGGGATACCCGGCCCCGCGCCGCGTACGCGGCGGTGAACACCCGTGCCAACACCCAACCGAAGAGGAGCAGTACCCATGTCATCAATCACCACCCCGAGCTCGGCTCTCGTGCGCCGATCGGTCGACCGCGGCGCCGTCGCGGCTCTCTCACCGACGATCCGCGGCTTGTTCTATGTTCCTCAAGCGAGCGGCTGGGAGGGTGCGCGCCGGGCTTGGAATCTGGCCGCGGATGACGCCCGTCCGCTGTCGCAAGGGTTGCGAGCACCGAGGACATCCTCTCCGCCGTGCTTCTCGCGCAACGCTACGGCCAGCGCGTGTCGGTCCAAGCGACCGGGCACGGAGCCACCGGAATGGTCGGCCCGGACACGATCTTGATCGATACCTGCGCGTTGCGCGGCGTCGAGATCGACTCCGATCGCCGAATCGCGCGGGTGCAGCCCGGCGCATTGTGGGGCGACGTCGTCGCCCCGGCGGGCGAGTTCGGCCTCGCCGGCCTCGCGGGCTCCTCCGCCGGAGTCGGCGTGGTCGGCTACAGCCTCGGCGGCGGCTTGGGCTGGCTCGGGCGCCGCTACGGCCTGGCCGCCAACAGCGTCACCGCGGTCGAACTGGTAAATGCCGCGGGCGAGCTCGTGCGCGTCGATGCAGACAGCGATCCCGAGTTGTTCTGGGCGCTGCGCGGCGGTGGAGGCAACTTCGGCGCCGTTACCGCGCTCGAGTTCCAGCTCTACCGGCCTCGGCACCGTGCACGGCGACCCCGAGGACCCGGTCCCCACTCAGGGCGACACCCGGATGCTGGCGGAGTTGACCGATGAGGTGATCGACGGAGCGATCGAGGCGGCCGCGATCGGCTCGGGATCACCGCTGCAACTGGTCGAGTTCCGGCAACTCGGCGGTGCCCTGGCCCGCTCCGCTCCGGAGCATGGCGCGCTTGGCCGGCTGGAGGGCCAGTTCATCGCCTACACGCTCGGCCTGCCGTGGGGCGACGAGCTCGCCGCCCAGATCGATGATGCCGAGGCTCGCGTGATGAGGGCGCTGGCGCCGGTCTCAAACGGCCACCGGTACCTGAACTTCGCTGACCGGCCCGTGGACGCCCGCGCCGGCTTTTCTCCCGACGCCTATCAGCGGCTCACCCGCCTACGCGCCGACTACGACCCGACCGGCCTGTTCAGGGCCAACCACCAGATCGCACCGAGTAACGCCTAACCAGCACCGTCCGGGTCTACCTCGGCTTCAGTCCGGGCGCGCTGCCGCGGGTGGCCAACGCCTCCATCCTCACCTTCGGCGGACGTCCGCTCCTCGGCGGGGACCTCGCCGACCTGCTCTCAGCAGCACAAGCGAAGCAACTGCGTCCGACGGCGGGGTGTCGTGCTTTCATCGCCTCCAGGCGCGGAGCGTGCTTTCATCTCCTACGGGCGCGGAGGCGTGAAAGGGAGTTCGATGAGTAGGCGTGTGGAGCGATGACCACGGCCGGCCGGCGGCCCGATGCGGATATGTTGGTCGACGTCGATCGGCTGGTGGGCGCCTATTACGACGAGCATCCGGATCCGTCGGACCCCGTGCAGGCGGTGTCCTTCGGGACCTCGGGTCACCGCGGCAGCTCGCTGCGTGGGGACGTTCACGGAGGATCACATCGTCGCGATCAGCGAGGCGATCGCGCGGTACCGGGTGGCGGAGGGGATCGACGGTCCGTTGTTCCTCGGGCGCGACACGCACGCGCTTTCGGAGCCGGCGTTCCGAACCGCGGTCGAGGTGCTGGTCGCGCACGGCATCGACGTCGCGGTCGATTCCGAGGGCGGATACACGCCCACGCCCGCGATCTCGCACGCGATCCTGACGCACAACGCACGTGGAGGTGCGACGGCGGACGGAATCGTGATCACCCCGTCGCACAACCCGCCCGAGGACGGCGGCTTCAAGTACAACCCGCCGCACGGCGGCCCGGCCGACACCGGCGTCACGCGACAAATCCAGGACGCCGCCAACGAGCTGTTGCGAGCGCGCCTACGCGGCGCTCGGCGGCTGAGCTACGACAAGGCGATCCAGGCGCGCCCGGCGGTACGACTACCGCTCCGCGTACGTCGACGACTTGGCGGCCGTGGTCGACCTGGACGAGATCGCGGGCGCCGGGACTCCGGCTCGGGGTCGATCCGCTGGGCGGCGCGAGCGTCGCGTACTGGGAGGCGATCGCAAGCCGCTACCAGCTCGACCTCGAGGTAGTCAACGACCGGGTCGACCCGACGTTCTCATTCATGCCGCTCGACCACGACGGCAAGATCCGCATGGACTGCTCCTCGCCGGACGCGATGGCGGGTCTGATCTCGCTCAAGGACCGCTTCGACATCGCGTTCGCCAACGACCCCGACGCGGATCGGCACGGCATCGTCACCCGCAGCGCGGGGCTGCTGAACCCGAACCACTACCTCGCCGCCGCGATTGCGTACCTGCTCGGCGGCGCGCGCCGCGAGTGGCAGAGCTAACGCGGGCGTCGGCAAGACGATGGTGTCGAGCAGCATCATCGACCGCGTCGTGGCTGGCTTGGGACGCCGGCTCGAGGAGGTTCCCGTCGGCTTCAAGTGGTTCGTCGCCGGCCTGCTCGACGGCACGCTTGGCGTTCGGGGGCGAGGAGAGCGCGGGCGCGAGCTTCCTTCGCCGCGACGGCAGTGCGTGGAGCACCGACAAGGACGGGCTGATCATGTGCCTGCTCGCGGCCGAGATGACCGCCCGCGGCGGCAGGGATCCCGGCGGAGCGTCTACGCCGAGCTGACCGAACGCTACGGCGCGCCGGTCTACCGCCGCATCGACACCCCCGCGACGCCCGAGCAGAAGCGCATCCTGGGCGGGCTCTCGCCCGACGACGTGACGGCCACCGAACTCGCCGGCGAGCCGATCGACGACGTGCTGACCGCGGCGCCGTCCGGCGCGCCGCTCGGCGGCGTGAAGGTCGTGACCCGGAACGGCTGGTTCGCCGCGCGCCCATCCGGGACCGAGGACGTCTACAAGCTCTACGCCGAGAGCTTCAACGGCGAGCAGCACCTCGAGCGCATCCTCGAGGAGGCACAGGAACTCCTCGACCGGGTGCTGGTGCGTTGAACGCTTCCGTCCTGCGCGGCGGCCATGACCTGTCCTGACTCTTCGAGGGCAATGAGTCATGAGCCGAAACGCCTCGCGGCCGACGACCGCGTCGGGACCCGGTTTGGGGAGTACCAGATCGATTCGCTGATCGGCGTCGGGCGGGATGGGCAAGGTCTATAGAGCGACGGCCGAGGACGGCGCACCGGTCGCGCTGAAGCTCGTCAAAGCGGACCTGGCGCGAGACGAGACGTTCAGGCGCCGCTTCAAGCGGGAGGCTCGGATCGCTCAGACCGTCCGCAATCCCCACGTGGTCTCGGTGCGAGACACAGGTGAGCACGACGGCCTTCCCTACCTGGCAGCGCAGTTCATCGAAGGCATTCCGCTCGATCAGAAGCTCGAGCGGGAGGGTCGACTCGATCTGGCCACGGCCGTGAGGATCTGCGCGCAGGTCGCCGACGGCCTCCAGGCGTTGTGGGAGGCTGGAATGGTGCACCGCGACGTCAAGCCCGGCAATATCCTGCTCGACCTGGCGGGGAAGGCGTACATCACGGACTTCGGGCTCGCCAAGGACAGCGACGGCACCGTTCTCACGCGACCCGGGCAGCCACTTGGATCGATGGACTACATGCCGCCGGAGCAGATCCGAGGCGAGCCGGTGACCGGTGCGGCTGACATTTACTCGCTCGGGTGCGTCGTGTTCGAATGCGTGTACGGACGGCCACCTTTCGCGGATCGCGAGGGAATGCGTGTGCTGTGGGCTCACCTCCAGGACGAGCCTCCCGATCCATCCGCTGAGCGAACTGACATGTCGCCAGAGTTCACGCAGGCGCTGAAGGCCGCCCTGCGAAAGGAGCCCGCCGAACGACCCCGCACCAGTATCGAGTATGCCCGTTCGCTCTCACAGGCCGCGGGCATCCAGATCGTCGACGCCGCCGGCTGACCGGGCAGGCAATCGAGAGCTGCTCGCCGTCTCGTCAATGCAGAAGATCCCACGAGCTTTGCCGGCGGCCCTTGTTGTCGTTGCACTCTTGGCCGCGGGCTGCGGCTCAGGCTCTAACTCGGCGTCCCACGCCCCGACCCAGACTGGGACTTCCACACCGGATTCCGGCGGCACGGTGCCCGTCGTGATGAAGAGCCTCGACTTCACCCCTACCACCGTCCACGCCAAGGTCGGGCAGAAGGTCACGTGGACGAACGAAGACAGCTCGCCGCACAACGTGACTTACGTGAGCGGGCCGAGATTCACGTCCTCCCGCCCGGTGATGCGCCCGGGCACGGACTTCTCGCTCCGGCTCACGGAGCCGGGGACGATCCACTACTTCTGCTCGATCCATCCTGGATGCAGGCGACGATCGTCGTCTCCCCGTGATCGCGCTCTCCAGCGGGATCAGGCGGCCGTGCCGACTGGCGCCCGCGGGTCGGCTGCCGACAACGCTTCGACCGGCAGCGAGGTGGCAGAGCAGGGCGAACCTGATCGCTTGCGCTGCGGACGTCAGCGACCGGCGGTCGCAATACGACTGCGTAAGTCGTGGCCCCCGACCGCTGGGCAGCCGCCGTCGGAGTCGCGACCAGCGTGCCGCACAGCGCTGGCGCAGTTGCTTCCCCGGGCAACTGGTGTCCAGGTCGCTTCGGCCCAGAAAGTCGTCGTAGAAGCCGGTGCCGTCGTAGTTGATTCCGTGCACGACGAAGACCGCGTTGCCTGCGCGGATCGCGGCGGCGACGCCCGGCGGAACCGTCAACGTCCGCTGGTAGTTGATGTTCCCGGTCGACGGGTAGCGGGAGAAGTCGACGATGCTCCTCGGACTGGTGTCGCCAGAGGTGGTCAGCGATACCTGCGGCGGTCCGTAGAACTTGATCCCGTTGCCGGTGCTGATCGATAGGTGCCCGTTGTGCAGGCGCGCCGCCGACGCGGACGGGCAAGCGCCCAGGCCTCCGGCGTGGATGTGCATCGCGTGCGGCTGATTGATCAGCCCGTGCACAAGGACCGTTGCGGTGACCGTATCGCCTCGCAACACGACGTTCGCGGTCCCGCCGCCGGTAACGCGGTTCGTCGGCACAGGCTGCGCGGTGGCCGCGAACGGTTGTCCCGGACGGCTTGGAGGAACCGCTCGAGCTCAACACGATCACCGCGACGACCGCGCCGATGATCAGCACCAAGGCCGCGAGCCCCGGCACGCGATAGCGCTTCAGCGATCCTCCGGCCGGGCCCACTTCTCGACCACCGTCGCCCGAGCCGGCTGCTGGAGCGGGCGGCATCGTCCTACGCGACGGTGGGCCGGGCTCTGGGGTAGCCGCTCCCGGTGCGGTGTCGCGCTGCGGCGTTCTCGCGTCGGCGAGCGCGGTGGCTCGATTCCTGCGGTGTCGGTGGGGTGAGCGCGGTGGCGTCGGGTTCGCTGGGGGCGGGTGTGTCGGGTGGTGGGGTGAGCGCGGTGGCGTCGGGTTCGCTGGGGGCGGGTGTTTCGGGTGGTTGGGTGAGCGCGGTGGCGTCGGGTTCGCTGGGGGCGGGTGTTTCGGGCGGTTGGGTGGGCGCGGTGGCGTCGGGTTCGCTGGGGGCGGGTGTTTCGGGTGGTTGGGTGATCGCGGTGGCGTCGGGTTCGCTGGGGGCGAGTGTCGTTTCGGGCGGTTGGGTGGGCGCGGTGGCGTCGTCGGCTTCACCGCGCGGCATCGCTTCGCGCAATTCGATCAGTCCGGTCGGCTCGGCGGGTCCCACGAGCGGCGTTGCCTCGCCGGTCCCGACGATCGTCGGAGATGACGTGTCGCGCATTCCTCTCAGCGCCGCCGCGGCATCGCGCGCGAAGTCTCCCGCCGAGAAGTAGCGCTCGCTCGGCTCCTTCGCCATCGCCTGTTCGAGAACGGGAGCGAAGGCGGGGTACGTGTCGGTGATGTCGCCCTCGAGCGGGGGCGGAGGCTCGTGCACGTGAGCGAACAGGGTCGCGACCGAGTTGTCACGCTCGTAGGGCACCCTGCCGGTGAGCATCTGGTAGAAGACGCAGCCGAGGGCGTAGATGTCGGTCCGCGCATCGGTGCGCGCGCCGGTGATCTGCTCCGGCGCCATGTAGTCGACGGTTCCGACGACAGACCCTTTCACGGTCAGCCCCGAGGCGGTGTCGAACTTCTTCGCGAGCCCGAAGTCGGTCAGATACGCGTGCTCCTCGCCGTCCTTCACGGTGATCAGGATGTTTGCCGGCTTGACGTCTCTGTGTACGAGTCCGCGGCGGTGCGCGGCGTCGAGCGCAGACGCGGACTGCTCGAGCAGATCCACGGCCCGCGCCGGCTCGATCGCTCCGTGCTTGAGCAGGATCTCGCGCAGGTCGGTGCCGGTCACGTAGTCCATCACGAAGAACAGCAGCCCCTCGTGCTCGCCGGCGTAGTGGATCCCGACGATGTTGGGATGGTGCAGCGAGGCGGCGATGCGCATCTCGCGCTTGAACCGCTGGCGGAACTGCTCGTCCTCGGCCAGCTCGGGGGCCAATACCTTCAGCGCGTAGATCCTGTTCAGCGCGATGTTCGTCGCGCGGTAGACGAGCCCCATCCCGCCGCGGCCGATCAGCTCGTCGATCCGATAGCCCCCGACCACGGAGCCTCGCTGTAGCTCGTCACGTCTCACTGCCATTTGTGGATCCTCTCAGCAGCCGTAGCGCGCGAATCGTGACAAATGCTGCGCTGGTCAACTCCCCCTCGCGCGCCCTGTGAGCTTAGCGGCGCTGGCCGCGTAGTCAAGAACTTGCGCCGGGGTGACTTCATCGCCGAGCCGCCGGGCCACCGCGCTCGACTACCGCCAACGGACCATGTACAAGGCATGTTCGCCGAGGAGTCCCTTGAAGTGATGCTCGCCCCGGGGCTCGAAGTGAAAGCTCGGATCGGTCTCCGTGTACTGCTTGAGCGTCGAGGAGACGAGGATCTCGCCGGCCTTGGCGTACGCTGCGATCCGCGAGGCGAGCACGACGTTACGCCCCAGAGGCTCATCGGAGCTGGCGATCACGAAGCCGGAGTGCAGCCCGATGCGTAGAGCAAGCGCGTGCGGCGCCCCGTCATCGTCGGTGCTGCTGAAGGTGCGCTGCAGCTCCACGGCTGCGTGGAGGCCGCCGTGGGCGCTGTTGAAGGAGGCCAGGAACCCGTCGCGCTCGAACTTGACCACTCGCCCGTCGTGATGGGCGACGAGCCGCTCGACGAGCAGATGATGGTCGCTTATCAGCTGCTCCCAGCGCTCTGGACCCAGCTGCGACGCGACGGCGCCGGCATCGGCGATGTCGCTGAGCATCAGGGTGAGCGCTCCGTCCGGCGAGCTCAGCCGGCTGACGGCCGGAGTCAGCGGCTCGAGCGCCGAAGCGATCACGTCAATCGAGGTCACGTCTGCCGGAGGTTTCACATCAGTCCTTGGCGCCCCAGCGCAATCGGGCGAGCATACCTTGACACTCATCGTGCGCGTCAGCAGAATCCGCGCACCGGATGAAGGGGGCTTTTGACCATGGGAACCGGATCAGCGCGTTTCCGCCGATCGCTGAGTACGCCTTCCTGTCCGACTGCGAGACGACGGCGCTGGTCGCGCCCAACGGCAACGTCGAGTGGTTGTGCCTTCCGCGAATGGACTCGCCGAGCGTGTTCGGCTCGATCCTCGATCGTGACGCGGGGAGCTTCCGCGTAGGTCCGGCTGACGTGAACGTTCCCGCGGCCCGGCGATATATACCGGGGACGATGGTGCTCGAGACCAGCTGGGAGACGCGCATGGGCTGGGTGATCGTGCGCGATGCGCTCAGCATCGGTCCCTGGCGCCACCAGACCGAGCGATCAGAGACTCACATGCGCTCGCCGACCGACCACGACGCCGACCACGTCATGGTGCGTCTGATCAAGTGTGTGCAAGGCTCGGTCGAGATCAAACTCGAGTGCGAGCCGGCCTTCGACTACGGGGGGCTCGCTGCCGACTGGTCGTACAGCGATGCCGGGTATAACGAGGCACTCGCCCGCTCCGAGGGCATGGACCTCGAGCTGCGGCTCGTGACCGATCTGCGGCTTGGGTTCGAGGGACCTCGCGCCCGCGCGAGAACGATGCTGCACGAGGGCGAGGTCGCGTTCGTCGCACTCGGCTGGTCGAAGCACGCGACCGCCGAGCAGCTACGAGGAGGCGGCCGCCTGGCTGGCGCGCACAGGGCGCTTCTGGCAGGAGTGGCTGAAGCACGGCACCTTTCCCGATCACCCCTGGCGCTCGCACTTGCAGCGCAGCGCGCTGACGCTCAAGGGCCTCACGTATGCCCCGTCGGGAGCGATGATCGCGGCGGCCACGACATCGCTACCGGAGACGCCGGGGGGCGACCGCAACTGGGACTACCGCTACAGCTGGATCCGCGACTCCACGTTCATGCTGTGGGCGCTCTACACCCTGGGCTTCGACGAAGAGGCAAACGATTTCTTCTACTTCGTGGCGGATGTGGTCGAGGCTGAGGAGGGAGAGCTCCAGGTCATGTACGGGGTCGGCGGAGAGAGCAAGCTTCAGGAGCAGGAGCTCGAGCACCTCGTCCGGCTACGACCACGCGCGGCCCGTGCGGATCGGAAACGGTGCCTACAACCAGCGCCAGCATGACGTGTGGGGGGCCGTGCTGGACTCGATCTACCTGCACACCCGCTCACGCGATCAGCTGCCGGACCGGCTGTGGCCAATCATCAAGCGCCAGGTGGAGGCGGCCCTGGCGCATTGGCGCGAGCCCGACCGCGGGATCTGGGAGGTCCGTGGCGAGCCCCGGCACTTCACCTCATCGAAGATGATGTGCTGGGTCGCCGCCGACCGGGGCGCGCGACTCGCCCGGATCCGCGCCGACGAGACGACGGCGATCCGCTGGGAGGCCGCCGCCGCTGAGATTCACGCCGACATCTGCGCGAATGGACTGGATGAGCGGGGGGTATTCGTTCAGCACTACGGCACGAAGGCGCTGGATGCCTCGGTGCTGCTGATGCCGCTGGTGCGTTTCCTTCCGCCTGACGACGATCGGATCCGCGACACCGTGCTGGCAATCGCCGAGGAACTGACCGAAGAGGGCCTCCTGTTGCGCTACCGGGTCGACGAGACCGACGACGGCTTCTCCGGCGAGGAGGGCACGTTCACGATCTGCTCGTTCTGGTTGGTCTCTGCGCTCGTCGAGATCGGCGAGCTGGCCCGGGCTCGAGGACTGTGCGAGAAGCTGCTCTCGTACGCGAGCCCGCTGGCGCTCTACGCCGAGGAGCTCGACCCGATCACGGGCCGTCACCTCGGGAACTTCCCTCAAGCCTTCACGCATCTGGCGCTGATCAATGCGGTCGTACACATCATCACCGCCGAACGCCGGCTCGAGCTGTACGCCCTCGCACGCGAGCCCGAACTGGACCTCCCCGGGAGCACCGTCTGAGCTATGCGAACGCTCCGGCCCGCTCGTGCGATCTTGGTTAGAGTCGCCCGAGCACCTAGTCGCGTCGAGAGGCACCGGTCCTAGTGCAAACGGTCAAGCCGCTTGAGAGTAAGTCGTCAGAAACGCTCTTTCAGCGTCTCCGCGGTGCTCACGAGGCTGAGCTCTTCGGCCCGCGTGGCCGCCTCCCGCGGCGCGGTGAGCCGGACACGAGCCGCAACACCGCCCTGCTCGTCCTCGCCGGAATCATCCTCGCGGGATTGGTGTTGCGCTTGGCCGTGCCACGCGGGATCTGGCTCGACGAGGCGATCAGCATCCACCAAGCGCGCCTTTCGCTGCACGACCTGTTCCGCAACCTTTACAACGGCGACCGCCAGCCGCCCCTCTACCACCTGACCCTGTGGTTGACCATCCGCGCGTTCGGCCACGGCGAGTTTGCCGTCCGGCTCCCCTCGCTGATCGCGGGGACGCTCGTGATCCCTGTGCTCTACGAGCTGGGGCGGGAGCTCTACGACCGCCGCACCGGCCTGATCGCAGCCGCGTTCGCCGCCGTCTCGCCGGTGCTCATCTGGTACGCGCAAGAGGTTCGGATGTACGAGTTCGTGGCGCTCTTCGGCCTGCTCGCGCTGTTGACGCAGCTGCGAGCGATTCGCAACGGCACGATGCTCAACTGGGCGGCCTACATCCTCGCCACCGCCGCTCTGCTCTGGTCGCACTACTTCGGCCTGCTCCTGATCCTCGTGCAGCAGCTCATCTTCGTCGGGGTCCTCGTCCACCGGCGCCGCAGCGGGCAACCCGTCAGGGCGCTGGCATTGGGCTTTGCCTACAGCGCCGCGGTCCTCGTCATGCAGCTCGTGCCCCTGCTCGTGTTCGCCCATCACCAGTACCAGGTCACGTCTGGTGCGGCCGGCTCGCCGAGCGGGACCTACGACCTCCTGTCCTTCTACTCCGTCCTCGCGAACATGGCCTGGTCGCTGTGGGGCTACCAGCCCGATGCCACGACCGTGCTCCTGGCGGCGATGTGGCCCTTGTTCCTGCTCGGCTCGCTGGTCTTGCTCGGGCGCGGCGGATCGCGCCAGACGATGGGCCTCGCCGCCGCCGCCATCGCTCTCGTCGTGCTTCTGATCGCGGTGTCCGCGTTCGACCGCTCCCTGTTCGAGATCCGCAACTTCCTGATCCTCGTCCCGCTCGTGCTCCTCCTCATCGCGCGGCTCATCACCGGCTGGATCCGCAAACCGACGGCGCGGTTACTGGTCGCCGGTGGCGTGATGCTGACATTGGTCGTCGGGCTCGCCGATCAGCAGCTGAACAAGGCCAATCCCCGGCTGTTCGACTTCCGCGGCGCGATCCAGGACATCAAGGCGAATGGCGGGCCGAACAGTCTCGTGCTCTACGAGCCGTCCGACATGCGCTACGTGCTCGAGTACTACGCGCCCGAGCTCCGGAGCCAGCCCCTCTCCGAACCGGTGTCAGCCGAGCGGGAGGGGAGCCCCGTGTTCGTCCTCGCCTCATTCCAGAAAAACAAGGCGTTCTTCAACGAGACGAACAAGGTCGTCGGACAGCTCACCTTCTTCCGGACGCTGGTGCACCGCTTCAAGACGCCGCAAACACTCGTCTGGGAGTTTCAATGAGCAGTCGGCCCTGGGACGTCCGTCTTCGCCGGGTGACGTGGGAGCCCGTGCCGAGCGGCTGGAGCGTGCGCCGGCGCGTGCGCATCCTGATCTTCCTCGGCGTGCCCTGCGCCGTGTGGTACTTCGGCTGGCTGCTCAACCCGGACCGTGTCGGCACACCCTATCTCTACGGCATCCTGATCGCTGCCGAGCTCTTCAACCTGATGCAGGCGCTCGGCTTCTGGTGGACCGTTTCCAATGAGCGGGTGCGGGAGAGGAAGGCACCGAGCCGACGGGTGGCCGTCGACGTGTTCATCCCCGTCTACAAGGAGCCGCCGGAAATCGTCGATCTGACGGTGGCCGCCGCCGTCGGCCTGCGAGGGGCGGATGTCAGGGTCCATGTGCTCGACGACGGCAACGACGACGCCATGCGCGACCTCGCCGCGCGCTACGGCGTCGGCTACATCCGGCGCCCGGAGCACACCGGCGCGAAGGCGGGCAACATCAACCATGCGCTGACGAAGACCGACGCCCCGTTCATTGCCGTCTTCGACTCTGACCACGTGGCGGACCCGGACTTCCTCGAGGCCACCCTCGGGTGGATGGACGACCCCAAGATCGCGTTCGTTCAGACGCCGCAGTACTACGCCAACACGGAGCACAATCGCATCGCGGCGGCGTCCTGGGCCCAGCAGGCATTGTTCTTCGGGGCGATCGCTCGCGGCAAGGACGGGCTCGACGCAGTCTTCTGCTGTGGCACCAACGTGTTGTTCCGGCGGGAGGCATTCGAGAGCGTGGGCGGGTTCCCGACGAACTCGCTCACCGAGGACTTCGAGCTCTCGATCCACCTCCACGAGCGGGGCTGGAGCTCGGCGTACGTGCCGGACGTGCTGGCGCGCGGCCTCGGCCCCGAGGACACGGCCGCCTACGTCTCCCAGCAACAGCGCTGGGCCAGGGGTTGTCTATCGGGCATCCCGCGCGCGCTGCGAGCACGGCTGCCCCTGCGCCTGAAGGCGCAGTATCTGCTCTCAGGCCTGTACTTCCTGTCCGGGTGGACCATCCTGATCTACATGTGCTTCCCGGTGGTGCGTCTCCTCGGCGGTGGCCAGCCGATCGGCGGCATCAACGCTCCCGTGTTCCTGCTGCACTTCGTGCCCTATTACGCCGTCGCGCTGACGATGGCGGCGATTGCCGGCGCGGGCTCATATACGTTCGCCGCGTTTGCGCTGTCCGCCGCAAACTTCTGGATCCACGTGCTCTCCACGATCTACACGGTGCTGCGCAAGAAGGGTTCGTTCGTCGTGACGCCGAAGAAGGGCGCCGAGGCTCGCCAGCCGGCGGCGGTGATGCCCGCGCTCGTGGCCGTCGGGATATTGGTCGCGGCCAGCATCTACGGCCTGGCTCGCAATCCAGACGCCGCCACGATCAACAACGTCTCCTTCGCCCTCGTTCACGTCTCGATCCTGATGACCGGATGCTGGGCGGCGCTTCAGAAACCGCGCGCTCCAGCCTCCGGGGTGCTCGAGCCCGCCGAGGTGGCCGCGTGAGCCGGCCTGTGCGAGATGCCGTGGTGGTCGTCGTGGTGTTGTCGCTCGGAGGAGTCGCGCTGTTCCTTCTCACCGGCTGCGGTGGAACGGGCTCCACGCAGAGCTCGACTTCGCAGCTCCAGGCCCAGCCCCAGGATCGGGCGGTCGCCGCCGCTCGGCACTTCCTGGATCGCTACGTCACCTCCGACGGACGCGTCGTACGGATCGATCAGGGGGGCGACACCGTCGGCGAGGGACAGGCGTACGGCATGTTGATGGCGGCCGCGATCGGCGACTCGCAGCGCTTCGACGCCATCTGGGGGTGGACGAAGGCCAATCTCCGGCGCCCCGACGGGCTGATCTCGTTCCTATGGCGCAATGGGCACGTGATAGATCCACAGGCGGCCTCCGACGCCGACCTGGACGCCAGCCGCGCGCTGCTCATCGCCGCGTGCCGCTTCCACCGCCCCGCCCTGCGACAGGAGGCGCTTCAGGTGGGGAATTCGATCATGCGGGTGGAGGTCGCTTCGTTCCAGGGCGCCCCGGTGCTGACGGCCGGTCCGTGGGCTGTCACGCCGCCGGTCACGGTGGACCCCAGCTACTTCTCGCCAGCCACGTTCGCGGCGCTCCGCGCCGCGTCGGGCGACGGCCGCTGGAGCAGTCTGGCGGCGAGCTCACGCTCCATCACGAGCACATTGATGACGGCCCCGTCGCGGTTGCCGCCGGACTGGGTGAGGCTCGAGGGTGACAAGGTCGTGCCAATCGGCTCACCGAGCAACCCGCAGACGCCTCCGCAGTTCGGCTTCGATGCCGTGCGCACGCTCGTCCGGATGGCCGAGGATCCGGATCCGGCCGGCCGGCAGATCGCGGCCCGGGCATGGCCCGTCTTCGCTGGCCAGAACCCGACCAACCTGCCCGTCCAGCACGACCTCTCCGGTCGGCCGATCGGTGACATCTTGAATCCCGTCGTGCTCGTGGCCGCGGCCGGGGCGGCCGATGCCGCCGGACAACCGGCTGCCCGAGACGGCCTGCTCGACGAAGCCGAGACCCTCGACAAACGATTCCCGACCTACTACGGCGCCGCCTGGGTGGCACTCGGCCGGATCATGCTCACGACGAAACTCCTCGACGCCTGCTCGTAACCGCTAGCCACTTACGGCGCCTCGCCAACGGCCGCAAGCACGGCCGCCCGGAAGGCCGCCGCCGTGGGACGGGCCTCGGGCGCCTTGGCCATCGCGCGCCGAATCACGTCCTCGAGCGCCCGGGGCACGTCGGGCCGTCGGTCGCGCACCGAGGGCGGCTCGGCGTTGACTTGGGCCCACATCTTGGCCATCCCGCCCTTCTGGTCCGCGAACGGGGGATCGCCCGTAAGCATCTCGAAGAGCACGCAACCGAGGCTATATACATCGCTTCGCGCGTCGGGCTCGCTGCCCTCGATCTGCTCCGGCGCGACGTAGTCGACGGTTCCCAGCATCCGGTCCACCCTTGTCAGCCCCGGGGCGGTCTCCGCCCGCTTGGCCAGTCCGAAGTCCGTCAGGTAGACGTGGTCTTCGGAGGTCAGGATCACGTTTGAGGGCTTGACGTCCCGGTGGACGAGCCCCCCCTCGTGGGCCATCTCGAGCGCGGCGGCGATCTGAGCGGCGACCCGCGCCGCCCGTCCAGGCTCCAAGGGACCATCGCGGTGAATCAGAGTGCCGAGCTCAGTGCCCTCCACCCACCGCGTGACGATGTAGACGGTTCCGTCCTCCTCGCCTGCCTCATACAGCGGGACGACGTTGGGGTGGTCGAGCGAGGCCACCGCTCTGGCCTCGCGGCGCAGACGCTCCCGAACCACGGGGTCGCGCGCGACCTCGGGCTCGACCAACTTGAGCGCGACGGGCCGGCCGAGCCGCACCTGGATGGCGCGGTAAAGGATCCCGATACCGCCCGCGCCGACGACGCTCTCGACCTCGTAACCGGCAAAGGTTGAGCCGGGAGCGAGCATCTGGCTAGAGGTCGCGCTCGGAGATCAGCCCGGCCGAGAAAGCCCGTTCGACCAGGCGGACTCGCGTCTCGGCCTGCGGCAGCTCGGCGACGCCGAGCTTCGCGTACAGCACCCTCAGATGGGTCCTCACTGCACCGACGGACAGGAAGAGCTCCTCAGCGATCTGCTGGTCGGTGGCTGGGCTGGCGAACCCGCCCCGATCCTTGTACGGACGGCAAAGTGCCACCAGAACGCGGCGCTGGGTGGTCGAGAGGGGCACCGCGGCCGGAGTTCCGGCTGCGTCCGCCGTACCCGATTGCTCTCGCTCGGGCGCGCGGAAGGTGACCGTCGTGGTCCCGAATCGAAGGGTGTCGCCGTCGTTCAGCCGGCGCCTGCCGCTGAGGCGCTCCTCGTTGACGAACGTGCCGTTGCTGGAGAGCCCATCGTCGACGAGCACCCAGGCATCCTCGACGCGCTCGAACCGGGCATGCAGGCGCGAGACCTGATCGTCCCAGTCCAGCACGAGATCCGACGACGGCCGGCGCCCGACCAGGGCAGACGCCGAGCCGGGCGCGAACACGAAGAGCTGCTGCCTGTCATCCCGGTCCGTGAACAGGAGGAATGGGCGGCCCGAGCGCTCGGCCTCGGCGAGCGTCTTCACGTCGGATATGGACCGGGCGCCGGAGGGAGGGTTCACGGACACGCCGCCCATTATCTACGTGCAACCCAGTGGCGTCGAGCCGACCCGGCTCGCCCGGTGCAGATGGACGTCACTCGATCGCGACCGCCCTGGCGGATACCGCTGGAGAGGCGTTAGGCTTCGAGGCTGATGGCCGGCGAGCAGCTGCGGGTGACCGAGGGTAAGGAACGCGGGAAGCTGCTGGGCGTGGAAACGGACCTGCTGCTCGGACGTCTAGCGCTCGAGGACGAAGGAAGGCTCGGCGGCGATCCCAAGATCTCACGCCGCCACGCGCGCGTCTCGCGCGGGGCCGACCGACGGCTCGCAATCGAGGATCTCGGGTCGGCGAACGGGACCTTCGTGAATGACGAGCGAATCGTCGCCCCGCGGACGCTCGAGGTCGGTGACCTCGTACGGGTGGGCATGACAGTCCTGCAGGTGACCGAGGGCGCCGGCGACGTGCCGGAGAAATCGCGGCCGCCGTCGGACGCGCCCGCGGGGGGGTTCCCGAGCGTGGGCGCCGAGGCCTATGAGGTGCTGGTCGTCACCGCCGGCAATGCGCTGGGCCGCCGGCTCACCCTGACCGACGAGCTCGTGATCGGTCGCGGGGTGGGCGGAGAGGGGAGGCTCGGCGACGACCGCGAGCTGTCCCGCCGCCACGCCCGCGTTGCCCGCGATGCGCGTGGCCACGTGACCATCGAGGATCTCGGCTCGGCGAACGGGACCTTCGTGAACGGCGAGCGCATTCGCGGCCGCCACGTGCTCGAGGTGGGCGACTCCGTGCGGGTCGGCTCGACGATCCTGGAGTTGACCGATGTCGTCCGAGCGCCCGCTCCCCCGGCCGCGGCCTCCCCGCCCCGTGCCCCAGCCTCGGCAACCCCGGCCGCCGTCCCGGCCGCGGCCTCCCCGCCCGCCCCCGTGGCCAAGAGGCCCAGCCCTCCGGCTGCCCCTGCTGCAGACCGTGGCGGACTGGCCCCCGAGCTCCCGCTGGGCTCCGTCTTCGCGGGGTGCCGTGTCGAGGAGGTGATCGGCCGCGGAGACATGGGCGTCGTCTACCGGGCCGAGGAGCTCGCGCTCCAGCGCCGTGTGGCCCTCAAGCTCATCGTCCCCGAGTTCTCACGCGACGCACGCTTTCGCGAACGCTTCCGGCGCGAGTCGAGGATCGCGGCCGCGATCGACCACCCCAACGTCATTCCCGTCTTCGATGCCGGCGACAAGGCCGGTGTGCTCTACATCATGATGCGGCTCGTGGAGGGCACCGACATGCGCGCGGTGATCGCTGCGGAGGGGCGCCTCGAGCCGCTACGGGCCGCGCGCATCGTCCGCCATGTCGGCGCGGCGCTCGACGCGGCCCACGCTCGCGGGATGTTGCACCGCGACGTCAAGCCCTCCAATGTCCTGCTCGCTCGCGGAGACCACGTCTACCTGAGCGACTTCGGGCTCGCGAAGCGTGCCGCCTCGGACGAGGCCGCCTTGACGCGGCAGGGGACGATCGTCGCACGGGCCGAGTACGTGGCGCCCGAGCAGATCTTGAACCAGCGCGTCGACGCACGCGCTGACATCTATGCGCTGGGATGCCTGCTGTTCGAGGCGCTCACCGGGGAGGCGCCGTTCGCCAGGTGGACGAAGGGCCCGGGAGCGCTGGCCCCCCTCGATGTCCCGCCGCCATCGCTCCTCGATCTCCGCCCGGACCTGCCTCCCGAGTTCAACGACGTGGTGCGCCGAGCGATGGCCAAGGATCCAAGCGAGCGCTATCCGTCGGCTGGCGACCTCGGGCAGGCGGCGCTCGTAGCTGCCGGCGGGCAGCGGCGGGCGAGTGCCTGGTCCGTCGTCGCCACCGGCGAGGCGGCTCCTCTTCCAGACAGACCGGTTGCGGAGGCGCCGGCCGACGCACCTCGGGCACCGGTGCCGGAGGGCGCTCGGAGCGGCCGCCTCGACGTGCTTCGCTGGGCAGTCGCGCTCGCCGTACTGGTGTTCGTGGCGGTGGGTATGGTCGCCGCGCTACGGGGCATCTCGACCCTCTGACGGGCCTCGGGCAGATTCGAAGGGTACAGCCGGTCCGAGTCTTTAGCCCATGAAGAATTGCTGGTACAGCAGGAACACGTTGAGCGCGCTGATGATGATCACGAGCGTCCAGGCGATGATCGTGGTGGTGTGGCGGTTGACGTGGGTGCCCATGACGTCGCGGCGGCTGGTGAGCGTGACGAGCGGTATGAGCGCGAACGGGATGCCGAAGGAGAGCACGACTTGGCTGAGGACGAGGACGCTGGTGGGGTTCACGCCGACGGCGAGAATTGCGATGGCGGGGGTCATGGTGATCGCGCGGCGAAGGAGCAGCGGGATGCGGATGTTGATGAAGCCGGCCATCACGACTTGTCCCGCGTAGGTGCCGACGCTGGAGGAGGAGGCGCCGGAGGCGAGCAGCGCGACGGCGAACGCGAGCGCGGCGGTGCCGCCGACGAGGTGGCCGAACTGCGCGTGTGCTTGCGGGATTGTGCTCAGGCCGGATAGGGCTGGGGTGTGGAACAGTTTCGCGGCGGCGGCGAGCATTGCCATATTCACGAGCCCGGCGAGCCCGAGTGCGATGATCACGTCGAGTCGCTCGAAGCGCAGCACGCGGCTGCGCTCGCGGTCGTTGCGGCATGGCATCCGGCCCTGGGTCAGCGCGGAGTGCAGGTAGATCACGTGTGGCATTACGGTCGCGCCGATGATGCCGACCGCGAGATAGAGAGAACCAGAGCCGCGCAGGTCGGGCAGCAGCCCCCGCATCGACCCGTGCGCGGAGGGTCCGATCCGCAGCGTCTCGTAGAGGAAGCCGGCGAAGATGATCCCGAGTAGCGCGCTGATCGCTAGTTCGAAGCGGCGGAAGCCGTGGGTCTGTAGCTCGAGGATCGCAAAGGCGATCACGCCGGTGATCAGGCCGGCGGGTAGCAGCGGCACGCCGAACAGCAGGTTCAGACCGATCGCGGCGCCGAGGAACTCGGCGATGTCGGTCGACATTGCCATGATCTCGGCTTGCACCCACATGCCCCAGGTGAACGCGCGCGGGTAGCGCTGGCGCACGACCTCGGGATAGTTGTGGTCGGTGACGATCCCGAGCTTGGCCGAGAGATACTGGATCAGCATCGCCATCAGGTTCGCGAGCAGCACGACCCACAGCAGTAGGTAGCCGAACTGCGCGCCGCCCTGGACGTTGGTGGCGAAGTTCCCGGGGTCGACGTAAGCGATCGAAGCGACGAACGCGGGGCCGAGCATCATCAGCGTCGCACGTACCCGTCCCCGCGCGAGGAGGCGCTCGAGCGCGCTTTCCTCGAGTAGCTCCTCTAGCGGGACGGTCTGGCCGCCGGCGGCGCCCTCGAGCGCGGGCACCGGGCCGCCCGGCGGCGGCGTCACCGCTCGTCTCCGTCGGGTCTCGATTCGCATCGCGCGTGCGAGCTCGCCGCCGATCGGGTGTTCGCGCTCGCCGAAGCGCACGAACACCGGCCCACCGAACGGCTGGCGACCTACCACCTCGAGCCGAGCGTCGAGCGTGATGCCCTGCTCGGCGAGGTAGCGCAGCATCTCCGGGTCGGAGTCAGACACGCGCACGAAGCGTCCCGCTGCACCGACCGGCAACTCGTTCAGGCTGGATGTCGGGCGCTCGTCGATCTCGAACAGCGGCGTTGGGATCGGGTCGCCGTGCGGGTCGACCGCTGGGTTGCCGAGCCGCGCGGCGATCAGCTCCTCGAGCTCCTCGGAGAGCACGTGCTCGAGCACCTCGGCCTCGGCATGAACGCGATCCCACGACATCCCAAGTTCCCGGGCGAGGAACAGCTCGAGCAGACGGTGATGGCGTAGCACCTCGAGCGCCACACGCCGGCCCTGGTCGGTCAGCCGCACCCCGTGATAGGGCTGATGTTCGACAATCCCGACCTCGGTCAGCTTGCGCACCATCCCAGACACCGACCCGGGCGTCACCCCGAGCCGCGTAGCGAGATCGTTCGTCGATACCGCCGAGCCACCGCGATTCTCGAGCGCGTATACCGCCTTCGCATAATCCTGCACGGAAGCTGAAAGTAATTGTTGCTCTGGCACGTCCTCAATTATGGCATGCCAAACAATCCGGTCAAGCGCTCTGAAACCATGTCCGCAAAGTCGCGGCGCTGCTGGCGTTCAGCGGGCGGCCTCCGGGACCCACGTTTCAGCACAACGAGCGTTAGGAGACCGTGTCCGTGTCCGATGGCCGCTGCGATCTGCTGTGCCTCGATCTCCCGTGTGCAGAGGATATCCGACCCCGGCACGCGCCTCCTCGATGCGCACCTCACCCCGATCGCGAAGATTCAGGAATCGCCTCTTAGCGGGCCAGCGTTTCCTCGGTGAAATCATCGGAGGTGGCGCGTAGTGGGGCGGGCACGAGCGCCGCGCCCGCGATGACGAGGCAGAACGCGATCAAACGGGCACTGATCCCGACGGCGCCTGAGCCGATCGGCTCGCCGAAGACGAGGATGCCGCCGAGGATCGCGGCGAGGTTGGCTGCCACGGAGGTGATCGCGATCACCTCGATCGCGAGGCCGATCTGGAGGCTGCGAGCGGACGCGTAGAAGGAGACTACGAAGGAGATGAGCGCCGTGAGCGTCCATGGGCTGAGCAAGCCGAAGATCGGTCCGGTGGCGTGCGTGAGGTACTTGATCGCGACATCGGAGACCCCGAACAGCACGCCAGCCGCGGTGGCTAGGAGAAGCGATTCGCCGCGGTATTCCACCTCGTGGCGGGTGGAGATCCGCACCAGCCCGACTCCGATCGCCAGGATCGCGGTCTCGAAGGCGATCAGTGCCGCCAGCGAGGAGCGTTGCGGGCCCTCTGACGTCGCGGTCAGTCCGATGACCGCCAGTCCTACGGCGGTGAGCGTCAGGCCGGCCCATTGACGTCCTCCGAGATGAAATCCGAAGAATCGCTCGGCGAGTACCGCGAGGAGGACCAGCCCGCCGGACAGGACTGCCTGCACGCTCGAGAGGGGCGCGAGCGCGAGCGCCTCGATGTGCAGGCCCCAAGCGAACAGGGCGAGGATCCATCCAACCGCGAACCACCGCGAACGAAACAGATCTGCAGCGCTGCGCAGCGGGTGGCGGATCCGGATTGGTCGGGCGAGCGGCGCGCCGCGCGCCTTGAACAACGAGCTCAAATTGGTGCCCAGCGCACAAACCAGTGCAAGGCTCAGTCCCAAGATCATCGTGAAGGTCGCAGTTTGTCTGGTTTGCGCAAATGTCGATGAGTGCCGGCATCCGTGGGCGTCAGAGGCGGCCGGGTGACGGCGGAGCCAACAAGGGTCTTTCACCGCTCCGTCGAATCCCCCGACATGGCACCGATCGACCAGGCGCTCGCTCGCCGCCTGCAGAGGACCTCGATCTCGGCGGAGCCAGTTGGCGCGCCGCTTTGGCTCGGACGGCACTCGACCACGTTCGGGGCATGCAATCGATCCACGACCGACCGATTGAGTGGGCAGGGCCTGGGCATTCGCCGGCCGCACATGGTCGGGGCGTCGCGTCGCCGTCTAGGTGTATATCGGCGGTGGCTGCGCGGTGTCTTCACGAACGTCGGTTTTCCTGTCCGCTGGCTATCCGCTCCTCCCTAACCCGTGGGCATTCCAGGCACATGACGGTCTTCGGTGATTGCGACATGGCGGTCGATCTCGGCACCACCAATACGCTCGTCTACATTCGCGGGCGCGGGGTGGTGCTTTCTGAGCCGAGCGTCGTGGCGGTCGACTCGCACACGGGAGAGATCCACGCGGTCGGGATCGAGGCAAAGCACATGCTGGAACGAGCCCCGCGCAGGATCAGCGCGATCCGACCGGTGAAGGATGGCGTGATCGCGGACGTCGAGGTCACCGAGGAGATGCTTCGGCACTTCGTCCAGAAGGTGCACCAGAGCCGTTGGGCGCACCGTCGGGTGGTTGTGTGCGTCTCGAGCGGGGTGACGGGCGTCGAGAGGCGCGCCGTCGAGGAAGCCTGTCTGTCCGCGGGCGCGCGGCAGGTCTACCTGATCGAGGAGGCGATGGCCGCGGCGATCGGCGCTGAGCTTCCCGTCAGGGAGCCCGCTGGCTCGATGGTCCTCGCCATCGGCGGCGGCAGCAGCGAGGTCGCGGTGATTTCGCTGGGCGCAATTGTCGTCTCGAAGTCGATCCGCGTCGGCGGTGACAAGTTCGACGAGGCGATCATGAACTACGTCAAGCGCCGGTACAAGCTGCTGATCGGGCAGCAGACCGCCGAAGAGGTCAAGTTTGACGTCGGTTGCGCCCACCCGCTCAGCAAGGAGCTCCAGGCGGAGATCCGCGCCCGAGATATGGTCACCGAACTGCCAAGGACGGTCGCCTTGACCAGCGAGGAGATCCGGGAAGCGCTGGAGAAGCCGGTCTCGCAGATCATCGACGCAGTCAAGGAAACCCTCAATCACACCTCGCCGGAGCTGGCCTCCAACATCATGGATCGTGGCATCATGCTCGCTGGAGGAGGTGCGCTGCTACGTGGGCTGGAGGAGCGCCTGCGTAATGAGATGCAGATTCCGGCGTTCCTGGCAGAGTCGCCGTTGACGTGTGTCGCGGTTGGCTCGGGGAGATCGTTGGAGAGCCTCGAGCAAACCGTCGGCGAGCGGTGGTTGAAGCGCGTTCCGCAGCTCTTCCCCGATCGCGTGTCACGTCATACAGGCGATCCTCCGTCGGCGATCGCCGAGCTGCACGACGCAGTCGCATCTGACGTGGGTACGAGCACGGGGAGTCCCGTGTGGCAGCGCCTGCACGACGAGCAGGGATTGACGAGACTGTCGTCCGTTCGGACGCCGGCGCATCCGCACGGCGTGCCCAGAAGAGATCAGGTTGCGTAACGAGATCACGCCCGCCACGCCTACGTGTCGGTCGCGAGAGGCTTTCCGTTCTTCGGAGATGGCGACTGCAAGAGTTCCTTCGCGGCTAGTTCGACGCTGACGAGTCGCTTATCCTGCGACGGCTGTTCCTGTGCGACTCGCGGTGGCCATCTCTGCCTGTTCCGTAGTTCTCGCCGGTTCCTGCCTGGCGCCTGGGTCCGCGGCGGCCAGCCCGTTCTCCGGGCGAGGCATGTGGATCTGGTATGTCAGCCGCAGCGACTACGGTGACCCGCCGGCGATCGTCGCGCAGGCCAGATCGGCGGGGATCAAGACGCTATTCATCAAGAGCGGCGATGGTGGCAGCTATTCGTCGCAGTTCAGCCGCTCGCTCGTGCGCTCACTCCACGCCGGCGGGGTGCATGTCTGCGCCTGGCAGTATGTCTACGGCACGTATCCCATCGCCGAGGCGGCGGTGGGCGTGCGCGCGGTTCGCAACGGCGCAGACTGCCTGGTGATCGACGCCGAAGCCGAGTACGAGGGGCGCTATGTGTCGGCACAGACGTATATCGACGAGCTGCGCGCTGCGGTCGGTCGCCGCTATCCGGTCGGACTGGCGTCGTTCCCGTACGTCGATTATCACCCGAGCTTCCCCTACTCGGTGTTCCTCGGCCATGGGGGTGCGCAGTTCAACCTTCCCCAGATGTACTGGCGCGACATCGGCACGAGCGTCGGGGCTGTCTATCAGCACACCTACACCGACAACCGGATTTACCGCCGACCGATCCGTCCCCTCGGAGAGACCGACAACGGCGCGAGCGGCAGCGAGATTGCGCTGTTCCGCGGTCTGTCCGTGGCCTACCACGCTCGCGGCCTCTCGTGGTGGGACTTCGCCTGGGCGGCTGCGAACAGGCTCTGGTCGGCGCTTAGCGGCCCCTACACGAGTGTCTTCCGGATCCCGCCGCTCGGCTTTCCGCTGCTCCGCTACGGCTCCGAGGGCGACATGGTCCTGTGGATGCAAGAGCTCCTGGCGAGCGCGATTCCCGCCCAACGAACGACCGGCCTATTCGCATCGCAAACGCTCGCCGACCTTCGCTCGTTTCAGTCGCGCCACCGCATCCGGGCCACCGGCCAGACGGGGCCGTTGACGTGGCGGGCGCTGCTGCGCCTGTCCGCGGTCCGGGTGAGGTGGGTGGCGGCTGACGAATACTCCCCGCGCTTAGCCCGCGCGACCGCAGATGGCGGAGCTCGATTGCGGATCGCACCCGCGCCGCAATCCGCGACGCTGCCCGCGCGCGCTTACGAAGTCCACAAACCGACAGGCACCGACGGGGCGCGCTAACCAGCCACGGGCTCGCCGGCACGGGGCGTCAGCGTTCCGCGCCACGAGTAGACTCGATCATGGTGCGGACTCGTGATTCGGACCGTGTTCGGGGGTCCGGACGGTGGGAAGGGCGCGGCGACGTTGCGCCCCCGCCCTTGTCGTGCGAGCGAGCCGCGGGACACGACTTTTGGGCTTGAGAAAGCGGAGGACCACGATGACCAACGAAGGCGCGATTCGAGACGGTGAACTCGCCGCCAGGATCTCGAAGACCGTCGTTCGGGCGCTGTCTCGGACGACCGGTCGTGGACCCACGAAGGCAAAGACCACGCTCGGGACGAATGGCGTGTTCGTGGTGCTGCAGGACACGCTCACCCGCGGCGAGCAGACGCTCGCTGACGCCGGTCAGGAGGAGGTGGTGCTCGATCTGCGCCGCCGCTGGCAAATGGTGATGAAGCAGGACGTCAGCCGCGAGATCGAGGAGCTCACGGGACGCAAGGTGACCGGCTTCATGAGCGATAACCACATCGACCCCGACCTCGCTGTCGAAGTGTTCGTGCTGGAACCGCTCCCGAGCGCAGACGCTCACTGACGTTTCAGGCTGCACTCAGGCCCGGCGGCGTTTCGGCTTGGCGTTGCGTGCGACTGCGGCCGTCGCCGATGAGCACCGTCGTCGGGCCGCGCGTTTGGGCTGACAATCTCCAGCCCCGCGCGTAACCTGCGCGCACAACGCCAGCACCGACCCGAACAATCCGGCCAGACCAGGCAAGGATCGCGAAGCTAGTGCGACATCGTCGAGCGGCGGTGTAAGACGCCGAGTTGCCAATCCGGTGCAGAGTTAGCGTGCGCGTAGGGCGTAGTAGCCCTTCACGAACGCTCCGTAGCCGTTCGCGGGCTGGCCGCCGTAGCTGCTGATCAACGCCGAGCAATTGTTCCAGGTGTCCCACGTCCAGGCGGCGTAGCCGACGCCGTGATCATCGGCCCAATGTAGGAACTTCGAGGTATTGCTCGAGCCGCAGCTCGAGGCGTCGTAGGTCTCGCCCGTCTCGCCGAAGATCAGCGGCACGTGGCGGGCGACCGGCGCCATCGTCCGGTCCAGGCACGGCGTCGAGCTGCAGGCGTTCTTGCCGTAGACGTGCGCCTCGGCGACCAGCTGATGCAACGGGTCTCGCGGTTCGTAGGCCAGCCAATACGTCATGTCGTTCGCGTAGTTGATACCCGGGATCGCGATCGGCCCGCGGTACCCGGCGGCCCGCATGACGTCTACCGCCTGCTGCATGCCAGCCGTCCGGTAGTGCCGCTTGGTTAGTCCGTGGGTTGCCTCGCAGAAGCCGCCACGCAACAAGCAGCGAGCATCGATCACGGGCTCGCCCCACGGCGCGAGCAGGACATCAGGATCGTTCTTGAACGTGGCCGCCATGCTTGCCCACATCGCCGGCGAGTGGTCCTCATCGGGAGAGCGGGGCTGATAGGTGGCGCGGTAGTGGCCCGGTGCTGCCCAGATCAGCGAGAGCTCGACATAGATGCCGTAGCGGTGCAACAGCTCGACGTACTTTACGATCGCCCGGCGATAGCTCTGCCCACTGTACGCGGGCTTGACGCCGTTGATGCCAAGCCAGCAGTCCTCATTGAGGAGCACGCGCACGAAGTTCACGTGCCAGCCAGCAATTGCACGGACGGAGGCCGCGTCGCTGGGCCCGTCGAAGATTCCCCACCCCTGGATGCACGCGTACTCCGTTCCTGACCGGTTGACGCCGCGCAGGATCAGACGCTTTCCGCGGCCGGCGAGCAAGTAGCGGCCCGAGACGTGCAGCCCGGACAAGGCCCTCGCTCCTGTAGCTACGTTTGTGAACCACGCCCCAACACACAGCAGCACGACCGCGGTCATGAGCATCGGCCGGGCCAGTCGCACGCCTCGCTTCATCCGACGCGATTATCGCAACCGGCCCCGCGTCCTCCGCGGTGGACCGCCGCCGCTCTCTGTCGTCCTCCGAAAGAACACGGCGCAGCACGGCAGGAGGCATGAAAAAGCCCCACGCGGAGCTTCCCCGATGCGCCCGAGAGGACTCGAACCTCCACGGACCAATCAGTCCACAAGGCCCTCAACCTTGCGCGTCTACCAATTCCGCCACAGGCGCGTGGGCGGCCAGTATAGCCCGGAGACGAGGGGCTGAATGGGCCGAGGAGGCGCGGAGCGGCGCGGGGTGTCGGAGCCCGACCGTGCCGGCGGAGCTTCAACATTGAGTCCGTCCTGGAGCCGCGCTACATTTCCGAACACATGTTCGACCGATCTGCGCAGGCCTCCGCTAAGCAAGGAGTGGACGAATGGACCTGACGAAGCGCCAGCAGGAAATATTCGACTTCATCAAGCGGTACTCGGCGAAGTACGGCTACCCGCCGACCGTCCGTGACATCGGCAAGGCCGTTGGCCTGGCGTCTTCCTCGACGGTGCATGCGCACCTGGCAAACCTGGAGCGGATCGGGCTGCTGCGGCGGGATCCGTCGAAGCCTCGCGCGATCGAGCTGCTCGATCGCGCTGCCGCCGGCGTCCGGGGTTTTGTGCGGCCGGGTTTGCCACTGGTTGGCCAAGTGGCCGCGGGGCAGCCGGTGCTGGCAGAGGAGAACATCGAGGACTACGTCCAGACGCCCGCGTGCGCGGGCGGCGAGGACGGGGAATATCTGCTGCGCGTGCGCGGGGAGTCGATGAAGAACGTCGGCATCTTGGAGGGCGACCTGGTCGTCGTGAGGCCTCAAGACACGGCCAGCGACGGAGAGATAGTCGTCGCGCTCGTGGGCGACGAGGCCACCGTGAAGCGGTTCTTCCACGAATCGGATCACGTGCGCCTGCAGCCGGAGAACGAGTCAATGGAGCCGATCCTCAGCCGCGATGTGCGAGTGCTCGGGAAGGTCGTGGGGCTGATGCGGAGCATGTCGTGAGGACCCGCTTGTGACGACCGTGATGCTCAGCCGGCCGACGCTGTTTGATGCCGTGGGCGGTGAGCCGATGCTCGACGAGCTGCTCGTCGGTGCCTGGGAGGGGCTCACCGCCCGTCGCGCAGTGGAGTGCCCGGTCTGCGGAGCGAGCGAGATGGCACCCGAGTACGGCGTCCACGCGCTGCCGATCGGCGGGCGCTGCGAAAGCTGCGGCTCAACCCTGCGCTAGATCGCTGCGGCTTGCGCTCGGCCTGCCCGGCGATCGGCTTCGATCGGCGGGCAGGACCCGTTCGCACGCCGGGCGATCCGCCGCTATGCTTCGCGCCGCAGGCTGAGCAGTCGCGGAGGTGAATGCCTTCGAGGAAAGTCCGGACATCACAGGGCAGGGTGGTCGGTAACGCCGACCCGGGGAAACCCGCGGGAAAGTGCCACAGAAACGACACCGCCTAAGTCCGGGGCCGCTGCAGAGCCCCGGACCGGTAAGGGTGAAATGGTGCGGTAAGAGCGCACCAGCGTCGCGGTGACGCGGCGGCTGAGGTAAACCCCACCCGATGCTAGGCCAAGCAGAACCGCTTGCAGGTGGCCCGCCAAGGTTCGGGTAGGCCGCGTAGATGGATGACTGCTCTCGACAAGATCCGGCTTATAGGTCTGCTACGGAGAGGCCCCGCTCAGGCGGGGTCTCCCTATTGTTGAGGCGACCGTGATCCGACTGGCGTGCGAGCGGCCCGCCGACAGCGAGGTGCCGCTGGCGCGCTGGTCATCGACCGAGCTGGCCGCCGAGGTCGTCTCGCGCGGGATCTGCGAGCAGATCTCCGGCGTGACGGTCTGGCGCTGGCTCTCAGAGGATGCGATCAAGCCATGGCAGTACCGCTCCTGGATCTTCCCCCGCGACCCCGAGTTCACCGCCAAGGCCGGTCGCATCCTCGACCTGTACGCGGGCCGCTGGGAAGGCGAGCTGCTGCATCCCGGCGACTACGTCGTCTGCTGCGATGAGAAGCCCTCGATCCAAGCCAGATGCCGCAAGCACCCGACGCTGCCCGCCGCCGCCAGCGTCAAGCGCGGGCAGCGCGTCGAGCACGAGTACGAACGGCGCGGCGCCCTGTGCTACTTCGCTGCCTGGGACACACGCCACGCGAAGCTATTCGACCGCTGCGACGACAAGGACGGGATCGTCCCGTTCGACAAGCTCGTAGCGCAGTTCATGACCGTCGAGCCCTACAGCAAGGCCCGACGCGTGTTCGTGATCGTCGACAACGGCTCAGCGCACCGCGGCCAAGCGTCAATCAAGCGCCTCCAAGGCAGATACAAGAACTTGATCCTCGTCCACACCCCGGTGCACGCCAGCTGGCTCAACCAAGCCGAGATCTACTTCTCGATCGTGCAGCGCAAAGTCCTCATCCCCAACGACTTCCCCGACCTCGACACGCTCGAGCAGCAACTACTCGCGTTCGGTCGCCGCTTAGCTCACGGGTTGCGGTTGGGTTTGGGGTGGTTGTTGTTGGTCTTGTTTGTGGAAGTATTCGGCGCAGGCGCGCATGTTGGTGCCTTTCTCGGGGTCGGGATCACTCTGTCGAGGGCGGTCGGGATCACGCTGTCGTGGAGTTGGTTGACGAGGTTGGTGGTCGCTTGTTCGGCGGGGCCGGCTTTCGAGATCGTGTTGAAGTAGGCGGTGGTGCGCACGCTCGGCTCGCCCGCGAGCCGCCCCCAGGCCGGATACGAAGCGCCCGACGACAACTGGTCGCTGGGTGCCGTGCAGCGGGTCGACCCGCTGCTGAGGAACCTGGGCGGCGGCCGGAACCTGACGCCGGCGAGGGTCGTCTCGGCGATGAACGAGGCGGCGACCCAGGATGTGCGCGAGGTCACGCTCGAACCGACCTCGTCGAAGCTGCTGCATGGGGGGCGTGCGCCGAGCAATCGCGCAGCCCAGATGCTCGCGCTGCTGGACGGCGTGGTATCGCCACGTTCATCCCCGGCCTGTTGCCCTACAGGATGCGCTATACGAACCGACCGAGCGGCATCCAGCAGGTGATCAGCTTCGGCGGCCACGCGCCCCAGGACACCGGACGGTGAGCTAGCGTCCTCAGTGCGGGAGCGGGCCGCCGGCGAGACCAACGATCGCGCCGGTTGTGCCCGCTGCCAGCAGGGTGCTGACAACTCCGCGTTTCGCGATCAGCAGCGCGAATGCCGCTGCTCCCAGCACCACGAACTGCCAGGTCTCGCTCAGCGCGGCCGCGAGCGCAATCGCAGCGCCGAGGATTGCGCCGATCGCGGCCGGGCCGGCGCCGTTCAGAAACGCCTGGGCGCGGCCGTTGGTCCGCAGGCGCTCGAACTGTCCGCCCAGCAGCATGACGAACGCGAATGACGGCAGGAAGGCGATCGTTGCCGCCAGCAGGGCACCGCCGACGCCGTCGGCGGCGTAGCCGACCGCGGCCACAGTCGCGACGACCGGCCCCGGGGTTATCTGCCCGAGCGCGACGGCGCTCAGGAACTGCGCCTGGGTCATCCAGTGGTAGGTGTGCACTGCGTCGCTGCGCATCAACGGCACGATCACGAAGCCTCCGCCGTAGGACAACGCACCGACCTTGATCGCGACCCAGGCGAGCGCTCCCAGGCCGCCGACCGCCGGAACCGCGGCGAACGGCGCAATCGTGAGCGCCTCGGAGACCCGCGATCGCGTGCGCAGCAGCAGCTCGAAAAGTCCGCAGCCGAGCAGTACGAGCACGAGATACGGACCGAGCAGCGCCGCGGCCGCGCCCAAGGCGACGTACAGGCTCCAGCGCACTCGCCGGGCGCGGGCCTCCGTGACCCGTCCCCAGCTGGGCTTCATCAGGTCGATCGCGGCGTGGGCCGCGACTGCGGCGACGGCCGCCCCCGCCCCCGCTCCGGCACCTCGAATCCACGCGGGCGCGGTCTGGGCGAGGAACACCGCGGCCAGCGCCGTCACCATCGCGACCGCCGGCACGATGAAACCCAATCCGCCCACGACCGCCCCCAGCCGCCCAGACAGCCGCTGGGCACAGAAGATCGCCAGTTGAGTCGACGCTGGTCCGGGCAGCAGGTTGCAGGCGGCGATCGCGTCCTCGAGCTCCCGCGCGTCGAGCCACTTTCGGCGGTCTACGAGGAGCGCTCTGAACAAGGCGATGTGGGTCGGCGGCCCACCGAAGCCGGTCACTCCGATCTTCGTCCACTCTCGGGCGACCGTCTGCAGCGGAACGTGTACGGCGCGAGCGGTGTCGGTCACTGGTCGCCGGGAGCCGGATCGGCAACACGCCCCAACGCTTCGCCGTCCAGGCGATGCATGCGCCACTCATCGAGTCGGGTCGCGCCGAGCTTCTCGTAGAAGTCCAGCGCCGGAGCGTTCCAGTCGAGCGCCGCCCACTCCAGTCGCGTGCAACCACGGTCCACTGCGACGGCCGCCAGGTGACGCAGAAGCGCTTGCCCGACGCCGGCACGGCGGTGCTCCGGCGGGACATAGAGATCCTCCAGCCAGATCCCGGGCCGGCACTCCCAGGTCGAGAAGCTGCCATGAAACAGCGCGAAACCGACCGGGGTGCCGCCGAGCTCGGCGACCACGGCCTCGGCGGAGGGGTGTTCCCCGAACAGCGCTTCCTCGAGCAGCCCCTGATCGCCTTTGACGTGGTTCGGGGCGCGCTCGTACTCCGCGAGCTCGACGATGAACGAGAAGATCAGCGGAACGTCGGGGCGCTCGGCCCCCCGAATGGTGAGGTTCATGGCGACGGCCGCCACCCCCGTATCCTAGGCGGGCAGCGTTTGGCCCGAGTACAGCTTGATCACCTTGACCGTGCCGGGCGGCGTGGCGTGGATGCACAGCTCGCAGAGCACGCACTCGTCGAGGTTCTGCTCGAGGATTCTCAGGGTCCCGTCTTCGTTCTGGCCGTAGATGTCGACCGGGCAGACCTCCGTGAGCTTGGTCGCAATCTCTGGGTCGTGCGCGACCGACTCGTCTACCTCGATGTCAATGAACAAGCCTGGCATCAGACATTCGCTCCGATCCGGTCCTTGACGATCGTCGGGATCTCGGAGATCTCCTCCGCGACGACGATCCCGGCCTCGGCGAGGCGTGCGATCTTCTCGGCGGCGGTGTCTTCCTTGCCTTCGACGATCGTGCCGGCGTGGCCGAAGCTCATCCCGGGCATCTCGTCCATGAATCTGCCGGCCATGAAGGCCACGATCGGCAAGCGGGAATCGTTCTCTTTGACCCAGTTTGCGAGTGCAGCTTCCATCCGGCCCCCAGGCTCGGTGTAGATGACGATCGCCTGGGTTTGCTCGTCGGCCTCGAACAGCGGCATCAGCTCGGCGTAAGTCGAGCCGATGATCGCGTCGCCGCCGATCGAGACGGCGGTCGACTGACCGAGGCCGGCGACGGTGAGCGTGGAGGACATCTCGGTCGTCATGCCGCCGGAACGGGAGATCACGCCCACCGGTCCGGGGGTGTAGGACTTGCCGGCATCCTTGGCGGGGCCGCCGATGCCGCCCATCTTGATCACGCCGGGGACGATGATCCCGAGGCAGTTGGGGCCGATGATACGGGCGTCGCGTTCGGCGGCGAGCTCGACCATCTCGGCGACGTCGCGGCGGGGGATTCGCTCGGTGACGATCACCACGAGCTTGACGTCGTTCTCGAGCGCCTCGAAGACGGCGTCTTTGGTGAAGGCGGGCGGGACGGTCACGACCGAGCCGTAGATCGGTGCGCCGTTGTGCTCGACAGCTTGCGCGACCGTATCGAACACGGGAACGCCGTGCACCTCGCGTCCGAGCCGGCCCGGGGTTACGCCGCCGACGATCTTCGCGCCCTTGGCGTAATCGAGGCACTCCCTCGTTAGATTGACCGCCTCACGTCCGGTGATGCCCTGCACGATGAAAGTTGTGTGCTCGTCGATCAGGATGCTCATGCGGCTGTCCCCTGAATCTTCACGACTGCCCGTCGCGCCGCCTCGTGCAGCGAGACGCTGCGGTCGGCGTACTCGACGCCGTACTTCTCGAGGATCTTGAAGCCCTCATCCTCCCAGGCTCCGGGGATCCGGAAGATCGCAATCTTCTCGGCCGGGTCATATCCGAGCTCGATACAGGCCTTGATAACCCCCCGCGCGACGATGTCAACGCGCGTGTTGGAGACGATCGACATCATCACCGCGATCTTGTCGACACCGGGCTTTTCGAGCACGAGCTTGGCTAGCCCGGCAGCCTTGCGTACGGACGGATTGCCGCCGATCTCGCAGTAATTGGCCGGGTTGCCGCCGTGCGCGCGTACGGCATCGAACAGCGTCAGGGATCCGCCGCCCGCCCCGATCACCAGCCCGAGGTTCCCGTCGAACTCGGTCACGTTGCCCGCGACCCCGCGGTGGTCCTGCGCGTCGACCTGCTCGCCCGCGAGCTCGAACGGCGTCGGCTCGCGAGCCAGACGCGTCTCCTCATCGCCCACTCCGAGCTCGTGCAGCAGTGGCTTCTGCCGCGGACGCGCCTCGTTCTCCATATCCATGTGGGCGTCGAGCGCCACGAACGCACCATCCTCCAACTCGCCGAGCGGATTGATCTCGGCGAGCGTCATGTCGTACTCCAGGAACAGGTACGCGAGTCGTGCGAGGATCGGCGTCAACCGGTTGAGCGCCGACCCGCTGATCCCGAGCGAAGCGATCACCTGCTTGGCCTGCCAGTCTGAGAACGGCCTGAGCGTCGAAAAGTGGCCTCTCGCGACATGGTCGGGATGCTGCTCGGCGACCTCCTCGATGTCGATTCCGCCCATATCCGAGAAGAGCATGACCGGGCGCTTGCGGATTCCATCCCAGACGACGCCGGCGTAGTACTCGTGCTTGACCGCGGCCCGGGAATCGACCAGCACACCGCGCGGCATGTGGCCGCCGATCTCCAGATCGAGGATCTGCTCGGCGTGGCGCGCGGCTTCCTCGGGCGTGTCGGCGAACTGCACGCCGCCCGCTTTCATCCGCCCTCCGGTGAGCACCTGAGACTTGATCACGACGGGCCCCGCGATCTGCTCGGCGATCGTCCGCGCCTCGTCGATCGTCTTGGCGAAGCCGTGCCTCGTCACCGGGATCCCGGCCTTGTCGACGATCGCTCTCGACTCGTACTCAAAGAACCGCATTGGGTCCGGGGAGCCTAGCGGCCGAGGACCGTGCGATGCTTTCTGGTGGCGCCACCGACTAAGTCGATCACTTCAACTAAAGCAGTTGACCTAGTGCGGCTATACTGCCCAACCCGACTAGCCTGATCGACAAACAACCTTTTAGGATAAGGAGCACATGAGACGAGGATTCAAGCTTGGCCGCGGCCGAGCCGTGGCGCTGATCACAGCTCTCGGGGGAGCCACGGCGCTCGCGGGCTGCGGCGGGTCATCGGACACGAGCACCAGCAGTTCGAACGCCGCATCGTCCGGGGGCGGCAGCGGTCCTCAGCTGGCGCTGGTCGCCTATTCCACGCCGAGGAAGGCCTATGACGCGCTTACCGGTGCGTTCGCCCAGACCGCAGCGGGCAAAGGGGTCAGCTTCGGCGAGTCCTTCGGAGCATCGGGCTCTCAGAGCCGCGCGGTCGATTCAGGTCAGCCGGCCGACGTGGTCGCGTTCTCGACCACGCCTGACATCACGCGACTGGTCAAGAGCGGGATCGTGGCCAAGAGCTGGGATGCCAATGCTGAAAAGGGCATCTCGAGCGATTCAGTCGTCGTGCTCGTCGTGCGCAAGCGGAACCCGAAGCAGATCACTGGCTGGGATGACCTGATCAAGCCCGGAATCGACGTGATCACGCCCAATCCCTCCACCTCGGGCAGTGCTCGCTGGAACATCCTCGCCGCCTACGGAGCCGAGCTCAAGGAAGGCAGGACGCCGGCGCAGGCGCTCGCCTACGTGCGGACGTTGCTGACAAAGAACGTCAGTGTCCAAGACTCGGCGGCCAGCGCCGCACTACAGACGTTCACCAGCGGCAAGGGCGACGTGCTGCTCGATTACGAAAGCGATGCGATCGCGGCGGAGAAGGCCGGCGACGCGATCCAGTACATCATTCCCAAGCAGACGATCCTGATCCAGACGCCGATCGCCGTCACGGCAAAGAGCTCTCACGCCACGCAGGCCAACGCGTTCGTCAACTGGCAGTGGTCGACCGCGGGCCAGACGATCTGGGCTCAGCAGGGCTATCGCCCGGTGCTGGCTTCGGTGGCCAAGCAGTACGCGAGCAAGTTCCCAACGCCGCCGCAGTTGTTCACGATCAAGTACCTGGGTGGCTGGACGAAGGCCAAGAGCGAGTTCTTCGATCCGTCGACGGGATCGATCACGAAGATCGAGCAGGCCGCGGGGGTGCCCACTGCCTCCAGCTAGTGGTGGATCTGTCGCGATAGGCCCCGCGCCGGCGCCGACCGCCCGGGCCGGCAGGCGGGTCGGCGTTCGCCATCGGGGCGGGCTGGGACTCGGCATCGCCACGCTCTACATGAGCGTGATCGTGCTGATCCCGCTCGCCGCGGTGGCGGTCAAGGCCTTCTCCCAGGGTCTGGCAGCCTTCTGGTCCTCGGTGACGAACAGCGTCGCGCTGACCGCGCTCGGCGCCACGCTCGGCGTTTCGCTGGTGGTTGCGGCGATCGGCGCCGTGATGGGCACGCTCGTTGCGTGGGTGCTCGTCCGGGATGAGTTTCCGGGAAAGCGCTTCGTTAGCGCATTGATCGACCTGCCGTTCGCGCTACCGACGATCGTCGCGGGCTTGACGTTACTGGCCCTCTACGGCCCGGACAGCCCATTCGGCGTCCACCTCGCCTACACGCGTGCCGCCGTTCTGATCGCGCTGCTGTTCGTGACCCTGCCGTTCGTCGTGCGCTCGGTGCAGCCGGTGCTGATCGAGCTCGATCGGGAGGTGGAGCAGGCGGCGGCATCGCTGGGGGCCTCGAACGCGACCACGTTCCGGCGGGTCGTGCTGCCGGCGCTTCGCCCGGCGATCATCTCGGGCGCGGCGCTCTCGTTCGCGCGCTCGATTGGTGAGATCGGATCGCTGGTGCTGATCGTCGGGAAGGTCCAGATTGCGAGCATCGTGATCTTCGCCGACATCGAAAGTGACGCGCCGCAGTCGGCGGCGGCGCTGTCCGTCGTGCTGCTCGCGATCTCCCTGATCGTCCTGGTAGCGCTGCGCAGGCTGGGAGGTCGCGTTGCTCATTAGCCGGCGAGCCACCCTGTCGCTGCGCACGCTCGCGCTGCTTTACCTGGTGCTCCTGCTGCTGCTTCCGCTGGCGGTGATCTTCGGACGCACGTTCGAGCACGGCTTGGCTGCGGCGTGGGCCTGGGTGACGACACCGGCTGCCATCAGTGCGTTCTGGTTGACCGTCCTGATCGCGGCGATCGCGGTGCCGCTGAACACGATCTTCGGCGTCGGCTGCGCACTGGTGCTGGTTCGCAGCCGCACACGCGGTCGGGCGGTTCTCGACGCGCTGATCGACCTGCCGTTCGTCGTTTCGCCGGTGATCATCGGCCTCGCGCTGGTGCTCGTGTACGGGGTGGACGGCTGGTTTGGCAACTGGTTCATCAACCACGGGATCAGGATCATCTATGCCGTCCCAGGGATGGTGCTGGCGACGATCTTCGTGTCGCTGCCGTTCGTGGTGCGGGAGGTCGCGCCCGTTCTGATCGAGGTCGGCGATGAACAGGAACAGGCGGCGGCGACGCTCGGAGCCTCCTCCTGGCAGACGTTCTGGCGGGTGACGTTCCCTTCGATCCGGTGGGGTGTCGCGTACGGCGTGGTCTTGACAACCGCCCGCGCGCTGGGCGAGATCGGCGCGGTGCTCGTCGTCTCGTCGAATGTCGCCGGTTCGACGCTGACGCTGCCGCTGCTCGTCTACCAGCGCGACTCGCAGATCGGGTCCCAGGCGATCAGTGGTGCGTATGCCGCGGGCACCGAGCTGGCCGTGATGTCGCTCGCCGTTCTGATCGTGATGACCGTGCTCGGACCAAGCAGGAGTGACTCCAGATGAGGATCGATTCCCAGGGCGTCTGCAAGCAGTTCGGCGACTTCCGGGCGCTCGACGACGTCACGCTCGAGGTGCCGGAGGGCTCGCTGACTGCGCTGCTCGGCCCGAGCGGCTCGGGTAAGTCGACGCTACTGCGGATCATCGCCGGGCTCGAGACCCCCGACAGCGGCGCGGTTGTGATCGACGGCACCGACGTCACCGCCCTTCGTCCCCAGGACCGCGGCATTGGGTTCGTCTTCCAGCATTACGCCGCGTTCACGCACATGAGCGTTCGCGAGAACGTCGCGTTCGGGTTGCGGATCCGCAAACGGCCCCGGGACGAGATCCGAGCGCGCGTCGACGATCTGCTGGCGCTCGTCGGATTGACCGCCTGGGGAGGGCAGCGGCCCGGACAGCTGTCCGGCGGTCAACGCCAGCGGATGGCGCTGGCGCGGGCGCTGGCGGTCGAGCCGCGCGTTCTGCTGCTCGACGAGCCGTTCGGTGCCCTCGATGCGAACGTCAGGGCGGAGCTGCGCAGCTGGTTGCGGCGCCTGCACGACGAGCAGGGCGTCACCACCGTGCTCGTCACCCACGACCAGGAGGAGGCGATGGAGGTCGCCGACCGGATCGCGGTGATGAACGAGGGCCGGATCGAGCAAGTTGGCTCGCCGCGCGAGGTTTACGACCAGCCCGCGAGCGAGTTCGTGATGGGCTTCCTCGGTCCGGTCAGCCGGATCGAGGGACGCCTGGTGCGCCCGCACGACGTGACCCTCTCGCTCGCTCCGGCCGACGACGCAGTCGCGGCGACGGTCTCGCGGGTGGTGCACCTCGGTTTCGAGGTGCGGGTCGAGCTCGAGCTGCCCGGGGGAGCGGCCGCCCGGGCGCAGCTGACGCGAGCTCAGACCGAAGAGCTCGAGCTGGATCGCGGCGACATCGTCTACGTGCGTATGCCCGCGAGCAACGGGGCCACCGCGCCCCCCGGCAACGGAGCGACCGCGCCCGCGGACGCGTCGGTCAACGCGTGATCCACGCCTCCGGGTCCTCGGCCAGCCTGTCGATCACTTTCGGCAACCTCCCGCCCGCCACGTCGGCGACCGTCACGTGCTCGACGACCTTGCGCAGGTTGGCGCGGACGGCGATCCAAACGCGCGGCAGCGCGGCCGAGGTGCCCGGATAGGAGATCTCCTCGGGCGGCCCGCCGCGGACGCTGGCCAGCGGACCCTCAACGGCGCGGATGATGTCGGCGATCGTCAGCTGATCAGCGGGCTTGGCGAGCCTGAAGCCGCCCTCGGCGCCGCGGTGGCTGCGCACGATCCCGGCATGGCGCAACTCGCCGAGGATGTTCTCGAGGAAGTTGAGCGGGATGTCCTGCGCGGTCGCGATTCGTTCTGCCTTCACCGGCTTCTCGTCGGCCGCGGCGGCCAGCTCCACCGCCGCTCGGACCGCATAGTCAGCCTTGGCCGAGATTCGCATGCGAGAAGTCGTCTTACGCCGGGGTCGGCGCGAAGCCGTATGCCTCGGCGAGCTCGGGGTCCTTGTGCGCGAGCATCTCGGCTAGCGAGACCATCACCTTGCACTGCTTCCAGGTCGCGTCGTCCTGCATCTTGCCGTCGATCATGTGGACCCCACGGCCGTCGGGGATCGCCTCGAGAACCTTCTTTGCAAACCGGACCTCTTCGGGCTCCGGGCTGAAGACCTTCTTGGCGATCTGGATCTGGACCGGGTGCAGTGACCAGGCGCCGACGCAACCGAGTAGGAACGCCGCCCGGAACTGCGTCTCGCAGCCCTGAACGTCCCGGATGTCCCCGTAGGGGCCGTAGAACGGGAGGATTCCCGCGGACGTGCAGGCGTCCACCATGCGCGCGATCGAGTAGTGCCACGGGTCCTGCTGTGCGGTGGGCCGCGGTGCGTCGGGGTTGTCGGGATCCGGGTCGTTGATCACCCGGTAGCCCGGATGGCCGCCGCCCACGCGCGTGGTCTTCATTCGCCTCGAGGCGGCAAGATCGGCGGGCCCGAAGCTCATCCCTTGCATCCGGGGGCTGGCCGTCGCGATCTCCTCGAGATTTACCACGCCGAGGCCGGTCTCGAGGATCGCGTGCACAAGGATCGGGCGCTCCAGCCCGGCCTTGGCCTCCAGCTGGGCGAGCAGGCGGTCGACGTAGTGGATGTCCCACGGACCCTCGACCTTCGGGACCATCACCACCTCGAGCTTGTCGCCGATCTCACTCACGAGCGTCGTCAGGTCGTCGAGTACCCACGGCGATTCAAGGCTGTTGACCCGCGTCCACAACGAGGTCTCGCCGAAGTCGATCGCCTTGCCGAGCTTGACCAGCCCGTCGCGCGCCGGGATCTTGCGATCAACGGCCACCGCGTCCTCCAGGTTGCCGAGCAGGATGTCGGACTTCGCCGCGAGATCGGGCAGCTTGGCCGCCATCTTCTCGTTGCTGGGATCGAAGAAGTGGATCATCCTCGAGGGTTTGATGGGGACCTCGGGCAGCGGCGCCGGAGCGCCGATCGCAAGGGGTTTGCCGAAGTCTCGGGGGTTTCGCACGGCCAAAGCTCCTGTTCGCGGGCAAGCGAACGCTACCTGCTCGGGCGCGGCGGGGGGTGCCGCGGGATGAGGGGTGCCGCGCGGCGGGGTCGCCGCGGGATGAGGGTGCCGCGGGGCGGGGGTCGCCGCGGGATGAAGGGTGCCGCGGGGCGGGGGTCGCCGCGGGATTGATCCTTGGCGGGGGTCGCCGGGCGGGGGAGCCGGGGAGGCCGGAGGGGGACGCCCGCCGCTGCCCCTGGTGTCTCCACGCCCCCGTTCGCGGCCCCAGCCCCGTGGATGCCGGCCGGGGCTGCGGAATGTCATCCTCCGAGGCCGATTCCCACCAAATTAGGAGATCGGATGACTGAAGTCGATACCGACCAGGCGGTACGTGAGGCCACGGGGGCGCACCCGTATGGGCGCTACCTGGAGGAGTTCGAGCTCGGCGCGGTCTACAAGCACTGGCCCGCCAAGACCGTGACGGAGGGAGACGACCATCTCTTCTGCCTGCTGACGATGAACCATCACCCGCTGCACATCAACGATGTGTACGCCAAGCAGTCTCAGCAGGGGCGCAACGTGGTCGTGGGCCCGCTCGTCTACTCGCTCGCGCTCGGGATGAGCGTTTCCGACGTCAGCGGCAAGGCGATCGCGAACCTGGCGACCGAGGAGCTCAGGCACCCCGCTCCCGTGTACCACGGGGACACGCTGTTCTGCGAGTCCGAGGTGCTCGAGGTCAAGCCGTCGCAGTCCAAGCCGGATCGCGGCACGGTCAAGGTTCAGACTCGCGTGCTCAATCAAGACGGGGTGCTGGTGGCTGAATTCAAGCGGCTCGTGCTCGTGCCACGCAAGCATCCTGGCGACGAGACCAGCCCTGTCCACGCCGCCGAGGCGAATGTCGAATAGCCGCAGATCGGAATGTGGAATAGCCGCAGATCGAGGGCAGAGGAGCCTTAACCGACAGTCAAGAAAGCGGCTCAGCGAGTAGGCTCTAAGGACCACCGAGGTATCAAGGAGTTAGTGAGAACCATGGCTCATACCGCATCCAAGCAGCAAGCTACGACCAACCACGCTCCTCTGCTCGAATGGGTAGAAGAGGCAGTGGCGCTGACCCAGCCCGACGAGGTCCACTGGTGTGACGGCTCCGCTGAGGAGTACGACCAGCTGGCGCAGACACTAGTTGAAGCGGGCACTTTTCAACGCGTCTCGGACGCCAAGCGTCCGAACTCGTACCTCGCGCTGTCAGACCCTGAGGACGTCGCCCGCGTCGAGGATCAAACGTTTATCTGCTCCGCGGAGGAGGTGGATGCCGGGCCAACCAACAATTGGCGCGAGCCGCAGGAGATGCGCAAGGGGCTGACCAGGTTGTTCAGAGGATCGATGCGGGGTCGCACGATGTACGTGGTCCCGTTCTCGATGGGTCCGCTCGGCTCGCCGATCTCCTACATCGGCGTCCAGCTGACCGACTCCGCCTACGTGGCGGCATCGATGCGGATCATGACCCGGATGGGGCAGCCGGCCCTCGACGCCCTTGGTCAGGACGGCGACTTCGTCCCCTGCTTGCACTCCGTCGGCATGCCGCTGGATCAGGGAGTCCCGGACGTTTCCTGGCCCTGCAACGCCGAGAACAAGTACATCGTCCACTTTCCTGAAACGCGCGAGATCTGGTCCTACGGCTCCGGATACGGCGGCAACGCGCTGCTGGGCAAGAAGTGCTTCGCGCTCAGGATCGCGTCAGTGATGGCCCGGGACGAGGGCTGGCTCGCCGAGCACATGCTGATCCTCAAGCTGACCTCTCCCGAGGGGGAGGTCAGGTACATCGCGGCCGCCTTCCCGAGCGCGTGCGGCAAGACGAACCTCGCGATGCTGATCCCCACGCTGCCCGGCTGGAAAGTCGAGACGATCGGGGACGACATCGCGTGGATGAAGTTCGGCCGGGACGGCCAGCTGTACGCGGCCAATCCCGAGTCCGGATTCTTTGGAGTCGCGCCTGGAACCGGGGCTATCACCAATCCGAATGCGGTCGAAACGATCGGACGCGATTCGATCTTCACCAACTGTGCCAAGACGGACGACGGCGACGTCTGGTGGGAAGGTCTGACTGCCCGGCCGCCGGCGCACGCGATCGACTGGCGCGGGAACGACTGGACCCCCAACTCCGAAACGCCCGCGGCGCATCCGAACGCCCGTTTCACGACGCCGGCCGCCCAGTGTCCATCGATCGCCGCGGAGTGGGAGGACCCCAAGGGCGTCCCGATCTCCGCGATCCTGTTCGGCGGGCGTCGCTCTACGGTCGTGCCGCTCGTGCACGAGGCCCGCGACTGGGCGCACGGGGTGTTCCTCGGCTCGATCATGTCCTCCGAGACGACCGCCGCGGCCGCCGGCAAGGTTGGCCGCCTGCGCTGGGACCCGATGGCGATGCTGCCGTTCTGCGGCTACCACATGGCCGACTACTTCGGCCATTGGCTCGAGCTCGGCCGCCGGGAGGGCGCAAAGCTGCCGCGGGTCTTCTACGTGAACTGGTTCCGCAAGGACAGCGACGGCAAGTTCCTGTGGCCGGGATATGGCGAGAACTCGCGCGTTCTGGCCTGGATCTTCCGGCGCTGCGAGGGCACCGCTGATGCCGTCGAGACTGAGATCGGGCTGCTGCCGTCAACCCTCGACGGCGGGATCGAACTCGAGGGCCTCGACGTGACCGACGAAACGATGAAGGCATTGCTGGCGATCGACGTCGACGGCTGGAAGCAGCAGCTGCCCCAGATGCACGAGCACTATGCCGAGTTCGGCCCGAAGCTGCCTGCTGAGCTGCGCGCGCAGCTCGATCAGTTCGAGCAGCGGCTCGGCGACTAACCCAGCCCCCCGGGAGCGTCCTACCCTCAAGGTAGGACCCCCGGGGGGTGAGGTTCGGTTTCTGCCGGAAACAGCCCGTAGCTGCGCCACTTCCGAGCCCGAAGGCCGGGGGCTGGCGGAAGCGTGCGCTTCCACGGCGCTTCCATAGAGCGCTTCCAGACGGCCACGCCGCTCGTCGCGCCGGCCGACCGCATCCCACTGATGCGCGTAAGTCGAGGTGACGGTCTGGATGCTGTCTCCCAGTCGGGCGGCGACGTCCGCCACGCTCCACCCGTCCGCGATCAGCCTCGACGCGTGCGTGTGGCGCAGGTCGTGAGCCGTCGGTGCTCGAGCGATCAGCTCGCCGCGGTGGCGGATGTCCTCCAGGCCGGCGCGCTGGCGTGCGCGGCGCATGAGGTCGGTGATCGCGTTGCGGTGAAACGGCTGACCGTCCTGCCGGCGGAAGACCAGCTCGTGCCCGGACGGGCGCCCAGTTGCCAACCGGTGCTCGCGCAGCGCCGCGGTCAAGGCGCCACCGATCTCGATCGTGCGGATGCTGTCCTTCGTCTTGGTCGCCACCCGACGATCGCTGAAGCGGTCCTGCTGGCGCTCGACGCGTGTCGTCAACGGGGACCCTCCAATTCCCCTTCGAGAGATGTCGGCGGCACCATACTGCGCAACTTTCGCGCCGCAATCCTGTTCAGTCTTGGGGGGCATTGGCGGGGCGGCACCACGGGGATCCGGGGCGCGGGACCGTGGTGCCGCTCCAATCTTGCGTCATCCGGTTCGCGGCACCGCGAACCGGTCCCACAACACAAAGCGCGCGCGCACCCGCTGGAACGGGGCCGCCCGCATGGCAACACGGAGGTTGTCAGCTCCATGTCACAGGACGAACCCTACGTCTCCGACCGCGCACGCTGGCGCGAGATCGCCCAGACGGTCGAGCAGCTCCTAGCCCAGATCGAGGAACCGTTCGGGGGTGGAGTCGATCTGGTGATCGACCTCCTCCCGGAGCAGGATGTATCCCGTTGGCCACTAGGCGCCGCGGCAGCGCTCGCGGCTTGGTCGGACCTGAACCGCGCCGCGTTGTGGTGCTGGATGTGCTCGGAGCGCCCTGACGCGCCGATCGGCGCCGTCCGCGACATCTTCGAGCAGGCGCTCACACGGCCTGAGAGCGACGGCTAGTGCCCGAGCGAATCCCCGCCTACGCCCAGAGCATCGTCAACCAGTCGGCGCTTCACGAACGTCACTGGCGCGTGTTCGACTCTCGAGGGCCACGCGGCAACGGGCTCGCGGTACCGAGGCGACTGACGTTGCGTGAGAACCGGCGGCGAAGGTTGAACGCGACCATGCGACGGATCCAGATCCATCACCATCGGAATGCTGAGCGATGCCGCATCCAGTCGAATTGCCCATTCGGCAGGTCGGCGGCAATCAGGATCGAGTGGATCCCATGTGGACGCCACCCGGTGACTGCTTCGACCGCGATGGTGTGAGAGTAACCGGAGGCCGATTTCACGCTTTCAAATGGCGGCCGGTGGGTATCGAGCATCCGCGACGCGGTTCGGGACGCCCGTACCCAAATCCGCGCCCGCCGCAAGTAGGGGCCCTCGCCGACCAGCCCCGCCGACGAAGGCCCGCTGCGCACCAGGGACTGAGGTACGCTCGTAGAGAACGCCGCGATAGATAACTGTCTTGATCCAGTGCGGCATTTGCACAAGTTATCCCGGCAGGGTTGTGCTGACCGGCTGCGCGTTTTTAGTCGGCGGACTGTATCCAGGTCCACCCGCAGGTCCGTAATTCCTGACATCAGCAAGACGCAAACGTACGGTTGACCCACGGTGGATCGTTCGCGACGCTTGGGCGCGCGGACTGTACGGGACCAGCGCGTCGGCACCCCCACAATCCGGCGCGAGCGCCGTCCGCAAGGTACGCCGCCCCTACCCCGGCAGCGGCGTGCACGGGCCCGCGTGGTGGTCCCGACAGGCCCGCGCGACATTTCTACGGATCGTCTTGTGCTACGCGGGCCGCCTTGTCCTCTGGGGAGCCATCGTACGCCTGAGCCCCAAAATTGCGAGGAGAGCCAGGAAGAACCTACCTATATGGGGTCACAGCACCTTATGAGTTAGCGTTTCTTGCTCGAACGAATGCTCACCCCCAAGGTCATGATCGCCGTCGATGCGTTGGTCGCGGTCCTGTGCGCCGTCACCGCAATCGTGTTCGCCAACGTGCCGAGCACGAGCCCGGCTCCTGCTACGAATAGCGCCTTCATCGCGCCGCTTGGCGGCGCAGTTGACGCCGCGCCGGGCAACGCCGCCGCAGCAATCGCGCTCTCTGCGCGCCACGTCCCCCTCGCGAAGACGGTCCCGGCGTCACCCGCCACATCCGCTTCTGCACCATCAACCCCGAGTGCGGCTCCGGCTCAGCCTGGGAGGAGCTCTATGACCGATCAGCAGTCCGAGGACTGCGTTCCGCCAGCGACATCAGGATGCCCGCACCCCGGGAAGACATATGCACCGCAACAACGCTGGTCTGTCCGGCGCAGATCCCCTTCTACGTCAATGGCCAGTGCTACAGCGACCTCGGCGCCCGCGCCGCGCCCGCGCCCGCTACTTGCGCTGACGGCAGCCCTGCGCCATGTCCACGCGTGCCCCAACCGCACATGCCCCTACCTCCACGCGTGCCCCTACCGCACGTGCCCCTACCGCACGTGCCGCAATGCACAATCGAGACAGCGCCAGGCCATTACATCCGCGTCGACTGCTGAGGGCATCCGCGTCGACTGCTGAGGGGGCGAAGCTTGACGCCGGCGCCAGCGCTTCGGAGATCGCCAAGACGCTGGGATTCGATGAGCCGAGCGTCTGGCTACTGGCGCGCCGCACGCGCACGCCCGCGCTTCCATGGCGCATCCATGGCCGCATCCCGACAGCACGAAACCCCCGAGGAATCGGGGGTTTCGTGCTTCAGCGGCCTACCCTCAAGGGTATGGCGCTCCCGTTCGTCCCGTCCGACGCTGGGCTGCTCGCGCTGCAGGCGGGGTGCGTGGCGGCGCCCCGGGCGGTGCCGCGAATCAAGCAGCTCGAGCGACTGCGGGGGCCCGCTTGGGCGCTGATCCCGGTCGCCTCGATCGTCGGGGTCGTGTTCGCGATCCGTTACGTTTCGGATACCGCGACCGAGCTCACCTACTTGGCGCTCGTGGCTGTGCCGCTGTTGGCTGCCGTGGCGCTGGGTTGGGCGATGCGCGGTGCAAAGCCCGTCTATGCCGTCGGCGCGATCGTGCTGTTCGTGGTCGCCTGGGTGGCCCGCACCTCGCTCGCCGGCGAAGCGGCCGGCGCCCTGCTCTCCGGGCTGAGCTGCGTGACGCTGGCGGTGCTGCTGGCGGCGGTTACGCCGCCGAGTTGGTTGAAGGTCGGGATCGTGCTGATGGCGGGAGCGGACGCCTGGCTGGTGATCAGCGATCTGCTGCAGGCACCAAACGCGACGCTCGTCGCCGCGGCGCCTGGCGGTGGGCTCCCGCAGTTGCAATCGGAGATCTTCGGCACCGTTTCGATGGGCTACGGCGACCTGTTCGTGGCGTCGCTACTCGGCGCCGTGATGGCCGTGAGCCGTCCCCGCCAGCTCGCTTCGGCGCTGCTCACGCTGGTGATTGCCGCGGCATTCGATCTGCTGTTCCTGGTGATCAGCGAGCTCCCGGCGACCGTGCCGGTGGCGCTCGCGCTGATCGTCGTCGAAGCGTGGCCCCGGATCAGGGTCAGTGCAGCCCGTCGCCGGTCGAGGCAGGCGGACGCGACTCCTCAGCCAGCGAGGTAATCGCGAGGACTCCGCGGGCGGCTTCCTCCAGGACCTCCGTCGCCTCCTCGGCCGAGCGCGCGTAGAGCTCTACCAGCAGGTGAACGACGATGCGATCCTCGTCGTGCTTGTGAAAGCGCACGTGGGTGAAGAACTCCCGTGTCCCGTGATCGCCGAACGCGGCGTACGACAGGGCATCTCCGGCTTCAGGGCCGGAGCAGGTCTCGACGTCGTCGGCGTCGACCGTGACGGTGCAGGACGCCACCCACGGCGTGCCGGCGATCATCCGCTCCCAGCGGTCCTCAATCGGCTCGACGCGGCCGTTGTGGAAACCCAGGTGCGGTTGATCGTGCATGCATTCCAGGCATTGGACGACCGCCTCTTGCATCTCGTCGACGACATCACCACGCTCGCCGGTCTCCGGGTCGATCCTGTGGATCCCCTCGTAGTGGACCTGGACCTCGAGATTCTGCGACCAGCAGCGGTAGCAGCGAAGCCAGCTTCTTACCTCGGTTGAACCCTCCATCCGTTCGATTCTACGATCCCGTCGTGAGTGACCCCCCGCAGGTGCCGGAAGTGCCCTCGAGCGACCCTCGCGAAACGCTGTGATCGGCGCTCCCACCGAGCCGATCGGAGTAGTGCTCGCGGGCGGCCTGGGGCGGCGCATGGGAGGATCGAAGACGACCGTCGAGCTCCAGGCGGCCGCGATGCTCGACCGGCGCTGACCGGCCGCTACCCGAACGTGAAGTCGTACGCGCTGACCCCGGGCGGAAGCTCGACGGTCAATGCGTGGCGCTCATCGCGAGGCAGGGCGACGAGCGAATACAGCCGTTGCCCGCTGACCTTGAGCTGGCCCGCTTGGACGTCCGCTCCCGCTTGCGCCGGGGAGATCGGACGGCCGTCCAGCAGCACCCGTCCCGTCCGCACCACGTTGCCCGCCGAGGTCAGCACGAGATAGACGTCGGCGGCCTGAAAGCCCGCCTGGATCGTGTCGCCGCCCGTGAGCGGGGTCGCGGACTGCGCGGTGACGCGCCAGGTGCCGTGCAGGGCGAACTCGTTCAGCACCGGCGTGCTCAGGCCCGGATAGAAGTGATCCCCGGGCTGGAGCGGTTGCGCGAAGCCCTGCGCGCGCTCATCGTTGAGATAGGTCTCCGGAGTGCCCAGTTGCGCGGAGGGCAGCTTCGCGGTGGCGGTCATCGGCGGCGGCAGGCTACGCGCGCCGGCCTCGCGCAGCAGCTCGCGGACCGCCGACTCGCTCTGCTTATAGTCGCCCTCGCCGAACTGGACGTGGCGCACTCGGCCGTGGGCGTCGATCAGATACTCGGCCGGCCAATATTGGTTCTGGTAGGCGTTCCAGGTGCCGTACTCGTTGTCCTGCACGACCGGATAGCGGATCCCGTCCGAGTCGATCGCTTGCCGGACGTTGCCTGCTTCCTGCTCGAAGGTGAACTCGGGCGTCTCGACGCCGATCACCTCGAGGCCCGACCGGTGGTAGGTGGCGTACAGGCCTCTGAGGAAGGGGAGGGTCCGAATGCAGTTGATGCAGGTGTAGGTCCAGAAGTCGACGAGCACGACGTGGCCTCGCAGTCCCGCGAGCGTCAGGGGCCGGCCGGCCGCAGTGTTGAACCAGTCTTCGGTGTGCGGTGAACTCGGGGGCGGCCCCGAGATCGGGGAGGCCGCTGCGAGCCGCGAAGCGCGCCGGTGGACGCAGCGAGGCGAGCCTTCGCTGAACCGCGCTCGAGCTCTCGAGCGAGCGCGTCGGGTCGACGAAGATCGCCGGGAGGCTCGTGTCCTTGGCGAGCGCCTCCTCGAAGCGAACGTCGAGATTGGTGGCCATCGCGAAGCCGGTCAGCAACAGGACCACGCCTAGCGTTCGCTCGACGATGTGGCCACGGGCCGAGCGGCGAATCCGCTCGATCACGGCTCGGCCGCCGAGGGCGTAGAGCAGCATCACCGCGCTGAGTCCGAGCGAGTAGGCAAGCGCGACCGCCACCACGCGCGCCGAAGGCCCGGTCGAGGCGCTGACCGACGTGACCGCGGCGAGGATCGGACCTGCGCACGGAGCGCACACGAACCCGAGCGCGCCGCCGACTCCTACGCCAGACCAGAATCCCGTTCCACGCGTCCGGGGACCGAAACGAGCCAACCGCGAAAGGGGCGCCTGCACGCGTTCGGCGAGCTCGGGAATCAGCAGCACGAGGCCGAACGAGAGCAGCACTACGATCGCGATCGTTCGCGCTGCACCACTCGCCAGCCCGACGCCCTTCACCAGCTGCGCGAGCGCGACAATCGCGATCGTGAACGTGGTGGCAAGCCCTACGACGATGCCGAGCGGCCGGCGGCGCCCGCCTGTGGCGCCGGCAGACAGCAACGCCGGCAGGACCGGGAGCACGCAAGGAGTGATCGCCGTTCCGGCACCTGCGACGAGCGCAAACAGGATCAGAAGCGGCATAGCGCCTCAGATCATGCTGCGAGAAAGTTGCGAAAGGATTAACCGCCGATCGCGGACATCGTTCGCCCCGGCTGGATGAAGCCGGCCTCGCCCACGTGGTGCTTCAGTTCTTTTCGCCACACGGCGTCGCGGATGATCTGTTCCAGCTCGTCCTCGTCGGCGCCCGCGCGCAGAGGGCCACGTAGATCGGTCTCGTTCAGCGAGAACAGGCAGGTCCGCAGCCGGCCGTCGGCGGTCAGGCGAATCCGGTTGCAGTCGGCGCAGAATGGCTCGGAGACCGGGTTGATGAAGCCGATCGTGCCGTTCCCGTCCGCGAAGCGGTACACCCGTGAGGTCGCATGCGGCTCGCGCGGCTGGGGCTCGAGCGGGAAGACCGCGTCGATTGCAGCGCGGATCTCGGCGCCCGTCAGCACCTGCTCCGGCGTCCACGCGTGGTCGGCGTCGAGCGGCATGAACTCGATGAAGCGGATCTGATACGGCGCTCGGCGGGCCAGTTCGGCGAACGGGAGCACCTCCTCCTCAGTGAAGCCCCTGATCGCAACCGCATTGATCTTGATCGGGTGGGCCTCGGGGAAGGCAGCCAGCCGCTCGAGTCCACGGAGCACCTGCGGCAGCGCGTCTCGCCGCGTGAGCTCATAGAAGCGATCCTGCTGGAGAGAGTCGATCGAGACGTTGAAGCGGTTGACCCCGGCGGCCACGAGCGCCTCGGCGTCGCGATCGAGCAGAAAGCCGTTGGTGGTTACGGAGAGGTCTCGCACAGCTTCGATTTGCGACAGCATCGCTGCCAGCTGCGGAAAGCCGCGGCGCACGAGTGGCTCCCCGCCTGTCAGCCTGACGTCGTGGACACCCATCCTCGATAGCAGGCGCACGAGCCATGCGATCTCCTCGAAGGTGAGGATCTCCTCGCGATCGAGCCACGGCAGCCCGTCCGCCGGCATGCAGTACTGGCAGCGAAAGTTGCAGCGATCGGTCACCGAGACGCGGAGATCGCCGATCGGACGGCCGTGACCGTCCCGAAGGCGCTCGAGCTCCATGCCTCTAAGCCTACAGCGGGATCTTTGCTTCCCTGGCGAGGAGCCCGTAGGCGACCATGTCCTGGCGACCGTCCCGGCCGAGCATGAAGGAGCGCAACACCGCCTCGCGCGCGAAGCCCGCTCGCTGCGCGACCCGCTGCGAGGCCCGATTGTCGGTCGCGGCCAAGCAGATCGATCCGCTCGAGTCCGAGCAGCCCGAATCCCCACCGGCAGATCAGGCGCACGCCGCGGGTGGCATGGCCGTGCCCCCGAGCCTCCCGCGCGAGCCAGTAGCCGACCTCTCCGCGGGCATGGTCCCATGCCAGCCGCATCAACGAGATCGAGCCGAGCAGCTGACCCGCGGAGGTCGCGGAGACGATCGCGAACGGGGCCGATATGCCGCTGTAGAGCGTGTCGTAGCGCTGCAGCAGGTACGCCCGTGCGTCGGCCTCCCGGTACGGCCACGGAACCCGCGTCCACCGGGATATCTCACGATCCTGGCACGCGGCGACGAGGCCTGAGAGGTCGGAGTCGCGCCACGGCCGCAGCGCTGTCGGGCCATCGACGAGCGGCTCGGCGGGAAGGACGATCCGGTTCATCGCGCCGCGGCCTTCAGAGCTTGCGTCTCCAGCGCGCGCGCAAGCGCGGGCACGTCCAGACCCGGATCCTGTTGTGAGAGCCACTGCTCGGCCCGGCGGGCGCCGCCCAACATCCGCAGGCCCCGGTCGCCGTACTCGGCGGTAAAGTCGTCCAGAGCGTGCCGGCGGCGCGCCTGAAGGCGGCGCGCGGGAAGGTCGAGCAGCGCTCGGTGCCGATCGAGCGTGTCCACGAGCTCCTCGATCCCAACGGGGGGAGCGATCGCGGACACGGCCACCACCGGTGTGGCGGTCACGCCCAGCGAGCCCAGGGCCAAGCGGAGATCGCCGAGCGCCCTCGTGGCGACGCGCCCGAGGTCTGCCTTGGTGACGACCAGGACGTCGGGCACCTCCATGATCCCGGCTTTCAGAAATTGCAGTACGTCGCCCGATCCAGGCTGGACCACCACCGCCACCGTGTCGGCGACGTCGGCAACTTCGGTCTCCGATTGCCCGACTCCGACCGTCTCGATCACGACGACGTCAAACGCCGCCGCCAGCGCAAACGCGGCGGCTCTTGTCGCGGACGCCAGACCCCCGAGCCTGCTGCCGGCGGCCGTCGAGCGGATGAACACGCTGCGGTCAGCGGGGTCGACCTCGATCCGCGCGCGGTCGCCGAGCAGCGCCCCCCCTGAGCGGCGCGAGCTGGGATCGACCGCCAGCACCGCGACCGAACGACCGTGCCTCCGCCACGACGCCACCAGCCGCGAGAGCAACGAGGACTTGCCGACACCGGGCGGGCCGGTTACCCCGATGATATGGGCCGGGGCCTCGGCACCGAGTGCGGCGGGGGAGACGGCCGCCAGCAGCGCCGCGGTTTGCCGGAGGGCGTCGGGAGCTCGGCTCTCGATCAAGTTCAGGACGTCCGGGGCGACAGTGAGGTCGCGACCGCGCAGGCGAGCGCCGAGCTCGCGTCCATCGTTGGGCCCGCGGCCGCGCGTCAAGCGGGAGTGGCGGTGTCGATGCCCTGGCGCTCGCCGACGAGCGAGATGATGTCGCGCATCATCTGATTGAGGTCCCAGTCCTTGGGCGTGTATACCGCAGCGATGCCGGCCTGCTGCAGCCAGGCGGCATCGGCATCGGGGATGATTCCGCCGACGACGACCGGTGTGTCGCCAACGCCGGCCTCGCGGAGCGCACCGAGGACGGCGGGAATCAGCTCGCGATGGGACCCCGAAAGGATCGACAGGCCGACGATGTGGACGCCTTCCTGCGCAGCGGAGTTGGCGATCTGCGAGGGCGTCAGACGAATCCCTTCGTAGACGACATCCATGCCCGCATCACGCGCGCGGACGGCGATCTGCTCGGCGCCGTTGGAGTGACCGTCGAGCCCCGGCTTGCCGACGAGGAACTTGAGTCGCCGCCCGAGCGCTTCTGAGAGGTGCTCGACCTCCTCGCGCAGCTCGACGAGGTCTCCGCTGGAGACGCCGGCCGCCTCACCGACCCCCGTCGGCCCGCGGTACTCGCCGAATGCTTCGCGCAGCGTCTGCGCCCATTCCCCCGTGGTCGCGCCCGCGCGGGCTGCGGCGATCGTCGCCGGCATGATGTTCTGGTCCGCGGCGCGGGCTACGCGGGCCAGCTCGCGCAGCGTCTCCTCGACAGCCGCTTGATCGCGCTGGGTCCGCCAGCGATCGAGGGCCCGGCGCTGCTCGGCCTCGACGTCGGGGTCGACGACCAGGATGCCGCCGTCGGCGTCAGCGGTGAGGGGTGAGGGCTCGGTCGAGGTGAACTTGTTCATGCCGACGACGGTCAGCTCGCCGGCCTCGATTCGCCGCCAGCGCTCGCGGTGGGATTGGACCAGGGCGGCCTTCATATAGTCGACGGCCTCGACGGCGCCGCCGAGCTCGGCGACGCGGGCGATCTCCTCGCGCGCCCCGTCGAGCAGCTCATCGACCAGGCCCTCCATCACCTTGGAGCCCTCGAAGATGTCCGGGTACTCGAGCAGATCGGTCTCGTAGGCGAGGATCTGCTGCAGGCGCAGCGACCACTGCTGATCCCACGGCCGCGGCAACCCGAGGGCCTCGTTCCAGGCCGGGAGCTGGATCGCGCGAGCTCGCGCGCCCCGGCCGAGCGTCACAGCCAGCGCCTCGAGTGCGATCCGGTAGACGTTGTTCTCAGGCTGGGCCTCCGTCAGTCCGAGCGAGTTGACCTGAACGCCGTAGCGGAAACGCCGTTGCGCGTCGTCCTGGACGTCGTAGCGCTCGCGGCCGAGCTGATCCCACAGCAGGCCCATTGCGCGCACCTTGGCGTGCTCCTCGACGAACCGCACGCCCGCGTTGACGAAGAACGAGATCCTGCCGAACACATCGCCCATCAGCTCCTGAGGGACCCGCTCGCGGACAGCATCGAGGACCGCGATTGCGTTGCTGATCGCATAAGCGATCTCCTGCACCGGAGTGGCGCCCGCCTCCTGGAGGTGGTAGGAGCAGATGTTGATCGGGTTCCACTTGGGGATGTGCTCGACCGTGTAGGCGATCGTGTCGGCGATCAGCCGCATGCTCGGCCCGGGTGGGAAGGCGTAGGTGCCCCGGCTGAGGTACTCCTTCAGAATGTCGTTTTGGGTTGTGCCCTGGAGCATCGCCTGAGGGACGCCTTGGGCTTCGGCCGCGACGACGTACAGCGCGAGCAGCCACGCCGCGGTCGCATTGATCGTCATCGAGGTGTTCATCTGGTCGAGGGGGATCTCGCGCAGCAGCGTCTGCATGTCGCCCTCGTGGGCGATCGAGACGCCGACCTTGCCAACCTCGCCGCGGGCCAGCTCGTGATCCGGGTCATAGCCGGTCTGGGTCGGCAGGTCGAACGCGACCGACAAGCCGGTCTGCCCCTTCTGCAGATTGCGCCGGTAGAGCTCGTTGGAGCGAGTCGCGTCGGAATGACCCGCGTAGGTCCGCATCATCCACGGCCGATCCCGCTCAGGCAGGCGAGCTGACGGAGTCTCCGACATATAGTGCATTGTAAGTGCCCTCCCTAGCTCCCTAGGAGTGACCGGAGCCGGGCACGTCTAGGGAGGGCGGTAAGGTCCAGGAATGCCCGATCAAAGCTCAGCCGCCACGGAGCACTCAATCCTGCAGGAGATCACCGCTCCGCTCTCGACGTTGCCCGACGATCCGGTGCCGATCGCGGCCGATGTCGACTTCCCGATTGTCCTGCGAGGGTACGATCGCCTCGCGGTCGACGCGTACGTCAAGAAAACCAGTCAGCTGGTGGCGGAGCTGCAAGCCACCCGGTCTCCCGAGGCGGCCGTCAGGAGGGCGCTGGAGCGAGTCGGTGAGCAGATCTCGGGGATCCTCCAGCGCGCCCACGAGACGGCCGAGGAGATCACCGTTCAGTCGCGTCGCGAGGCCGAGGACAGGCTCGAGCACTCACGGCAGGAATCCGCGCAGATCACCGCCCAGGCGCGGATCCGGCTCAAGGAGCTGGACGTGGAGACCGACCGCATCTGGGGCGAGCGCCATCGGATCGTTGACGACGTCCGCGAGCTCTCTCGCCAACTCGTGGAGCTCGCCGAGGCCGCCGCCAATCGCTTCCCGCCCGCCGAGGAACCCGACGGCGCTCAGGGTGTCGAGTCCAAGGAGACGGGGCCGGTTACCTCGGAGCCGGGCCATACCGGAGAGCCGGCGGCCGCCCGAGGCACCGCAAGCGCTCGCGCTCGGCGACGAGGACCAGGCGACAGCTGTGCTTCCCACGGTGCCACCCAGAGACCCCGGGGGCGCCGAAGATCCAGCGCCGCCCGAGCATCCCGGGCAGGGCGAGGACGAACCGGAACCGTCGTAACGTGCCTCGGACGCGGGCGATCGACCTCATGCATCTGGGGCGCGAGCGCGTGATCTGCTGCTGGCAGGCCGGCGACGTGCTGATCGACCCCGGGCCGTCGTCGTGCCTGCCCACGCTGCTCGACGCGCTCGGCGACGAGCCCCCCCGTGCACTACTTTTGACGCACATCCACCTTGACCACGCGGGGGCTGCCGGCTCGCTGCTGGCGCGCTGGCCCGGACTGGAGGTGTACGTCCACGAACGCGGAGCTCCGCACCTGGTCGACCCCTCGCGGCTGCTCGAGAGCGCTCGCCGCCTGTACGGGGACGACATGGACCGGTTGTGGGGCGAAGTCCTGCCGGTTCCGGAGGCGCAGCTGCGGGTACTGAAGGGCGGCGAGCAGCTGCTGGGCGGGACCTTCGAGGTCGCCTACACGCCGGGGCACGCCTCCCACCACGTCTCCTTTCTGAATCAGGGAACGGCGTTCGTCGGCGATGTCGCAGGCGTACGGATCAAGCCGGACTCGCTCACGATCCCGCCAACGCCTCCGCCGGACATCGACGTGGGGGCGTGGCATGACTCGATCGCGCGCGTCGCGGCGTGGCGCCCGGACCGGCTCGCGATGACCCATTTCGGCGCCAGCGAGGACGTCGACGCGCAGTTCGCCGAGTTGGGAGCACGGCTCGACGCCTGGACGCAACGGGTGCGCGATCAGGATCTGGAAACGTTCACGGCCGGAATCAGGGATGAGATTGAGCGCGACTCCGGTCGAGGGCTGATCGACGCCTACGAGCAGGCCGCCCCGCCGGAGCAGCTGTACGCGGGGCTCGAGCGCTATTTGCGCAAGCGGGCCGGCGCCACAGCGGTATCCTGATTTGCGATGTCGCTGACGGTTGAGCTGCCCCGCGTCGGCGGACCGCGGACCGGGACCGGCGGCCTGTGGCGGGTCGTCGTCCTCAACGACGATTTCAACACCTTCGACCACGTCGCCGAGACGCTTGCGCGCGTGATCCCTGGTGTGACACTGGCCGAGGGCTACCGGCTCGCCGACCGGATCCACCACCGCGGGTGCGCGATCGTGTGGAGCGGCCCGCGAGAGGACGCCGAGGTGTACTGGGAGCAGCTCGACGATGCAGGCCTGACGATGGCCCCGCTGGAGACTGGCTAGGCGCGCCATCGCATCCGCAGCCCGGCCGCTGGGTGGCGGCTGGTCGCGGCCAAGCACCAGGGTCGCAAAACTGCTGGTGGCTGTTAAAGGCTGTTCGGGCTTGCCTTTCGGTCGGCATCGATGTATAAGTCACGTGAAGGTTATGTAAAGCGAGCGTGGGCTGCGCTCGGGGTTGGGCGGCGAAGCTTCGGTTCCGTCGGAGATGTGGCACGCTCGCGTGCGGCAGAGGCAGGAGGTGTGCGTGTCACGCAAGAGCACGTATTCGTACCGAGCGGTTCGTCCGTCATGGCGCCGCTGCGGAAGCTAAGCGCTGACGAGGCCAAGGCGCGCGATCGGCGGCGCGGACAGCCAGACGCGCCCGAGGAGGCACGATCCACGTCGGCGCCCCGGGGCGACGACCTCGTCGTCGGCTACGCGAGCGTCTCCCGAACAGGGACCGCCGGCACACGGGAGCTGAAGCTCCAGGCTGAGCAGATCACCCGCGAGTGTGAGCGACGCGGTCTGGTGGTGCTCGAGCTGGTGGGGGAGCGGGAGCCGGCGAACGCCAAGGGCCTCGAGCGCCCTGGGCTCGCCTACGCTCTCGAGCGGATCGCCAGGCGCGAGGCCCAGGGATTGGTGGTCTCGGAGCTCGCACGACTCACCCATTCAGCCGCCGAGCTCGGAACGATCGTCGAATGGCTCGTTCGCTCCAAGGCGCGACTCGTGGCCGCGGCTCACGGGCTCGACACCGACGGCGATGACGGCCGGCTCGCCGCCGACCTGCTGATCGAGATCTCGGGCTGGGAGCGCGAGCGGCTCAGCGAGCAGACGCGAAAGGGGCTCCAGGCGGCGCGCGGCAGCGGCCGCTCGATCGGACGTCCCGCTGTCAGTGACGACCGCGAGCTCAGCGAGCGAATCGCCCGCATGCGCGCCCAGGGCATGACGCTGCAGGCAATCGCCGATCAGCTCAACGTGGACGGCGTGCCCACGGTAAGGGGCGGGGCCAAATGGCGCCATTCAAGCGTTCAGGCAGCAGCTGGCTACCGGCGCCACCGTCGCTCGGGACTATATGCGCCGCTCGACGCCAGCGCCGAGCGCTGAGCATTCCGCGATCCCCCTTCGGCGGGTCGCACTACCGCTCCGCCGTCGAGCATTCGATGCCCAGTGCGACCCACGAAGACGTAACCGGCTGGCAGCGTCACGGCAAGGTGACGTAACCGGTCGGCAGCGTCAGGCGGTGGTGCCCTCGCAACGGGAATCACGAGACCCAAAATCGGGTCTATGCGGCTTGTGAGGCAATTCTTAAGGGGGGCACCGATGGATGAGTGGGACGGATTCACGGATCGAGAGCAGTTCAGCTCCTATCCAGGTCTGCGTCTGGTCTCGGGAGCCGAGGCGCAGCCTAACCGGATTGCTCGGCAGCCTCGTCCCAGCTTCCGGGTACGCGTGCCGAGCCTAACGGAGCTGGGGCTAAGGGTCAGCGTCGTGATCGCCGCGCTGAACGAGGAGCAGAACCTGCCATACGTCTTCGCGCGGCTCCCTGATGGGCTCCACGAGGTGATCGTCGTAGACGGCCACTCGACCGACGGCACGGTCGCCGCGGCGCGTCAGCTGCGGCCGGGAGTGCGCATCGTGACTCAGTCGGGACGAGGCAAGGGCCATGCGCTCGCGGACGGGTTCGCGGCCTGCACCGGCGAGATCATCGTCGCGCTCGACGCCGACGGATCGACGGACGCCTCGGAAATCCCACGCTTTGTGGCGGCGCTCTGCAGCGGCGCGGACTTTGTCAAGGGATCGCGCTTTGCCCAGGGCGGGTCCAGCTCCGACATCACGCTCACGCGCAGCCTCGGTAATCGGGCCCTCAACGCGATCGTGAACACCCTCTATGGAACGCACTACACCGACCTCTGCTACGGCTACAACGCCTTTTGGGCTCAGTGCTTGCCCTACATACGTGTCGATTGCGCTGGCTTCGAGGTCGAGACGCTGATCAATGTCCGGATCGCGAAGGCGGGGCTCGTGGTGCATGAGGTCCCGAGCCACGAGCGCGCTCGGATCCATGGGCGGAGCAATCTCAATGCTGTTCGCGACGGCAGCCGGGTCTTGCGCACGATCGCGCTCGAGCGCCTGTCGGTGGCCTCGCGGCGGTCGATCCTGCCTCGGCTCGCCTATCGCCTCCTCGCACTATGAAGATCGCGCTTGTCTCCTCGAGCTACCTCCCCAATCATGGCGCGCTTGACCGTCACGTGGACCGGCTGGCGCATGGCCTGGCGCGGCGCGGGGCGGCGGTAGAGATTCTTACTCAGGGCTCAGTGCGCGGTGAGCAGAGCTTGGTCGCGCCCGATGGGGTGATCATTCGGCGCTACCCGGCCGTGGTCGGACCGCTCCGCTTCGCCGCCTCGCCGAGGCTGTGGGAACGGCTTCGTCTCGCCGCTGATGAATTCGACCTCGTCGACGTGCACGTCGCCAACCCCGCGTTGGCGCTCGCTGTCGCTCATGCCGGCTTTCGCCGCCGGGTCTTTACGCCCCGTGCCCCGATTCAGCGCATCATAGGCCGGCCATACGCCCGGGCGACGCTGGCCGTCATCGGCGGCGCGGTCCAGATCGTCTGCAACTCGACCGTGGAGCGGGACCTCCTGTGCGGGAGGTTTCCGGCGGCGGCGGGGCGGATCTGCGTCGTGCCGATCGGCGTGGATGCAGCCGCGATCCAGGCGGCGAACCCGTTCCGAGACGCGGGCGAGGTGGTGCTCACGGTCGGCCACCTCGAGCGCTCCCGGCGCGTCGAGCGCGCGATCGCGGCGATGGCGAGCCTGGATTCGGCCTTCCGGCTGATCGTCGTCGGCGACGGACCTGCGCGCCACCGGCTCCGTGCTCGGGCGGCCGACCTGCGGGTTGCCCCGCGCGTGCAGTTCGTCGGTTCGGTCCCCGATACCGTGCTTTACCGCTGGCTGCGCACGGCCCGAGTGGTGGTGGCTCTGTCGGATCAGGATAGCTCCGGATTGCAGGTGACCGAGGCGCTGACGGCCGGCGCGCCGGTCGTCGCCTCCGACATCCCGGTCCACCGCGAGGCGGCAGCGCGGTTCGACCGCGGTTGCGTGATCTTCGTCTCGACGACCGGATCCCCGCTGGAGGTGGCCGATGCCATCGCCGAGGCCGAAACGCCTCAGCGTTTCATCTGCTGCGTCGGCCCTGGCGACCCCCTGTTCATGGGACTCAGTCGTGGATTGCATGTGGGGCCTCTACGGACGTTTGCTCGGCCGCGCCCAGCCGCATTCGGGAAGCGGAGATGGCACGGCCCGAGTTCCGGCGCAGATCGGCGTCGAAGCCCAACCGACACAACGGATGATCGTTCGCGACTAGCGATGGCGGCCTCGCCTGCGACACGTCCGGCGGGTGCGCCGCGTCGGACGGACACCGTCCCGCTCGAGGGCACCGCGGCGCTCGTCGCGCCCGCGGCCGTGCAGTTGATTGACCTGGAGGCGCCGCTCGACGATCTTTGCTTGCGGCGCAGGGGCTCGTCGACGCCCTACCGCTCGTTGCTGGCGGTGGCGCGACTGCAAGGGGATCCGCTCGTGGTCGCCAGCTTCTCGGTTGATCCCGCTGGTCTGGTGTCGCGCGATCGCCTCGCTGACGGGTTGTGCCGTCGGCTTATGGCGGGACTGGCCGAGGGAGGGAGCGATCTCGCGTCCCTTTCGTCGCGTCCGGCTTTGGGGGTTCCGGGTGCCGCGGAGCGCGTTCGCTCCGCCGCGGCGCCGGTGCCTCCGGTCACGGTGGTAGTGCCGACCTGCAGCAACCCGCACGCGCTCGAACGCTGTGTGCGCTCGATCCTCTCCTGCCAGTACGAGGACTTCGAGGTGATCGTGGTCGAGAACCGTCCCGGCTCGTCGGACACGGCGCAGATGCTCGCGACGCGGTTCCCGGCGCAGCCCCGCGTGCGCTATGTCGAGGAGCTCCGTCACGGAGCCTCGTGGGCCCGCAACGCGGGATTGGCGGGCGCCCAAGGGGAAATCGTCGCGTTCACCGACGACGACGTGGTCGTCGATCCAGGCTGGATACGGGCCAGCGTCGATGCGCTGATGCGCGCTGAGGACATCGCGTGCGTCACGGGCCTGATCCTCCCGCTCGAGCTCGAAACTGAGAGCCAGCTTCTGTTGGAGCAGTTCGCGAGCTTTGGCAAAGGCTTTCGGCGCCACGTCTACCGCTTCCCTGAAGCTCGCGACGAAGATCCGCTGTTTCCGTACACCGCCGGAGCGATCGGCTCTGGAGCCAGCATGGTGATGCGCGCAGAGGTCTTGCGCGAGCTCGGCGGGTTCGACACCGTCCTCGGTCCCGCGACGCTTTCTAGCGGCGGCGAGGATCTTGATCTCTATATCCGAATACTGCGTGCGGGCCACGCCGTGGCGTACGAGCCGAGCGCGATCGTCTGGCACCGGCATCCGGACGGCATGCCGCGGCTGCGACGTCAGGTGTACCGGTACGGCGTCGGTCTCGGGGCGATGCTTGGCAAGCAGCTGATCGTCGGGCCCGAGCGCCGGGACCTAATCCGGGCAGTGCCGGCCGGCGTGCGCTACGTGCGGGATCCGGGATCCCGCAAGAACGCGTCCAAGCCGACCAATTACCCTCGCCACCTCATCTGGCTCGAGCGACTGGGGATGGTCGTTGGTCCCGCTGCCTACGTGCTGAGCGCGCTGGCGGCATTGGCGCGCCACCTCACGGGCACGGACGGCCGCGCTACGACCCGGCCGGTCCGAACGGTTCGCCGGATTGTGGTCCGGAGCGGCGGGACTGCGAGCGTCGCCTGGTTCGAGAAGCGCGAGCTTCCAGTGCCGGCGCTTCACCGGCTCCGAGCAAGTCCCGAGCGCGCGATCCAACCTCCCGTTGAGATTGCCGTCCTCGGCGCCGCAGCGGCATGCGTGACGGCTCCACTGTTCGTCGTGCTCGGCCTGCCGGCCGTGCTGCGGATGCCGGCCGTGCTGGCCTTCATGTGCCTCGCGCCTGGGACCGCGTTCGTTACCGCTGTGCGCGGCCGGACCGAGCCTGGGCTCGTCGTCGGACTGAGCCTCGGTGTCGCCGCGGTTGTCGCTCAGTCGATGCTGTGGCTGGGCGCCTGGTGGCCGCGGGCGTTCCTGTATGTGCTGGCCGTGGCCTGCCTGCCTCCGCTGGCCTCGAGACTCCGCGTGGCCGCGCCGTACCGTCTCACGGGGGCACGCATGCGCGGTGCGCTGGAGCGAGTGGCATTGGGTGCGCAACGGATCTCCCGGACTGAAGCGATCCACGCGATCGTGCTGTCGGTGGCCATGCTCGCTTGGGCGGCGTCGCTACCCGGGGCGAATCTCAGCCGGATGGGCGGGATCGGCCTGCTCAGCGCGATGCCAGTGTCGTATTTCCTCGCATTCGGACTCCTGATCGTTGGCTTTGCGGTGGCGGCGAGCAGCGACGACACCAAGCCCAGGGTGCTGGGCGCCTACGTGGTGTCGCTGATCGTGGTCCTGTTCGCAACGACCGCGCTGCTCTACGAGGAGCCACGCTACGCGTGGGTGTACAAGCACCTCGGCGTGATCAACTTGATCGCCGCCACTGGACGAGCCAACCGGCTGATCGATGTCTACAACAACTGGCCGGCCTTCTTCGCTGCAAACGCCTGGCTGAGCAAGACCGCGCGGGGTGGCGCCGATCGCCTACGCCGGCTGGGCGCAGCTGTTCTTCAATTTCGTCGACGTGGCCGCGGTGCGCTTCGCCCTTCGCGGCCTGACGCGCGACGAGCGGCTGCTGTGGACGGCGGCGTTCTTCTTCGTGCTCGGCAACTGGGTCGGGCAGGACTACCTCGCCCCACAGGCGTTCGGGTTCGCCCTCTCGCTCGTGGTCCTTGGCCTGTGCTTGCGCTGCGGTCGGGGGGCGATGAAAGGCCGGCCTCGGAAAGCTCGCCGGACGGCGGCGCGCGCGGCGCGACTGCCGCATGGGGCGCTTCCATCGCGGACGGCGCGACTGCCGCATGGGGCGCTTCCATCGCGGACGGCGCGACTGCCGCATGGGGCGCTTCCGCCGCGGACGGCGCGACTGCCGCATGGGGCGCTTCCGCGCCGCGCGACCGACGATCGGCTCTTGCCCTCGCCGCTCGGACCCAGGGCCGCGCTCCTCGCCGGTGGCGCGTGCTTTCTCGCGGTGGTCATCAGCCATCAACTCTCCCCGGTGCTGCTGATCCTCAGCGTGATCGCGCTGGCGGTGTTCGCGCGCCTTGTTCCGCTCTGGGTTCCGGCGGTGATGGCGGTGATCGAGGTCTGGTGGGTGGTGTTGGCCTGGCCGTTCGTCGGAACTCATTTCAGCCTGATTGAGCCGGGCGGAGAGGGCGCAGCGGCAGCGGGGCGGGATTTGAGCGCGGCCCTTCCCGGGGCAGCGTTGAGCTTCTACGCGCCGGCGGCGCTGATGGCGATCATGGCGGGGCTTGCCCTGCTCGGGATGGCCCGAAGGCTCCGAGCCGGGAAGCGTGATCTCGTGCCGGTATGTCTGATCGGCGCACCGCTTCTGGGAGTCGGGGCGCAGTCATACGGTGGCGAGGGCCCTTACCGCGCGTACCTGTTCGCGCTCCCGTGGGTCGCGTTGTTCGCGGCGCTCGCGTGCGCGCGCTGGCCGGTTACGGGCCGTCACGTGCGCATCAGCCTCCGACGAGTCCTCGTAGTCGCTCCCGCTGCCGGGGTGTGCCTGCTGTTCGCCTGCTTTGGGCAGGAGCTGGCCAACCGGATCCCCCCGGATGACGTGCGGGCGGAAACATGGTATGAGCAGCACGCGCCGGCGGGGTCGCTCCGCGTCGACTTGGCTCCCAACGCCCCCGTTCGCCTCACCGCGCGCTACCCGCTGGTCTCGTTGCGCGATCCGCCCGCGCTGCTGGATGAGCCCGGGTTCACCGGGCACCGACTGGGGGCGGCCGACATACCGCGCTTGGAGCGCCTCATCCAGCAGCAGCCAGCGGTTCGCGCCTACGTCGTGCTCAGCCGTGGGCAAGAGGATTACGGGCTCCTGAACGGGTTGCTGCCGAAGGGCTCCGTCACGAGCCTCGTGGGGGCCCTCGAACGCTCAGGCGCATTCCGGCTCGTATACCGGCGCCCAACTGCCTGGGTCTTCGAATACCTGCCCTACCCCCGGTCGGTCTCAACCCTCGCCACGCCATGGGCACAGTCCAGCTTTCCCACGATGACGCTAGGGCAGGTCATCAACAAATATCGCTCGCCGGATGCGACTGCCCACTACCTGTTTACGAAGCAGTTCCGGCCGAGCGGCGTGGCCGTCAACCCGAACGTGGCATCGACGTTCGCGAACTCCGCGGGCGAAACATGGGTGTACGTCGGGCCGTCCGGAAGTAACCCGCTGCCGCAGAGGCAGTACACGATCGGGAAGGCGGGCTGATGGCGAGCATGGTGATACCCGTCCTCCTGTACCACTCGGTGAGCGACCGGCCGCCGTCGAATGGCTCATGGGGAGCCGTGTCGCCCGCCGAGTTCGCGGCGCACGTCGACGCAATCGACGCATCCGGCCGTGACGCGATCGGCATCACGACGCTTGCGGCGATGCTGCGCGCCGAGCATCCGCTCCCCGAGCGTCCCGTTGGCGTCACCTTCGACGACGGTTACGCGGACACGTATCAGGCAGTCGAGTTCCTGCACGCGCGCGGGATCGTGTCCACGGTCTACGTGACCACGGGCCGGATCGGCGCGCCCGATTGCTTGTCGCCGCAGCAGGTCGTCGGCCTCGCCCGCCTGCCGGGCGTCGAGGTGGGTGCCCACGGCGTGCGCCATCAGCGCCTCGACGAGCTGCAAGACGGTGAGCTGGGCAAGGAGCTCGGCTTCAGCAAAGCCCACCTCGAGCAGCTGATCGGTGAGCGCATCGACTCCTTCGCGTACCCGCACGGCGCCTACGACGACCGGGTGCGCGCCGCCGTGATCACCGCAGGCTACCGCTCCGCCGCCTCGGTCAAGGACGCCGTCTGCCACCGCGGCGACGATCCGTTCGCGATCGCGCGCTGGACGGTGACGCCGGCGACGCCCGCCGAACGTATCGCCGAAGTGCTCGAGGGCAATGGCGTCCCGTTGGCGTGGACCCGTGAGCGTCTGCGGACCCGCGCCTACAGGACGGCACGCCGCAACCGCCGGCGTCTGTTCGGGGCCAGGGGCATGCCATGCTGACTGCGTCGGGCGCCCGCCGCGACCTGCCGGGCGCGCTCACATCAGCCGTCGTGGTCTGCACGGCGACCCACGAGCGCGCGGCGCTCCTCGGCGCCTGCGTCGACTCGCTCCTGGCCGGGCAGCGCAAGCCCGACGAGTTGCTCGTGGTCGTGGATGGCAACCCCTCGCTCAAGGACGAGCTGGCCCGCTCGCTCCCGCCGGTCGTCCGCCTGTTGGAGACGGAGCGCCAGGGGCTCTCGGAGGCCAGGAACGTTGGAATCATAGCGACGAGCTCGGATGTCGTGGCGTTCGTCGACGATGATGCCACGGTCGATCCTCGCTGGTTGTCCTCGCTGATGGAGGCGTTCGCGAGCAGCAAGTGCGTCATCGGCGTCGGCGGCCCGGTGGTCCCGACTTGGGGCGCCGAGCGGCGGTGGCTCAGTGACGAGCTCCTCTGGCTAGTCGGTTGCACCTACAGCGGCCATCGCGAGGACGCCGGCCCGATCCGTAATCCGATCGGGTGCAACATGGCCTTTCGACGTCGAGAGCTGATCGCGCTGGGGAGCTTCGCGACCAGTTTCGGCAAGCGGGGCAACGCGCTCGAGACCTGCGATGAGACCGAACTTGCGCTGCGTCTCGAGCGTGTCTATGGACCGGAACGGATCCGCTACGTGCCAGCCGCGCGCGTGCAGCATTTTGTGCCGACGACGCGGATCTCCTGGCGACTGCTCGTGCGCCGCTCGCTCAGCGAGGGACTGGCCAAGGGTCGCCTCCACCGGCTGTACATGAACCAGGCACTCGGGCCGGAGCGTAGCTACGCACGTCGGCTGGTCGCCGAGGCGGTGCCGCGGCTACTCCTCGACGGCGCGCGCCGACGCGATCGCCAGTCTGTGATGGGTGCGGTCGCGATCGTGGCGTCGCTTCTCATCACCGCTGTCGCGTTCGTGGTCGGAATCGCCCGAGAAGGACGTCGCCAAGCACGATCGGCCGGCGCCTCGGGGCCCAAGGACCCGCGGTAGATGCGACGAACTTTCGTTCCCCCGGCAAAAGTGGTGCGGGCGCCGCTCGCGACCGACCGTCTTCGCCGGCAGTTGGTCGAGCACTTCCGCATCCCGCTTCACCGCGATGGGTATGCGCTGGCGCTCAATTCCGCCTTCACCGCCGCGACTGGGCTGCTCTACTGGATCCTCGCCGCAAAGACCTACAGCCCGCATGCCGTCGGGCTGAACTCCGCGCTCATCTCGAGCATGATGTTCCTGGCCGGGATCGCCAGCCTCAACCTGCCCAGCATCCTCGTCCGGTTCTTGCCGGAAAGTGGCGACCGCACCCGTCGCCGTGTCACGTGGTCCTACGTTGCGGCCGCAACCCTGGCTATGTGTGCGGCAGCGGTATTCATCGTCGGGGTCGGGGCGTGGGCTCCGCGATTGAGCTTCCTGCATTCCGATCACGGCCTGCAGGCGTGGTTCCTGCTCTCCACGCTCGCTTGGTGCCTGTTCGTTATCCAGGACAGCGTTCTCACCGCGGTCGGCCGCGCCATCTGGGTCCCGGTCGAGAACGCCGTGTTCTCCGTTGTGAAGCTCGGCCTGCTGGCCGTGCTGGCGACGTTGATGCCTCTCTACGGGATCTTCGTGTCGTGGACGATCGCCATGCTCGTGTCGGTCGTCGGCGTGAACCTCGTTATCTTCGCGCGGCTCTTGCGCCCGGTATCGGAGCGCGCCGGGGACGCCGTGTTGAGTGTCCGGGATCGTGCGTTCGCACGCTACTTCGCGGCGGACTACGCGTGCTCGATCGCGTGGCTCTCGACGACCAACCTCATGCCGGTGATCGTGACCGCCGCCGCCGGTCCCACCACCAACGCCTACTGGGCTCTGGCATACGCGGTGGCGCTTCCCTTCTACGCGTTCTCGGTGAACATTGCAACGTCGCTCTTGCTCCACGGCACGAACGATTGCGCCGCGCTGCCCGGGTTGGTGCGCAAGGCGGCGGTTCAGGGCGGCCGCGTCCTGGTCCCGTCGGTGGCCCTGCTGGTGGTCCTGGCGCCGTATGTGCTGTCCCTCTTCGGCGCGAACTACGCGGAGAAGAGCGCCACCTTGCTCCGGCTGCTCGCACTCGGGGCGCTGCCGAACTTCGTGCTTTCCCTCGCGGTGAGCGTCGCGCGGGTTCAGCGGCGTCTGCGTCGGGCGGTGGTCGCGCTCAGCACCGAGGCCGTGCTCGCGCTGGGCCTCGCCACGCCCCTGCTGCACGCCCTCGGCGTCACCGGCGTGGGGATCGCTTGGTTGGGTTCGCAATGCCTGGTCGCGATCGGGCTGCTTCTGACCTGGAGCGGCTCGTTGGAGGCCCGGAACCCGCAGACATCGCTCATGCAACCGGACGGGGGGCGATGATCGACTGCAGGCGCGCCTCCCATCCGCCGGCGCGGAGTCGCGCCTGGACCCAGCGAGTCGTGTACATGGGCGCGTGGAGGGCGGTGATTGGGTACTCGCGGTCGCGCTCTCACTGCGGCCGAGATCCGGGCTCGCCTCCGGGGCGCGTGGCCTACGGCCGCAAAGCAGGGGAACCGCCCGATGAGCTTGAGTCCGAGCGCGGGCTGTACGCCCAGCTCACGGGTTGGGTTGCGTCGCTTGAAGTTGGTCGACGCTAGGGCGGAAGCGGACACCGTCTGTGCGGAGATCACGACCATCGTGGGGCGCGAGCTCGCCGCCCGCCGGCACGGAGCTCGCGCGCGGTCCTGACTATGCAGATGACGCCGACGCCTGAGTCCGAAGCGCCCCAGACACCGCCGAGGAGGCGCCCGCGAGCTCGCCGGGGCGACGCCCGCGTGGCCCGCGTCTATGCCGTGGTGCCCGAGATTCTCGCGATCCACTCCGGGTCGCTTCCGCGGTGCGCCCGCCGCGCAGTCGTGTCCAGTGCCGAGCTTACGTCGACCGGCCTTGCCGTCTTCGTGCTCGCACCCATCGGCGAGCCGCCCTGCGCGGTGATCAAGGTACCGATGACGCCCAGCGCGGCACGCGGGCTGCAACGCGAGACAGCGATCCTCGCTGCCCTCCACGACGAACAGCGCCTCGGCCGGTGGCGCGAGTTTCTGCCTCGCCCATGCGCCCACGGAAGCGTCCGCGGACAACCCTACCGCGTCGACGCTGCCCTCAGGGGACGTCGGGTCCGCGAAGTCATGGCGGGCGCCGGCGGGCACCGCACGCTGTTAAACGTGGCTGCCGACGCGATCGACGGCCTGCACCAGTCGACCGCGGCGACACTTCCCGGGAGCGTCGACGTCGCGGAGCTATGGGTCGACCCGCATCTGCGCGAGCTCGCTCGGCACGCCGGTCGGCGGCGCGCGATGACATTGCGTCTCGAGCGGCTACGCGACGAACTACATGACGCGCTGGCCGGCAACACTTTCACAGCCGGCTGGATTCACGGCGACTACTGGCTCGGCAACCTGCTGTTCTCCGGCGCCGGGTCTACCCGTTACGTGCCCACCGGGATCGTCGACTGGGATGCCTCAGCGCCGCGCGAGCTTCCGCTCCACGACCTGCTGCACCTCCTGCTCTACACGCGACGGCTCAACAGCGGCCGCGAGCTCGGGCACATCGTCCGCGGCCACCTGCTGGGCGGCGGATGGTCCGCCGAGGAACGCGTTGTGCTCGACCGTCACGCGACGTGGCACCTCGATCGAGCGCTGTCCGAACGCCACGCGGTCCTGCTGTACTGGCTTCGGCAGGTGGCCATGCACGCGCGGCAGCAGTCCCCGCCGGTCGGATATCACTACCGGCTTTGGGAGCGCCGCAACGTTCTCACCGTGCTGGCGTCGCTGTGACCATCGAGCTGACAGGGATCGGTCCCGGGGCGCGAGACGCCTGGAGCAAGGCCCTGCCGCAAGACCCCGAGGCGCTCGTGTCGCAGACGCCGGCGTGGATGGACTGCGTGTGCGCGTCGAGGCGCTACGAGGATGCTACGCGCGCGTATCTCGCGGCCGGTGGTCACCGGCTCATCCTGCCGCTCGCGCGCCGGCGCCTTCCCGGCGCCGTGAGCGTGGCGAGCTCGATGCCGTTCGGATGGGGTACCGGCGGCCTGATCACCTCGCGCGGGCACCTATTGGTCGAGGAAGTTGCCGCCGTGATGGCCGATCTGGCCCGGGAACATCCGCTGGCCGTCGGGGTGCGGCCCTCTCCTGCGACTGCTGGCGTGTGGGCCAGCGGCGTGCCGGAGGATGTCGTGAGGACCCGACACATGACGCAGAGCGTGGACCTCTCGGGAGGCTTCGGCGAGGTCTGGAAGCAGGGGTTCACCTCGACGGTGCGCAGCCACTGCCGCAAGGCCGAGCGGAAGGGCGTGACCGCCGAGCGGGACGACACCGGTCGGCTGATGCCCGTGTTCGACGCCTTGTATCGAAAGTCGGTCGAACGCTGGGCCCGCCAGCAGCATGAGCCTTTGTGGCTCGCGCGGTGGCGAGCGTCTCGCCGGGATCCGAGCGACAAATTTCAGATCGTGGCGAGACGACTCGGTGCCGCGTGCCGTGTATGGGTGGCGTGGCGTGCCGGCGAGCCGGTCGCGGGGATGGTCGTTCTGGCGCACGGCCAGCACAGCACGATGTGGCGAGCGGCGATGGACAAGGAGGCGGCGAGGGGGACCGGCGCGGGCGAGCTGCTGCATCGCGTGTCGATCGAGGAGGCCTGCGACTCGGGCCACCGGTTCTTCCACCTCGGAGAGTCCGCGCCGTCATCGGCCCTGGCGCGCAACAAGCTCGGCTTCGGCGCGCAGGAAGCGCACTACGCCAGCTACCGCTTCGAGCGTCTGCCGCTGACCGCGGCGGAACGATTCATGCGCCAGCAGGTGAAGAGGGTGATCGGATTCCGCGACTGATGCCCGTTCTGACCCGCCTGCTAACCGCTCGTGTCGCCGTCCTCGCTGTTACGCTCGCCACGCTTGCGACGGTCGCCGTTGCGTTGCCGCTGGTGGACGGTGGGCAAGCCGGTGCTTGGCGTCGGGTCTTCTTCGATGATTTCAACCACGGGTTGAGATCGTCGCGGTGGGGCCGGTACTCGGGGCAGCCGGGCGGCGACCCCGGCGGGTGGTGGGCGCCGTCCCATGACGTCGTCAGCCACAGCATCCTGAACCTCGAGACCTACCGGGACCCGAGGTTCAGCGGGCGCTGGGTCTCAGGCGGCGTATCCAGCGCACCGGCGCTGTCGCAGACGTACGGGAAGTACGAGGTTCGGCTGCGGATGGATCCCGGCAAGGGGATCGCCGTCGTCGCTCTGCTCTGGCCATCACGAAATCAGTGGCCCCCCGAGATCGACTTCGCCGAGAACGGCGGCGAAACGAACGTCCGCGACCACGTAACCGCGACGCTGCACTACGGGGCCGACGATACACAGCTCCAGCGCACCTTGCGGGCAGACTTCACTCAATGGCACGTCCTCGGGGTCGAGTGGACGCCAGGCAAGCTCGTCTACACGGTGGACAGCCGACGGTGGGCCGTCGTGCGCAGCCGCGCGGTCCCGGCTCAGCCGATGGAGTTGGATCTACAGACCCAGGCAGGAACGTGCGGGGACCAGCCGCCATGTCCCGACTCCAGCACGCCCGCGCGCGTCACTGCCCAGATCGACTGGGTCGCCGCATACTCTTACCAGCGGCCGACCCGCGGCTAGCAACGAGCGCGGCTGTCTCTGCTCAGCGCAACTTCGACGCGAGTCGCAAGGTTCCCAGCGCGAGACCGCGCCGGCCGTCTTCAGCGATCGAGAACAGGTCGAGCAGCAGCTCGCGTTCGGCCGTCTGCTGCGGAACGCGGCAGCACGCGCAGCCGCCCGGGCGGTGTCCGAGCAGGTCGGCGACTGCGAGCGACAGGCCGGCCTGGTAGGGACGCCGAACGCGCCTGGCGCCCGTAGCCGTGGCCTGGGCGGCAGCATGCGAGGGAACGAACGCGGCCCGTGCAAGCGCAAGCATCGGCGCGTCGCTGGCGGTGTCACCGACCGCCAGGGCGATCTCGGCGCGGACTGGGGAGGGCTCACGTTCGTCGCCGCCGAGTGCCTGGACAAGCGCACGGAGCCCGGCTCCCTTATGGATCCCGGCAGCGACGAAGTCGGTCTGGCTGCCGCCTGGAATCACGCGCACCGAGTCAGCGGCACCGGACGCCTCAACGCAGTCCGCGACCTCGGCCGGACGCAGCGGGCGCCGGCGGCCGTTGCTCCCGACCCGGTAGGCCCGCACGGCGTGTGCGTACGCGGGGTCCAGGCGCACCCCGTCGCGCTCGTGAAGTGTGGCGCGCAGACGCCGCAGCGCCGGCGCGAGATCATCCTTCACGAGCCCGACAGTGCGCTCGCCGCCGTCGAGACAGAGCGCTGAGCCGTACTCCGCCACTCCTGCGCTCAGCCCGTACGCGCGGCAGCGGTCGCGGACCTCCTCCAAGCCGCGGCCGGTGACCAGGACCGGCCGGTAGCCATGTGCGATCAGCGCCCGCAGCGCGGTCGCGCTGGCGCGAGTCAGCACCGGAAACCCAAGCAGCTCGTTCTCGAGCACCCCATCGATGTCAAGCCCGCACAGCGCCCCGCTCGCGTTACTCCGCATGTCCACGAGGAATGCGCCTGCAAAGTACCGCTGCGCGGCGCGGGCGCTTGCGTGACGCACCGCTGCCTCCTGCGCCGGATCCGCCCGCAACACGCCCCACAAGTGGGCGAGCTCGTACAGCAGCCACTTCTCGGCGTCGACCTCTTCCCCAGTCTCCCGCCACCACGCCGCGCGCACGCGGCCGGCCAGCTCTCCGTCCGGCGCCAATGCGCCGACGCTCGCGAGATCGAACGCTGCGTCGGAGCAGACCAGGCCGAACCTCCAGTAGGTGCGGTCGCTGAACCCCACTTTGACTGGTCGCCCGCCGTCGTCCGTAAACCAGTGCTCGGGCGTCATGCTCCCGTCGATCACCGAGGGATCAACGACGTGCAGCAGACGGCGCATGGCGCGGTCCACGACCGCGACCCGCGCCACCGGCGCGGCCCGCGCGAAACCAGCGCCAAGCACAAGCCCAGCAATCTCCCATACCGGTCGCTCGCCGAACATCGCCACCGTGCAGTCGCGCGCCACCCGGAGCGCACGCCGCCGCGCCGCGACATAGCCGGCCACCCCGGCGGCGAGCTGGTCCTCGTCTCCGATCCGCCGCTCGGCCGGCAGCCACTCGCGGTACAGCAGACCGTCGCGCAGACCCAGCACGCGCGGCACCAAGCCGCTAAGTGCCCGCGCGACGCCGAGCTGGTGCGCGCCGAGATAGCCCAGGCCGACCCCGCTCGCGAGCACGTCGAGCTCGCGCGCCGTACCGTCGGCCGGATCATGCCCGCACACGCGGAACAGCGCGCGGCGATGACCGCGAGGGTTCGCGGCGCCGGGCAGCGGCAGCTGCCGCACCGCGTCCAGCTCCAGCTCGCCATCCAGCATCGCCGCAAGCTTCGCTCGCACCACCCCGGGGTCGAAGCCCGAGTACACCCTCCACTCTTGCGGGGTCAGTACGACGGCGTCATACGGCGCGAGCGCAGCCGGCAGGCTGGCGCGGTCCAGAGCCAGCAGGAGCACGACTGCCGCCCGGACCACGCCGACGCGCTCGAGCTGCGCGGCGGCTGCAGCCAACGACGCACCGGTCACCGGCGGATCGTCAGTGAGCAGCACGCGACCGCCGCCGCGGGCGACAGAGCGCACCAGCGCCCTTTCCTCCGCGAGCAGCGCACGCCCCGGGCGTATGGTCAGCATGCGTACGTCGGCGCGACCGCGAGCACGCAGCGCCGCAGCGATCAGCGGCGCCAAGTAGCTGCCCGACGTTCTAACCCCTGCTACGAGCAGCGGCTGCTCGCGCTCCGGCCAGCGGTCCGCGAAGCGCTCGACGAGTCGCTCGACATCCTCCGGCCGCTGATCGAAGTGGTAAAAGCACGTCGGCAGGCGCACAACGGCCCGCCGAACACCCGCGGGCAGCAGCTGGATCCCGACCGCGAGCTGCCGGCAGCGATCCGCGAGCGCCGGCGTTTCGCCGCCCCCCGCGATCACTACGTCGGCAAGGTCGTCGACGAGACGGGCCAGTTGCAGCTGCCAGGCCAGCGTGCGCTTCACGCCGGCGCCGCGCGCCGCCAGCCGCCGCGCGCCGAGCCCGCCGGCAGCGACGAACCGGCCGGCGAACCGGCCCGCGGAGGACCGCGACTTGCCGAGCAGCGACGCCGCGTCGTCGAGCGGATAGGGCGAGTCGTGCAGGTAATCCTCGGCGAGCTGGCACATCCCGGCTGCGACGAGGTAGGCATCGAGCCAGATCCGCTCTTCGGCGGCCTGATCCAACAGCGACCCGAGCGCAGCGAGATCATTGAGCAGGTCGGTGACGACAAGCCCGGAACCGGCGATTCCGGTCTCCCCCGCGAAGGCGACGGGGGGCTCACCGCCGGGCATCGACAGACACCAGTAGTGCGCGGCTGCGGAAATCGGCGGTCGGACCACAGAGCATCCCCCACCGCTCGGCTCGCGCGAGCTCGGCAGACAAGTCGCGCTGATCAAGGCTCGCGTTCGCCCGGCGCTTGGCACCGCGGGGATCGAGTACGCGAGGGACCCCGTGTCTGCCCAGCTCGTCAAGCTCGACCAGACGGATCGGTCGATCCATCACGGTCTTAGCCAGCAACGCTCGCGCCTAGTCACGACAATGCTCGCGGGCAGAACTCGGATGCGCACTACGTCGCGCTCCGCGCGACACCTGGGCTCCAGCGGCTCTGGATAGCTCAACCTCCACCAGCCTCACCGACACGCCATAAGGGATCCGGTCATTCATCAGATCGACCACGCGACCGCCTCGCCCGTAGCTCATATCCGCAGGACGAGTGTAGTGACTGGAGCTACACCCGGTCCTGCGCCGGCTCTCAGCGGACCTGGTGTCGCCGGCGGCTGCCGTTCTCAGTGCTTGAAACTGCCGGTTGCGATGAACGGGTCAAGCCCGTGCTGCTTGCAGGGCGCCATGTTTTCCCCGGAGAAATTGCCGGCATCAGCGGTCAACACCGCGCCCACAGGAAGCTCGCCGTCGATCGGGTCTAGATTCTCACCGAGCTGCCCAAAGCGGGCTTGAGCTGGCGCGCGTTGGCGGCCTCATCAGAGAGCTCGGCGACGACGATCACGCCCCTTTTCATCGACGATCGCCTCGGTCCTGTAGCGCTGGTGATCGAGGAGCGCGGCGATCCGCCGTATGACCCGCGTCGCGAGGCCACCGGTGTATAACATCGAGTGTTCGTTGTTGCCGACCTCGCGGAACGCCATCGCGTCGCCGCCGACCTTCCCGGATGAAATGTGCCCTCCGGGCGCCGCTGATTTCGTCGCGCGTCACCTCGAGTACCGCGAGGTGGTCGGTCGGCGCGTCCTCGAGGTCGGCTCGCACGATCCAGACGGCGTAGTGAGGAGCATCGTCGGGCCGTTGCGCCCGGCGGAGTACATCGGTGCTGACGTCGTTGTAGGCCCCGGCGTGGATATCGTCTGCCCCGCCGGAGCAGGTGCTCGAGCACTTCGGTCCGGATCGTTCGACATCGTGGTCAGCACGGAGGTGCTGGAGCACGTCCAAGACTGGCGACTGGTCGTGCACAACCTCAAGGGCCTGCTGCGCGACGGAGGGATGCTCTTGGTCACCACGCGCTCTGTTGGGTTCGAGTTCCATGGCTATCCGCTCGACTTCTTCGCGCTGCCACCCCGCGGACATCTCGAATATCTTCGGCGAGCTGATCATCGACGCGATCGAGTGTGATCTGGTAGATCCTCCTGGCGTCTTCTTCCGGGCGCGCTGCGTCTACCCCTTCGCGGAACGCGACCTGACCTCATACCGCCTCTACTCGGTGGTGAGAAGGCGACGCGCGCGATCCCTCACGGCGTTTGATATCGCCGCGGCGCGATGCCTCGCGGCCGGTAAGACGATCACCGAACGGCTCCTCCCGCAATTGATGCGGGACGCGATACGCCGTGGAATCAACCGCGGCTGGGATCGCTCCGGGTCCCGTCGCTGACCCAAACGAATCACCAGCTCGTGTTCTCACGGCCGATGACCGAGAGCAACCTACGGCAGCAGGGCGTGAACGCGGTCAGTGGCCCGGCTCGGTCGCAATCCTCCGCCGCGCGCGCGCCAACTCGGGCCCGCCAGTCACTCTTTC
>CAWIMZ010000004.1:0-94811 GCA_963837385.1 uncultured Solirubrobacterales bacterium
GCAAGCGCAGTGAGATCTCGCGATACCAGTACTGGCGCGTCCGCACGAGTCGCTGGAGCGCGGGAAAGCGCCGATACAGTGAGCGCTCGAGCGGAGTGATGCGACGGTTCAGCCTCGGGAACGTCCACGGCGGCGTGCGCTGGAAGACGAGCAACTGACTGACCGAGGCCTGGATCTCCGGAATGAACTGGGCGGCCGAGGCGCCGGTACCGATTACGGCGACGCGCTTGCCGGCGAGGTCGTAGCCGTGGTCCCACGCCGCCGAGTGGAAGCACGCTCCTTCGAACGTTTCGAGGCCCGCTATGTCCGGCAACGAACGCTCGCTGAGCGGGCCCATCGCCGAGATCAGGAACTGCGCCTCAAGCGGGCCGGCCGACGTCTCGACCAGCCACCGCTGCTGTGCGTCGTCCCAGTCGGCGCCGAGCACCTCGTTCCCAACACGCACGTGTCCGGTTACGCCGAACTCGTCCGCGCAGCGCTTGATGTACGCCCAGATCTCCTCCTGCGGCGAGTAGGCCCTGCTCCAGTCTGGGTTCGGCGCGAACGAATACTGGTACAGATGCGATTGAACATCGACGGCGCAGCCCGGATAACTGTTGTCGCGCCAGGTGCCGCCGATCTCCCGCGAGCGCTCAAGGATCTCAAAATCCTCAATGCCGGCCTGCCGAAGCCTGATGCCCATGCCAAGCCCAGTAAAGCCGCCTCCGATGATCGCGATGCGTACGCGTCGCGGCCGGGATGCCGGACCGTCGCCGTTCCCCGCTGAGCTGGACACCGTCGCCGCCGCCGCTGTATCTTCTCCTCGCCCCGTCGTATTCTCCGCAAGCGTAACTGACCGCCGGACACCTGACAAGCGGCTGTGAGACGGCCGCAGGAGCAGCCGACTCGGCGACGGCGGCATCGTCGCCGCGGCTGAGGATCATCACGCTTCGGTGAGCTCACGGGCGGCGGCGCCGCGCCCGCCGCAAAAGTCGAGGTCGAGAGCGTTAATGTTGCACCGCAGCACAACATCGACTTCGGCGGGGCCGCGGTCGTCAGCATCTATCGAAGGCGGCGAATGATGGCGACATCGATGGGACAGCAAACCGACGCACCGACTCGGCTGGAGGACTCGATCGTAGTCGAGAATCCCGCCACAGGGCGGGGTGGTCGCGACCTTGCCGGCGTGCACGCCGCAGGAGCTAGCCGAGATGGCAGCGCGTGCCCGGAGCGCGCAGCCGGGCTGGCAGGCGCTCGGTCACGATGGCCGTGCCAAGGTGCTGCGCCGGATGCAGAAATGGGTGCTCGATAACGACGAGCGTTTCCTCGATACGCTCGTCGCGGAGACGGGGAAGACGCGCGAGGATGCGGTGCTCGCCGAGTTGGGATATGCGGCGGACTCGTTCGGGTTCTGGGCCAGGCATGCGCCGCAAGTACCTGGCCGACGAGAGGGTACGGACGAGCTCGCCGTTCCTGATCGGGCGCAAGCTGATCGTTCGGTACGAGCCGCTCGGACTGGTCGGAGTGATCGGACCGTGGAACTACCCATTCACAAACACGATCGGCGACGCGGTTCCCGCGCTGGCTGCAGGGAACTCAGTGATCGTCAAACCCTCGAGCGTGACGCCGATGACGTCGCTGCTGATCGCGGAGGGGTTCCGGGAGTGCGGAATCCCCGACAACGTCTTCCAGGTCGTCGTCGGCCGCGGCCCGATCGGCGAGCCGCTGATCGACCTCGTCGACTTCATCATGTTCACCGGATCGACCGAAACCGGCAGAAAGGTCATGGAGCGTGCCGCGAAGACGCTCACGCCAATGTCGCTCGAGCTCGGGGAAAGGATCCGATGATCGTGCTCGCCGACGCCGACCTCGAGCGCGCCGCCAACGCGGCTCTCTTCTGGTCGATGCAGAACACTGGCCAGACCTGCATCTCGGTCGAGCGGGTCTACGTCGAGGAGCCGATCTACGATCAGTTCACGTCGCTCGTCGCGAAGAAGGCACAGAAGCTACGCCAAGGCGTGCCCGGCGACTTCGGGTCCGTCGATGTCGGAGCGTTCATCAACCCGCCCCAGGTGGACGTCGTGCGAGGAGCACGTCAACGACGCCGTTGCAAAGGGCGCTCGGGTGCTCGTCGGTGGGCACCGTAGGTCGGGACATGGCGCGTTCTTCGAGCCGACGGTGCTAGCCGACGTGGACCACACGATGGAGTGCATGCGCGAGGAGACGTTCGGTCCGACGCTTCCGATCATGAAGGTCGCAGACGCAGATGAAGCGATCCGCCTTGCCAACGACTCTCCGTACGGCTTGCAGGCCTCAGTATTCACCAAAGATCTCGCCAAAGGCGAACAGGTCGCGCGCAGGATCGAGGTCGGCTCGGTCGTCATCAACGACTGCAATGCCAACTACGTGGCGCTCGAGGCTCCGATGGGCGGATGGAAGAACTCCGGAATGGGCGTCCGGCACGGTCCGGAAGGGATTCGCAAGTACACCCACCGCCAGACGATCCTGCTGACCCGCTTTGCGATGAAAAAAGACCCCTACATGTTCCCCTACCACGCGAGGACCAGCCGGTTGCTTCTCCGCTTGCTCAAGCTGCTGTACGGTCGCGGCAAGCGGCCATAGCATAGGATGAGCGCGTTCGAGATCGCCGCATCGTCGTCGTAAGCGCAGTGTAGGAGCGCTGTAGGCCACCGAGGCTTCCGGCTATCCACCGGGGCCCCGGGGCCGGATCAGGGGTTGATGGGGGTCTCGAGCCCGGTTGCGCGCGTCTGACGATATGGACGCGCTCGCGCGACTCTTCAGCGTTGAGACCCCATCACTGCGGCGGGGTCTCAATCCTGGGTCGCAGGGGGCCGCCGGAGCCACTAGCGCCGGTGGCGGTGCACATCGGTGCACGAGTCGGTTCACGCGCTCGGAGAGAGCTGCGAGGCGCGCGAAGTAATCGGGGAAGAACATGTCGGACTTCCTCCATGTAGCGCCCGGCGGCGGCGGATGCCTCCTCCGGCGTGCTCCCCTGCTCGCGGGCGCTGATGTAGGCTGCGTACCAGTCCCACCAGTCGTGCGGCGGAGCGGTCTTTTCGTAGGGGTCGTGATGGTCGGCTGTCTCGTGCAGGAGGTCTGCCAGCGTCGCAATGTCCATGGCCTAGTCCTCCCACTCGCGTCCGGGCAGCCGCGTCTTGAGCTCTTGGAGCAGCCAGCCGTTGCCGTCCGGATCGCTGAACGAGGCCCAGGTGAAGTAGGAGCGGCCTTCTGGGTCCGGGCCCGGCACGCGTGCTTCTGTCCCTGCGCTGTGGAACGGCCGGGTCTCGTAGTGGTAGACCTCACTCACGTCGACACCGCGGCTGATGAGATCCTCCCGGGCCGCGTCGATGTCGGAGACGATCAGCATCAGATCCTGGTATGAGCCCGGCACAGCGGTCGTGACCCCTTTGCCGAAGGTGATCGAGGCCTGCGAGTTGGGAGGCGTCAGCTGCACGGCTCGGAAGTCCTCGCCGACAGCGAAGTCGCCATCCAGCCGCCATCCCAGGTTCTGGTAGAAGCGCTTTGCCCGGTCGACGTAGGAAACGGGCAGGTTCACGACCTCCAGCTTCATGTCGATGGTCCCGGCCTGGGGAGCCCGGGTCGAGGTGTCACTGCTCGTGTCGATGCTGCTCACGGCGACCTCCCGTAGGTTGGTGTGTTGGCATAACGCTCACGCTTTCGACGCCTGGTCGCGCTCGTGGAAGTCCCTGGTCGGTACCCTGGTCGATACGAGCTTGATTCACACGAGGCCGCTGTCGGCGCGGATGCATTGGCCGTGGACCGAGTGGCCGTCGTCGCTGGCGAGGAACGCGAGCGAGGTTGGCCCCGCGGCGAGACCGCGCTCGATCTCTAGCCCCGCCCCTGCGCGCATAGGCGAGCGCGCACCCGCCAGTGCCCCGGCCGTAGGATTGGATCCAAGGGCAGACCGAGGCACAGACGCCCTAAGAAAGAGGGACGATTACTTCTGGGTCATCTGGAGGATCGATCGACGTCGCTAACGTATCGAGCGATCGGCCATCCACGGCCGCGGTCGAGTCGGCGATCGTCGACCGAGGCCGAGGTTGCGGAGGCGGCCGTGATCGGCTGACGAGGACACGGGACCAGGCGATTTGCGCACAAATCACGCTGGAAAGAGACGCCGACGGCGTTGAGCACTGACCCATTCCCGCTCGGGTCTGTGAGTGTGAGCGCGCAGCCCTTGGTCCGCGACGTGATTCTGGGCGATGGGTCGACGTTGCGTTTGCGAGCGCCGACGCCGGAGGATTACGAGGACATCAAGGCCTTCTACGACCGACTATCCCGGGAGAGTCTCTATATGCGCTTTCACGGGGTGGTGGGCACGGATGTCCCGGCGCGCTATCTGGTTGAGGCCGGCGGGGTCGACAGGGTGGCGTTGATCTGCCGACACGGTGATCGCGTGGTCGCCGCCGCGAGCTACGACCGGCTGCTCGAGCCCGGTGTAGCCGAGGTTGCGTTCGCCGTGGCGGACGATTTCAGGCGTCGCTGGACCGCGACGCGATTGCTGGAGCAGCTCGCGGCGATCGCCGCGGAGCAGGGAATCCGCCGGTTCGTCGCGGAGGTGCTGGCCACTAACCGCGCGGCGCTCGGCGTGTTGAGGGAGGCTGGCTTCGGGATTCGCCGCCAGGGGGCTGGGGGCGAGGTTACGGTGGTGCTCGACATCACCCCGACCGAGAGCGTCTGGGAGCGGATCGACGAGCGTGACCACCGGGGCGTGGTCGCGTCGCTGCGAGCGGTTCTCGCCCCAACTTCGATCGCGATCGTGGGCGCGTCGGATGCCCCTGATGATCCTGGCGGCGCTGTCCTCTCGAACGTGGTCGACGGCCATTTTCACGGTGTGGCGACGCCGATCAACAGGGCAGGCGGTGTGATCCGGTCAATCCGCGCCGCGCATAGCGTCGCTGAGCTTCAGGAGGTGCCCGAGCTCGTCGTGATCGCTCTCCCCCCGGCGGAGGTAGTCGATGCTGCCCGCGAGGCGGCTGAGAAGGGGGCGAAGGCGCTCGTCGTACTGGCGGGCGAAGTGGCCGACGAGGGCGATCCGGCGCGCGAGCGGGAGGTGCGGCTGCTCGAGGTTGTCCGCGGCGCCGGGATGCGGTTGGTCGGACCGGGCTGCCTGGGGGTGCTGAACACCGACCCGCAGGTGAGCCTGAACGCAACCTTCGCCGGTTTCCGCGTGCTCGAAGGGCGCTTGGCGATCTGCTCGGAGTCGGGAGCGATCGGGATCGCTCTGCTCGGCCATGCCGCGGCTCGACGGCTCGGGGTTTCGAGCTTCGCTTCGCTCGGCCATCGTGCGGACGTCTCGACCAACGACCTGCTCGAGCTGTGGGAGGAGGACTCGCGCACGGCCGTGGTGATGCTGTACATAGAGACGGTCGGCAACCCGGAGCGGTTCTCGCGGATCGCACGCCGGGTCGCGCGACGCAAGCCGATTCTCGCCGTCAAGGGACATCGTCGGCCTGATCGGGCGCGGAGCGAGGCACGCACGCACACGAGCGCCGCGCTGCACGGGGACGCGGTCGTGGATGCCCTGCTGCATCATGGCGGCGTTCAGCGGTTCCGAAGCGGAGAGGAGCTGTTCAACGCCGCCGAGTTCTTCGAGCGCCAACCGCTGCCGTCCGGGCGCCAGATCGGGATCGTCGCCAACTCCGCCGGGGTGGCGACGCTCGCGGCCGATGCCTGCGCGACGCGAGGCCTGATCGTCGCGGAGCCTCGAGGACGGGTGCGGAACCCGTTCGTGATGCAGTTTCGCGCGGGTTCCCAGGATTACGTGAGGGGCGTCCGCGGGATCTTGCGAGATGCGGGCGTCGACGCGCTGATGGCCTTCTACGTGGATCCGCTGGGCGGCGATCCGGAGGGGGTTCTCGAGGTGATCTCGGTGGCCGCCGCCGGGCAGGGCAAGCCGGTCGTGGCGTGCGTCGTAACCGCCGAGGGTACGTGCCGATTGGTCGGGCCGAGGGAGTGCCGAACTTCCGCTTCCCGGAATCATGCGCGGACGTTCTCGCGCGCGCGTCGGAGCGCCGCGCCTGGCTCTCGCGGCCGGTCGGAGAGCCTCCCCACTACGAAGATCTGGACCCAGCGGCCGCCCGCGAGCTGATCAGCTCCCGTCTGGATGGGGAGCAGAGCGAGGGAACCTGGCTGGCGAGGGTCGAAGCGGAGGCTCTGCTCGACAACGCACGGCGTGACGGTCGTGCCCTCTCATCAATGCGAGGAGATCGACAGCGCGGTGGCCGCCGCCGAAGTCATCGGCGGGCCGATCGCAGTGAAGGCCAATCGTCCGCCGCCGGCCTACGCGGGCGACATCGACGCGGTGCTGCTAGGCCTAGAAGGCCCGGCGGCCGTCCGAGCTGGCTGGCAGGAGCTCGAGCGACGCGTGCGGCAGTCCGGGTTGCCGTTCACCGGAGCGGTTCTGCAGCCGCTCATGCCACCGGGTGCAGATGTGCTCGTTGGCACGGTTCTCGATCCGGAGCTCGGGCGGGTGATGGCGGTCGGGCTGGGCGGCCGTCACGGCGGACTCGCAGGCACCGCCGCCTTCCGGCTTCCGCCAAACACCGACATCGACGCGGACGAGCTGATCGACGCATCGAAAGCCGTAACCACGCAGCTCGACGGCTCCCGCGGTCTCCCTCATCTCGACCGGGACGCGCTGCGCGAGCTCGTGCTGCGCTTCGCGCTGCTGCTAGGCGAGACGCCGGAGATCGCCGAGGGCGATCTGAATCCGGTGCGGTGCATGAGGAACGGCTGCGTGGTCCTCGACACCCGCCTGCGGTTCGAGCGCGCACGACCGATCGAGCGCGTCAAAACCTGGTGATCACGCAGGCCGGTTCGTCGGACATCGCCGCTCCTTCGCTCGATCGCGCCTTCCGCTGCTAGCCGCCTCGGACGGACTGGACGTGCGCTGCTCAGATCAGATCGATGCGAATGTTCACCAGCCCGGCGGCTGACGGGCCGACCGTCGTCGCTCCTAGCCGGCTCACCAGGCGGATGAACGTCAGGTTGCTAGCAAGACAGGTCGCGGTTAGTTGTTCGATGCCGACGGACCGCGCGCTGGTCGCGACCCGCTCGAGCAGGATGCTCGCGATGCCCCGGCCCTGCCAATCGTCGGCCACCGCAACCGTCACCTCGGCGCTCCCGGGCTTGCCGCCGCGCAGGCAGCGCGCAATGCCCACCATCACCCCGTCCGGGGCGAACGCCGTGATCACCTTATGGTCGGAGCGGTCGACACGCGCCAGCGCTGACTCTGTGCGAGGATCGAGCCGCTGGAGCAACACGAACAACCGCGCGTAGAGCGTCTCGGCGCAGAGCCCAGCGAAGCGGCGGGTGAACCAGCTCGCGATCGCAGCTTCATCGCCCGCGGCCAGCGGCCGAATCACAACGCTCGAACCATCGCGGAGAACCGTCTGCTCGATATCCGCCAACGGTCCGCCAACGCCGTCGAAAATTTCCGCGAGGCCGGTTTCTAAGCCCGTCAACATCTCACTCCTCTCGGTACCGCGATGGTACGCCCCGCCGGGCCAACCAGCATCCGTACAGACCCGCCATCTCAGCCCGGGTTTCCTCGGTGCCTCACCCGTGTCGCTCAGCGCAGCGACCTGCAGTAGCGAATCTCGTCGACAGTCACACCCCAGACCTCGTCCAGACGCGTGGACCCGCCAGGGACCCAGCCGTCGATCCGGTAGAAGCGCTCCGCGCTCGTTTCCGGCAAGGACCCATAGGCATGCCTCCTCAAAACCGCGTTCGGCGAGGCGAGTCCGGGCTGCCTGCATCAGTGCGCGGCCGACCCCGCGGCCCCAGTTCGCAAGAGCATCCGCCGAGTATCGCCCCCGCTCACCCTCGGTTCTTCGAGAACCCAGCCTCGCAGTTCCTCAACGCCTGCGTCATCTGAGCTCTTCACGGCTCCGTGTGCACGACAACGTCGGCGATCTCTGGCATCCGCTGCCGGAGGGCTTCCTCGAGTTCGCTGGCGACCCGGTGCGCATCCGCGAGCGAGGCGCTCGCGCCGACCGGAATGGTGATGAAGAGGACGCTGCCGGTCTCGGTGGGTAACAAGCGTGCGTCGCGCGCTCTTTTGCCCGTCTGTTCCCAAACGATCGTTTCGATCATTTCGACTGTCCGGCGATCTCCTCGCGTCGCTGTGGGATCGGCGGCGATCGGCCGTTCGAGCGGTTCGAGATGCGTGCGCACATCGCTGACATGGGGCAGCGAACCGATCGCACGCTCGACCTGCTCGGCGACCTCGTGAGCCTGCTGCAAGGAATTGTCGGCAGGAAGCTTGAGGTGCAGCGAGACGCTGACTCGATCGCCGTGCTCGAAGATCGTGATGTCGTGGGCCTCACTCACGGTTGGCTCGTTGAGGGCGATCGCGAGGACTCGATCGCGCAGGCTGAGCCCCCGCCGGCGCGGTTCGACGTGGACGACCACGTCGCTATTGGGGAGCGTCCGCTCGACCGCCCTTTCGACCTCGTCGGCCGCGGCGTGTCCTTCGATCACCGCCCGGCCGGGCGGGACGGACACGACCACGTCGGCGAAATAGCGTCCGGCGGACTCACGCAGACGCAACCGGTCCAACTCGATCTCTGGAGCGAGCCTGGCGATCGCCTCCCGTGCGAGCTCCTGAGCGTCCGCGGGAGCCGTGTCCATCAACACCTGCGCGTTCTCGAAAATGAGCCGGGCGGCCGTCGCGAAGATGATCGCGGCCACGATCAACGCCGCGACGCTGTCGCCGCCCTGGAATCCTGCGCGAACGGCGATCAGCCCAGCGAGAACCGCGAACGATCCGGCCATGTCACCGGCGAAGTGAAAGGCGTTGGAACGCAGCGCGGCGGAGCCGTACCTGCGGGCGGTTCGCAGCGAGACGAGCACACGGCTGACGTCCACCGCGATCGCGAACAGAATGACCGCGAACACGTACCACCTGGCGTCGAGCGACGCACCACCGCTCGATAGCCGGCTGATCGCCTCGACCACGACGACCGCGCCGCCGGCGAGCAGGATCGTCGCCTCGGCCAGGGCCGACAGGTTCTCCGCCCGGCGGTGGCCGTAGGGGTGCTCGGGATCCGCCGGGCGCGCGCCGAGACGGACCGCGAAGAACGTCACCGAAGCGGCGACAACGTCGCCGCTCGACTCGATCCCGGCCGAGACCAAGCCGAGGCTCCCCGCCACCAGACCCACGGCCAGCTTCAGCACCATCAGCAGCGTCGCCGCCAGAACCGAAGCGATCGTCGTCCGCCGCTGCACCGCGAGATCGGCGAGCGTAGACGATCCCTGGTGGCTCTGAGAACCGCGCATCCGGAGAGGGTAGGCGCAGCCACCGATGATCAAAGCCGACCCTGGTGCAGTCCGGCCGCCGGCGATAGCCGACGGGCCTGCAGCGACGACGCCGCGGCGGATCAGATGGCGTGCAGCAGAAGGACCACTACGGCCGCGGCCGGAGTAGCCAACAGCGCGACCCCGACGGTCGCCATCAAAGCGACCGCGGCGCGCCGGCTCCAACGCTGCAGCCGCGTGCGTGCCACGAGCAGACCGGCAGACAGGCGCATCGCGATCGGCGCGCCATGCCCCGAGGCCAGCGCCGCGCCTACGCGCCGCTCCCACCGGACGGTCATCCGCGCCGCCTCTCGCCGAGCGCGCATCCGATACCACGGCAGGTTCCGTCGTCGCTCGCGCCAGTACCCGAGTGACTGAACTCCATCACTCAGATCCGGAGGCGCCAGCAGCTGCGCCAACAGCTGCTCGTCAGCGGAGTGCGAAACAGATCGCATGGTTGGCCATTCTCGCACGCTCAGGACGCCGTCGAACGCAAGGACGCTTCGCGCGCGCCGAGACTCAGGTGCTCGACGTGGCCGACGGCCTGATCGATCAACGCCGCGACGTGTTCGTCGTACAGCGAGTACACGACTCGCCGTCCGTGGCGTTCACCGACGACCAGGCCGATGTCCCGCAGCAGCCGCAGCTGATGCGACACGGCGGACTGCTCCATGCCGACCGCGTCGACCAGCTCGGAGACCGAATGGGGACGGTCACGCAACTGGGCGAGAATGTGCACCCGGCTCGGAGCGGCGAGCGCTTGCATCGCGTCAGCCACCCGTACAGCGACCTCCGGAGTCATCTTGCCCCGCGAAGCGAGACCGGCAACTCCGTGGGTCACGACGAGCCATCCGTTGCTAACATGAGCGGTTATTCATTGAACAAATGTTCATGTTATAGGTTAGACAACACCCGAGGCACTTGAACCCGATTCACCGCATTCGCCCGGCAGTCGCTGTACGGCGATGAGCGCGACTCCTGCGCTACTCGTCGCCTCGGCCGGCGTCGGGTTCGGTCATGCGATCCTCCCTGACCACTGGGTGCCGCTTGCCGTCGTCGGGCGCACACGCCGTTATCCGCTCTCGAAGGTGGCGCGCTTGTCGGGGCTCGCGGGACTGGCCCACGTCGTGATCTCAATCGTGCTTGGCGCGGTGATCATTGTCGTCGGACTGCAATTTCAATCAACCGTCCAAAGTGCGCAGAACACCATCATCGGGTGTCTGCTGATAGCCACCGGCCTCGGTTTCGCCGCGTTCGAAACGTTGAGTCCCGGACACACCCACGAGCATCCCGGGCACACCCACGAGCACGACCATGGTCACGCCCACGACCACGACCACGACCACCACGACTCGCACGAGCAGCGTGGCATCCGTGGGCTCGCGGCGATCATGGTCCCGTTCGGCGCAGCCGCGTCGCCCGATCTCACGATCCTGCCCGTGTTCCTGGCCGCCACCACCGCCGGAGTCGCGACCGCGATCGGCTCGCTCGTGATCTTCGCCGCGGTCACGGTTGGAACGATCGTCGCCTTCACGCTCACGGCGGCCAAGGGCGGCTACAAGATCCGGGGCGAATGGCTCGAGCGGTGGGGCAACGCGATCACCGCCCTCGTGCTCGTCGTCATCGGCGTGCTCGTCCTGACCGGCGCGATCTGACGAGCTGGGTAGCGGACGTTTGGTGTGGCCGGGTCGCCTTGGGCTAGCCTTTGCAGTCCGTCGGTATGTCCGAAACGGTTTTGCACTTATCGTCGTTGGTCGGTAGTCCGCTGCTTGACTCATCGGGCGAGCGGTTGGGGCGTGTGGAGGACCTGATTGTCAGGCTCGATCTGGGCGATCGGCTGCCGCCGGTCACAGGCCTGAAGGCGCGGATCGGGGGGCGCGAGATGTTCGTGCCCGCGGATCGGATCGCGCGCCTAGAACCGGAGGCGGCGCGCACCTCGACGACGAAGCTCAACCTTGCGCAATTCGAGCGTCGGCCCGGGGAAGTGCTGCTGCGCAGCGACGTCCTCGGCCGCAGCATGATCAATGTCGCCACTGCACGGCTGGTCAAAGCGCGCGACGTCGAGCTTCAATACGAGGCAGGAGCGTGGCGGGTCGCGCGGATCGACACGAGCCTGGGTGTTGGGATCAGGCGTCTGCTCCCACGGCGGTTCCGCAGCCGCGAGGCACGACACGCTCAGTCTGTGCCGTGGACCGAGACCGAGCCGTTCGTCGGGCACGTGCCGACCTCGCGCCTGCGACTGGCTTCCCGTCGTTTGGCGCGGCTCCATCCGGCGCAGATCGCAGACCTCGTTGAGGCTGCTTCGCACGAGGAGGGTGAGGAGATCCTCGAGGCGGTAGGGCATGACAAGGAGCTCGAGGCGGACGTGTTCGAGGAGCTCGACGACGAACACCAGGTGGAATTCCTGCGTGAGCGCTCGGACGAGGAGGTCGCAGCAGTCTTGGCGCGGATGGCCAGCGACGACGCCGCCGACCTGCTGCTGGAGATCGAGCAGGATCGCCGGATCCCGGTGCTGAACCTTCTGCCGCCGGCCAAGCAGCTGAAGATCAAGCGCCTGCTGGGCTACAACCCGTCGACCGCCGGCGGACTGATGAACCCGGACTTCGCCTCGCTGCCGGCGGACGCGACGATCGGCCAGGCGCTTGCGCGCGTTCGCGCGAGCGAGCTCGCGCCCGGTCAGCTCCTGACACTATGGGTGATCGATGAGCAGGGCCATCTCGCCGGCGGCGTGTACGCTTCCGAGCTGCTATGCGCCCCTGAACACGCGACCGTCCGCAGCCTGATTGAGACCGCGGTGCCGGCGGTCTCGCCGGAGACCGACCTCCCGGAGGTCGCGCGGTTGATGGCCGACTTCAACCTGCTCGCGATCCCCGTGATCGACCGTGATGAGACACCGATCGGTGTGGTCGCGGTCGATGACGTGATCGAGCTCCTGCTCCCGGAGGAGTGGCGGCGACGGGCGGGAGCGGCGCGGGATTGATCCGCCCGCCTGGAAGTTTGCCACCGCGTTGGTACTCTCTCTATGCCGTCAAGACGGCGGCTTTACACGGTTTTCACGCGATGGACGACAAAGGCGTATATCAAGACAGCGAGCTGCCGCGAAGTAGCGGAACCGCGGCTGCCGTGCTGAGCGTCCTCGCGGGTCCCGACGACTGATCTCGGGCTGAGGACCTTCCAGACGGCCCCCCGCGGACAGCGCCGAGCGGGCCCGAAAGGAGGTCGAGCAGATGACGACGGACCCGTCCCGGCCGGCACCGCCGCAGCCGCTGTCCACGCCGCAGCCGCCGTCCACGCCCGCACGCCGCAGCCGCCGTCCACGCCGCAGCCGCCGCCCCCGGGCCAGCCGCCGCCCCACCCGTCGCCGCCGCCACAGCCGCCACCATCGTCCCCGCCATCCTCGGGGCAGCCGCCGTCCCCGCCGTCCCCGGCGTCCCCGCCGGCGCCGCCGCAGCGGGCGGTGCTCGACTCAGCTCACGTCGGCGACATCCAGGGGGCGTTCGGCACGATCGGCCAACACGAGGGCGGCCGCCGGGGGTTGCGGGCGCGCTCGCTGGCGCTGCTGGCGATCATCGGCCCAGGGCTGATCGTGATGGTCGGCGACAACGACGCCGGCGGCGTAGCAACCTACTCGCAGGCGGGACAGAACTACGGCACGAGCTTACTGTGGGTGCTGCTGCTGCTGATACCGGTGCTGGTCGTCAACCAGGAGATGGTCGTCCGGCTCGGCGCGGTCACGGGTGTCGGCCATGCCAGGCTGATCAACGAGCGCTTCGGGCGATTCTGGGGCTGGTTCTCGGTCGGCGACCTGTTCCTCTTGAACTTCCTCACGATCGTCACCGAGTTCATCGGCGTCAGCCTCGCGCTCGGATACTTCGGGGTCTCCCAATACATCGCGGTGCCGCTCGCCGCGGTTGCGCTCGTCGCGATCACCGTCACCGGCAGCTTCCGCTCGTGGGAGCGCTCGATGTTCGTGTTCGTGTTCGCCAACTTCCTCGTCATCCCGCTGTTCTTCATGGCGCACCCGAAAGGCACCACGATCGTCCACGATTTCTTCGTCCCGGGAATCCAGGGCGGCGCGAACTCGGCCTCGGTACTGCTGATCATCGCGATCGTGGGCACGACGGTCGCGCCGTGGCAGCTGTTCTTCCAGCAGTCGAACGTGATCGACAAGCGGATCACCCCTCGCTGGATCAACTACGAGCGGCTCGACACGTGGATCGGCGCGTTCGTCGTCGTGATCGGCGCCGCCGCCCTGATCTGCGTCTCCGCGTTCGCCTTTCAAGGTACTCCCGCGGCCGGCCGGTTCACTGATGCCGGTGCAACCGCCAGCGGCCTCGAACACTACTTGGGCTCGCCTGCGGGTGGTCTGTTCGCGGTCGTGCTGCTCAACGCCTCGCTGATCGGCGCCGGCGCTCTAACGCTCTCGACGAGCTACGCGTTTGGCGATGTGTTCGGTATGCACAGTTCGCTTCACCGCAAGTTCGCCGACGCCAAGCTGTTCTACGGGCTCTTCGCCGCGATGATCGCCGCTGCCGCCGGCATCGTGCTGATCCCCGGCGCGCCGCTCGGGGTGATCACCGAAGCCGTCCAAGCCCTCGCCGGCGTCCTGCTACCCAGCGCCAGCGTATTTCTGCTGCTGCTCTGCAACGACCGCGAAGTACTCGGCCCATGGCGCAACCCGCTCTGGCTGAACGCGCTCGCGAGCGTGATCGTCGCGACCCTCGTGCTGCTCTCGCTGATCCTGATGGCCACGACCGTGTTTCCGAACATCAACGTCACCACCGTCACGCTCGTCGGCGGGATCGCACTCGCCGCCGGGCTGCTCGCCTTCGGGTTCGTCACGCTTCGCTCAAGACGAGGCGCTGCCGCCGTAACCGTGATCGAGACAAGACCGGCCATCCCGAAAGAGCAATGGACGATGGCCCCGCTCGCGCTGCTCGGCCGGCCCCAATGGTCCACTGGCCGTAAGCTCGCGATGCTCACACTACGCGGCTACCTCGTGGCATCGGTGATCCTGCTGATCATCAAAGCCGTGCAACTCGGTGGCGGATGAAAGCCTCCTCGAACCGACGGACGCGGAAGAGGTGGCAGAATTCTTCGAGCGCCAGGCGACCAACCACCGCTCGGAACCACTTGATGTCAGTTGATTCTCATCGGATGATGGCGGAGACTGAGTCGTCCGGTCCCATCATCGGCACCGCGAGCGACGATAGGAGGGGCAGATGTCCTCAGTTAGCCATCAGACAATCAAGCTGACCAAAGGCAGGCATACATCACCCGAAGTGGGAGCTTGCGTGATGGAGCTCGCTTCGATGCTCGCGGGCGAGCCGTTCACCGATCAGCCTGTATCGGTGTGTCCGGTGATCGGATCTTTCCTGCGCGCGTACAACGACAGGATCGACGACAGGCGCCGTCAGGACATGTACGGGTACGCGGCAAAGGTAGTGGGGAGCAGGCAGCCGGCCGGAGTTACGCGCGCCCGGGCCGATCGCTTGACGGCGTGGGCCCTGGGGATGCGGGAGCGGCGTTGGACTCGTTCGCTTCTGCCAGCACGCCTGCGCGGGATCGGACTCGACCGGCAACCTCCGATCGACCTGGTGGGACTTCACGCCGTCCGCTGTATATCCAGGCTGACCGACGAGACTCACGCGGCGGTGCTCGGGCTGATCGACGAGTTGCTCGCGATCGAATCGTCGCCGCGCCCCGACCATCACTCGCGGGCCGTCATTGCGACCGCCTCGCACTCGAGTTCGACGTAGGGCTCGCTGCTGACCCACTCATCTGCCCAGGACGATCTTCTCCGCACCGTGCTCGACGGCGTGTTCCAGCTCGTGTCAGGCGCCACAGCCGCGGTGATTTCGAGGTGCGGCCGGTGAACAGCGTGAACAGAGCGCACGCGAGGAAGCACGCCGCTCCCAGCGACGTGTTCCAGTTCGAGGCAGCCTGGTCGAGTACCGAGCCGGTCGACGGCACGACGTGGCCCGCCACGGCCGCGATCCCGAAGAAGATGCAGCCGGCGAGGTTTGCCAAGGGTTCCCACCAGCCCGCGCCGCGGCGGGCCGGAAGCCAGCCGTGCCGGGCGGAGGCGTGATAGGCGACCGCGCCGGAGACCAGGAAACAGATCGAGCCGAGCGCGTCCGGCCGCCACACGAGCCTGTCGTAGCTCGAGTTGGACAGGGCCGTGTGCATGGCTCGGTAGGTGGTGACGTTGAAGAACAAGGTGCCGGCGGACTGGATCGCCGCAGCCCACAATGCAGCCCGGCCGGTGCCGGGCGAACCGCGCTCCTGAAAGGCGGTCGAGACCTGCAGCGCGCCACCCGCCGTGAACAGGATCGAGCCGATGAAGAACGTGACCGCGTCGGCGCCGTCTCCGACGAGGTTCGCGTAGCCGGGGAATGGACCGACCACGAAGCACGCCGAGCCGGCAGAGAAGAACAGCGCCATCCATCGCTCTCGGGTCATGGCAGTCCTCTGATCTGATGCTCGCTGTGACGGGCCGCGATCACTCTGGGCCCCGCTCGCATTCAATCTGTCAGCCTCCGGTCAGCACTCATCCGATTCGGATGATGCTCCCCGGCGTGGCCCGCGGCAAGGTTGGGCCGACATCGAACAAACGTAAGGAGAGCTGGCTATGGCCACATTGGTTGCGATTGGCTATCCGGATCAGACGACCGCCGAGCAGGCGCGGCAGACCGTCCAGGGCCTGGAGGCCGACCTGATCATCCAAGCCGATCAGGTCGCCGCGATCTCGCGTGACCTGGATGGGAAGTACCACGTCACGACAACGCACGGCGGCGCGTCCGCCGGGGGCGGGGCCGCGTGGGGAGGTTTCTGGGGACTGCTGTTCGGGCTGCTGTTCTTCGTGCCGTTCGCCGGCCTGGCGCTGGGTGCCGGGTTCGGAGCGCTGTTCGGCCATCTCGGCGAGAAGGGCATCGACAAGGCGTTTCAGGAGCAGGTGCGCGATCAGCTCAAGCCGGGGACGTCAGCGCTGTTCATGGTGATCGAGAAGGCGACGCCGGATAAGGCGATCGCCGCGCTCGAGCAGTATGGCGGCACCGTCATCAAGACGTCGCTGTCCGATGAGGACACGGCAAAGCTGCAGGAGGCGCTGACCCCGGATACCGCCGCGACCGCCAAGTAGTTCCGCGGCCGTGGCCCCGCACCGAGGGGCCCTGACCCGCACCTCGCGCCCCGGTCGCCGACTTGAGTCGGCGACCGGGGCTGCACCTGAGAGAATCGCCGATCCGATGCCGCAACCGAGTTCGAATCCTGAGGGCAGTTGCTGCAGCCCGTCACGCGGCAGCTCGGCCGCGGCGCAACCGGCGTGCCGGGGACGCGCGGGGAGCTCCGTCCCGTCTCTCCGCTCCATAACCGGCCAGATGGTCTCCCTCCCTGGCGGCGTGTTCGTCATCGGAAGCGACGATCGCTTTGCATATCCGGACGACGGCGAGACGCCTCGCGAGGTAGAGATGAGCGCCTTCATGATCGATCCGTGCGCGGTGTCCAATGCGGCGTTCGCCGAGTTCGTTACCGCGACCGGCTATGTCACGGAGGCCGAGCGGTTCGGCTGGTCATTCGTATTCGGCGGTTTGCTGCCCGACGACTTCCCGCCGACGCGAGCCGTCGCCGCTGCGCCCTGGTGGCGACAGGTGTACGGCGCCGACTGGCGCCATCCCGATGGGCCCCAATCGGATCTGGGAGAGCGAGCCGACCATCCGGTGGTGCAGGTCTCCTTCAATGACGCGCTCAGCTATTGCGCCTGGGCCGGCACACGGCTGCCCACCGAGGCCGAGTGGGAGTTCGCCGCGCGTGGCGGCCTGGCCCAGGCAGCGTTCCCGTGGGGCGAGGAGCTCGAGCCGGGCGGCGAGCATCGCATGAACGTCTGGCAGGGATCATTCCCGAACCAGAACACATGTGAGGACGGCTACTTCGGGACCTGTCCGGTCCATGCCTACGCGCCGAACGGCTACGGCCTCTATAACGCGACCGGCAACGTCTGGGAGTGGACGGCCGACTGGTTTCATCCCTCATTTCGGGCCGGTGACCGCCGCACCGACCCGGGCGGGCCGCCGACCGGGACGCACAAGGTACAGAAGGGCGGCTCGCACCTCTGCCACGCGTCCTACTGCCGCCGCTACAGGGTCGCCGCTCGACAGGGCAACGAGCCGGACTCCGCCGCCGGCAACCTCGGCTTCCGGTGCGCTGCCGACATCCCTGCCCGCCTATCCGATTAGGCGCATTTGGCGCCGTTGGTCGCTCAACCGGCGAGCAGTCGCTGTTTCTGCTGCGCGAACTCCTCATCGGTGAGTATTCCCTGTTCGTGGAGCTTTCCGAGGTCCTGGAGCTTCTGCATCGCGTCCGCACTGATTCCCCCGCTCGGGGCTGAAGCAGGCGCCGGCGCTTGCTGGCTCTCGACGTCGTCGAGCCGCTGGTCCTGCGACGCCTCGCGCTCCTGATTAGCGGCGTTGCGCTTGCCCATGTAGTAGGCACCGCCGCCCACCGCCGCGGCACGCAGCAGCGGGCGCCGGCGCATGAAGAGTGGCATCTCCGACCACCTACTCCGCGTTCTCCGGAAGCGCCAGTCCAAGCGCGACCATCAGCTCCGGCGCGGCAGCGACGACCTTGGGGCCGCCGACCTGCGGCGCGACAGCGCGCAGTACCGCGAGGATGTCCTCGGGGGTTACGCCGTCAGCCAGGGCGTTGGCGACCTGCCAGGCGTAGGAGGCCGGGGGCGCATCGAGCGCGATCAGCGCGGCGATCTTCACGAGCCCAAATGTGCGCGCGTCGAGACCGGTGCGCTCCTTCTGTTCCTCTCGCAACCCGAGTACTTCGTCGAGCAGCGTCAAATCGCCGGTCGCGACGCCCGACAGCGTTTGGTGAGTATCAGCTCCGACAACGTTCATCTGGTCCCCTTTCAGAGATCGGAATGGTTTGACGGCAGCCACTATCGAGCCAGCGGCCCGAGCTCGCATCGACCGAAACGGGTGAAATTGCGCGGCCAATGAGGCGCTGAGCGCGGCGCGCCTCGCCTGCCTCCGAGGCGGCCGGTCAGTTGCCGGCAGGAGGAGCCATCGATCCGTCCTCCGCCAGGAACATCAGCGCCGCCTGGACCCGTCGACTGGTGTCGCCGGACTCACGCAGGCCGAGTTTCATGAAGATCGCGTTGATGTGCTTCTCAACCGCTCGCTTGGTCAGGAAGAGCGACGACGCGATTGCGGCGTTGCTCTTCCCGGTAGCCACCTGCGCGAGCACCTCGTGCTCCCGGGCGGTGAGCTCATCGAGCGAGGAGGCGGTCTGGCGAGCGCGCTCGGTGATCAAGCCATCGATGATCTTCGCATCGATCATCGATCGATTGTTGGCGACGGCCTCGATCGCCGCAACGAGCTCGCCGCGGTCGGCCACCCGCTCCTTGAGCAGATATGCGCGGCCCTCGGATCCGCGCTCGAACAGCTCGAGCGCCAGAGCCGGATCGGCGTACTGACTCAGAATCACCACGCCGATCTCCGGATGAGTCTCGCGGAGTTGGGCGGCCAGGAGGATGCCTTCCTTGTCGCGGAACGGAGGCATGCGGATGTCGCTGACTACGACGTCCGGAGACGCCTGACCGATCGCTTCGAGCAGCGTCCGCGTATCTTCACACACCGCTGACACCTCGAGCTCTGGAGCGGCCGAGAGCAGCTGATTCAAGCCCTCCCTGACAATCAGGCTGTCCTCGGCGATCGCGACGCGAATAGTTATGAGTCTCTGCCCCGGGCAGCCGTTTGACCGCTTGCACTCGTGTTCGTGACTATATCGCGGCGGGCGTCACGCCGGCCGCTGCCTGCCGGCAAAGCTGCCGATCAAGAGCCCGATGACGGTGACCAGGTAGAGCTGTCCGGTGAGCATCTCGATCACCGCGATCGCATGACCGGCGGCGCTCGCGGGCGTGAAGTCGCCGAAGCCGGTCGTCGTCAGAACGGTGAAGCTGAAGTAGACCTTGTCGCCCTCCGTCCCGCTCGTGTGCTGAGCGAAATACGGCGTACTGCCCATCACCTCCGCGACGAAGCCGACCACCCACGAGAACAGCAGCCCGATTGACAGGTAGATCGCCAGCGACCCGGCGACGGCGTGGGCCGTTACGCCGTGCTCGCGGAGCAGTCGCACCACTCCGCGACCGAGCGCGATCGGCACTGCGGCCGTGACGAGGACAGCGATGGCGGCGATCAGCCAGCGCGGGACGACGCCCAGCGCGATCAGCAGCACGGCGGCGATCAGCGCGAGACCGACCGTGATCGCTCGGCGGTGGCGGACGGTTCGACGCGCGCGCGACGTCGCGAGTGTGATGACCAGGGCGACGCCTTCGATTCCGGTCCCGAGGGCACGCGACCAGTCTGCGGTTGGCGCCGCGATCAGGAACACGACGGCAACGAGCATCACCAGCAGCACCACGGCATAGCGGAACTGCGGGATTCGGCGCTCCCGCTCATCACCGTTGCCGGCCGCCAGAGCTCTGTTGCCCGGAGCTAATGTCATCGCGCGGCTACAGCGATCCGAACGCCGTGACACGCAAGATCCCGCGGACCGCATCCCAGGGACCTGCGGGGATCGTCGTCGACGGCGAGGCGCCGGGATGCTGCGGTGCAACCCGAACGCGCAGGGCCGCCGGCCTCGTCCGGAACCGCAACGGGGGATCGAGCTGGACAGCCTCGCCGTCGATCCCGGCGGCCACCCGCCGGTCCGATTCGACCTCGAAGGCGCGGAGCGGCCCATTGCTGAACGCGCTTGACGGATCCGCCGGCCTCGTGAGATCCGATCACCGCGATGCCCAGTTCACCGGCGTCGAGTCGCGGACGCGTTCCCGAGGCGAGCGCACGTCCGAGCCGGTAGACATCGTTCGAGACGAGGACGACCGCGGAGGCCGTGTAGCCGTGCCCGTCCGGGCCGGTCCAGTGCAGGTCGAGTCCTCGGCCTTCGGGCCCCAACAGGGTGGGCACGGTGTCGACGAGCGTCTGCAGCTTCGCGTCGCGGTACGACGTGCGCTGGACCGCTTCGGCGTAGACGCCGAGTGACACGTTGTTGACGAAAATCCGGCCGTTGACCTCGGCGAGGTCGACGACCCGCTCGCCGCCCCTGGTGAAGCATCAAGAGCCCCCACCACGTCGTCGCGATCGACGCCGAGGTCGAGCGCGAAATGATTGCGGGTCCCGGCGGGCACGCAGACGTAGGGAACTCCGTGCTCCGCCGCGACCCCCGCCACGATCGCCTGCGACCCGTCGCCCCCGGCCATCCCGACGGCGTCGGCGCCCTTCGCGATCGCGTCACGCACGATCGTCGCAAGGTCATCGTCTCGGTGCAGCTCGATCGGCTCGATCCCGCGGGCCCGCGCTTCGTCGGCGACCTTGAAGCGTTCCGCTTTGCCGCCGCCGGACTTCGGGTTGTAGAACAGGACTGGACGGGCCGGCGGCCGAGCCGCGGGCAACTCGGTGTGGACCGCAAACACGGCGCGCGCCGCGGCGAGCGAGAGGGCGATCCCCGCCGCGACCAGCACATCCTGAACCGGCCGTCCTTCGAGCACGATCAGCAGAACGGCTCCGACGAGCAACAGCACGCAAGCGCCGGCACCGAGCAAGCGTGGAAGACCGCGGCGAAGCAGCGCCCACCACGCCGCGGCGACCGCGACGGCAAGGCACGCGAATACGGTCAGCCCGCGCGGAAACAATTGCACGGCGAGAACCGCCGCCAGGACGATCGATGCCGCCATCAACAGGAGCGCCGCAATCGCTGCGAGCCGGCGTTTCACGCGCCCTCTCGACGACGACGCTCCAGGGCACGGGTCGTCAGCTGCGCCAGCGCACCGCCGAGCAGCGACCCGGCAAGCACGTCACCGGGATAGTGCACGCCGGTGTGCACGCGCGAATACGCCACGAGCGCGGCCAGCCCTCGGAGCGGGAAGGCCGCCCCGGGAAGCACCTGCCCTACTCCGGTCGCAAAGGCGAACGCGGCGGCCGAGTGGCCTGAGGGAAACGCGGTCGACGACGGCATCCGCAGCTGGCGGGAGACCGGCACGTCCTGTGCGACGGGGTCCGGGCGCCGTCGGCGCACGATCGGCTTGAGCCCCAGGTTCAACGTCGTCGAGGTCACCGCGATCGACGCCAGGCCCATCTTCGCCGCGTCGCGACCACGCGATCCCGCGGCCACTGCCAGAACGGCGGCCGACGCGATCGAGAGGCGCGAGTAGTTGGCGGCGGAGCTGAGCCGCCTCAGTGAGCTGTCCAGGGTGGGCGTGGGAGTGGCCGCGATCGCAGAGTAGACGGCCTCGTCCAATCGGCCGGCCTCCGCAGCGGTGCGGGACAGCCACCCGGTTCGCCTCGCGGCGGTCGAGGCTCGGCTGACTTCTTGCTCGCTCATTGCTCCCTCCATCGTCCAGGAACCGAGACCGCTCCACCTCATCCGTTTCAGGGGATGTGCGGCGAGCGGCCGACCCTAGGATCGCGGGGCGCGCAGCGAGGGCTCGACCCGGTTACTCCGGCACAAGCGTTTGCCGATGAGGTAACCCGCGTTGCCGTCGGAGCGAGCGTCCGGATCCTCATGCCCGGCCAGCGGATGGCACTCTGAGCTCGCTATATCGAGGAGAGCTTCACGATTCCATAGCGGCGAGCCCGATCCCGATGACCACCGCGAGTGGTGCGACGATGACGGGCCATCGGGTCAGCAGCCATTGGCTGACGGGCCGCAGCACGGCCGCGGCGCGCTCGCCCTTCGCCGCGCACACGACGACGATCGCGATCAGCGGCGCCGTATACACGACGCAGTAGAGAGCCAGTAGCCAGACTTTCCCCGGATTCGAAGCGTTCGAGCCGACGATCATCGCGATCGCCGCAAAATAGGGGAACGCGGTCAGCGCCTCCAGCCCTGCGATGCCGGCGCCGAGCAATACCGGTGAGCCGTGCGACCCGTCGCTGCTCGCTCGGGCGAGGTCGCTGAGCTTGCCATCGTCTTGCGTCGCATCCAGACGACGGCGCCGGCGAGTATGAGCACGAGCCCGGCGACCGCGATCAGCGTGTATTTGAGCTTCGCACCCGGCTTCGGCAGAATCGCCAGGATCAGGTCGCCCAGCCCAAGTGCGAGCGCCAAGCCGATCAGGAATGTGACGACCCAAGCCGCGAGTGCGAACGCGGCGGTGCGACGAGCGGGATGCTGCCCTGCGGCAAGAAACAGCTCGGCGCCGATCAAAGTCGGGTTGATGCAGTCAGGCAGCGCAATCGCCACCACCGCGACGGCCAGGCTCAGCAAGACTCGATCCAGCTAGGCACGGCGGACAGGCCTCGTGCGAATCGAGTGATCTGGCGTTAGTTGCCTTCCGCGCTCGTTTGCCTGAGGCCCGGCGGGACGATTTTCCCTTGCTCGATCTCCTCTGAGAGCTTCGCCTTTGCCTCCAGGTCTCCCGGGGTGAGCGCGCCGGCGCCCGCGGCGCGGGAGATGGGGTCCCCGCCGCGCCCCCGCAGCACCACGGCGCACCCGACCGCAATCGCCGCGCCGAGCAGCGGGCCGGCGACATACACCCAATACGCGCTCCAGTCGCCGCTGACCAGCGCCGGACCGAACGAGCGCGCCGGGTTCATCGAAGTGCCGCTCACGGGCGCCGCCCACAACCCGGCCAGCGCGATGTAGCCGCCGACCCCGAGCGCGCCGATCGCGCCCACGTTCTGCGCCGCCGAGGCGGTACCGAGGATCACGCTCAGCAGCCCCGCGGTCAGCGCGATCTCCATCAGGAATGCCTGTCCCTTCGCGTGCAGAATCCCGCCGCCCGCGGCGACGAGCACCAGGAAGAAGGTTCCCAGCAGCTCCGAGAACAACCGCCGGTACTCCAGCTTCGGATCGTCGAACTGCGTGCGCGAGCCGAACTCGAGCATCAGCAGGTGGTGCGCCCGCTGCGCATCGTGGAGCGCGAGGGTAGGGGGTTCCTGAACGGCCATGAGGCTCAAACGCGGTGTGCAGGCATGATCGCCGCCACGGTTTGACATTCGTCATACAGATCGGGTGAGGGCCCTCGACGCACCGGCGCCGCGGGGCGAGAGAGTGGTGCTTGCACCATGGCCGGGTCCGGACACGTGTGAAACCATCGCCTGTTGCTGGAACAACAACGGAAGGCGGCGGCGATGGCGACGACAGCGAAGGCAAATCCGACGAATGCGGGCAAGGCCGCACGGACGAAGGCAGCAGCGGCGGCGAAGTCCGGCTCCGTGCCGCACCTGTCGGTCGCCGAGCGGGTCGCGCGTGGCAAGGCGGCGCGGGCTGAGGTGCCGCGCGCGGATCATGCGAAGTTCGAGCCGCCGCCGAGTCGCGCTGATCCGGTCGCCTTGTTGGAGCGTCAGGCGAAGACGCGTGTGCCGGAGCTCGTGCCGATCCGTTATGGGCGGATGCTGGTCTCGCCGTTTACGTTCTATCGCGGGGCGGCGTTGATCATGGCCAATGACCTCGGGTCGACGCCGCGGTCGGGGTTGACGGTGCAGTGCTGCGGCGATGCGCACCTGTCGAACTTCGGGGTGTTCGCTTCGCCGGAGCGGCGCTTGATGTTCGATGTCAACGATTTTGATGAGACGCTGCCGGGGCCGTGGGAGTGGGATGTCAAGCGGTTGGCCGTGAGCATGCTGATCGCGGCGCGCGACAACGGCTTTAGCGGCAAGGAGCAGGAGCGGATCGTGCTTGACACGGTCGGCCGGTACCGCACCGCGATGGCGGAGTTCGCGGGGATGAAGAATCTCGAGGTGTGGTACTCGCACCTGGACGTCGACAGCGCGATTCAGGAGTTCGGCTCGCAGTTCAAGCCGAAGATGATCAAGCGAACCGAGAAGAATCTCGCGAAGGCTCGCACGAAGGACAGCATGACGGCGTTCTCGAAGCTGACTGAGGTCGTCGACGGGAAGGCACGGATCGTTGATCAGTCGCCGCTGATCGTGCCGATCGAGCAGCTCGCGCCGGGCGAGGAGCGCGACGAGATGTTCGAGGCGCCTGCACCAGTTGCTGCGCGGCTATCGCGGAGACGCTCGAGTTCGATCGGCGGGTGCTGCTGGAGGAGTTCGAGCTGACCGATTTCGCGCGTAAGGTGGTCGGGGTCGGCAGCGTCGGTACGCGCGCGTGGATCGCGCTGATGCTCGGCCGGGATGGCCAGGACCCATTGTTCCTGCAGATGAAGGAGGCGGAAGCGTCGGTGCTGGAGGAGTTCCTCGGCCCGAGCGAGTTCTCAAACCACGGCGAGCGGGTGGTCGTCGGACAGCGATTGATGCAGGCCACGAGCGACATCTTCCTCGGCTGGCTGCACGTCGACTCCGGGCTCGACGGCAAGCCTCGCGACTTCTACGGCCGTCAGCTGAAGGACTGGAAGGGCTCGGCGGAGATCGAGCAGATGGTCCCGAAGGCCATGGCCGAGTACGGCAAGCTGTGCGGCTGGACGCTCGCTCGTGCGCACGCCCGCAGCGGCGACCGGATCGCGATCGCCGCGTACCTCGGCAACGGCGACAGCTTCGACCGCGCGATCGTCGAGTTCTCCAAGGCGTACGCCGAACAGAACGACCGCGACTACCAGGAGCTCGCCGCGGCCGTCAAATCCGGCAGGATCGTGGCTCGTGAAGGGCTCTGACGCGGTGAGCGGGGAGGGCTCTGACGCGGTGAGCGGGGAGGGTGCGGATGCTTCTGCGATGGTTCGTGAGGAGGAGTTGCGGGGGTTGCCGCGTGATGTGTTTCCGGAGCGTGGGAGGGTCTTTGTTAATTTTAGGTTTTGTGTCACTTTTGATTCGTCTCCCGAAGAAAGCCAAAGCTTCCGGCACTGACAACGGCTCACGCTCCGCAAGGTCGCAGAACGCTAACCCCGCGCTTATGCGGACCTTATCCTCCGTCGCACGCTTGCCCTGCTAGCGCCGCACGCGGCGGGGCGACTCAAGGGTCACAAGGTTGGGCGTATGCGCGAGAACTTCTTGATCTTCGGCAGTCCTGTCATCGGCGAGGAGGAGATCGCCGAGGTCGTCGACTCGTTGCGCTCGGGCTGGGTCGGAACGGGTCCGAAGGTCCAGCGCTTCGAGACGATGCTCTCCGAGTACCTCGAGGTGCCCCACTGCCGGTGCGTCTCGTCGTGCACGGCGGCGCTGATCCTCTCGATGCGGGTGCTCGGGTTCGGCCCGGGTGACGAGGTGCTGGTGCCCGCGATGACGTTCGTCGCGTCGGCTAACGCGGTCGAGCACGCCGGGGCGACGCCGGTGCTCGTCGATTCCGTGCCGGGGACGGGATTGATGGACCTCGATGCCGCTGAGGCGGCGATCACACCCCAGACCCGCGCGATCATGCCGGTGCACCTCGCCGGGCGCCCGATCGACATGGATCGCCTGGCCGGGCTCCGCGATCGACATGGTCTGCACGTGATCGAGGATGCGGCGCACGCGCTCGGCGCGGCGTGGCGAGGCCGGAAGATCGGTGCGTTCGGCAACCTGACCGCGTTCTCGTTCTACGTCACCAAGAACATCTCGACGATCGAGGGGGGCGCGCTCGCGACGGGGGACGCCGAGGTGGCCGCCGAGGTCGAGCGGCTCGCGCTCCACGGCCTCAGCCTGGGTGCGTGGCAACGCTTCTCCGACACCGGGTTCCGCCACTACGAGGTCGTTCGGCCAGGTTTCAAATACAACATGACCGACGTCCAGGCGGCGCTCGGGCTGCACCAGCTTCCCCGCTTGGATGAGTGGATCGAGCGCCGGGCGGTGCTGTGGGAGCGCTACGACGCCCTGCTCGACGGCCTTCCCCTGCAGACGCCGCCGCCGCCGGAGCCCGGCACGACCCACGCCCGGCACCTGTATCAAGTACTGCTCGAGCCTCGTGCCCCACTCAGCCGGGACGCGCTGCTCGATGCCCTGACGGCACGCAAGATCGGCACAGGGGTTCATTATCGCGGTGTCCATCTGCACCCCTTCTACCGGGATAAGTATGGTCTGCAGCCGAGCGACTTTCCCGTTGCGAGCGCGATCTCAGAGCGGACCCTGAGCCTGCCGCTGAGCCCCAAGGTCACCGAGCGCGACCAGGACGACGTGATACTTGCCCTGAGAGAGGCTCTACGATGACGACTCCCCTGCACTGAAGCTGTTTTGAGCACCTCCGAGTACCCGGCTGAACGCTTCCGTCGTACCCGGCTATCAGGCCTGGGTGATACCTCCGCGGTCAAGGCGGTCTCAGCCGACGTCTGGGTCCTGGTGGCGCTCGTGGTGCTGGCGACCGTGATCCGGATCGTCACGATCGACAACCAGAGCTTTTGGCAAGACGAGGCGCTGACCGCGTACGAGGCGAAGCTCTCCTTCGGGGCGATGATCAACACGGTCGTCCACGTCGAGACGACTCCGCCCCTGTATTTCGTCCTGGCTTGGCTGGTGGCGCACGTGCTGGGGAGCGGCGAAGTGGCGCTGAGATCGATATCCACGATCGCGGGGATCGCCATGGTGCCGATCGCCTACTACTCGACGCGAGAGCTCGTGTCGCGCTGGGCGGGGGTAGTGGCAGCGGCGTTCGTCACGGTCAACCCGTACCTGATCTGGTTCTCGCAGGAGGCACGGGCGTACATGCTGCTGGCCGCGCTGACGGGCGCGTCGTTCCTCTGGTTCGCCAGGGTGCGGCGCGAGCCGTCCCGGCGTAACGTGGTCTGGTGGACGATCTGCTCGGCGCTCGCACTGATGACTCATTTCTTCGCCGGATTCGCGGTGGCGCCGGAGGCTCTCTGGCTTCTGTGGATCAGCCGGACGAGGCTGGTTGCCGCCGCCGTCGCGGTGGTGGCGCTGACCCAGATGGCGATGCTTCCGTTCGCCATTACCGATACCTCGCACGGCGTCAACTGGATCTCCTCGATTCCGCGCCTCAACCGGGTCTCGGACGCGATCGCGGAGTGGGGCGTGAGCAACCTCTATCGGGGCGCGACGGTCAACCAACGGCTCGCCGGTGGCGCGGCCGTGCTGGCGATCGCCGCCGCCTTGGTCGTCGTCGGGGGCAACCGGAGGACGAGGGACGGGGCGAAGGTCGCGGCCGTGATCGCGGGCTGCGTGGCGCTCGCGCCGCTGGCGCTCGGACTCGTCGGGCAGGACTACTTCCTCGCGCGAAACGTGATTCCGGCGTTCATCCCGCTGGCGACGGTGCTGGCGGCCGCGTGCGCGGCTCCCCGCACGCGTCTTCTCGGCGGCGCGCTCGCGCTCGCTCTGCTGGCGATGTTCTCCGTGGCTGCCGCGAGGGTCCAGAGCAGACCGTATCTGGAGCGCCCCGATTGGCGTGCGGTCGGGCACGCGCTCGATCCCGCGACCGTCCCCCGTGCGATCCTCGCCGCGGGCGGCACGACCGCTCAGCCGCTGAAGATCTACCTGCCGCATGTGGATTGGACCGAGCCGCGCACGCACGAGCTGTGGATCAGGGAGGTCGACGTCGTCGGGGCGATAAAACGAATGCCGCTCCTCCCGGTGACGCGCAGAGGACCTCGGGCGCTGCTAGAGCCGCTCACGTATTCCCCCTCCGGGTCCTCGCCTCCACGAAGCATCGCGCCTGACGGAGCGCGGCTCCTCAGGCGCTTCCACATCGACAGCTGGATCGTCGCGCGGTTTGCGCTGCGCCGTCCGATGCGGACGAGCATCGACCAGCTGACAAAACTTGCCCCGGCGTTCTTCAGGCGCACGCCGCGGGCGTTGCTCGTGTTCTTCCAGCCGCCGAGGAGATAGCGCTCGCCCGCGCCGCCCGTCCGGGAGCGCGCGGGTGCGGGATTTCCTGCGTACCGATACTCCGCGGCGAGTTGAGGGTTAGGTGCAGGGATGGCCTTGAGAGTCATCCCCAGGCAGAAAGGGGGGGCGAGGGGGACCAGGGCTGTCCGTGGGCTGGTTTTCTCCTGCGCAGTCGCGCTCGTGGTCCCTGCGGCGGCCGGCGCGTATCTCTCGACGCGCAACATCAGCCCGTTTCCATCGAGCAAGCTGATCGTCGGGGCCGAATGGACAACCCGTCGCTACAACCCTCCGGGGAATCAACGGGGAGACATCCTGCCGACGGTTTGGGGAGACGATGGCAACGAATACACGATGATGGACGACGGAGGGACCAACGTGCCCGTCGCGGGGGGGGTCTGGCGCCAATCGTTCGCCCAGATCACCGGGACCCCGCCGAAGCTGCAGTTCCACTATGTCGGCGATCGGTACAGGCCAGCCGCCCATACCTTCGCGCAGATTCACGCCAACCCGAGCCTGTGGACCGGCCCGCTCGGACCGTTTTATTCGAGCGGCCTGGTCGAGGCGAATCAGGCGCTGTTTGCCACCCAGCAGTACGACTGGAGCTGGAACACCGACGGTCCGTTCCAGGGCCTGGAGGGGATCGCCTACTCGCTCGATCGCGGGGCCCAGTGGAACTTCCCGGCTGAGCACTTCCCGGCGCCGCTGGGCAACCTGAGCTGGGTGATCCGGGGCCGGGGCGGCTTCTATCCGGATGGCTACGTGTACGCGATCGGCAGCGAGCGCGAATTCAACGCCAGCATGCTGCTCATCGGCCGCGCGAAGGACGATGTCGCCGATCTGACCGATCCGTCCAAATGGCAATGGGCATCGGGCTGGACCGTGAAGTACGGAGCGAAGTGGCCGGTGTTTTCGAGCTCGTTTGCCAACGCCGTCCCGGTCCTCTCCTGGAGGCTCGCACATCACCTATCCGCAAATGGCCTACGACGCACCGATCCGGCGCTACCTGCTGACCTTCTCCTTCTCGTACGCACCGACGCCGCCGGCGATCTGGCGCAATGGAGCCGAGCTGGTGATCCTGGAGGCGCCGCACCCGTGGGGCCCGTTCTCATTCGTCGCCCACGAACCCGAATTCGGTCCTTCAAACGGATACGGCGCGGGGATCCCGGTCAAGCTGGATTTCGCGCAACGGGCGTGACGTGTGGCTCAAATGGGCGGCGAACTTCGACGGCTGCGCAGCGCACTCGAACTGCTCCGGAAGGTACGGGTTCAACTACCGCAGGCTGCACTTGACGCTCGCCGGCGACCGCTAGCCAGGCGTTCGTCCAAACTGAAAAAAATCTTGCGCAAACAAATCGCTTGCACGCCTAAGCCCCGCAAGCGACACAATCGGGGATGGATGGCCGAAGAAGTCCTACGCGCAGCTGGCGAACAGGCGATCGAGCTGAGCGTCGTCGTGCCGGTTTACGGATGTGCGGAATGCCTCATCGCCCTCCACAAACGCCTGACCCAAAGCGCGATGCGGGTCACCGGGGCCTACGAGCTCGTGTTCGTGGATGACCGTAGCCTCGACGACGGCTGGGCTGTCCTGCAGCGCTTGGCGCGCGGAGACCCCCACGTACGGGCATTTCGCCTGAGCCGGAACTTCGGTCAGGACGCGGCGATCACCGCGGGCCTGGCGAAGGCGCGCGGTGAGTGGGCGGTAGTGATGGACTGCGATCTGCAGGAGGCACCTGAGGACATCCCGCGGTTGTGGGCGGCGGCCGGCGAGGGCTACGACCTGGTGCGCACGGTCCGGCGAGATTGGAGACACTCCGCGTTTCGGCGGTGGACCAGCCGGATCTACCGGCGGCTCACGCTGGAGACGGACGTGAGGCCCGACTACAGCAACCTGAGCCTGCTCTCGCGGCGTGTGGTGGACGCATTCCTGCGGTTGCGCGACCGCGATCGCGAATACATGATCGCGCTCGATTGGCTCGGATTCGACTCGACGGCGATCGAGATCGACCACCACGAACGGCACGCCGGCGAGAGCGGCTACACGATCAGGAAGCTGATCAACGTCGCGCTCGATGGCATGTTCTTTCGCAGCACGGTGCTGCTGAGGCTGGTGGTGCTGGTCGGATTCGTGGTCGCATTGATTGGTGTGGTGGTCGCGATCTTGGAGATCGCCGACTACTTCATCGAGCCGGACAAGACGGTCCCCGGATACACGAGCCTCGCGGTGCTGTTGCTCGTGCTCGCCGGGTTCATCATCGTCGCGGTCGGAGTGGTCGGGCTCTATGTCGGGCGGATCTTCGAGCAGGTGAAGGACCGCCCGCTGTTCCTGATCGACGCCGAGGCGGAGGGCCCCGAGGGGTGGGATGTCCCCCGGGCTACCCAGCCAACCGAGCTTCCAGCCGGCTCGGACGGGCGTCGAGCACGAACACCTTCTCCCGCCCACCCGGAATCGTGAACGCGCTGGCCAGACGGTCGCCGTAGCGCCCCATCAGGTGATCGAGCGTCTCCTCGGTGAACCGCTGCGCGTGGCCGCCGACGCCAGGATCGGCGGATCTGCGTCCGAGCAGGCGGATGATCGGAATTTCGCTCGAGGCTAGGTTCCGGACGGGCTCGGAGACGATCACCCGGTCGCGTGCGGCGGCGAGCATGCGGTCGATGATCGCGTCGGCCTCCGGGATGAAGTGATAAAGGCTCGCCTGGATCAGCACCACGTCGGCCTCAGGCAGCGGCTCGGTCGATCGGGCGAGATCAACCATCCTCGCGTCGACGCCGTCGCGGCGCAAGGCCGCAGTGAACCGCGCGTTGACATCGATCCCGATGTAATTGGTCGTGCGTTCCCGGAGATGCCGCCAGTACAGCGTGCCCGGTCCACAGCACAGCTCGAGCGCGGAGGAGCCGAGCGGCACCTGCTCGGCGAGGACCCGCATGCGCGCGGCGTAGTGCGGACCGTAGAGGATCCGCATCAGGAGCTCGTAGCACCGCGGGCTGCGGTAGATGAGGCTCGTGCTCACTGGCTGCGGGCGTGCGCCTGCGAAGCCGCGGCTTTTGGATCGAGATCCGCGAGCGTCAGCGGATGGGCCGGAGGCTCCTCCACCGCAGTGGTGCCGGTCATGTTCAGCTCTCTGTCGACGTGCAGCAACTCCCCGGAGGCGAGCTCTCTCCATCCCGAATCCTCGTCCATCGTCTCGCTCGCGACGATCGCCGCGGGCCGGTGTGCCAGCTCTCCCGAGCGCACGCGCACCGAACCGCGCGCGCTCGCGTGCTCGAGATGGCGTCCGCCGCTGCTTCCTCCGGCAGATCGCTCGAGCACGTGGAGCTCGTGCACGTCGGGATAGCGCAGCGCCCACAACTCCGAATCGGTGATCAGCACGAGGTTGAGCGCGAACACCGGCAGGTTCTCCGCGACCCAGCGGGCAGCGCGCAGGATGCCCTCGCCGATCTCGCCTGCGTTTTCGATCTCGCGCGTGATCAGCGCGAAGAAGCGCTCGGAGTCGGTGTCACCATGCACGAGCCGCATCGCTTCGCCGAGCTCCTGCTCGAGCCGCTGAGATCCCCGATCACACCGTTGTGGGCGAACAACCTGCCCGACTGCTCAAACGGGTGAGTGTTCTGCAGGGTGACTGCTCCGGTCGACGCGTAACGGACGTGCGCGACGAATGTGCGGGAACTGATCTCGCGCGCCTCCTGAGCAAATCGCTGGTCCTCGTAAGCGGCGATTGGCTGCTTGGCGACGAACGGACGACCCTGCTCGTCAAACGCCCCAACGCCGGTCCCATCCGGCTCGCGGCGGCTCTGCTGCGCCAGCGAATCGGGCGCCTCGAGCAGCCAGAAGGTGGCGCGGACCGGTTCGCGCCCGCCGCTCATTCCGAATAGACGGCACATCCGGCGTCGGACGGTAGCGGATCGGATGCGCGCAACGACTCACAGCGATCGCGCCAGGAAGAAGGCCCTCACGGAGCCGCTGCGCTTCCTCGGCGTGCGCGCCGTGAATGCGCCTGATCGTCGCCGGCGACCAGCGTGAGCGCCGAACCGGTCGCCCCGCCCTGGCGTCCGCCTCGCCAACGTGGTCTCCGGGCGAGGCGTGTAGCGCTAGGCGTTGCCGTCCTGTCGGGCCACCCACCGCTCGACCAGGAAGCGCGCGATCGACACCGGCGGCGGCAGAGCCAGCTCCGAGCTGCGCTCAGCCGCTGCGGCACGCACGGCCTCCAGCGGAAACCACCCCACGTCCTCAAGCTCCCCGTCGCGGGCGACAGGCTGTCCGCCATCAGAATATGCCTCGAAGCCGAGCATCAGCGAGGAAGGAAACGGCCACGGCTGGGAGGTCACGAACCTCGGGTCGAAGGCCTCGATGCCGGATTCCTCACGGACCTCCCGTACGACCGCCTCCTCGAGCGACTCACCGGGTGAAACGAACCCAGCGAGAATCGAGTACCACCTCGCCGGGAACCCCGGGCGGCGGCCGAGCAGCAGCCGCCCGGCGCTCTCAACGAGCATGATCACGACCGGATCGGTCCGGGGAAAATGCACCATCCCGCATCGAGGGCAGCGGCGTGAATAGCCGGCCTCGGAAATCACCGTGGCCGCACCGCAGTTCGAGCAGAAGCCATGCGTTCGGTGCCAGTTCAGCAGCGCCACCAGATAGGCGGCGAGGCCGGCTTCCGCGCGCGGCAGGACGGCGCCCGCCTCGCGCAACGAGACGATCCGGCCTCCAGCGACGAGGGCAGTCCGCGCCGCCGGATCGAGGCGGTCGAGATCGACGGCGAATACCGGGCTCTCGTCTTCGAGGCCGAGCAGAACCGGCTTGCCCAAAGCGGAGACCTCGCCCGATCTCCGCGCCAGCTGCGGCCGAGTGTCGCCGTCCAGCCCGTCCAGCAGCACCCCGTCGTGCGTCGCCCCGAGCGCACGGGACCTCGGCGACTCGAGCTGCATCGCGACCCAAGCCGCGTCTTTGCGAAGCGTGTCGGCACGATTCAGCGCCATCCCGGAGAAAGGCGGAACGGAGAGCTCCGAGCGGTTCTCCGTCCCGCGCTCCGAGCGATTCACCATCAAAATGCTAGCTCGGGCGGCCCCTGCGGCCGCTGGCGCAACTAACGTGTTGACCTGATGACGGAACCACAAGGCAACATCACCCCGGTTCATCGTGCTCCGGATCCGATCGACCCGGGCGTCAGGATCGGCCACACGCACCTGCGAACCGCCGATATCGACCGAATCCGTGCTTTCTACGTCGACGTGCTCGGCTTTGACGTCGTCGCCGAGGGGCGCGACGTCCCCGGATGGGGCACGACCGGCGACGTCCTGTTCATTTCCGCCGGCGGCTACCACCATCACCTCGGCTTCAACACCTGGAAGTCCAAGGACGGCCCGGCCCAGCCGGACGGCGTCGCAGGCCTTCACCACGTCGCGCTCGCCTACCCCACCCGGTGGTCCCTGGCCGACGCTTACCGAAGGCTGAAGAACGTCAACTGGCCGATCCGGCAGACCGCCGACCACGGCACACACGAGGCGATCTACATCACCGACCCCGACGGCAACGACGTCGAACTGATGTGGGACAGGCCGGCCCAGCAATGGCCTCGCGATGATCAGGGTCACCTGATCGGGCAGTTCGGTGACGAGCTCGATCTAGATCGATTGCTGACCGAGCTCGACTAGTGCCGTCATCAACGCCCGCAGCGCTCGGGAACCTGCGGATCCTGGACTTCTCCCGGGTGCTCGCTGGGCCGTTCGCGACGATGATGCTCGCCGACCTCGGAGCGAGCGTGACCAAGGTCGAGCGGCCTGGCGTGGGCGACGAGACGCGTGGCTGGGGGCCGCCGTTCGACGACCGAGGAGACGCCACCTACTTCCAAGCGGTCAACCGCAACAAGCAGAGCATCCCGCTCGACCTGGCCACGGATCAGGGACTGGGGCGCGCTCGGAAGCTGGCGCGCCGCGCCGACGTGCTCGTGGAGAACTTCCGTCCCGGCGTGATGGACCGCCTGGGCCTCGGATACGAACGGCTACACGACGAGAACCCATCGCTCGTCTACTGCTCGATTACCGCCTTCGGGCGAGGGGAGGGCGCCGAGCTCCCGGGCTACGATTTGCTCGTCCAGGCGCTCGGAGGGCTGATGAGCATCACCGGTTCGGCCGACGGCGAGCCGCAGAAGGTCGGAGTCGCGGTCGTCGACGTGCTCGCCGGGGCGTTCGCAGCGGTCGGCATCCTGGCGGCCCTTCGTCACCGCGACGACACCGGCGAAGGTCAGCTGGTCGCGGTCGACCTGCTCTCCTCGCTGCTCTCCTCACTCGTCAACCAAGGCTCCGCATACACGATCGCCGGGGTCATACCGGACCGGCTCGGCAACGCTCATCCCAGCATCGCGCCATACGAGCTGTTTCAGACGGGGGACGGCGAGCTCGTGCTCGCCGTCGGCAACGACCGGCAGTTCGGGGCTCTGTGCGACGTGCTCGGGGCGCCAGAGATTGCGAGCGATGCCCGGTTTTCGTCCAATGCGGACCGTGTCGGCAATCGGGTGGACCTGCGCGGGCAGCTCGAGGAGCGACTGGCCAAGCAACCTGCTCGAGCGTGGGCGGAGGCGTTGACCGCGGCACGGGTGCCGGCGGGCATCGTCAATGACGTCGGTGCGGCCTTCGAGCTCGCGCGGTCGCTCGGGCTCGAACCCGTGGTGGCGGTTCCGCGCGAGGACGGGAGCGAGGTGCAGCTGACCCGGAACCCGCTCGAGCTCTCGCGCACGCCTCCGACGTACAGGAGCGGGCCTCCGGGTCTTCCCGAGGCCTGACCCGATGAGCTCCGTGATCCGATCGTCTACCGTTTCGGCTGTCGATCACTAAAGAGGAGCAACGGGGATGGCAATACATGACGATTTCGCGGTTGGTGGCCGGACGATCACGCGTGATCGCTCGCGGGAGGTCTTCGGCCAGGTCATGGGTCTCGTTGCACTGACCGTCGGTTGTTCAGCGCTCGGTGCATACATCGGTCGCAACCTCAGTGGCGGAGCCGGGATCGCGTTCTTCATCGGGGCATTCGCCTGCATATTCGGTTTGAACATCGCCTCGAGCCGCGGTCGCGAGCAGCTCGCGATCGGGCTGCTCTTCGGCCTCGGGCTGCTGCTCGGATTGGCCATCGCGCCGATTCTCGCTTACTACGCCAAGACGGATCCCTCAGCTCTGTGGCAGGCAGCCGGCGCGACCGCCGGATTTGTCGGCGCGCTCGGCGCATACGGGTATGCCACCCGGCGCGATTTGTCCTCCTGGGCCAGGACGCTGTTCTGGGCCCTGCTCGCCCTGATCGTGTTCGGGATCATCGGGATCTTCGTCGCGATCCCGCACGCCAACCTCATCTGGTGCGTCGCCGGGCTGGTGATCTTCGGGGGCTTCACGATCTTCGACTTCAATCGCCTGCGCCGGGCGAACCCGGCGAGCGCAGTTCCGATCGCCGCCGGCATCTTCCTCGACATCTTCAACGTCTTCCTGTTCATGCTGCGGATTTTCGGCGGCGGCCGCAACTAGCACCGGCCGTCGGTACGGGGATTCATCGCTCGTCGTCGGCGACGTAATGGCGAGCGCCGCCTGAGTCCACCCAGACGCGCATCACCGCGTTTGTCCGGGGATCGCGGAACCGTTCGCTGGTCGGGTGCCAATCCGGCCGGGGAGCGTCCGCATCCCCGTGTCCCCGTCCCCAGCGCAACCGCCGCCCGCGCCTCGGCGCCTGCGCCGGCAGCGGCGGCAGGTCGGCGAGCACGCCGGCGGCGTCCTCGCTCGTCTGTGCGGCCTCGACCGCCGCGACCCGGCGCTCCAGCTCTTGCACCCCGATCCGGCCCTCGGCCGCATGTCGCGCCAGCTTCTCGTACAGCACGTCACGGTCGGCGTCGCTGAGCCGCATGCTCGTCAGCTGACGCGGTCGACCTTGACGGCGGTCCCGTAAGCGACGATCTCCGTGAACTGCGCACCGATCTCTGAGGAGTCGAAGCGGACCGCGACGATCGCGTCGGCGCCCATCAGAAGCGCGTTCTCGACCATCCGATCGATCGCATGGCGCCTGGAGTCCTCGAGGAGCTGCGTGTATTGCGAGATCTCCCCGCGTTTGAGCCCCTTGAAGGACGCGGCCACACCGCCGACGACCCCCATGCTCCGGACCACAAGTCCGTAGCAGACACCGATGTTCTCCCGGATCGGCATCCCCGGAAGCTCGAGGGCGGTGGTCATCGGCATCGCGGCGGGAGCGGAATCTGCTGACACCTGTGGCAACTTATCACCGCGTGTGGCCCGGGAGAGCGCGTGGGCCGCTACCGTTCCCGCTCGTGTCGATCCGCCTGCTCCCGATCGCGTGGGTGCTCGTCCCCGCACTGGTGCTCGCGGGCTGTGGCAGCAGCTCGAGTAGTCCGAGCGCGACGAAGGCCGCCTCGAGCACGAGCGCGGCGACTACCCCCACCGCCGCCGCTCAGCTCGGCCCCGAGGGCGTCCTGCTCGAGCAGGGACCAGTCCTCGCCCCCGCCTCGACGACCACTCCCGGCACCACTGTCGACGGCGTCCAGTGCGCGCCGATCGAGCAACTCGCCTACCACATCCACGCGCATCTTCAGGTGTATCTGAACGGAGCGCCACGCGAGCTTCCGGCGGCGATCGGGCTGATTGGTCCCGTGGCTCAGCAGACTCCCGAGGGCCCCTTCTACGGCGCCGAACGCTGCTACTACTGGCTCCACACCCACGCCAGCGACGGGATCATCCACATCGAGTCACCAACGCCCCGCATCTACACGCTGGGTGACTTCTTCGACGAGTGGGGCCAGCCCCTCAGCGCGGACCGCGTCGCATCGGCGCAAGGAAAGGTGACAGCGTCGCTGAATGGCAAGCCGTGGACGAAGAGCCCGCGCAGCATCCCCCTAAAGCCTCACGCGGTGATTCAGCTCGACGTCGGGACCCCACTCGTGCGCCCGCAAGCGGTCTCGTTCGGAAGCGAAGGCCTCTAGCGGCGCGGTCTGGTCAGGCCCGGGTGCGGCGGCTCCTCCGGCGTGCGATCTCGACCACGACCCCTGCCAGAATCAGCAACACCAGCCCCCCTCCGGTCACCCAGCCGAGATCCGCGACGAAGTCGATCACCGCCGGCCCGATGTAGTAGGCGCCCAAGCCGATTCCCACCGCCCACACCGCCGCCGACACCACATTGACGGTCAGATAGACCGCCGCCCCGACTTTGTGAATCCCCGCAATCCACGAGGGCGTCAGCAGAATCGCGATCACAGGGTGCCGCGCAAACACCTCATCGCCGCGCGCGAGCGCGCTCCGGCGCATTGAGTGCAACGGCCCGCGCGTGGCGAGCACGGCCCTTCCAGCCTTCAGGCCGATCAGCCATCCCGCGACTCCTCCGGCAGTGGCGCTCACGAACGCGACGAGCACCACGGTGAAGATGTCCAGCTTGTGCTTGGCCGCCAAGAGACCGGCGGCGATCAGCAGCGGTTCACCCGGGCCCGGGATCCCGAGCCAGCTCGCCGCCGAACCAAGCGCCAACCCCAAATAGTCGAATGGCGGTCCGTGGAAGTGATGATGGAAGCGCAGCGCCAGCCCGAAGGTCAGCAGCGCCTTCAAGGCGACGCCATTGCGTTCCATTGCTCGATCCTTGCATATGGTGCTGTTGAGTCCAGCTGGACAGGCGATTGAACCGATCCTTGGCCCGAGGGCCAATGTGCCAACCGCCGGACTTGCCGAGGATTGCCACCCGAATGAGCGCCGATCTGATCGTTTCCTACGACGGCACCCCAAATGACGACGATGCCCTGGTCCTAGCCAAGATGCTGGCGGCCACAGGCGCAACGTTGGCCCTCGCCTACGTCCGCCACTCCCGCGAGTTCGATCCGAGCCGGGAGGAGATCGCGCAGCACGACGCCGAGCGCCGGCTGGAGCAGGGCGCGACCTGGATCGGTGATCCGGAGCTAGCGCGTCACATCGTGCTCAGCCCGTCGACCGGTGAGGGCCTCGAACAGCTCGCGGCAGGCCGAAGGAGCTTCGGTGATCGTTTTCGGCTCCGATTACCGGACGCCGCCCGGACGTGCCGAACCTGGCATCTCTGCGCAACACCTGCTCGAGGGTGGCTCCACCGCGGTCGCCGTCGCGGCGGCGGGTCTGCGAACGAACGCCGCGGCGGCGATCGAGTCGATTGCCGTCGCTCCTGCCGATGGAGACGCTGCGGCGACGGCAACCGCCGATCGGCTGGCGGCCAAGCTGGGCGCGAGGATCGTCCCGTTCCAAGAGCGAGACGTCGATCTGATCGTCGTCGGCTCGCAGGCGAGTGGGCCCGAAGGCCGGGTCGCGCTCAGCGGTGCCGCCCGGGGGATGCTGAATTCGGCCCACGGCTCGGTGCTCGTAGTACCGCGCGGCAAGCCCGTCGAGTTCTGAGCCTGACCGCGACGTTCCGGTTCCCTTGGTGCCGCTCCGCGTTTTCGCGGGATGCGGGGTTCTTTTATCCCAATGTCTAAGACCCCCCCGTCATCGCTGGACCCAAGGCCATGGCTTCCCCCTCGCGCTGAGACGAACATCCTGCCCGTATCGGGCCGTAAGGCCCTGTCGCCGCTGGCGCGGTGGCGTTAGCCCGTTCTGTCACCCCAGGACAAGGAGATAAATGACGGTTACAGCTCCCACTTGGCTTAGCAGTGGAGACACCGCTTGGCAGGTGACTGCGGCGACGCTCGTCGGACTGATGAGCGTCCCCGGCCTCGTGGTCCTTTACGGCGGCGTGATGCAGAAGCGCTGGTCGATCAACAGCATGATGCTGACTTTTGCAGCATTTTCCGTGGTACTAATCGTATGGGTGCTGTGGGCCTTCAAGATGGGCTTCGGCACTCCGATCGGACACGGCACAGGCTTCTTCTCAACGTTTATCGGCAAGCCTGGGCCGGTGCTCAGTCACACCTCCGAGCAGCACCAGGCGAACATCCCATTAATCGGGACCGACGCCTTCCCGCAGTCCGCACTCGTCTACTTCCAGTTCGTGTTCGCCGCGATCACGCCGATCCTGATGCTCGGATCGGTGCTCGGACGCGTGAACTTCAAGGCGTGGGTCCCATTCGTCGCACTCTGGTGCACAGTCGTCTATACAGTCGACGCGTTCCTCCTATGGGGCGGCGGTTTCTTCGCGCACCACGGAGCGGTGGACTACTCCGGCGGTTACGTGATCCACCTGTCGGCCGGCGTGTCGGGCTTCGTCGCCGCGGCGGTCATCGGTCCACGGCTCCAGCGAGACCGCGAGATCGACGCGCCGAACAATGTCGCGATGGTCGCGGTCGGCGCGGGCTTGCTGTGGCTCGGATGGAACGGCTTCAACGGCGGCGACCCGTATGCCGCCAACATGTCGATGGCTGCAGCCGTCTTGAACACGAACCTCTGCACCGCGGTGGCGTTCTTGGTCTGGGTCGCCTGGGACTACCTCACAGGCCGCAAGCCGAGCCTGATCGGAGGGGTCAACGGGATGATCACCGGCCTCGTGGCGATCACCCCTGCGGCTGGTTACGTAAACGGATTCGGCGCAATCGCCCTCGGCGTCATCGCTTCGACGATCGTGTACTTCGCGCTCAACTATCTGAGCCGGGTGCGACCGTTCCGCAATGTCGATGACACGCTCGGTGTGATCTACACGCACGGGTTCGCCGGTCTCGCCGGTGGCCTTCTGACGGGCATCTTCGCCGACCCGAACATGGCACTCGCGTACACCAGGGTGGGTCACAAACTGGAGGCCGTTGGCGCCACTGGTGTGATCCACGGCAACTGGACACTGCTCAAGTGGCAGTTCTACGCCGCCGCGTTCGTGATCGTGTGGTCAGGGGTGGCAACGTTCATCCTCCTGAAGATCGTCGGCCTGTTCATCCCGTTGCGCATGTCGGAGGAGAACATGGAGATCGGAGATACGGCCGAACACGGCCACGAGGTGTACCCGTCCGACGTGCCTTCGCTCGGGTTCCCGAGCGGCGTCCCAGGGCTCACCCCAGGAGCACCGGGTCAGACGGCACCGACTACGGCATGACCCACGACGCGGGAGCTCGGGCGACCAGGCGCGGCGAGCATGCAGCGCGCCCGGTCGCTTGAAAGCAGCCCACGGCCGGACGACCGGGGGGCGGACACCACCGTCCCCCGGTCGACGCCGCTGACGATCGTCTCGGGTGCGGTCGCGGGCGACGACCTTCACAGCGTCGCCGCCTCCGCCTCCGAGGCGATCGGGCGGCCCGTCGTGATCGCGATTCCCGGGCTCGGTGAGCCGGTCATCTGGCCGTCGGGGTCCTTCGCGGCGGGCGAGCTGGCCGAGATCGTCGCTCACGCGACCGCGGTGCTCAGCGGCGAGCTTGCACACACGCCGGCGGTGATCACCGAGGCGGTCCCGGTTCGAATCGGCCGCGAGGTGGTCGGCGTCGTCGCGGCCTCCAGCGGGGATCCAGCCCCCGCCTCGGACCAGGACGCCTCGCTCGAGGGAGCCGCCGCGGGCTCGTCTTCGGACCAGCGTGCCTGGCTCGAGGGCGCCGCCGCGGCCGCCGCGGTGACCGCCTTGATGCGCGAGGCAAGCAAGGGAGATCTGGAGGGGTCCCGGCGCGCGCTGCTACAGGCACTGGTGGCGGGAAGGCCCGCCGACGTCGAGGCAATCGTCAGTCACGCTCGGCGCTTGGGGTTCGACCTCTCAACCGGAGCCATCGCGATTTGCGCCCAGGCCGAGCTGGGTCGCGACCCCGGGGCGCTCGACGACCTGGGCGCCACCCACGGAGCACTGCTCGCCGATTTCGGGGGAGGCAGGGTCCTCGGCCTGCTGTCGATCCCCGCGATCCAGGATGACGGAAGCGCGCAAGCGCTCTTCACCGAGCTCGCGAAACGCGGGAATGCAGGTGGCGTTCTCGGCGCCCCGCCGGGACGCGGGCGCGCTGCACGATGCGCTCCGCGAGGCCGAGCTGCTGGTCGAGCTAGCCTCCTCGCCGGACGCCTCGATCACTGGCCAGGAGGAGACCTATCGACTCCTGATCGGCGTGCTGCTGAGAGATCCCGAGGAGCTCGAGCAGCTTCGCGAACGGACGATCTCACCACTCGTCGCCTATGACTCGCAGCACGACACCGAACTTGTCGGCACATTGCTGGCGTTTCTCGCCCACCACGGCTCGACGACCGAGACCGCCGAGGCAATGCGCTTGCACCGTCACACTGTCGGCTACCGGCTCTCGCGCGTGCACGAAGTGTCAGGTCTCTCGCCGTATGAGTCCGACGGACGAGAGCGGCTGAGCCTGGGGCTGAAAGCTGACCAGATCCTCGCGGCCGACGAGCGCCGCGCCCAACATCAGTAGGCTCGCGCCTGCGCAGCAGAGATAAGGAGGACCGAAGGTGTCAACTACAGAAAGCGCACAGACCGCCGCAGCGGCCGGCGCCCAGACCGCCCAGGAGGTACTCGGGTTTGCCGCCGAGCGCGGCGTGCAGATGGTGGATCTGAAATTCGTCGATCTGCCTGGGACTTGGCAGCACATGACACTGCCGCTCACGTCCCTCGACGCCGACGACTTCGACTCAGGCCTGGGGTTCGACGGCTCCTCGATCCGGGGCTTTCAGGAGATCCATGAATCGGACATGCTCCTGATCCCGGATCCGACCAGCGCATTCATCGATCCCTACTACACCCGGACCACTCTGTCGCTGATCTGCTCGGTCGCCGACCCGGTGCTCGGCGAGCCCTACGCTCGCGACCCGCGTTTTGTCGCGCAAAAGGCCGAGCGGCACCTGGTGCAGACGGGCATCGCCGACATCGCCTACTTCGGTCCGGAGGCGGAGTTCTTCATCTTCGACCACATTGCCTACGAGCAAGTCGAGCATCGTGCGTTCTACGAGGTCGACTCGGCGGAGGGCTTCTGGAACACCGGCCGACCGGCCGGCACCAGCCCGAACCTCGCCTACAAGCTGCGGCAGAAGGAGGGGTACTTCCCCGTTCCGCCCGCGGACTCGATGGCGAATCTGCGCGCCGAGATGGTCGCCGTGATGGAGACGCTGGGGATCCGCTGCGAGTTTCACCACCACGAGGTCTCCTCGGGTGGCCAGGCCGAGATCGACATGCGCTTCCAGCCGCTGTTGAAGATGTCGGACCAGATGATGATCTACAAGTACGTGGTCAAGAACACGGCCGCTGCCGCGGGTAAGACGGCGACGTTCATGCCCAAGCCGATCTTCGAGGAGAACGGCTCCGGAATGCACGTGCACCAATCGCTTTGGAAGGACGGCGACCCGCTGATGTATGGGCAGGGGGGCTATGCGCACCTGAGCGACCTGGCAAAGCACTACATCGCGGGACTGCTCACGCATGCGCCCGCGCTGCTGGCGTTCTGCGCCCCGACGACCAACTCCTACCGGCGCTTGGTGCCCGGCTACGAGGCGCCCGTCAACCTCGTCTATTCGGCTCGGAACCGCTCTGCCTGCGTCCGCGTGCCGATGTACCACGAGGCGCCCAAGACGAAGCGGGTCGAGTTCCGCTCGCCGGACCCGACGGCAAACCCCTATCTCGCGTTCAGCGCACTGATGATGGCTGGGCTCGACGGGATCAAGCGCAAGCTCGACCCTGGCGAGCCGCTCGACGCGGATATCTACGAGCTGCCCCGGAGCAGCTGGCCAACATCGGCATGGTCCCGGCGTCGCTGGAGGCCTCGCTCGACGCGCTCGAAGCCGATCACGAGTTCCTGCTCGACGGCGACGTGTTCACAAAAGGGCTGATCGAGGCCTACAGCCGCTACAAGCGTGAGGCCGAGGTGGACGCAATCCGGATGCGCCCACATCCGTGGGAGTTCGCGCTGTATCACGACGCGTAGGGTCGATGGATGGGCGGTGGGGCGGTGGCGGCGCCGGCCCGTCCCGCCGGCGCCGGCCCCGCACGCGACTGGCCTGGGAGATCCCGGTCGATCCCTGACACCCGAGTGGTCGAAACCCATCCCCCGACGTTCAACATCCCGCTCGCGACTTTCATGGTCGCGAGCGGGATGTCAACCAGGGTTCTCAGCCCAGCACCAGCTCCGCCGCGGTTCGCAGTGTCGCGGCGTCCCCGCCGATCAGCAACGTCGTCACGATCGACTCGCGCCACGCTTCGAGGTCGTGGCGGAGCTTGTCCCTGGGGCCGATCAGGGTCAATTGCTCGATCAGCTTGGTCGGGATCGCGGCGGCGGCGGCTTCCTTCTGCCCGGACAGGTAAAGCTCCTGGATCTTGGCGACCTCGGCTTCGTAGCCCATCCGAATCGCGACGTTCGCGTGGAAGTTCGCACCCTTCGCGCCCATGCCACCGAAGTAGAGTGCGTACATCGGCCTGACCGCGTCGGCCGCCGACTCGATGTCATCGGTCACGATCAGCGGCACCGTCGCGGCTACCTCGAACTCCTCCGGTGTCCGTCGCGCGCCGTCCCGGGCGAACCCCTCATCCAGAGCACTGCGATAGGACCCTTCATGGTAGGGCGAGTAGAACAGCGCCAGCCAGCCGTCGCAGAGCTCGGCCGCCATCGCGATGTTCTTCGGCCCCTCGGCAGCCAGGTAGATCGGGATCCCCTCTCGCAACGGACGGATAGAGGACTTCAACGGCTTGCCCAAACCGGTGCCGCCCGCCAGCGGCAGCGGATAGTGCGGGCCATCGCTGGTAACCGGGCTCTCGCGTGCCCAGACGTCACGAAGAATCCCGATGTACTCGCGCATCCGCGCGAGCGGCTTCGCGAACGGTTGCCCGTACCACCCCTCGACGACCTGCGGTCCTGACACGCCGAGCCCCAGGATCAGCCGGCCTCCGGACAGGTGGTCCAGAGTCATCGCTGCCATGGCGGTCGCTGCCGGGGTGCGCGCCGAGATCTGAACGATCCCCGTCCCGAGCTTGATCCGCTCGGTTGCAGCCCCCCACCATGCCAGCGGCAACAGGGCGTCTGATCCGTATGCCTCCGCCGTCCACACCGAGTCGAAACCGAGCCGCTCCGCCTCGAGCACCGACTCGGCCGCGCCGGGCGGCGGGCCGCCCGCCCAGTAGCCGACGTTCAGTCCCAGTCGCAGATTCTGTGTCATCTCGGGCGACAGCCTACTCCGAGCGCGCTCCGAGGCGCTGCCTGAAGCGCTGCCAGAGGCTCGGTGGTCGCGGCTGCCAGCGCTGCCACTCGGCTCTCGTTGGCAGCCGTCCGTCTCGCCGAGCAGCGAGTACACATTTGCTATGCGCATGGCGCCGCCGCGAGGAGTCGCCCTCGGGCACGATCAGCATGTGCTCGCTAAGCGCCGGTAGATAGCCGCCGCAGAACGGGCAGCGATACGTCGCGGGCTTGCGGTTCTGGGCGCGCCGCAACTGCCACCAAGCGGCCGGCTCGAGCTGGGCCATCGTTCAAGGATCGCATTGCCGGACGGGACCGGGCCAGCACCACCCTTTTTCTGGCTCTGTCGGTGAGCCGAATCGTGCTCGCGATGCGCGCTGCGGCCGGCGACTAGCTCCGGCGGCGTGTTACCGCGGCGATGCTCGGCGGTATCGTTAATGTCATGGCAACGCAACAGGCCGATGATCTCGAAGGGCTGAGTCGCTCCGAGGTTCTGCGCGCATCGCCGCGCATGTTCGAGTCGGACCTGCTCGACAAGCTCTCTCGGGTACATCCAGCCGTTCCACCGATCCTGTTCGGCCCGGCGATCATCGCCCTGCTCGTCGAGGGATTCCTGCACGGGGTCGGCTGGGCCGCGCCCGCGTGGGCGATCGGCGGCTACGTGTTCTGGACGCTGACCGAATACTGGCTGCACCGGATCGTGTTCCACTTCGAGCCGGACAAGGGCATCGGTGCCCGACTGCACTGGATCATCCACGGCGTACATCACGATCATCCGAACGACCCGATGCGGCTCGTGATGCCGCCCTCGCTGAGTATCCCCCTCGCGGCGCTGTTCGTGTGGGTCTTCTACCTGGTGCTGGGCAGCCCGGGATTCATGCCCTTCGGAGCCGGCTTCCTCGCTGGATACCTGTTCTACGACATGCTGCACTACCACGTGCATCATCACCGTCCAAAGACGGCGCTCGGCAAGCGGCTCCGCGAGCTGCACATGCGCCACCACTTCCAGAATCATGAGCGCGGCTACGGCGTCAGCGCCCCGTTCTGGGACCACGTCTTCGGCACCGCGCCCCACAATCGGTAGCCAACCGTCGCCACGCTGCGCCCGGCGCACGACGTCAGTCCGCCGCGCCCCACAGCTCGTTCAGCGGACCGTCCGGCCCGTCTACAGGGTCGCTCTCCGGCAGCGGAACGGCTCGGATGTTAGTCAGCACCTCGTCGTGCTCCCAGGATCGCCGCGCCGGATGTCCCCGATGTCTCGGGCGAATCTGTCGTGAAGGCTACGCGCCGGCTTGGCTCGCCGGTGACTCAGGAGGTACCTCGAATGTTCCGTTTAGGCGCTCGGTGGGCACACTGCACCTTGGTCCCATGGATCTGCAAAATCGACGCGGTCAAGCTCGACCTCCCGATCCCGGCGCCGGCCAGGTTGTGCTGCCGCCAGCCGCATCGAACCTCGCCCCGGTCCGGCAGATCCAGAACTTGAACAGGCTGAGCGATCCCGCGCTGTCCGAGCTCGGTGCCGAAGAGTTGCTCCACGAGCTGCTGGAGCGAGTTCGCGACGCGCTCCGTGTGGACACCGTCGCGATCCTCCTACTCGACGGCGATTCCCAGCAACTCGTCGCCAGCGCCGCAAGAGGCGTGGAGGAAGAGGTCGAGCAGGGCATCCGAATTCCGATCGGAGAAGGGTTCGCGGGCAGGATCGCGTCTGAGCGCGCGGCGATCTTCATCGCCGACCTCGACCACGCCGACATCGTCAATCCAATCCTGCGCGAAAAAGGCATTCGCTCGCTGCTCGGTGTTCCGCTGATCGTCGAGGGCGATCTGATCGGTGTGCTGCACGTCGGCTCGCTGCGCCCACGGACGTTCGGCGAGAGGGACCTCGCGGTGCTGCAGGTCGCTGCTGCGCGAGCCGCTCCGGGCATCGAGCGTGCCCGGCTGTTTTCCGCGCTCGAGCGTGAGCACCGCGTCGCGGTGGTGCTGCAGCGAAGCCTGCTGCCCAGGCGGCTCGTCGACGTTGTCGGCGTTTCGGTGGCCGCCCGCTACCTACCGGCTCGTGACGAGGTCGGGGGTGACTGGTACGACGTGATCGAGCTGCCGCATGGGTTGCTAGGCGTCGCGATCGGTGACGTCGTCGGCCACGGGATCAAGGCCGCCGCGCTGATGGGTCAGCTGCGCACTGCGCTGCACTCGTATGCGATCGAAGGCCACGGGCCGGGGCGAACGCTCGAGCTCGTCGACCGTTTCATGCAGTCGATGGCCGAGCACGCGATGGCGACGGTCGCTTACGCGATCCTCGACCCGGACTCGGGGACGCTTCGGTTCTCCTCGGCGGGCCACCTCCCCCCAATCGTGCTCGGAGGTGGCGGCGCGCGGGTGATCGAGGTGACCCCATCGGCGCCGCTCGGCGCATTCCCCTACGGCAGCTGCGCGGAGCATGAGCTGTCACTCGCGAGCGGTGAGACGCTGCTGCTGTTTACGGACGGGCTCATCGAGCGCCCAGGGGTCGCCCTTGCCGAGAGCATCGACGAGTTGCTCGCCACGGTCGCAGGCGCGGGATCGGCGGAGGAGGCGTGCCGACTCGCGATGGAACAACTCGTGCGCTCCGGAGGGTCTCCGCGATGACGTTGCACTGGTCGCACTTCACAACAGCGAGATTCCGGCCGAGTTGCATTTGCGGCTACCGGCCGATCCAAAAGTGCTCTCGCACCTACGGCGGGCCGTGCGGCGCTGGCTCCGTAACAGCGGCGCAGACGATGAGGCGACCGCGGAGGTCACGCTCGCAGTGAGCGAGGCATGCGCAAACGCGATCGAGCATGCCTACTCTCCGTCTCCAGCGACGTTCAAGCTCGAGGCGCGCTCCAGCAATGGAGACGTCACGATCTCGGTCAACGATGTCGGGCGCTGGCGATCGCCGCGGGGCCAGAACCGTGGACGGGGGCTACGATCATCGACGCAGCAATGGACGATGTCGAGGTCCGGCCGAATGCGTCCGGGACGGAAGTCCTCATGCGGCGGCGACTACATCAATGATGACGCTTGCGAACATTCAGTTCAGTACCCGTGGTCGCGTTGTGATCGCGCGCCTCGTCGGCGAGCTCGATATGTCAAATGCCGCGGACGTCGGCGAGACTCTCGCCGAAGGGACCCCAAACGAGATGCTGGGCTTGGTGCTCGATCTGTCCGAGCTGGATTACTTGGACAGCGCCGGGATCCAACTGCTCTACGGGCTACGTGGGAATCTGAGAATTCGCGGTCAAAAACTCCAGATCGTGATTCCAGCTACCTCCACCGCCCACGACGCACTCAGGCTCGCCGGGGTGAGTACTTTCTTAGATGTCGTCGACAGAGTCGAGCAAGCCTTGGTCGCGCTGAGACGCGATTGCTCAGACGACGAGGTCCCGTCACCGGACTCTGCCTAGAGCGCGAGGTGGCGCCCGGCACTGGAAACGGAGAGGGAGGGATTCGAACCCTCGATGGAGCTTGTAACCCCATACTCGCTTAGCAGGCGAGTGCCTTCAGCCACTCGGCCACCTCTCCCGGGACTCGGTGGCAGTGTAGAGGAGGTCTCCGGGGCAACGGCTGGCGGACCGCACGGCTAGCATCGTCCGACGACGCCCGGAGGGGTGGCAGAGTGGTCGAATGCACCGGTCTTGAAAACCGGAGGGCCTGCAAGGGTCCCGCGGGTTCGAATCCCGCCCCCTCCGCCTCCCGCAGCGCAATGCCCCAAGTCCGCGGACTGGAAATCGCGGCCGATCGCGGCTAGAGTTTGCCGCGATGGTCGAGTTAGCTGCGACTGTCCCGGAGCGCGAGCAGGAGGCCGCGCCCCCAGGGGCGATGGAGATTCCCGATTTCGAGATCGTGCCACGCACCGGCTTGATGATCGCGGCCATCGCCGCCATCGTGGTGATCGTCGCCATCGCCGCAAACAAGTTGTGGCCGTTGATGTTCCTTCACGTGGCGGGAGGCGCAGCCTGGACGATCATCGACCTGTTCCTCGGGCTCGTACTCGGCCCGATCATGGGACAGATGTCGATCCCGGCAAGGGTCGAATTCACAACCAGGTTGATGCCGAAGATGGTGGTGATCATGCCGATCGTGGTGACGATCACGCTCGCCGCGGGGTGGCAGCTCGCCACCCACACGGGAACCGTGATGACCAGCTATCCGCTCCACGGCTGGGTGGTCGCCAGCTTCATCGTCGTTGGCGTGATGTCGGTGATCGCGCTCGGGCTGCTCGAGCCGGCAAACATCGCGGTCCTGATCGAGCTCAAGAAGCCGCGCCCCAACCCGGAGGTCATCGAGCGCCTGATGAAGCGCTTCATCTACTGCGCCGGCATCCTCGGGGTGATGCAGATCGCGACGCTCGTGATCATGACGAAGCTCGGCGCATCATGACCGAGCGCCGGCTGCCGCCCGTGACTGAGATCGCGATGGCGTCGCTCGCGCTGATCGTCGCCGGTGGCATCTATCTCTCAGCGCACCTCCCGCAGCATGTGCCGCTTGGTCCTGCGATCGCCGCACTTGCACTTTCGGCTCTGCTGATGGCCGCCAACTTTGCGTCCCTCGCGCGCGTGAAGGACTTTCCGTGGCAGCGCTTCTTCGCGGTCGCGAAGTGGTCGGCGCTGGCCTACGTAGTCATTGCGGGAATGATCGAGTATGTCTTCGTGCGCAACCACATTCGCGGAGGCGCACTCGTCGTGCTGACCTTGTCGCTCGTCGTGTTCGCAGTGCACGTGCCGACGCTCGTCGGGTTCACGGTCGCTCGCTACTCTAGCCCGAGGATCCCGACATCCGCGTCGCCCGAGCCTGATGTCCTACGATTCCGGCCGTGTGGCCGCCGGAAGCGCTCGACTTTCTGCGCGAGCTCGAGGCGAACAACGACCGCCACTGGTTCAAACCCCTTTAGCGAGGGAGATTGCGCGGCTCGTGCGTCACATTTGCGTCACTTCCGTCCGCGTAGAGAGCGTCGACCTCGGCCAGCGCCACCAAATCGGTGTGGCCGTAGATCCGCAGCAGCGAGTCGACGGCGCGCTCGGACCAGCCCATCTGCGCGGCGATCGCACGGCGCGAGAGACCGAGCCTGTAGAGCAGATGCACGCCGTAATGCTTCGTCGCGAGGTAGCAGGTCGAAGTCCAGCTCGGCACGCGCCTCGGACGATCGCCCAGTACTGGCAGACGGTCGATGCGCGTCAGCCGGCGGCCGTGCTTGGAGACGAACACAAGCTCGCCGGTGCGGGTTGGCTGGCGCATCAGCGCGTCGCGGGCCGGTGGCGGCAGCGCGATCGTCTTCGGCTTGCCCGACTTCGGAGCGTCGACCCGGCCGCGATACAGGCGCCGGGATACGGTGATCCGGTTGCGCGCAGGTCGATGTCCGTCCACCGCAGCTCGTACAGCTCGCCGGGGCGCATGCCGGTGTAGGCGGCGAACGACGATCAGCGCCCGCATCTGCGGCCCGTAGTGCGCCGAGCGCGTCGCAGGCATCGAGCAGCGCGTTGCAGCTTCCTTGACGGTCGGCGGGTCCTGGTCGGCACGGCCACGCCGCGCCGCCACCGAGCCCGTCGAACGGGTTGTGATCGATGACGCGCATCCGCTTGGCGTAGTTGAACATCGCGACCACCCGCGGCACGTAGGACGCCGGAACGAGTGCGCCGAGTCCTCGGCCTCGACCGGAGTGACCGACGCCGACCTGCCGGGCGCCAAACTCGGCCCGGAACGCTTAAGCGACCCGCGAGCGGTGTCGAGGCTCGATGCCTTGTTCTGGCGCTCGTAGCGGTCGAGGTAGCGGTCGGCCCATTCGTCGCAGGTCATCTGCGCCGGCTGCTTGGCCTCCCACGGCCGCTCGGTGCGCGCCTTGGCGACCGCGTCGTCCCGTTCGCGCTTGAGTCGGGAACCGGCCGACCCAGTAGAACTGCTGGCGGCCCTTGCTGGTCGCGGCCGATGAACACGCGCGCCGGTCCATTTTTTACGCTTCGCGGTCGACATGGGAACTCATGCCTCCTCGTGTCCGGGCCCGGTGGCGTTCGCGCGCTGCCGGGCCGTCTCGTCGACATGGAGCGTAGCCGCGGTCGCCGCGGCGTTCGAGATGGCCGGCGTGCTCGAGCCACGGCTCGACCTCGGAAACCTGGAACTTGACGCGGCCGAAGATGACGGCGTGCGGCATCCCTTCGGTGAGCGCGGTCTCGATCGACCGCACCGAGCAGGACGATGCTCGGCGAGGCCGCGCTTGTCGAGCCAGGGCCGCTCACAGCGGGAGCACCAACTGCTGCTGAGGTGGTCCCGAACGGTGAACTGGTCCCAGGTCCAGCCGTCGAGAAACCTACCCCGACCTTCGGCGTGCCGAGACCACCCCACTGCTTGAAGAAGAACGCCACAGCTTCGCGCCGGCACTTATCTCGCAGGTCCCTCGCCCACTCAGGACGCATCGGCCGATGCCGGGCCCGAACTCGGCGCCGCAGATGACCCACGAGATGCCCTCAAGATCGAGCGCCCAGAGAGACGGCTGGCGACGAGCACGGCGACGTCCAGCGGTGCTCTCATGCCGTTACGGCATACGCGAAGGAGGTGAGGTAGCAGATTCGCTCGTTTTCGCGGCGCAGCAGGGCGCACCAGTCGTCATGGCGGCAGTAGACGCGCGGCCAGTCGAGCTCGATCTCCGGCTGGCACCGTGCAGCCGCTCGCCCCAGGGCCGCCGCTAGCGTTGCCTCACGCGCGGCGAGCCGGTCGGTGCGGTATGCGACGAGCTGCGGTGGGCGCTGTCGGCGGCGGCGGAGCTGAGCGGATGAAGGAGCTCAAAACATCACCTCCTCGCCGCCGTTGTTGTGGGCCTTCGGAGCCTCCGAATTGCCGTTCTGAGACCAAAGATGCTCACTCTCGTGAGAGTGAGCATCTGGAGCGGATTGACCTCGGAATCCTGCATATTTGCTGGGGACTCGTCGAAATCCTCATGGTCGTGATTTCAGTATCACTGGAGCATCGAGCCTTCGATTTCCGGGCAGCGACCACTCCCAGCGAGTGCCGTTCTCGCCCTTCTTCGACGCCATGACCTCGAGCTTGGACTTCGCCCGCCGAAGCGTGATCTCGGTGATCGAGCACTCCGTGGCAGCGTCCTTCAGCTCCTTGGCGAGCTTCGGTCCGTCGTCCAGTTCAGGTCGAAGGAAATCGACCGCCTGGCCTTGCAAAAGCTCGTCGTCGGTTCCCAGCCGTCCCAGAAGGTCGCTGCCGGTTGCGTCTGATTCGCCGACGCACGCGATCTCCGCGGTGACGATCTGCTCGCCGGTGTCGCCCCGGACGGTTGCGGTGCGGATCTCGTCGAGCAGCGATGGGGCGAGTTGAGTCGTGTACGCGTCGGGGATCGCGGCGATCGTAGGCGCTCGCCCGGGTTGATCTTCCGCGAGCATCCGTCATGACCCGAGCGCGCTCGGTCACGTACTGTTCGGTATCGGCCGCGCCGGGTTGCTGACGGGCATGGTCGTCGCGCTGACGCTGTTGGCGCTGGCGGTCGTCGACGGGATCTCGGGGAGCATGTCCAGGGCGATGCCCTCGACGTTCTTTCCGACCGTGTCGGGGGCGTGGGGGACGAGCGGGTTCGGAGGCCTGGCGTCGTAGGCGCTGTAGACTCTGGCGGCGCTGTTGGAGATGGGGATCGCGTTGTTGCTGTGCCGGTAAGGAGGAGGCCGAGCTTGTCTCCGCGGCTCGGCGGCTCGCTACGGCGGAGCTTCAGGTTTCGCGGCTATTTCGCGACCGCGACCGGTTGATCCTCGACGTTGTGGAGGCGGGCGCGCGCGTAACGGACGTTGCCGACGTGCTTGGCATGAGTCGTAATGCCGTATATGACGCGATCAATCGCGCTAGGAGCAAGGAGTAATCGGGGCGTTGACACGGCCGCGCACCTTCACGGAGCGTGCCCGCAGCAAGAACGCGCGCCCCGCGGGGAACGTCAAGCCCCTCCTTGGCGACTTGGGCAAGCCGACGCTCATATCGGTAGGCCCGACGCGCCAACCGCTCCGGCCACTCCCCATGCCACCGGTCGATGACGAGCACCAGGTTTCCGCTGTGGGTCCCCGGAGGCCTCCAGGCGCGCACATCGACCAAAACCCACCGGCCCGGCGAAGGCCGGCGCCCTGGCCACCATGTGTCTCGGATTTCGGCGACGGCACCGAAATGGACGAGCGCCTTCGTACCCCGTCGAGCGGGCTGATGTACGCGGTCCACGCATCCAGCATCGTCTGCTCTCGCCAGCGGGTGGGTGAGCGGGAGGTCCGCATAGCGCCCGACCTCTCGCCAGATCTCCCATGCCCGAGCGTTACGAGAGCGCCACCACACTGCGACCTGCAACTCTAGACCTCGTGCCAAGGTGCTCCCCGTCCCATCGCACGGATCGCGTGGCTAGGTCCTCGTGCGGAGCATCGAGCGCGGCCCGATCGGCTCCCTTTCCAAGCAGGGATGCACCGTGGCCGAGAGCACCGACTCGGCGAACAATACGGGTAGTGCCCTTCGGGCGGTAATCCGATCACCGTGCCGTAGCCGTCGAAGCGGCCCCGCAAACGCGCCTCATCCCGGTTCGACTAGCCTCGCCGCTAATGCCTGAACCCCCGAACATCAACGAGCCGCTGTGCCCCGTCTGCCGCCAGGGTCACTACCCACTAGATGATCCGGGATGGTTTGTGATCCCCGGCATCGAGACCTCCCCGGAGAGCAGGCCAAAGCGGAAATTGTTCCGGCGTTCCCGGCCCAGGGCGGAAAGGGGCTACCCCGTCGCTGTCAGGACCTGCTCAAGTTGCGACTGCGTAGCAACGTTTCAGATCCCGACGTTGAACGATTCGCCTCCACCTTTTCCCTAACTCAGCCTGCCCTACGACCAGCGCCGGAGGGCCACCTGCCGGCGCCGTTCAAGCTGGTCCCGCAGAGGATGCTGATCACGCGTGCCGCAGGAGCTCGATGCCGACCGCCCGCGCTTCCAGCTGGCCGACCATCTCTGCCTACGCTCGCTTATGACGGGTCCGAGGTGCAGGGCGCTGGCCGTCGCATGCTCCGAGGCGGTGTGGCTTCACTACGACGGCCACGCTGACCCCTGGGTCTCCTTGACCGGATGGGGCATCAGCCGCGCCCAAATGGGCTAATGGCTCTCGACCGATAGTTATCAGATTAGCCCGGGACCTGCTAAACGGCAAACGGCGAAAACGGCACAGTCTGCTCCGCGAAATCGGGTGGCCGACGGGCAAGCGCAGCGAACACGACGACGCGGACCCGGAAGCGGCGCGGACGCCGCGTCCACAACAGTGCGCGGCGGAGGCGAGCCGCGAGAGCATCCGCTCGCGCCGGTGGAAGGCCCTCGCTGCGCTCTGAAACACATCCCGCAGGGGTGGGCTCCTGGCTCGATCGACGCCGGGATCAGAGGAGAGTTTGAACCCGGACGATGGTGTCGCGCTCGCTGGCGCAGACGGCCGTTGGCCGCAGCATCGCGGACAACCTTCAACGCAAGGCTGGAGCTCAAAGTGGGAACGGGAGAGGGGCAGAGGCTGCGACGGCGTCGGCGGGCGGGATCCAATCGCTGTGATGGCCCGAACAGGAGAGGTGGGCGAGCGAGCAGGCCGCGCAGCAGGCTCACCGGGAGGCTGTGGCGGCCAACCAAGTGAAGATCGACCAGGAAACCGCGAGTTTCCGGTAGCCGTTCAGTCCCCTGGTCTGCGGGGTGTGGGTCAGAGGAGGGCGGGGAGCGCGCCGCCGGTTTGGTTGGCGGCGAGGAGGTCGCGGAGGTAGGCGAGCAGGGAGCGGTGTTGCAGGCGGCAGGTGACCGAGGCCGAGAGGGAGCGTTCGGTGAAGCGTTCGCCGTCGTTGGATTGGTTGCCGTGGGAGAGTTTGCGGTGGATGACCGGTCCGCGGAGCGCTCTTTCCGCGGCGTTGTTCGTCGGCGTGACGCCGGGGATCGTGATGAACGTCCAGAGCGCGGGCCAGAGCTTCAGGAGGTTGTTCGCGAAGCGGCGGTACAGGCGGTGGCGTTTGCTGCCGTTGGCGGCATGCTCGAGCAGCGTGCGGAGCTCGGTCTGGATCGGTGTCATCTCGACGGCGAGCCGGTCACGGTCCTGGTGCTCTGCGTAGGCGCGCCAGGCGGCGAACACCCGGTCGGTGAGCTCGAGGCCGCTCTCACCGAATTGCTGCTGGGCGGCGAGGCCCTCGCTGTGGAAGCGGAAATCGCGCTGGAGGTGACTCCAACAGGCTTGTCGTTGCTCGGGGTCCAGGAGGTCATACGCCCACCAGCGATCGCTTGTGACGATCCCTGAGAAGTCGGGGCCGAGCAGCTCGATCAGCCGGTCGCGGTGACGGTCCTCGACGATCCGGAAGATCGCCGCCTGGGCGGTCGCGGCGGTCCACATCGTGCGGTTCTCGCCGGCCAGGAACCAGCCGGTCTCATCGACGTTGAGCGCCCCAGAGCCCAGCACTGCGCTCGTCAGACGCTCGTGCGGGCCGGCGAGCAGCACCGAGGTGCGCTGGCAGATCCGGTCGATCGCGCCGACCGAGATCCGGACGCCGAACAGCTCCCAGAGCAGCTCGCTCATGTCCCGCCGCGAGATCCGGTTGCGCGCCGTCAACGCCACCACCGCGGCCTGCAACCCCGGCCCGAACGCCGACTCGCCCACGATCCCGAGCGTCGCCCGGGTCCGCTTGTCGGCATCCTGGGCACCGCAACCGATGAGTGCGATGCTCGCAGTACACGACCGCGGTTGGTGGCAGCTCAGCAACTTGATGACGCCCCGGCCCATGACGCGGAACCTTCTCACTGTCAGTGAACTCCCGCCCGCACCCCGAGCACTCATCGGGGTAATGGTCAACGATCTCCTGCCATCCGATCCTCAGGCAACAACTCACGACCAGCGCCCTGATGACCGGGCTGACCGCCGGCCTTGCGCTGCTTCGCGTCCTTGCGGGCCAGCTCCTTGGCTTTCTCCCGCGCCTCCGCACGACGCTGCTGACGCGTCTTCGGAGCATCCGCCGACGGCGGCGAGGAACTGTTCCGCGAACTCGCAGAAGCCTTCTGCTCCAAGACCCGCAACCGCTCCTCCAACCGCAACAGCCGATCCGCCACCCCGCATCAAGAACTCGACGCACGCCTCCCGACCCGCGTCATAGATCGCCTCAGCCTCGGACCGCTCCACACCCACAAGGTTCGCCGCCCACCCAAGCGCACCTTGTTATGGAAAGCCCGGACGACTGAACGCTTACAGTTTCCGGGGAGGCCCAGTTCCGTCGCGATGCGGATCCGACACCGGAGCCTCCAGTAGCCGCGTAGGTCAAAGTTTCGTGCTCGCGGTGTTCGCGGACCCCGGGCACGGAAACATGGCGTCCGCGGTGTCCCGAGCGCCACTGGGCCGGTCGGCCGTTCATGCGTGCGGCACGCCGGCCCTCTCGGTCACCTCGATCGGCAACCCTGCGGCGCGGGCCTGGTTTGAGGCTCACCCGAGCTCAGCGTGATGGTCACGGGCATCGCTAGCGAGCCGGCCCGATGCTCCTTATGTCCTTCTAGCCGAATGGCTGGCTGAATCGATCATCGAGGCGCACGCCACTTCCGTCGTACACGCCGACCTCGACGCCGGAAAGGACCGGCCTCCACAGGCAGTGGGATCCAGAACTCGGGCATCGCGGCGTCAGTTAGAGCTTGCCCCATGAGATTCTCTACGGGTCGATCGCGGAGCCACTGTTCTGGGAGTTCAGTGGGGTGTCCGGCTCTCGTCTGCAGCGGCCATAGTGACCACCGAACGACGACGCGCTGGTTGACGAACCCTCGCAACGTGACGTGATAGTTCACGATCACGCCAAGCGGTTCATGAGCCAGCGTTCGTGTGTGATGGAATAGCGCAATTATTGCTTGCGCCTCGCCTTCGGATATTCGCGGATCAGGCTTGCCGTTGCCGTTACCTGTCGTGTCCGTGCCAGGGGTGGAGGGCGCTCTGGTCGCGCCGGGATTGGCTGGAGTAGCGGATGCGGCGCCGGACGAAGGCGGACACACCGCCCCACTGTTTTTGAAGATGCCGTCTCCGCAGAAAGTGGCTATAAGTGGAGTCATCGGCCCCACGGGTGGAACGAACGTGTTCAGGACCGCGGATGTATCGGCGGTAATCGAACGACGGCTGAGAGCGCCCTTCAAGAATGGAGCAAGTGAAAGAGTCGCGGGCCCCGGAGAAGGGGTGCTTGTGGATGGCGTGCTGTTTGTGCTGTTCGCGCTAGTGGTGGTCGACGCGCTAGTCGATGTGGATGTGCTGGGCGTCGTGGAGGTGCTAGGGGTCGTTGACGGAGCGGGCGTCGCGGTCTCCGTAGGAGTGGTGGTCGCGCTGGGCGTTGACGGCGTGCTAGACGCTCCCGATGCAACAGTCGCATCTCCCGCAGCGGTGTTCGCGGGGCCGACCTCTTCTGTGACGTACTCGACGCTCGGTGATCCGAACCTTTGTGCCGGCGACGGCCGGATCGTCAGGCGCGCCGGCGACAGCTGTGTCCGATCTGCGAACTGCGCGACGGTCACGGGAGGCGAGACGGTTATCCCAGACACGTCCGCCTGACGCACCTCGGGTGTGGAGTGGTGCAGGAACGACAGGCGGTCTGTCGCGAAAAAGACGAGTGTGAGAACAGAAAGCAACGCTGCCGCCACGGCGCCAATACGCACTGCGCCTGATTCCATGAACCCCATCGCAGAACGTTGGCGAGGGGCGCGGTGCACGCGTGCTCCTGTGCTTTTCCGTCTACGGCCCGTGGGTCTGCTTGGGGCGGTCATACGAATTCCCCCCTGATCGAGCTGGAGGTTCTTGGAGCAGGGGATCTGCGTCCTCGATATGGTGTCGTCGCGGTTCCGCTGCACCACGTGTCGACGTGACCCTCTCGCGGGAGTGTGCGGGAATCCAGAGACCATCATCGAGGGGCCCGCAATCGCGACGCAATGACTCAATGTCAATCATCTGAGCAATACGCTAATGAGCCTGCTCGCGGCGGAGTCGTGACTTTGGTCACAGCGCCCCTAACTCAGCGGTCATTGGCGTCGAGCTCGGCGAGGTAGCCGCAGGAGAAGCGAGGCTCCTCTCCCGCGCCCCGACATGTCCAGGCTGGGCACAAGGCGCTCGGGCGCACGTGGCCCTGACCGGACACGTTCATCTACCGAAGATCCCGCTCGGGGAGATGCGGGTCGTCGCCTACGCCGACCGTCACAACACTGTCAACGAGTCGCACGAGAACAACAACATCCGGACCTGGGGCGAGATCCCGGTGCTCGCGCGGATCTGGAACGTGAACACGCTGCGGGCCGAGATCCGGACGGTGGATCCGGCTAACTATCGAGGGCGCGCTCGCTTCTTCCGCGACGCCAACTGTTAGGCAAAGCTGATCGCGTGCTCGCGGCCAACCGCGTCCGATGGGGTGATCCGTTCGTCGCCAAGGCCGTTGTCGGAGCGTGTGTTGTCGGGAGACGAATGCGGTCGTCCGCGAAATGCGCGAGTTCGCGCGCCAGCGAGGATGCTTGCGAGTCGTGGTTAGGCGCCAACACTGCAACGAGAGCTATGACGTGCTTCGAGCATCGTGCGGCAGTGGTACAGCCTCCGGTTGTGGATTGTCGCCTGGTGAGGGCCGGGTTCAGCGCGTCAGGCGTGCAGCCGGGTTTGGTCTTGGCAGCGGCGTGACATCAGCAGAGGTCCACCAGGTTCAACAAGGATGACCGCCGTGCGTCAGCTGCAAGGGTCGAGGTCATCCAAGCGCGGCCAGCCTGACCGCCGCCTGCAGCGCGCCGGGCTTGGCGAGCACCGACCGGCCGATGAGCGCCACCGCCGTCACACGCCCGGATCGGACGATGAACACCTCGCCAGCCGGCGTGACGAGCAGCCGGCTTCCGACCGCTCGTAGCGCTCGCGCGGCCGTATCGGCGCTGGAGGCTGGGGAGCGAGGCGCCTGGGCCGATGCCGCCGAGCCGGTAGCCGCGCGCTGTGGTGGCGATCAGGGATGCGCCCCCATGGCGAGGGAACACGACCGCGAGCTGGCCGCCGCCGGCGACGCAGTAGCGCCACACGAAGCGTGACCTTGCGCCGGCCATGCCGATCGAGCCGAGCACCCACCGCGGGGCTTGTCCCGGGGAGGAAGCCAGCGAGCGTGTTGGCGCGCGCTGCCGGCGTCGGCGCCAGGCACGCCGGGCCCGAGCGTCCGCCCATGATCGCTACCTGGGCGAGCTCGGTGCCCCGTCCCAGGACGAGCTTGACCCGGTTGACGCCGGCTGGAAGCGATTCAGCCGGAAGCAGCTCGCTGAGCATCTGCCGCCCGCCCACCGCGGGGGCGGGGTTGGTCGACGCGAGCGCGATCGGTGCCCATACCGAGCCGTCCTCAGACCCATACATCGACACGCTGCGGTGGGCTCGTGCTGTACGCCTTGAGCTCGAAGCTCGTCACCTGGCTCGAGCGATAGGCGAGGAACTGCGGCGGTCGCGGCTTGGGCCTGGGCTTGCTCTTTACCTTGCCCTTGCTCTTGGTCTTGGGAGGCGGGCTCAGCATCACCCGCGAGGACGCGTAGTTGAACTGCGCCACGTTGCTGTGATCGAGCGTCAGCCCGCTCGTGTGCGCGTACGTCTGGCGCCAGTCGCGCAGGTTGTCGAGCAGCGTCGTTGTGCCCTGATTGAGCGCCACGGGCGCCGCGAAGCCGAGCGAGGTCAACACCACCAGCCCCCGCGAGGGAAGCGAGACGGTGACGCCGGCGCTGAGCTGGGCCGGCGCGGTCTGATCCGGAACCGCGAAGCCGTTGGCGTCGACGGCCTGCTGGCCGGAGAAGTAGTCGTAGCGCGCCAGCGTCATCATGCCGGGTACGGATGGCACGGTCAGGGTGATCGAGCGCGGGGTGTCCGAGTCGTTGACCACCGCGAGCGACAGGTCAAAGCCGGAGCCGTCCGGGATCCTGGCTGCCATCGCCCTCAGCCCGGGAACGCCGGTGCTCGGCACCACCAGCGTCTGGCTTCCGGCCGGAAACGCACGCGAGAGCACCGACCACGCGTAGTACCAGGGACGGAGCGCCAGGTCGGAGGCCGGATAGCCGTCCTGGCCTCCCAGCGAGTTCCAGAATCCCCACCGCTTGAGGTTCTCGGCACCGTACTGCCCGCCGACATGCATCGCGTCGTCGAGGTCCCACGCGCTCGCGCCGGCAAGGCCCGCGCCGATCGCCTGGATCATCATGTCTCCCATCCAGACGCCGTAGTTGAACTCAGCGATGTGGGGCTGACTGTCGACGAACGAGCTGGCTTGCGCCCGGCCGCTCGGGTCAAGCAGCGGCCAGCAGCGAGCGGCGCCATGCGCGCGTTACGCAAATCCCGCGCTGTGAACGGCGTGACCTGCCGCGCCGTGAGGCCGACCTCACCAGCGAAGTACGGCTTGGCCGGGGAGTCGAGGTTGGAGATCTGCTCCCGCCGCGCCCGGACCTGGTCGCCGTAGACGCCGTTCTCGACTCCCCAGATCGTCGCGTAGCGGTGTGAGTCATACGCACCGATCAAGCTCGGGATCGACGCTCAGCGTGTCGGTCACCCACGCATCGCCTCCGAGCGGGTTGTCCTGATCGAGCCCGACGGTCCGGTCAAGGATTCTGGGCGGCCTGGGTGTCGTCCCACGAGTTCGCGTTGTCCGGCCCCACCAGCGACAGCCAGCCCTGATAGCCGCAGCCGGGTGAGCTCCGCCGCAACCGCCTTGACCGTGCCCGCCCAGCAGGCGAAGTCACAACTCGACGAGCCGTTCGGCTCGTTCATCACGTCGTAGTAGCGGACGTTCGTGTAGCCGTACGTGTTGCGAAGCTCGCCGATGAACCTCATCGGGATCCGTGCATCGCCCCCGATCAGCGGGTTTCCCCAATCCCCCAGCACGACCGTGATCCCAAGGCTCTTCGCGATCGAGAGGATCGATAGCAGCTCCTGCACATGGGGATCCGTCCAGCGGTAGGTCGGGATTGCCCGCCGCGTCATAGCCACCAAAGTACGTCGACGCGGGCTCGACCACACGCAGGAAGCCCGGGCGCATGAACTCCAGCCGCTGCAGTCAGCAGCGGCCAGTTGATCTGATCCGGGGCGACCGTGTCGTACGGGTCGAGCTCGACTCCCAGCCCCATCAGCGGCGGCCCAGCGAGCTGGTCGGTAAAGACGGTCAATTGGGGACACTCGCGGCCGCCGCACGAGCCGAGCGGAACCCCAACCGCCCCGCCGCCCACCGAAGCGAGCACACACAAGACGACCAGCACGGCCCGTGCAGCGCATCGACCCCTTCCACACACACAGAATACGTGCAGCGCGCCGAGAACGGTTCCCGCTCGACGCCGAATGCCGTGACCCCGCCATCCCGCCGGTCCGAAATTGCGCGACACAGTCCGCTAACTACGCAACACATCGACGACGCGATCGCCGCCGTCTCCGCCACCGCGTGATCCATCCGCAAAGCGCGTGCATGAGAACCCCGACGGCGGGGCCCGATTCGCCGGCGTTATCCGAGACACCCGCCACATCCTCGCTTGCGAGTTCGCTCAGGAGCCGTTTCAGCGGCGGCCACGGTGAACGATCGCTCCGGTCGGCCCATCGTCCCGCCGCCCGCCGCCGGACGACACGGCCCCTCGCCACTCAGCGCCCCATCGCCGGCTGAGCTCGACCATCCACCGAGTACTTCCTCGCTTACCGATCCCAAGATCACCGAGCCATCGCGCCGTCGCCATTGCGATCGCGCGCTGCGCGCCGGCGTGAGGGCAAAAGCGATAGTGCGCCCGCGGCAGCCGGACGCTCGAGATTGGGCGATTGCGAGCGTCTCGGAAATGCCGCCTGTGCTAGCTCAGCGGAGCCGGAGCCGATCATCGGCAAGCGGTCGCGGATTCTCCGAGAAACTGCCGTCAGGCGCTTGCTGGCCCGCGCTCGTTCGGCTAACGCCAGAAGGCGTCGGCTTCTGCAATCGCCGCGGAGCGGCAGCCTCGCCCGCGCCGGCTCACAGGCTGCTGAGATTGCGCTCAACTCAGCAGTCAGGCCGAGGCTGCTGGATCTCGATCGAAGCGGAAGCCATCGGACCACTACGTCGACCCGGGACGCCAGAGGACGATGGTCAGCCTCGGGACGCCATGAAAGAGGGCTGGCGGGATGGGTCGGTCTTCACTTGGGGTATGAATGTGAGGCTAAAAGAAGGGAGTAGTGGGATAAGGGGTAAGCGAATGATAGAAGTGAAAGAGGAAAAAGGAAGATAAAAAAGTAAAAAGAGGGAGGTAATAATAACCGGCGAGATGCTGCGATCCGATCGCCGGCCTCGGGGAGCACGATCACGTTTCTTTGGGGCCCAGCATGTCGGTGTAGGCTGCCCCGGTCCCCTGGCGCGATCTTGGAGGAGAGCGATAGCACGAACTCCGCAGGAAATGTTTGAGCATCACGTTTCTCACGAGGGTGATAGCGACCTAGATGGCACCGTCAGTGACTACACCGAGGATCAGTGTTCGGTCGCGGAAGACGAACGTATCGATCCACAATCGGACAGCGGCAGGTTACCCACCGGAGCTCGTCATCCGGTGGAATCCGGTCGGGCGCTAGGCGGGTTTATCCCAAGGCGCGGGTGAGGTTTCTGCCTGTCGTGCCGCGGGTCACGGCTTAGCATCTGGGGTTATGCAAGAAGGCTCGTGGTGCCACCGCGACACGCCAAATCCCTGGAGTGAGTTGTGATGACTACGGACGAGGGGCGGGACTTTGTCGAGCGGCGGGTGACGGAGTGGGCACGGCAGCAGCAGGAACTACACGCAACGATCCTCGAAGCTAACGGAGCGGATCTCCACGGCGGGACGAGACTACTCGATCTCGGCTGCGGCGATGGGGCTCTTGTCGCTGCGTATCGGCAGGTTGGCATCGATGCCTATGGGTGCGATTTCGGCCTGTCCGGAGCGGAGCCGGGCTTGTTGGCGATTGACGGAAAGCCGTACCGTCTGCCGTTTCCCGATCGCTGGTTTGACGCTGTCGTGTCGAGCACCGTCATGGAGCACGTCCAGAACTGGGAGGAGACCCTTCTTGAAGTCGCTCGGGTGATGAAGCCGAACGGCCTCACGTTGCATCTCTTTCCCGCTCGGCTGAGGCCGATCGAAGCTCACGTGCTGGTGCCCTTCGCAGGTGTGCTGCAGCGAAGGTGGTGGCTTCGGATGTGGGCGTGGATCGGTGTCCGCAACCGGTTTCAGCACGAGATGAGCAGCGCGGAGGCCGTCGGGCACAACGAGTCCTTCCTGAAGAATCACACCACGTATCTGACACGTAGGCAGGTCCACACAGCCTTCGACAAGGTGTTCTCTGAAGTGCGATTCTGTGACCGCGAGATGATCGTCCACGGCTCCAGTCGCGCGCGGAAGCTTCAGCCGGTCGTCGACTGGCTGCCCGCTACTGCTTCCCTCTACGGGGCTGTCGCAATGACGAGCGTGCTCGCTCACGGTTCGCGACTTTGGCCGGAAGGCGATCGATGTTGAGGCCGGTGCGCTCGTCATCCACCCCCGAGAGGTAATCGCCTCAGCAGGCCGGTCGTCAGGGCATGCGCTGAGAGGGGTGAGCTACTCGGTATTGCGAGATGTCGTGCACTGGGCGTCGCGAAGCAAGGTCACTCTCTTCATGACAAGGTCCTCCACTGGCCACGCCGACGATCCGCGGGTTGCGCACCGCGACCCCGCACACAAGCTCGACCGACACCGCCCGCTCGTTGTCGGTCAACGCGTAAGTCGGGCAACCGTCGAACCGGCGCAGCGCCCGATCTAGAGCCATCGCCACGCTCGGTAGCGTCTTGTCGCGCAGCGGCAGCACCACCCGATAGCGCGACCACGCCGGCCACGCGCAAAACAACACAGTCGCGTAAGCATCAACGACCGGCCCCTCGCGGAAGGCCCACTGCATCCATAGGCCAGGCTCCGGGATCCACGGCTGCGTCCGGCGCCCGTGCTCGCGGCGTCACCGCCGCTTGGCCTCGGCAACCCACCGGCGTGTCGTCCGCGGCGAGCCTTCACAGCCCAGCGCCACCAGCTTGCCGTGCACCGCGACGGCCCGGATCCTCCCGTGCGACCGCTCAACAAGCTTCTCGATCTTCGGAGCGAACTCACCGACCGCCGACCGCCGTGCCGGCGGCATCCCGCCCGTCTGCTCGCGCACCCAAACCTAGTGCGCGAGACCCGCAGCGAGGTATGGGAGGGGCTGCAGCGCCGGGGCGCGAACATCGCCACCTTGCCGTTCATCGGCAAGCGACTCACCGGGGCCAGCTTTGGGCCCATCCGGCTTGAACGTCTCGAAAACGATCAGCTCACGGAAATCGAGACGTGGTCTGAGCAGCGCTCTGGCGATGCGCTGATCGAAGCCCTCAAAGCGCCCGTCGTGGCCCGCTACGCCAGCTTCCTCGGCCAGCCACCAATCCGCGCCACGCTCACCTGGACGCTGCCCGATCGCCGCATCACGATCACCGGCAAGCGCGGCGACGAGCCGTTTGAGGAGGTGATCTCCTGATGCTCAATCTCGGGGCGTCCTCCACGCGCACAAAACGAGCGCTTCGTGGAACGACGAAGCGATGCGCGACGTCCGCGAGATTGGGCACTTCGGCATGGGCGACGTCAATGTCGCGCTCGCTGGCATAGACGGCCGTTGGCCCCAGCATCGCGGATCTTCAACGCCAGGCTGGAGCTGAAAGTGGGAACGGGAGAGGGCAGCGGCTGCGAGGGGTGTAACGCCCCGTAGTTCAATCACAGCTCCGGGCCGCCAACCATTCGTGGCCTGGATCGCCGAGACCGTGGGACCGTCCACCCGCCCGCGCTCTTCCCTGAACCGAGGCTAGAATCGGCCGCTGGCGCCCGTAGCTCAGCTGGATAGAGCGTCGGTCTACGGAACCGAAGGTCGGGAGTTCGAATCTCTCCGGGCGCGCTTCACGAAAGCCCTGCAAACGGGGATGGTCACATGTTCACCATCCGGCGCAGGTTCTGGTCGAAGCCATTCGTGGCCCGAAAATGGCCCAAACCTTCTCGGCATCGCGCCGAATGAGTGATCCCGTCACGATTGTCGCCATCGTCCGCGTCGGGCGGGAGAGGGAGACACACGCGAAGGCGCCTTCGCCGGCGGTGCTGGCCGCTCACGCGTTTGCCGGCAGGGTGGACGGGATGGGCTCTTGTGGTTCCACGCGAATGCGCAACCGCGCGTGCGGGCCGCGATGTACTCGTATATCGGGGCGGACGGGCGGGAGCCGCCTGAGTTCACCGCCGCGATGAGGTAGCCGGGTCATCGCAAGGGCGTGGCTCTGCACCCGAGGCTCGTCCCGTATCGGGTCGTGGAGCGGTGCTGGCGTCAGTCGTGGAGGAGAAGCGTCGCGCCCAGCTCGGCCGCCAGGCCCTTCCCTCCCTGACGCATCACGACGTCATGGTTCCAAGAGAACGCGGGGCGTGCAAGGGGCCCGAAGACGTTCATCCACCGTTTCGTCGTGCGGACGCGCCAGTCGTAGACGACCGCAACGCCCTCTCCCTCATACAACCGCCAGGTGCCCACGCCCTCAAGCTCGCCACGGGCGGCCCCTCGATCAGGTAAGGGCGCTCAACCCGCGTGACTCGCAGGTCGAAGCCGAGCGAGTAGGGCAGCACGCTACGCCAGGTGAAGCGGTCGAGTTCACCGACGCCGATCTCATCGCCTTTTTCCAAGACCTCAACGCTGACCACGCCCTTCCACCAGCGAGGGTACCCCGGCGAGTCATTCAGGACATCAAAGACCGCCTCGATCGGCGCGTCGATGCACCACGTCGTCAGGAACTGATACTCCGCCACAAGCACCCCTCTCCGGTCCGTTGGCCACGGTGCGTCCCAACACTAACGCTGCCTGCACGACGACGCTATCGATCAGAAGCCGACTCTCGAGGGTCCGCGATGTCGGAGGGCACGGCCAGAGCGGAACTTGCGTTTTGCGCGAGCAGCGGCGCTGTTCGGTTCTCGGGCAAATCTCTGATCGGGGCGGAGGAGTGAGCGAAGAGAAGTCTCCGTTCGTCACGGATCTGCTGCGCGCCGCGTGTGATCGCTTCCAGTTTGGTTAGGTGAACTCGTCTCTGGCGCTGTTGCGTGGCGCCGGCGGTGTACACGTCCTGAATCAGGTTGTAGGAGGTAGCCATTGCGCGGGTAGGGCAGCAGGCACGTCGGGGTAGTCGGGCACGACCCGAAGCGCGAAAGCCTGGGCCGGCCGACCAGCCACCAGCTGGCCGACGTCCTCCATCGCGAGCAGCATCCGAATCGAGGAGCCGATCTGGAAGTCGGCGGCGCCGAGCTCCTGGCCGCCGATCACGCCCCGCTCGAGCAGGCCGTCGACCTCGTCCAGCAGTCCAGGCAGTCCAGCGAGATCGCGCCGCAGACGCTCATCGCTGGCCCCCGCCTGCCTTGCGAACATTGGCGCGAGCGGAGTGAGCAGCACGCTGGTGAGCGCGGGCGCCGGCAGTGGGCTGGCAATCTCGGCGAACCAGCGGCGCAGGCGGAGGTGCCGGCGAAGACCCCAGCGGAGCAGCCGACGCGGAACCGGCTGCAAGACGGCCTCGCCCCAGCGCTCAGCCTTCGCGGCAGCGGCCCGGGCCGCGGGCTCCCGCGGATACAACGACGGCACGGGCGCGATCTCCTCGAGCGCCTGGGCGATCGCGAGCGAGCCTTGCACGCGCCCGCCGTCGGGCAGCTTCATCGCCGGCACCGTCACGCCACGAAACCCAAGCGCCCAGAGGCTCGGCGGATGGGCGCCACCGAGCAGCTCAACGTAGCGATAGGAGAGTTCCTTGCGGCCGAGCATCCCGCGCGCGGCGAGGACCGGGTGCGACAGCGGAATCCCGTACAACCGGATCAGGCGCTCAGCCATGCCCGCGAGCCTACCCGCTACCGGCGCAAAGCTGCCTGTCCTCCCTGCATGACTCCGTCGAACCGGGAACGAGTCACCCCGTGCCATCAACCAGAACCACCCGAGATCGACCCAACACTGCTTTTCGCAAAGGAGCAGCGGCTGCCTACATCCGCAGGTAGGAAGCGCCGTTGATGTCCAGAACCGTGCCGCTCGTCATCACGGCCTCAGCCGAGGCCAGAAAGACGACCGCAGCGGCCACCTCTTCGGGAGTGGCGATGCGGCCGAGTGGGCTTTCCGCGCCGCCCGTCGCGCTACGACCGACTTGTCGTCGACGCGATCGCCTGGGCGGCAGGACGGAAACCAACGCAGTCGTGCCGAGCGCGGGCTAGCAGATGCTTTGCGGTTGGGCGGTAGGTCGTCGCGCACCGGAGATCAGTGTCGCGGAACCGCAGAACTGCGGGGCGCCGACCCGCGGTGCGGTCGCACGGGTCAGGGTCGGCCGTGTCGACGGCCTGACCGTGGACCCGCTGATGTCGCACTTCACCCCTTCCGTTGTCGCCTGCGGTTCAATGTAACCCCCTGTCCCGCGGCGAAAGCGATGGACCACCATGATCAACGCTGTGCTAGTGAGGGTGATGAAGCTGCTCATGTGGAGCATTGCTCACCTCAACGACCGCGTCCTCGAACTGACTCTCGGCAGCCGGCTCGCAATCCGGGTGATCTTCGCCGTCATGAGCCGACAATTCGTGCCGTCCGCCGCTGAAGGATTCGAGGGCTCCATCTGCTACGAGCTGCGCCGGCACAACGGAGCGATCATCGAGGGCTGGGCGCTGCGCATCACGGCATCCGCGGCGAAGGCGTCGTTTGGCTTCCCGACCGACCCGGCGGTCACGCTCAAGCTCACCGTCGGCGACTTCGTCCGTTTCAACCTCGGAGCGGTCTCGCCAGTCACGCTGCTCACCGAGGAGCGGCTCAAGCTCGACGGTGACCTCACGGTCGCCGCCAAACTCGCCCCGATGTTCGGACGACCTCTCCCTCAATCCTGACCCCCGGACTGCACCCCGGCGGAAACCGGGCGTCCGGACCGACTCCGAGTAGCTCGGCAGCGGAACAGCAGGCTCACGGTCTCGCCGCCGTGTTTGTCGCGGAAGTTCCTGCCCCTCGGATCAGGCGGCTCGATGGCAACGCCGTGAGGAGGCGGGAGTCCGTGCTCGTGGCCATCAAGCAGATGCTTCTCGTCCGCAGACCGCCGCCGTCCGCGCACACATCGTGTTCTCTCCTCGGCTGAGCGCTGCGTGTCGCAGGGGCACAACCGCGAGTAACGCGCACGGAGGCCGATCGCCGGTTGCTCAGGTAGCGTCAGGGGGCGGATGCCGACCAACTACCACCGATTCGCGGGCAGCAGCCTCGAGCGGCTCGCGGCGTTGAGCGACGGCGTGTTCGCGGTCGCGATGACGTTGCTTGTGCTCGACCTGAAAGCGCCGTCGGTGCCGAAGCGCGCTCAGCATCCGATCTGGTCAAGCGGCGGGGGCGGCTCCGAGCACGCCCTGGCGCACGGCTTGCTCCACCAGGTCGCGCCGCGGTTGCTCCCGTACGCGATGAGCTTCCTGACACTGGGGATCTTCTGGGTCGGCCAGCAAACGCAGCTCTCGAATTTCACCCGCAGCACCCGGGCGCTCACCTGGATCAACCTCACGTTCCTGCTTGCGGTGACGCTGATGCCGTTCTCGACTGGACTGCTCGCGGAAGACACGACGTACCGGCTGTCGATGGCGGTCTACTGGCTGAACCTGTTCGCACTCGGCGTAATGCTGTTCATCAGCCTCCGGTACGCGGACCGCGCCGGGCTGATGAGCGACGAGACGACAGACGGTATGCGCGCCGCTCTCAGACGCCGGATCGTGGTCTACCAGGCTCTATACGCACTCGCGGCACTGACGTGCCTGATTAACACGTACTTGGCGATCGGCCTGCTCGTCGCTCTTCAGCTCAATTCGGTGATCGCGCCGCGGATTGGGATCCTTGACCGGGCGTGACGCCGGTGTCCCGCTGATGGCGCCGGCCCCCGGCAGTGGGCTTTATCGTCCTCGCCGCAATCCCGACGTTCCTGCTCCCCCGCGCGCGAAATAGGGCCGTCCGCGAGTCCGAGCCGGCCGCTCTCCAAGCCGCCGCCTCCTAGGCGACACAAGCGCCAAAGCCAGAACACGTAGGTGCGGCAACCAATCCCTGCAGCACGGTCAGAGCAATCCAATCATCAACATGACGCTTCGAGACCAGGACGTCGACTCAGCCATGGCACTCCCAACCGAGCGGCAACGCAACCGCCGGTCAAACCGACTGTTCATGAAAATCGCCGGCAGGCGCTGGCGCGCCTACTCCGTCGTCACCCACACCGGACCACGGTCCGGGCGCCAATACCGCAACCCCGTCAGCGCCTCCCCGCTAGGAGATGGATTCGTGTTCGCCATCCTCTACGGCACCGACTCTCAATGGGTGCGACATGTGATCGCGACCGGGCAGTTCACACTGACGACCAAAAGGCCGGGAGATCACGCTGCACCGGCCCGAGATGATCCCCGCCTCCCAGGCCCTGCCGGCGTATCCGCGCTGGGTACGGCAGAGCAAGCAAGACCCGCGGGATCGAGCACTGCATCTGGGCGCACCGAACTGCCTCACAGGCCCGACGCGCATCATCCCAACCACCAACACACACTCCCTCCCTGGGTCCCGGTCATCCGTACGCCCACATCCCGGGTGAGGAGAGCGGCAGTGTCGACCCAGGGAACGAGACCGGTGCTGCTGGTGCATCGCACCCCGCGCTCGCGCCCGGGAAGACCTGCCTTTCACCCGGCGGTGAGTCTCCGCGGTCATCGCTCGGAACACCCTTCGGCGTGAAAGCGTGACCGTCGTGCTACCGCTTTGGATGTTCGCCCGATCGGCCAGGGTCATGGGTACGCCATCGAGGCAGCTCCGCGCCGCCGTTGATTGGGCCTGAGCAAACCTCGAAATCGGACGACTCGGTCTGGATCATCGCCGCCAGGAACGCGCGGTCGATCCGGGTAGCCGAGCGGTCCAGGACGACCCCGTTGCGCTCGCACGATCACAACGGCGTCCTCGGTTGCGCTCAGCCCCTGGTGCTGCGCAACGGCGACATGGAACATCACCATGGCGATGCTCTGTTCCCGTCCGACGGTGAACAGCCGCACCATCAGCCGGCGCCTACCTGCGGTCATCCGTCCATCACAACCAGGACCGCCGTCACCAAAGATCCACGACGAACGGGACAACCTCGGCAGGCGCCGTGCGCGCTCTCCGCGCGGAGGAGGGCTCGGGGTCCTGGCCATGCCGAGCATCCGCGGGGGACCGGGAGCAGGTCTTCCTCGGGGGTGGTTTCCGTATCCCCGAGGATCGTTGCCGCGCCGCGGCGATCGCCAATGCCGCGCATCACGCGACCGGCATGCGCTGCGCGATCTGCCGATCACCTCGGCGAAGCTGGTCCGGTAGGCAGGCCGGTCAACCGATTGGTTGATCGTTCCTCAGTCTGAAGTCGGCATGAAAACAAGCCGTGCGGCCGATGTGAACCGGCCGCCCACCGGCGAAGCTTTCTCGAGTCAAGACGAAACGAGGAGCAAATGCCGATCATCGAAGTTGAACATCTACAGAAGCGCTACGGGGACACGGTCGCCGTGAGCGACGTGTCGTTCTCGATCGAGGAAGGCGAGATCTTCGGCATCCTCGGTCCGAACGGTGCTGGGAAGACCACCTCCGTCGAGATGCTCGCGGGACTGCGCAAGCCGGACGCGGGGAAGATCTCAGTACTCGGGCTCGACCCGCGGACCGACGGCGAGAAGCTCCGAGCGGTCGTGGGCGTGCAGCTGCAGGAGAGCGAGCTGCCGGACAAGATCGAGGTGGGCGAGGCGCTCGAGCTCTACGCCTCCTTCTATCCACAACCCGCAGACCCGCAGCGGCTGCTCGAAACCCTCGGGCTTGCCGAGAAGCGCTCCACCCGCTTCGCGAAATTGTCGGGCGGGCAGAGGCAACGCCTGTCGATCGCGCTGGCGCTGATCGGGAATCCGCGGATCGCGGTGCTCGACGAGCTGACGACTGGGCTCGATCCCCAGGCGCGCCGCAACACGTGGGCGCTGATCGAGAGCATCCGCGACCAAGGTGTGACGATCGTGCTCGTCACCCACTTCATGGAAGAGGCGGAGCATCTGGCCGACCGCGTCGCGCTGATCGACTCCGGCCGAGTGGTGGCAATCGATACGCCTGCCGGACTCGCGGATGCCGCGGTTCCCGAGCAGGTGATCCGCTTCCGCCCGTCGATGCCGATCGAGGACGGACTGCTGGACGCAGTGCCCGGAGTCAGCAGCGTGACGCGTCGCGGTGACCAGGTCGTGGTCACCGGCGCCGGTGACCTGCTCGGCGCCGTCGTGGCCGTGCTCGCCCGGAACCGGGTCGTCGCCAACCAACTGCGCGTCGACCAGGCAAGCCTGGAGGACGCGTTCGTCGCGCTCACCCACAGAAACTAAAGGAGCCACCCAAATGTCATTCGCCATTCCAACCGGCGCCCAGCCTGGCGCCAACTGCTGCTGACCGAGGCCAAGCTGTTCCTGCGGGAGCCGATGGCCCTGTTCTGGGGCGTTCTGTTCCCGCTGGTCCTGACCGTGGTGTTCGGAATAGCCGGCCACCATCCGGACCGAAAGCTGGGCGGCCAGAGCCTCGTCGACGTGTACGTCCCGGTGATGATGGCCTTCGTGCTGACGGTCGTCGCCGTGCAGGTGCTGCCCTCGATCCTCGCCAGCTACCGCGAGAAAGGCGTGCTTCGACGCTTGTCGACCACGCCGATCCATCCGAGATTGCTGCTCGGTGCCGACGTCGCCGTCCTCGTGACGGTGATCGTCACGGCACTGCTGGTGATCGCTGTGGTCGCCCGCGTGGCCTTCAACGCCCACCTGCCGAGCCAGGGACTCGGGTTTGTCCTCACGCTGGCGCTCGCGGCGGTGGCGATGCTCGGATTGGGCGCCGTCGTGGCGTCGATCTCGGGCACCCCGAGGATCGCGAACGCGATCGGGACGCTGCTGTTCTTCCCGATGATGTTCTTCGCCGGGCTGTGGGTGCCGAGGCAGACGATGCCTAGCGCCCTCCTGCACGTGAGCGACTACACCCCGCTGGGCGCCGCGACCGCCGCGATCCAGGACACGATGCGTGGCCATTGGCCGGGGGTGGCACATCTCGGTGTGCTCGCCATCTACGCACTTGTCCTTTCGTTTGCGGCGTCTAGGCTATTTCGTTGGGAGTGACACGCACGTGTCCGAGAGCGTCGACTTGAGCAATCCGCAGCAGCAATGCGAGCCCGGTCCCTTCGGGGACCGGGCCGCCAGCGTTCCCGCCGGGACTGCCGCGTGAGCGGTGCGATCCGACTGATGATCGTCGACGATCACCCGGTGGTTCGCGATGGCCTCAGGGCGACTGGGCCGCACCGAGGAGTTTTTGGGTCGGCCAGCGCGCGTCGCCGCCGTGGGCGACTTTGATCAGGACCGGGGCCGGTTCGCCCGGCGCGCACAGCTCAAGTTAGCCGTCTACCCGTCTCGCTGGAGCGCTTCGAGCCCGCCGCGTAGGAACTCGAGCACCTCGTCGAGGATGCCGAGCGCCTCCTCGTGGGAGATCGGCCCCTCGGACCCTTCCACGAGGCGGTCACGCACCGCGTTGAAGGCGGCAGTCACAGAGGCGGCGATCAGGAGCGGGCGGACGTCGTCGGGGCCTGCATCCAGGTCTCTCGCGATCGACTCGGCGACCAGCCGCTCCAGCGGCGCGGAGCGGGCGCGTTCGCTCAGGCGGAGCCCTTCGTTTGCGCCGATGATCCTTTTGCGGAGCCTGGCTTGCTCATCGGATGCGCTCGCCGCGGACACGAACTCGCGCAGCGCATCGACCGTCGTCGCGCCCGGCGGCCGCTCCGTGAGCGTCTGCTCGAGCCGCTCGTAGAGCAACGGCTCATCGCAAAACAGGATGTCATCCTTGCTCTGGAAGTAGGCGAAGATCGTGCGGCGTGAGACGTCGGCCGCGTCGGCGATGTCGGCGAGCGTCGTCTCGTCGTAGCCGCGCTCGGCGAACAGTTGCAGCGCGACGCGCTCGATCTTCTCGCGCGTCTGCTGCTTCTTGCGTTCCCTCAGTCCGGGCCTCGCGAGGCTGGTTTCGGTTGGTCCCATTTAGCGCAACTTTAGCAGCCGATCTTCACAGCGAGAAATTTTGCACTGAGTGTTGACACTGTGCTGCACCTCGTATATAAATGCACCGCCTGCAGATTTACTACTAGTGAAAGCCGGAGACCTCATGCGCAGAATCGCTCGCTGGACCATGGCCCACCGCCGCATCGTCGTGGTCGCCTGGATCGTCGCCGCTGTCGGGATCCTCGCGATCTCGAGCTCGGTCGGGAAGAGGAACGCCAGCAACTTCACGCTCCCCGGCACGGGGTCGCAGCACGCCGTGGACCTGCTCAGGAGCCGCTTCCCGGCGCAGGCCGGCGACGCCGATCAGATCGTCTTTCACGCCCGGACGGGCACGCTCCAGAACGCAGCCGATCGCGCGACGATCGCCACGACGCTCGCCCGTGTCGCTGATCTCCCGCACGTCACGGGCGTCGTGAGCCCGTACTCAGCCGGCGCGCACAGCATCTCGCGTGACGGCACGATCGCCTTCGCCACCGTGAACTTCGACAAGCGTGCCGGTGCGCTCCCCAAGGCCGCCGTCGACAGCGTCATCAAGACGGCAGAGTCGGCGCGATCGACGACCCTCCAGGTGGAGCTCGGCGGCCAAGCGATCGAGCAGGCCCAGCAGGCCTCGCTTGGGTTCGCGACGATCGTGGGCATCGCCGCTGCGATCGTGATCCTTCTGCTCAGCTTCGGGTCGTTCAGCGCGATGGGTCTACCGATTGCGACGGCGCTGGTCGGCCTCGGTGCCGGCGTGGGAGTGATCACGCTCGCCAGTCACGTCGTGGCGATGCCGGACTTCGCCTCGGAGCTGGCGTTGATGATCGGCCTCGGGGTCGGCGTCGATTACGCGCTGTTCATCGTCACACGCTTCCGCGAGAACTACCGGAGAAACGGTGGAGATGTGCAGCCGGCGGTCGAGGCGGCGATGAACACATCGGGTCGCGCGGTCGTGTTCGCCGGCGCGACGGTCGTGATCGCTCTCCTGGGCATGTTCGCGCTCGGCGTGAGCGTGCTCAACGGAGCGGCGGTGGCGGCGGCGATCGGCGTCGTGCTGGTCCTCGCCGCGTCGCTCACGCTGCTGCCCGCGCTGCTCAGCTTCGCGGGACGCCGGATTGGCGAGGTCCGCGGGCGGCACTTGGCTGAGGAGACGGCTCCCGACAAGCCCGGCTTCTGGTTGCGGTGGGTGCGTCGGGTGCAGCGGCGTCCGGCGCTGACCGCGATCGCCGCAACAGCGCTGATGCTCGCGATCGCGACCCCAGCGCTCGGCCTGCGACTAGCTTCGAGCGACGCCGGCAACGACCCGGCCAGCCACACGACGCGCCAGGCCTACGACCTCCTCGCAAAAGGCTTTGGCCCCGGTTTCAACGGGCCGCTCAGGTGGCCGTGGCGCTTCCGGCTGGTCGCGACACGGCGGCCCTCACGCAACTGACCCAAACCCTGAGCGCGACCCGCGGGGTCGCCTCGGTCGCCGCGCCTCGGCCGAACGCGGCGGGAACCGCGGCCGCGATCGTCGCGTACCCGACGAGCGCGCCGCAGAGTGCCCAGACGTCGAGCCTCGTCACCCGGCTGCGCGGACAGCGTGATCCCGCGAGTCGAGCAGAGCACCGGCGCACGCGTGTACATCGGCGGCGCAACGGCGTCACAGGTCGATTTCTCGCACGTCCTCTCGAGCAAGCTGCCGTTGTTCATCGGAGTCGTGATCGCAGTCGCAGCGCTGCTGCTGTTGCTGGTCTTCCGCTCGCTGGTGATCCCCGTGCAGGCCGCGCTCATGAACCTGCTCTCGATCGGGGCCTCGCTCGGCGTGGTGCAGGCGGTGTTCGAGCGCGGCTGGCTCGCCGGCCTGTTTGGAACCCAGCCTGGACCCATCGACGCCTTCATCCCGGTGCTCGCGTTCGCGATCGTGTTCGGGCTGTCGATGGACTACGAGGTGTTCCTCGTCTCACGCATCCACGAGGAATGGACCGCGCGCCGCGACGCCAGCGCTGCCGTGACCGAGGGCCTCGCTCAAACCGGGCGCGTGATCACGGCCGCGGCCGCGGTGATGGTTGCCGTCTTCGGTGGCTTCGCGATCAGCGGCAACCGGGTGCTCGAGATGTTCGGGCTCGCGATGGCAAGCGCGGTCTTCCTCGACGCCGTCGTGATCAGGATGCTGCTGCTGCCCGCGGTCCTCGAGCTGCTCGGCCGGACCACCTGGGCGCTCCCGCGCTGGCTCGAGCGGCGCCTACCGCGCGTGGCGATCGAGGCTGAGCAGACCGCCTCGAAGCCGTTGCCGGCGCTCGAGCCCGCCTACGAGGCTGGCTCATGACCGACGAACGAACTCTCGACCGGCTGATCGCACACCTGCGGGGTCACGTCTCTGAACTTCGGCGACTCGAGCGAGAAGGAGCCGAACCGCGCGAAGTTGCCGAGCGCAAGCGCCTGATCCTCCGACTTCAGGATCACCTCTCCTACGCCGTTCGCGACCCTTCTCACCAGCCAGCGGGCATCGCCGGTCTGAGCAGACGCCGCCAGGAGTAATCGCGTAATGCATCAGCTACTGATACCGGGCAGCGGCATCACGCCGCGGCGGCGCGCTCGCTGCCGGGTTGTTGGGGTCGTGCTGCGATTCCTGCTCGCCGAGCGCGTACGCGAGTATCTCCTCGGTGGTCATGCGGCTGCCTTCGCTCCATGCCTGCTGGGCATCGAGCGGGTCGAGCAGCTGCTCGGCCCGTTGGCGGATCGTTGCCGCTCTGCGCCTGAGCCATGCCGGTGGTCGGCCGCCGTCGCGCTCGCGCAGGGCGGCCGAGGCTGCGAGGAGTCGGATGGCTCGGCGGGGTCCTGCTCGACGGCGAGGCTGGCGAATGCGTCCAGTGCGGTGCCACGGATCGGCCCGAGCGCCTCGGTCACCAGAGCGGCGCGGAGGTGGGTCGCAGCTTGCGCGGGCTTGCTTGCGTCGATGCTGGCCCATCCGAGGAAGATCCGCGCGAACGCTTCGCTCCAACCGTCTTCGAGCTCGCGGGCCATGTGCGCTGCGCGCTTTAGTGCCTCGTAGCCCTGCTCCTTGGTCTCGGCGAACTGAGACATGCCGATGCCCAGGAAGAGGAGCGAGCGGCAGATGCCGGGCCTGTCGCCCAGCGCCTCGTTGATCGCAAGGCTCTGCTCGCTGTGGCGGGTGCTGGGTGGGTCGCCGGTGAGATCGATGAACCCGAGCCACACCCGCGCTCTCGCCTCCCCCGCCCGGTCGCCCAGTACGGAGGCAATCGCCAAGCTTTCATCGACCAGTCGACGTGCTTCGTCATGCGCCGAGCGCAGAACCGTCAGCGCAGTCGCCGTGTTCAGCGCCCGCACCCGCGCGAGCGTTCGCTCGGGAGCCCGGGGGAGTGCTTCCTCGAGCCACCGGAGGCCTTCAATGATCTTGCCGGCGAGCCACAGCTGCTCGGCGGCCGTGGCGAGGCGGAGGAGTCCTGCTGGGTCGGCGGTTTACGCGAACGCGAGCGCCGTGCGGATGTTGTCCTGGTGCGCGACGAGCAGCTCGAGCCTGGCGTTCGAGCCACGCGTTTGCTGCTGTTCGGACGCGTGCTCGGCCAGCTGGAGGAAATGGTCGAAGTGACGGCGACCCACCGCTTGGTGCTCGTCCGCAGCCGCAAGCCGTTCGGCCGCGTAGTCGCGAAGCGTCTCGAGCATGTGGTAGCGGGTCGCGGCTGCCGGGGTTGAGACGGTCACCACGAGCGACTTCGCGACGAGCTCGCAGAGCAGGTCGTAGATCGCATCGACAGGCAGTTGCTCGTCGGCGCACACCTGCTCGGCGTCCGCCAGGGTCCAGCCGCCGGCGAAGACCGACAGGCGCCGGAACAGCACGCGCTCAGACGGGCCGAGGAGATCGTGGCTCCAGTCGACGGTCGCTCGCAGCGTCTGCTGGCGCTCCAGCGCACCGCGCGCGCCGCCGGTGAGCAGCCTGAAGCGGTCATCGAGCCGCCGCAGAATCTCCTCCGGAGACAGCGCCCGGGCTCGAGCAGCGGCCAGCTCGATCGCGAGCGGAGTTCCGTCGAGGTGGCGGCATAGGAGCGCGACCGCCTCGGCGTCAGTTGACTCGAGGGCGAACCCAGGCCTGGTGGCGGCGGCCCGCTCCACGAACAGGCGAATCGCGTCGTAGCGATTCAGCTCCTCGTGGGACGGGAGCGCCGAGGCGTCCGGCAGCTCGAGCCCCGGCACCAGCCATGTGACCTCGCCGGGGACGCTCAGCGGCTCGCGGCTGGTCGCGAGGATTCGCAAGCGCTCACAGCTGCTCAGCAGATCATGCGCCAGCTCAGCGCAGGCTTCGATCAGATGCTCGCAGTTGTCCAGCACGACGAGCAGTTGCGACGCATCAAGCCGTCGCTTGAGCGCGTCGATCAGCGGGCCCGATTGCTGGCGAACGCCGAGCGCCGCCGCGAGCGACGCCTCGACGAGCGTTGGGTCGGCGAGCGGCGCGAGCTCGACCAGCCCGACGCCGTCGCGATATTCGCCCACCGACTCCCGGGCTGCACGCAGCGCAAGCCTTGTCTTGCCTGATCCCCCGGCTCCGGTCAAGGTCAGCAGCCGGGTGTCGTGCAGCAGCGAGCGAATCTCCTCTAGCTCGCGCTCTCGCCCGACGAACGACGTCAGCTCGACCGGCAGATTATGAGCTGGCCGTTCCCGATTCGCAGCGCGCGCGATCGCACCATCCGGGGCAGACCAATCGAGCGTCGGGTCCTGTTCGAGGATCCGCTCGAGCAACCGGCGCAGCGAAGGCTCCGGCTCCATCGCAAGCTCCTCCACCAGGCGCGATCGGGTCGCGTGGAAGACCCGCGAAGCGTCCCCTTGGCGTCCGCAGCGGTACAGCGCAAGCATCGATTGACCCGCCAATCGCTCGCGAAGCGGATGCTCGGCGAGCAGCCCCTCGAGCTCTGGCACCACCTCCCCGTGCCGGCCGAGCGCCAGGTCTGCTTCGACCCGGTCCTCGAGCGCGCCCAGTCGCAGTTCCTCCAGGCGAGCGGCTTCCGGCAGCGCGAACGATTCGAAAGCGAAATCAGCGAGCGCTGGTCCGCGCCACAGCCCGAGCGCCTCTCCCAACAATCCGGCGGCAGCGGCAGGATCAGCTTGCAGGGCGCTGCGGCCCTCCGCAACCAGTCGTTCGAAGTGCGCGATGTCGAGCTCGTCACCTGCGACCCGGAACAGGTAGCCGGGTGCGCGGGTGATCAGGACACCGTCCGCGCCCCGGTTCTGACGGTCTGGATCGAGCGCGCGGCGCAGGGCAGCCACGTGCGCTTGGAGCGCATTCCCGGCGCTCGCCGGGGGACGCTCGCCCCACAACGCGTCGATCAGGCGGTCGGTGGAGACCGCCTCTCCGGCGTGCAGCAGCAGCATCGCGAGCAACGCCCGGGGCTTCGCGCCGCGCACGCCAAGCTGCTGTCCGCCGCGCCACACCTCGAGTGGACCCAGAACCCGGAACTCGATTGCAATCACGTTGTCCCCGCTCCCAGGACGAAAGCGTAGCGCCTGACTCCGCGCTGAACCGCCGACGCGACTGCAGATTCAGCCGTTCTTCAGCGCGCGATCAGTGCCGCGGAGCACGCTCCCGACAAGTTCCACTGAACCACACGTGAAGGAGGCCGGGTCGATGTCCAAGCGGAGCGAGGCGCCAGTGGTGATCGTCGGTGCCGGACCCACGGGAGTGATGCTGGCGATCGAGCTCGCACGACGGGGGGTCGAGGTGCGGATTCTCGACAAGCAACCATCGCGCTCACAAGAGACCCGCGCGATCGGGATCCATGCCCGCACGCTCGAGGTCTTCCACCAGCTGGCGATGGTCGAGGAGTTCCTCGAGCTCGGCCACCGCGTCACGGGATTTGAGGTGCACACCCGGGCACGGCGCAGCACTCGTGTGCGGTTTGGCGGTCTGGAGTCGCCGTATCCGTTCGTGCTCATGCTCGGCCAGGACCAGACGCAACGGATTCTCGATCAGCGGCTCGAGCAGCTGGGGATCATGATCGAGCGGGGAGTGAACGTGGTCGAACTCGATCACGACGCTGACAGCGTCGAGCTCAGGCTGACGGGTCCTGGCGAGCAGCGCGAGCGAACCCTGCTAGCCGATTGGGTCGTTGGCTGCGACGGCGCGCACAGCATCGTCCGCCGTCACCTGGGCGTGCCGTTCGACGGCGAGGACTACGGGCAGGACTGGCTGATGGCAGAGGTGAACGTCCACTGGCCGATCGAGCGCAGCGAGTTCCACGTGTTCTCCTACACGGCCGCGCCGATGGTTGCGTTTCCCATGCCAGCGGGCCGCTGGAGAGTGTTTCTGCCGCAAGTCCCCAACCGCGCCGGTGAGCGCTCGCAGCCCGCAATGGACGAGATCGAGCGCCTCGCGGCGCAAAGAGGCCCCGCCGGAATGACACTGACCGACCCGGCTTTGCTGGCTGCTTTCCGCAGCTACCGGCGGTCGACGAAGATCATGCGTCATGGCCGCGTGCTCGTCGCCGGGGACGCCGCGCACATCCATAGCCCCGCGGGCGGCCAGGGGATGAACACCGGGCTGCACGACGCATTCAATCTCGGCTGGAAACTCGCGCTCGTCGCCCAGGGCCAGTCGCCGCCATCGCTGCTCGACACCTACCAAGACGAGCGCCTGCCGATCGCCGCCAGCGTGCTCGAGCTCACCCACGCGCCTCGTAAGGCTCTTCACGATCGCATCGCCGCGCAAGCGCTGGCTGCGCGACCGGCTACTCCCGGCCGTGATGGCCGTCCCCGCTGCCGAACGCCGGTACATCCACCGCCTTTCTCAGCTCTCCCATAACTACCGTGGCGGACCACTCACACCCGGTCCGGCGCGCCAGCAGGACGATCCGCTCGCTCCCGGAAGCAGGCTCCCCTTCGTGCGGGGCCTGCGCGCCGGCGGCAAGGCGGTCTCGACACTCGACCTGCTGCTGGGTTCGACAAAGCACACGCTGTTCGTGCTCGCCGGCGACAAGCAGACGAGGGAGCGCGCCGGAGGCACCCGTCGCACGCCTCGCGCGATGGGGCGGGGTCATGCAGGTGGTTCCCATCAGCGGCCGCACCAGCTCACACGATCCACAAGCCGTCAGCGATCCCGAGCTGCGCGCACACCGCTGCTACCACTCGCTGCGCGGGCAACTCCTTCTCGTACGCCCCGACGGCTACCTCGCCTGTCGCGCCCCCCTCAACCGGCCCGACATCCCGGAGCAATACCTACAGAAGTTGACAAGCCGGCCCCCAGAGAGTGGCAGCCAACCGAAGACCAACGGTTCCCAGCGCTCGCGGCTGGGACGTCCCGCCGTGTCCCCTGCCCAGGACCGACGCTTCCCGAAGCGATTCCGGACGCGCGACCGCGGACGGCAGGGAACCACCGGATCCGTGTAGAGCGGCCAGCGCGCGTCCGGATCGACGTTCAGGTGAGTGTCGCGTTCCTTTGGAGCGGAACTGTTCCGCCCCAGAATTCACGCGCCCGACACTCTCGCCCTGGAACGGAAGAAGGCAGGCGGTCATTCTTCACTACCGGTTTTGGTGAGGTTGTCCCGCTCGTCGTAGAGGTTTGGTGACGGCGGTCCGGGTGTGAATGATTAGACAGTGACTGCTGTGACGGTCTCCTTGGTAGTGACAGTGTCAGTCTGGTGAAGGGGGATAGCGGATGCCCTACCTGTCACCTGGGGTTGACACGCCCTGCCTCGCCCGATCAGGGTGGCGCGCCTGTGGAGCCGGCAACGTCAGCCACGCGGAGTTGACCGAGAGCAGAGGCTCGGCGTGCCAGGCCGGGCCAGTCGGCCGACCGGCGCCCCTGGCTGCCGTCAAGCAGGCGATCGATTCGGCCGGTGGCCCATATACTAGGGGGCCCATGATGGCCCGCATGGCCCTCCTCCTCCTGGTTGTAGGCGCGACCGCGCTGAGCGCGTGCGGCGGCGGTTCTCCCTCGTCCTCCTCGTCCTCGTCGACCTCGGCTCCGGCGACGTCCACAGCCGGCTCCGGAGGCGATCTCGCGGCCGCCAAGCAGGCCTGCCTTGAAGGCGCGAAGAACATCCCCGACCCGGGCGCGCGCTCGACTGCTGAGCAGGCTTGCAACATGATCACCTTCGGCGAGATGAGCAACGCTAACGTGAGCGCCGCGCTGCACAACGCGAAGCAGGCCTGCCTCGACGGCGCGAACAACATCCCGATCGCGTCGGTGAAGCAGGAGGTCGAACAGCAGTGCGACAGGATCGCGGCGGGGTAGCGCCGACGCCAGGACCAACGATGCGCCGACCCCGAGGCGCGTACCGCTCAGCTCAGTGATGTGCGGTTGCGCGCACCGTCGGGCTGTGAGTTCTGGGTCGCCGATCTGACCTACCTGCGCTGCTGGGAAGGCGCCGTGTTCTTCGCCTTCATACTCGACGCCTTCTCCGGCGCGGATTGTGGGCTGGCAGTTCGCCTCCCACATGCGCCACCTTGACGCTTGATGCGCTGCGCACGGCCTTGGCGCCCCGTCGACGTTCACGCGCCGCTGGAAGGCATGATCTCCGGTCTCCGAGTGAGAGGGACAAGATGCGTATACGAATTCCTGCTGTCTTGCCTTGCTGTCGCAGCGGCTGTCGTGACGGGCTGCGCCAGCAGCGACTCGTCGAGCAGTTCCACTACGACCGTCACCGCTCCGGCGGCGACCGCAACGACCGCCGCGTTGAGTACGGGCGGGCGTCCGCGGGCGGGTCGACGTATCGGCAGGGGGTTCAGATCTTCTGGCGCGCGAGGTCTTAGGAAACCGTCGCTGTGATCGCGCGCGGTCCTCGTCGCCGTCGCCGAGACGGCCGGGTAGCGCATCGGCAACTTTCACCGTGGCCAGTGATCGCTGCCCGGGAGTGTCTGCATTCCTGACGTTGTGAATCGAAAACGGGAAGGCGCAAACATACAGAGTAATTCTCGGTGTGTAAAGATAAAAGCTCGCATGAGACCTTTAGACTTCGGATCAACGGCGAGTTCAAGCCGCTCTACTCGAGGTTCTTCGGCGCGCGACCGTCTGCTGGCGGCGGCGCTGAGCCGGTTTGGGTCCGATGGCGTGGTAGGGGTCACGCTGGAGGAGGTTCGCCAGGAAGCTGGCGTGAGCGTTGGTGCTCTGTATCACCACTTCGCGGACAAGCCGGCGCTCGTCGACGCGCTGTATCTGGAGTGGATCGAGCAATTTCAGGCTGGTTTCGTGGCCGAGCTGCGGTCGCATCCGGGCGCTCGGGAGGGGATCGAGGCGGGGGTGCGGTTCTATTTGCGCTGGGTGGGCGGTCATCGCGCAGCAGCGGGCATTCTGCTTGGGCACCGCCCCGGCGGCCCGGAGCTGCGGGAGCGTAATCGGCGTTTCTTGGCCGAGGTGATGGCGTGGTGGCAGACCCACGTCCAGTATGGCTCGCTGCGTCCTTTACCGGTTGATCTGATTCATGCGCTGTGGCTGGGGCCCGCGCAGGAGTACACCCGTCACTGGCTTGCCGGACACGCCAAGCGCACCCCTCCCGCTGTGGCTGACGTTCTCGCGCAAGCCGCCTGGAACACCCTCAAGGAGCCTGTATGACCTTTTATGACGACCAGTTGACCGATTCAACCGAGCACCGCAAGGCGCTGGTGCGCGTCGAGCGCGCCGCCGACCGGGCGGTCGTGACGCTCGACGATCCCGAAAAGCTCAACGTTCTCAGCGCATCCCTCACCCAGCAGCTCAAGGCGGCGCTTGAGCAGCTGGTGGCCGATCGAGCGATCCGGGTGATCGTCCTCACCGGCGCCGACCCGGGTTTCTCAGCCGGGGGGGATCTGCGGATGATGGAGCAAGCACCCGTCGCGCTCGCCGCGCCCGAGGGCACGACCGACATCTGGCGCTGGATCCGCTACCAGTTCGGCGCGATCGCGCGGCTGATCGCCCGCAGCGATACCGCGTTCATCGCCGCCCTCAACGGCCCAGCAGCGGGCGTCGGCCTGGCCTGGGCCCTGACGTGCGACCTGACGATCGCCTCCGAGCGCGCCCAAATCGTCCCCGCGTTCGGCCGCCTCGGACTGCTGCCCGAAGTCGGAACCTCCTGGGCGCTGACCCGCCGCCTCGGCTATCAGGGCGCGTTTGCCTACTACGCCAGCGGTCAGCACCTCGACGCCCAGCGCGCGCGAGAGCTTGGCCTCGTACACGAGGTCGTCGCCCACGACGAGCTCCTCGGCACCGCGGACGCCTGGTGCGCACGGATCGCCGCGCTCCCGCCGCACGCGATCGCGATGACGAAGCCGCTATTGCGCGCCGCCGCCGACGCCACCTGGGACAACGCGCTCACCATGGAAGAGTTCGCCGAACCTCAATGCTTCACCACCAACACCTTCCAAGACTCCGTTCAACAACTCCTGACCACTCGCCCTGGGTCTGGTTTCGAAACTGAATGAGGGGAGCACCGGTGCGCGGCGTGCAAGTTCAGCGAGAGACGGGTCCCCACGATCTTGTTGTTGCCGACGTGCCGGAACCCGACGACGACGCCGCGCTGGTGGGGGGTGCGCGCCGCGGGCGTCGGCTTCGCCGACCTGCGAGCGGCAGGCGCCGACAACGCCTTCCTGGCGGCGAGGACTGGCGCTCGCAGGTCCTCGCGGCCAGTGGCGTCCGTGTCAATGTTGTCTTCGATCCGGTTGGCGGCGAGCGCTTCGCCCACAGCCTGCGTTGTATGGCCCGCGAAGGTCGGCTCGTTGTCGTGGGCTTCGCAGACGGACAGATCCTCGAGATGGCGGTCAATCGGCTGCTTCTGCGTAACCTCGACCTCTGCGGCTGCACCTGGAGCGTCCTCGCTGCCCAACCCGGCGGACTCGCCGCGCGGGCGACGAGCTCGAGCAGATGGTCAACGACGGATTCGTGCGTCCGATCCTTGGCACGATCTACCCCCTGGAAGATGCCACCTAGGCGCTGCGCGACCTCGAGCAACGCCGTGCCCGGGGCAAGCTGGTCCTGACCATCTCCACTTGAAGACGGCGAGTATGCGACCGGTCGGGACGGCGATTGACAGGCTCCCCTACCGCCCGCGCTGGATCGCCTTTTGCGCCTACGAGATTAGGTGCCCGCCCGTTTGGATTAGGTGCCCGCTGCTTTGGATTAGGTCATCGCCCGCGGAGGGTCAGAAACTGCTCATTTGCAGATCTTTTCCAAAGTTTGACGCGTATGGGGCTACTTTGGATTAGGTCCCCCCCTTCCCACAACCCCCTGAGGCACTGAAAATGACCGCTTTCCAGGACTTTCCGCCGACATAATCGAGCCATTCAGCTCGAAGCGCGTGAGCTCGCGGCGCGACTCCTCGGCGGTGGGCAGGCCGGGCACCGGGCAGCTGTCCGGTGTGGCCGTCGTGCGCGTGAACGCCTCGACCTGCTCCCGAGCCTTCTCTGGGTCGTTGACCCACGTGCGGTAGAACTCGAACGGGCACTCCTGCGCGCCGGCCTCGCCCTCCTGCGAGGCGTACATTCCCGTGTAGCCGCGGTGCAGCAGCTTGAATAGGTGGTTCTGGGACTGCCAGTTCTCGCGCGCGTCGCGAATCGATGTCACCGAGAGCTCGGCGTACTGGCATCCGTTTTCCTCGGTACCGCACTCGGCGACGACGCGGCCGTCGTAGCCGATGATCGCCGAGTGACCGAAGTAGGAGTACACGCCGTCCCAGCCCGTCGCGTTTGCGACCGCGACGTACGCGGTGTTCTGCCACGCCGACGTCTGGGCGACCATTCGCTGCTGCTCCTTGGCGGGGTACATGTACCCTGGCAGCGCACGATCAGCTCGGCGCCGCGCATCGCGCAGTCGCGCCAGATCTCCGGATAGTTGCCGTCGTCGCAGATGATCAGGCTGACCTTGAGGCCCTTCGGGCCTTCGCTGACGTACGTCTGGTCGCCCGGATACCAGCCCTCGATCGGACACCAGGGGCAGATCTTGCGGTAGCGCTGGACGATGTCCCCGTCGGAGTTCATCAGGATGAGCGTGTTGTAGGGGTTTTTGTGGGGATGGTCCTCGTGGCGCTCGCCGGTTAGCGAGAACACGCCCCACACGCCCGTCTCCCGGCACGCCTTGGCGAAGATGTCGGTCTCATCGCCCGGGATCTGCGACGAGCACTCGAACATCTCGTCGCGGTCATAGAGGATGCCGTGGGTCGAGTACTCGGGGAAAATCACGAGATCCAGACCGGGCCAGCCCTGCTTGAGGCCGTGGACTCGACGCGCGATCTCCTGGCAATTCTCGACCACCTCGCCGCGGCTGTGAAGCCGGGGCATCTTGTAGTTAACGACTCCTACACCGACATAGTCGGGGGTCGAGCCGATGTCGCCGTGTCTCATCCGTCTGTCCTCGCTTCTCCCACTCATGGGATCGCAAATAATGCTTCGGCTTCACGGGCGTAGCAGATTTGCGCGTCTCTGTCAAGCTGGCTGAAAGTAGCGCCGGACTCCCGCAAAGTACTTCCTTCAGGTCCCCAACGAGGTCCTTCTTCTTGGTGTCTAACGAGATCGCCGGCTCGCCGCCCCCATCGCCTCGGAGACCTTGGCGTTGATGTGGTGAAACTGCTCGTCGCGGTCGGGATGGTTTAAAGCTCTCCTTGGTCTTGCGATTGGCCTGCATGCTGTAGCCAAGCTGGTTGAGGTCTTGGAGACCGAGGTGAAGTGGATCTCGTGGCCCTGCTCGCCCAGGGCACCGGCGAGCGCTCGGACGCTCTTCGCGGTCCAGCGCAGCGGCCATTCGGAATCGCCGCGGCCTCGTCTGCGACGAGCCGCTCACGCCGCGGCGGGACAGGCGGCGCGCCATGAACGCTGATGCTCGACGAGTTCCGCGCGGTGAGCCACATGGTCGCCGCGCGCGGCGTCGCGATCCTCCAGCGCGCGCACTTGCACGACGGGCAGGTGATCATGATCAGCCAATCCGCCATCTCGGAGCGATCGCGCCGCAGCGCACCCAGGAGTGGGTCCGCGAAGCGATGCGCAACCTGGCAGCAGCTCCACGGCCGTCAGCCGTCGTCATACGACTGGTCACGCACCCACGCTCACCAGCGGAGCGGCCAGGCGCTCAAACGCCTCCAGCACGGGGACTGGCCGGCGCCATCCACCGTCGCCGAAGCTGCGGGGCCTGGGCGGCCGCACACGCCGACGCGTTCACAAAACAGCTGAACGACTTGCCACAGCAGTAAGTCGGCGGATAGCGGAATGCGATTGCCGTCCATGGAAGACGGGGCACAGCGAGCCACTTCATACCCCAACCTCTGCATCGCCTCAGCCCGCGCCCCTGCTGGGCGAACTCGAAAGCGGGCTGCGGCGCGTACGCCCGCGGATCGGGACGATCCCTGTGTCGCCGATGCAGTCGCACTTCGTGAGGCGGTCCGATGACGAATGCGATCGCCACGGAGCCGGACTGTCGAGAGCGAGCAGAGGCAGGCGCCCCCAGACCTGGGCACGGCCGGTTGGCATCCGCGACGCGCGAACACAGGCGCTGGCTCCAAACCGAGACCTGCGCGGGGGTCCCGCCGTCTGTGCCGCGCATTCGCGGGTCTCGCAGCCGAGTGCTGCAGCGAAATATGATCGAGTCCGAATCTGCCTGCAACCACCATCTGGCCGCTGTCGAGCCTGAAAGTGAGATGTGTCAATGAACGAGAGCCCAGTACTCCTCCATGTGTGGGAGGTCGATCCCGCAGACGAAGCTGTTGCTGTTGGGCGTCTCAATGAGATGTTCGGCGAGATCGTCAAGGATCCCGGGTTCGTGTCGGCACGAGTTCTCGAGACCGCCGACAAAACCTCGATCGCGGCCATCGTGGAAATGCGAAGCGTGGAAGACCGCCAGCGTCTTGAGCAGCTGCCCGGTGTTCGCGAACCACTTCACCACTTGCACGGCACGGCGAACCTGGTCATCAGGCTTTACAACGAGGTCGGGCCTGCGGCGGTTAACGGCGGGCGCATGAGACGCCAAACAAAACGATTGACTAACGATCAGACCTCGCAGCGCGCGGTTACCGGTCTCGGCACGATTGCCCTCATCTTCCCGTCGCCTGATGTCGCGCGATCGCGTCGGCGACGATGCGGGCGCGCGCTGCGCGGACCGAGGAGGGCTGTCGGTCATCGATGCGAACCTGGGCATATAACGAGCATAACAGCGAGACATCGAACCGGCAGGGCCGCGAGTGGCGGACGCCGACACACGGGCTGCGACGGATCGAGCGCGAGTGACCCTCAATCGCGTGCCAGATCCTCGCCCGCCTGGCCGCCACGCCCGCCCGGCTCGGCCCATTGCGGCCCTCTGAACGCAACGCGGCTGGTGCGATCAATGTCAGCGGCGTCGCGCTAACGTACGCGCTCAGACTGGTGCGTGCGCGAGCCGCGGTCGCGCGATCGCTTACGCTCTCGAACGGCGCACGGCCCGTGATCGTTTCGGCGACCGAGCGCTCGTCCCGCGCCCGATCCGGTCCGGCGCGACGCCGCACGACTGGATCGTCGCCATAGGACTCGTACGGTCTGAGGGCTCCGATGCGCGGAAGCGCCTCTCGTCGGCGAGAGGCGCACGTCCGCTCGACTCAGGCCTCTCCTCGCCGGCCGCGATACACCTCTGCTGCGAGCGAAGCAGGATTGTCCTCGTGGCCGCAATGGCCAGCTTCAACAGCAGTCGGCGGCCGAGCCACCGGAGCGCTGCCTGCGCGGAGGGAAGGCCGCCCACTCGGCCGTCCCGCGTATCGATCCGTCGCGAAGCAGCCGCGGCCGGGACCCCATCGGCGAAAGCTAAAGCTAAAGCGCGGTATCCGGGTATCCGCGCAAGGCGGGCCTCTCCCGCGATCGATCTCGATTGGCCTTGCCGCTGAATACCAGGTCTAGCCCGCGGGGAGGCGTGGTCCCGTCCAGCACCGGACACTGCTGGGCTGCGATCACGTTTCTGGATCATGGGAGAGGGAGCGCGGTACTCGGGTAGAGAGAGGCGCTCCTGAGATCGCAGGCGTTAGCGTCCGTGTGCGTGTTCTCGGGCTTCGAGTCCGGCTCATCGCGGTGGCTCGGGAGCGCCGCTGGGCTGTCTGCACGGGTTCATGGACACGTGGCGCACGTGGGGAGCTGGTGTTACCGGCGTTGGAGCGCCGTCATGACGCTCTTCCTGACGCTGTCCCGGGCACGCGGGAGGGCCTCCGATTACCGGCAAGGTCAGCACCGATGTGTTCGTCGACGTCATGCCGTCGGAGCGCGCGATGGATGTCGCCGGGTTTGAGGTCGCGCACCTTGTGGGCAACTCGCTTGGTGGTTATGTCGCGTTTCAGCTTGCCGCCCGCGGGCGCGCGGCAACCGTCGTCGCTTTCGCGCCAGCCGGCGGATGGATGCTGAGCGACCGTTCATTGAGGATCTGCTCCACGCTCAGCGGATACTTCAGGAGCAGATGAAAGCGGCCGCGCCGCGGCAAGCGGAGGCGTTGGTCGCCACCCCCGAGGGACGGCGTCGCGCGTCGCACTTCATCACCACCAACTTCAAGCACATTCCGCGCGACCTCCTCGCGCATCAGATGCTCGGCATCGCTAGCTGCATAGCGGCCGTTCCGCTGATCGAGAACGCTCTACACGAGGGCTCGAGGTACTCGGACGCGGAGAACATTGCACGTGCCCAGTGCGAATCGTGTGGGGAACAGCCGACAAGCTTCTGCCCTGGCCCCAGGCCGCCGCCCGCTACCGCAACGACTGGCTGCCCCAGGCTGACTGGGTGATACTCGACGGGATCGGCCACTGCCCCCAACTCGATGTCCCCGTCGAGGCTGCGCAGCTGATCCTCGGCTTCACCTCGTCATGAACGCGTTGAGCCCGGCGACGGGCCACCCAGGCAACCTCCCTCGGCACACTTAGCCGACCGGCGCGCAACTTTGGCGCTGCGCGACGGTGCACCTCCAGCCGTTCCCACGCGAGCGTTTCGCGGCGTCGTAGGACGTGGTGCTCGGCTTCTGCATCGCTCCGGAGGAGGAACTCCGCCTGTCACCGCGCTGGACGGGTCGCAGATCGTCTGGTTCGGAACATTGCGGCCAGACGCCTGGTGCAGAGACTGGAGCCTGTGACAGCGGCCGCTGGATCCATCGAACGGATACAGAGTTCGGTTCGAGCACGCGCGCCGTTCGCGCTCCCGACCCGCCGCGGCTGCGGCCGTGGATGTACCGGGATCTGTACGGCTTCGATCTGGCGCCGCGCCGGCTTCTCGAGCTGGCTGGAGCCGCCGCGGCCGGCGGTCACGCTGATGATCGACCTGGAGGCTTCGATCCGCGCCGATAGCGAGCGGCTCCCGAGTGCGTGGATCGGCGGCCTTGGCGAACGTCCGACCGTGGTCGGCCTTGGGGGCGGCGATTACGCGTCGGTCGACGTCGAGCTGACGCCGCTCAGGGCGCACACGGTGCTCGGGCGGCCGCTGGCGGACCTGGCGGGCGAGTGCGTCGCGCTCAAGGACGCGTTCGGGCCCGGTGGCCGCAAGCTCGCCGACCGGCTCCGGGAGGAGCGCGACTGGGACGCGCGCTTTGACGTGCTGAAGCGGGTCCTGATCGGCCGCGTCGCGGTGGGGGCGGCGCCGACGCCGGCGGTGGCGTGGGCCGATCGCCGCGTGCGCGAGGCAGGCGGCAACATCCGGATCGCCGCGCTCGCGGCCAAGCTCGGCTGTAGCCGCCGCGACCTGACCTGAAGGGCCGCGCCGAGGTCGGGCTGGGGCCGAAGGCCGTCGCCCGGCAGGTCCGGTTCGCGGGCGCGCGCGAGCGGCTCGCACGCGCGCCGAAGCGCCTGGCCGAGATCGCGGCCGCGGCCGGCTACCGCGACCAGGCCCACCTCAACCGGGACTTCCGCGAGTTGACGGCGGTTACGCCGAACGAGTTCGTCGCGCGGCTGATCCCGGGCGGCGGCGTCGTCGGCGACGGGTTATGAGGACCGGATCTCATTTCTCCAAGACGCGCGCCGCCGATCCGCCTAGCCTGCGCGTCATGTCGACCCAGAACATCTTTCCCGCCCTGCGCCACCGCGACGCCCACGCGGCGCTGGCCTAGCTCACCGAAGCGTCGGCACCGAGGAGCGGGACGTCTACCGCGACGGCGACGGCCGCATCCACCACGCAGAGCTGGAGCTCTCGGACGGCCTGATCATGTTCGGCTCCTACGATGAGGACGGCTTCCTTGACGGCTGCCCGCCCGACCCGCGCGCGGGCAGGGTTAGCCTTTACATCGCGGTTGGCACCCCGACGCGATCCACGCGCGGGCGACGCGGGCGGGGGCCGAGGTCGTGCGCGAGCTGATCGACACCGACTACGGCTCGCGCGAGTTCAGTGTCCGCGACCTGGAGGGCAACCTGTGGTCGTTTGGGACCTACAACCCGCATGACCCCTGACGACGCCCGCCGGATCGTTCGCTGTCGCTCCGCGAAGATCCGAAAGCCCAGGGGTGTCGGATCAGTCGTCTCACCGTGTCGCTCTGGACGAAGGCGGAGCACTGAGCTGACGACTCCGTCGAGGTGCTCGCTCCAGCATGCGAACGAGCAGTCTGCGATTTCGGCCGTATTTTTCGCGTTGCTGGCGTTGCAGGCACCTCGCCGAGTGCGATCGAGAGTGCTGGGTTGGACGAGGAGGAGAAGACCCGCGGCGGTCACCGTGCTCGGCCTCCGACGCTGCCGCAACTTCGTCCAACTGAGAAGAGATCCGAGGGCTGGACCTGGCGCCTGCTCGGTCACGAGAGCGGCAGCGCCGGGGTGCTTGCTGGCCGGCACGAGTCAGGCGATCGGCAAGCGCCTCTGCGGCCGAATCGTTGGCACCAGCGTCGCACCCGAGTTCGTGCCAAGGCGCAACTCCGAGCTGAGCGGCAACCGCGGCCGGAGACCCGACGACGCAGTGCGTCTCGAAATTGGCGACAAGCGCGACTGTGAGCCTGGGCTGATCGAGACCTGCAGTTGTTTTCGCGGTAATCGCCGACGGCGCTCGCGGTAGTTCTGGTGGCGGATCAGGAGCTGGCTGTCGACCTCCGGATCTCGGGCGCGAGAGAACTCTCCCGATTGACGCCGAACTGCTCGTCCTCGTTGGCCTCGACAACGCGGTCGCGGCGGGTTCTCCTGGTAAGGAGGCGTCTATCGCTGTGTGCGCGTGCCTGCGAGACGTGCTTTCGTGCGGGCGGGACCTGCTGTCAACGACGCATCGTGTGACGTCTCCAATGGCTTTTGGATCGCGATGTGATGCATGGCAGCCCGGGCCTACCTGGCTAGCGTTCGTGGCAGCCCGAAGTGGGAGAAGAGGCTTCGCTCGCCGAACCATGTGATCGCCGAGACCCGGTCCTCGGTGAGCGTGAGCACCATCAGTCCGTAGGCGCGCGCGATCGGCGCGTGGGGATCGGGGAGGTAGCAGCCGAAGGCGGGCTGGGCGTTGGCGCGGGTCGGCACCAGCCGGTAGTGCGCGCCCCGGCGCGCGGCGCGGTCCTCGAGGAACCTGGCGATCGCCTCCCCGCCTTGGTACTCGTACGGCTCAGGTGGCATCGTCAGCCACGCGTCGTCGGTCAGCAGGGACACGATGCCCTCGGTGTCGCCGCGCTCGACGGCGGTGGCGAAATGGCCGACGAGCTCCCGCTCGCGCGCGGAATCCGGCAGCGGTGCGCGTTCCAGACCGCCGGGCGGCAGGCGTTCGTCGAGCGTCGCGCGGGCCCGCTGAAGCGCCCCTTTGACGGCGCCTTCGCTGCTGTCGAGCATCGCGGCCACCTCGGTTGTGTCAAAGCCGAGCGCGTCGCGCAGGACGAGCGCGGCTCGCTGGCGCGGCGGCAGGTGTTGCAGCGCTGCCACGAACGCGAGTCCGACCGATTCTCTGGTCTCGTACCGTGCCTCGGGCCCCGCGGCCGTGTCCGCGACTCCCTCGAGCAGAGCTCGGGGTAGGGCTCGAGCCAGGTCGGCTCTGCCATGCGGGTCGGCTCGGGCGGTTCGGCCATCGAAGGCACCTCCTGTGGGCGGCGGTTGCGGTCGCGAAGCGCGTTCAGACAGCGATTGGTCGCGATCCGGTAGAGCCAGGCGCGTAGCGACGCCCGGCCCTCGAAGCTCTCAAGCCCCCGCCAGGCCGCCAGCAGCGTCTCCTGCAACATGTCCTCGGCGTCCTGGAGTGAGCCGAGCATCCGGTAGCAGTGCAGCTGCAGCTCTCGCCGGTAGGGGTCGACCAGCTCCCGGAAGGCGTTCTGGTCGCCCGCGCGGGCGCGGCTGAGCAGGTCCGCAGTCACGCGCGCAGTCCCTCTGGGGTCAGGTCTCGATCGCATCACTCCTAAGACACCAGTCGCGGCGAAACGGAACGGTCGCTCGGGCTCCGGCGGTGACCGTTCCGTTCATCGCGAGGGCGGTGTCTCAACGAGCGCAACTGCAAAACGGCCACTGGAGAACCGCATGACATCCACACAAGGCAATACCAACCGCTGGCGGGCCTTCGCGCTGTTGGCGGTGTCGTACTTCATGACGGTCGTCGATTTCACGATCGTCAACGTTTCGCTGCCGACGATCGGCCGCGATCTGCACCTCAGCGCGACCGGGCTGCAGTGGGTGGTGACCGCGTATGCGCTGACGCTCGGCGGGTTCCTGCTGTTCGGCGGTCGGGCGGCGGATCTTCTCGGCCGTCGCCGGATCCTGATGCTCGGGCTGGCCCTGTTCACGGCGGCATCCTGGCGGCGCGCTCGCCACGAGCGACGCGGTGCTGATCGCGAGCCGGGCGGTGCAGGGACTGGGTGGCGCCATCATGCTGCCCGCCGCTCTCTCGATCGTGATGAACATGTTCGAGGAGGGCGCCGAGCGCAACAAGGCGCTCGGGATCTGGGGAGGACTGGGAGCCGCGGCTGGCACGGCCGGACTGATCGCCGGTGGGATCTCACCCGGTACGCCGGTTGGCAGTACATCTTCTATCTGAACGTGCCGATCGGGGTTATTGCATTGGCGCTCGCGCCGCGGATCGTGCCTGACAGTCGGCTCGCTACCACGGGTCGGCGGTTCGACGTGCTCGGCGCGATCGCGGGCACCGGCGGACTCGTGCTGCTGGTCGACGCGATCTCCCAGGCGCCGCAGTACGGCTGGGGCGCCACGCGAACGGTCGTGCTGCTGGCGGCGTCGGTTGTCGTCTGCTCGTGGCTTCCTGGTAATCGAGAGCCGGGTCAAGGAGCCGCTGTTGCCGCTGTCGATCTTCCGGCTGCGCACGCTGGCCGGAGCGAACGTGGCCGGGCTGCTGCTGGGCGGGAGTTTCTTCGCGTTCGTGTTCGCCGGCACCCTATACATGCAGGAGGTACTGCACTACAGCGCTCTGCAGACCGGCGCGCGTGGCTGGCGGCCTCGGTGACCTCGATGGCGCTTGCCGGGGTGTCGCAGCTGCTGGTGACCCGTGTCGGACCAAGGATCGTGATGGCGATCGGGATGACGCTGATCGGCACCGGGATCATCTGGGCGACCCAAGCGCCGGTCCACGGGCACTTCGTGGCGAACCTCATCGGCCCGTTCATCGTCGCCGGTGCGGGGACGGCGTTCTCGTTCATCCCGATCTCGGTGGCGGCGCTGGCGGGCGTGGCTGAGCATCAATCCGGGCTCGCCTCCGGGCTGCTGAACACCTCTACGCAGTTCGGCGCCGCGATCGGGACAGCGGTCGCTTCAAGTGTCGCGGCCAGCGGCACCAACACGCTGCTTCACGCGGGCGACGCCGCTGCCCGGGCGCTCACCGGTGGCTTCCACCGACTTTCTTGGTGCTGGGAGCGATCGCGCTGATCGCCCCGCCCTCGGTGCTGGTGCTCGTACGTCGAGCCCGGTCCCCGGAGGCCGTGGCCAAGCCCGCGACGGTGAGGCGCAGCCCGCGCTCGCCACCACCAATTGACCAAAGCGACTATTCAACAGATAACCACAAGCGAGTGGAGGTACCATGAGCGAGAAGGCGAACAGAGTCGGACCGCCCGAGATTGGTGTGAGCGACCAAGCGGGCGCTCCCGTTGTCGTGGACCGGGCGACGTTTCAGGCCGAGCTAGATGCCCTGCGAGTCCGAGAGAAGGCGCACACCCGCGAAGGCGACGCAATCGCCGCTGCCCGGCGCCGACTCCCAATGGTGGAGGTCGATGCCACCACGAGGCTGTCCGGCCCCACCGAGCCGGTCACGCTCCTGGACGTGTTCGAGGGCCGTCGGCAGCTATCGCCTACTACTTCATGTGGGACACGGGCCGGCCCGCGGCCGACCAATGCGAGGGCTGTACGTTCTACACCGCGCAGGTCAGGGAGCTGTCCTATCTGCATTCGCGCGACGTCACGTTCGCCACGCTTCTGCCAAGGTCCTTACGAGGAGAGTGTGCGCTATCGCGACTTCATGGGCTGGGACATGCCGTGGTACTCAGCCCAAGAGTCGCTTGACACTTGCTGACCGGGCGCCGGGTCGGCATGGTTCACCTGGTGTGCTACCTGCGGGATGGCGACCGCGTGTTCGAGACCTACTGGACGAATGGTCGCGGCGTCGAGGCGATGGACAACAGCTACGGGCTGATGGATCTGACCGTCTATGGACGCCAGGAGAAGTGGGAGAGTCGCCGGCCGGCTGGCCGCAGCGACGGGAACCAATCGCGAGACCTGGCGCACAAACGGACGTCCTACCGCCCAATGGTCCCGGATAGAAGCCGGACGCTCCGACGACCTCGGAACCACCAGACGCTGAGCACAGCCGCCACCACGACGAGTGCAACGCAGACTGACGTGGAGAAACACCATCGCTCACGCGGCCCTGGCCAAGCTGTTGTGACCAAACGAGAGGAGGCACGATGTCTGATCGCAAGACCGGAACCCAAGCGCCGCCGTCAGTAGACCCTGAGATCCGCTTCCCGGGGGAGTCCGGCGAGTATCGCCGCGCGCGCAATCGACTGCTCGCGTCGGAGGTCGAGCTCCGGCGCATGCTCGAGACCGTCACCGCGCAGCGGCGCGCGCTGCCGCGGGGCGGAGCTTGTGGCCGAGGACTACCGTTTCGAGGAGGCCGACGGGGGCGGTGAGGTCAGCTTCTCCGAGCTGTTCGCGCCTGGCAAGGACACGCTTGTCATCTACAGCTTCATGTTCCCGCGCTCGCCGGGCGACACGAGACCTGGGCCGGTCAGCGGCGAGACCGCCAGGCTTGCGCTCACGGAGATGCCTTGCCCATCCTGCACCTCGATCCTGGACGGGCTCGACGGTGCCGCGCCCCACCTCGCCCAGCGGCTCAACCTGGCGGTGGTCGCGAAGTCGGCGCCGGAACGGATCCGCACCTTCGCCCATGAGCGCGGCTGGCGGCACCTGCGGCTCCTCTCCTCCCGCAGCAACGCGTACAACCGCGACTACCACGCCGAGACGCCGGAGGGCCAGCAGCTCCCGATCCTCAACGTATTCGTCCGCGACGGCGAGGAGATTCGGCACGCATGGGCTAGTGAATTGCTCTTTGCCCCTGGCAACAAGGGCCAGGAGGCCCGTCACGTGGACCTGATTTGGCCGATCTGGAGCGTGCTTGACATGACCCCCCACGGCCGGGGCAGCGGGCCGAACTTCCCCGGGCTCGACTACGCCTAGCGTCTGCAGCAGATCAGCCTGCTACACCCAGCAGAACCGGAGCCCCGGAGTGCGTGGCAGGGTGAGCGGCTAGGATTTGCCGCTCTAACCCGCCTGTCCTCGCAGCCTCCCGTCCGATGCTCGACGATGAACGGGAGGGGATTCTCGCCAACCCGTGGCGTCTTTTTGCGCTCGTAGGCGGTCC
>CAWIMZ010000005.1:0-28449 GCA_963837385.1 uncultured Solirubrobacterales bacterium
CCTGGTCGACTGCTCCCTCGCCCGGGTCTCCGCTCACGACCGCCGCTACCCGGGGCTCCAGGATCGCTGCAGGAACCCACCTGTCACCTTGTCAGTGGTGCCGCTCATCGTGAACTTCCCTTCGATTCGATGGTGAAGTGGGCCCCTCACGTGTCTACCACCTGCGCCTCATGCTCGCTCGTGATCACAAGCAGTTTCATTCCATTTGGCGTACCCAGCCGGGCGCAGCTGTAAGCGCTGGCGGCCTTACGAATCGCCGACCGTGTCACGAAACGCGACCAGCGCGGCGAGCAGGCAGCGCCGGTCTGGTTTCAGACGAATCGTGCCGGGTAGGTGAAGCTGATGACTCCCACCGATCCGGACGTGCGCGATGCAAACAGTGCCGCTCTCGCGTTGCCTGAGACACGGGCCGGCGGACTGGTGCTGGAGGTGCCTCAGCCGGAGGAAGCCCCAACCCCGCCGGCGCCCGACGAGCCGGCGCCACCCATCGACCCCGATCCGGGCACGCCGGTCACAACCAGCCGCGGTAGAGCATGCATAAGTCCCCACAGCCGCCGGGCCGGCGAGCTCACCGTTCCCCTGGGCGTTTCTGAGTCCGGCCCGAGGGAGCTTCGAGCAGTCGCGCGTGGCGGCCGGCTGCGCTCAGGCTTGGTCGGTGGTGCGGATGTCGGGCTCGACGGGGGTGGCGGCCCAGCTCCCGAGTAGCCTGAGCGCCTGCTCTGATTTCGTGCCCGGTTCGGCGGTGTAGGCGAACATGGTCAGGCCGGTGTCGGCGGAGAGTTCCATCGCTTCGTAGGTGAGCTCGAGGTCGCCGACGACGGGGTGGTGTAGCCGTTTGGTGCCGGTGTCGTGGAAGCGGACGTTGTGGGCGGCCCATTTGGTGCGGAACGGCTCGCTTTGGGTGGAGAGCTCGCCGATGAGGTTTGTGAGGTCGCGGTCGTATGGGTTGCGGCCGGCTTCGGAGCGGAGGATCGCGACGACCTCGTTGGCGACGTGGTCCCAGTCGTTGTAGAAGTCTTCTGAGCGGGGGTCGAGGAACACGAACCGGGCTGTGTTCGCGGGGCGGCCTGGGGTAAGGTAGGCGGAGTAGAGGGCGTAGCCGAGCTGGTTGGCGGCGAGGATGTCCAGGCGCCCGTTGCGGATAAATGCCGGCGCCTGGGTCGTGGCGTCGAGGATCCGCTGGACGGCCGGGCGGACGTGCTGCTTGGTCGGACGGCGCCGGCGGGTGGCCGTGGCGGGTTGAGTTGCGCGCGCGAGGTCGAACAGGTGTGAGCGTTCGGCTTCGTCGAGTTGGAGCGCTCTGGCGAGCGCGTCGAGGACGGTGTCGGAGACGCCGGCGGCGTTTCCGCGTTCGAGGCGGGTGTAGTAGTCGACGCTGACGCCGGCGAGCAGCGCGACCTCTTCGCGGCGCAGGCCGGGGACGCGACGGTTCTCACCGTAGATCGGGAGGCCTACCTGCTGCGGGGTGATCTTCGCGCGCCGGCTGGTGAGGAATTCGCGGATCTCGCTCTTGGCGTCCATCTCGTTTGATCAGGCTACCCGCGCTGCGCCGGGACTGGGAGGCCCTGTCAGTACCTGGATCAGCAGGGACTCTCACTCCCGGCGAATCAGTGCTTTCTTGAATGGCGATGAATCAGATTCGACGCAAGCGAGGAGAGGTGTAGATGCGCGCTGCTGTCTTCAACGAGCCCCGTTCGATCACCGTTGCCGAGCGGCCCGACCCGGTGATCAAGGAGCCGACCGACGCGATCGTCCGCGTCGTCCTGTCCTGCGTGTGCGGGTCGGACCTGTGGTACTACCGCGGCGAGTCGCCGTTCCAGCCGGGCCCGATCGGGCACGAGTTCATCGGCGTGGTCGAGGACGTCGGCCCGGAGGTCGGCGAGATCGCGAAGGGTGATTTCGTGATCTCGCCGTTCGCCTTCAGTGACGGCACGTGCCCGCACTGCCGCCATGGCATCACAAGCGCATGCGTGGCCGGCGGCTTCTACCCGATGAACGGCGACGGCGGGCAGGGCGAGGGGGTGCGCGTCCCGCTCGCCGACGGGACGCTGGTGCCCGTGCCCGGCTCCGGGCATTCCGATCCGACCATGGCCTCGCTGCTGACGCTTTCCGATGTGCTCGCGACCGGTCACCACGCAGCCGTGTGCGCCGACGTGAAGGCCGGTGGCGTCGTCGCCGTTGTCGGCGACGGAGCCGTCGGCCTCTCAGGCGTGCTCGCGGCCTCCCGACTCAGGGCCAAGCGTGTGATTGCGCTCAGCCGCAATCCCGCCCGCCAGCAGCTGGCGCGCGAGTTCGGTGCCACCGAGATCGTCGAGGCCCGCGGCGAGGAGGCGACCGAGGCGATCAAGGAGCTGACCGACGGAATCGGCGCCGACGCGGTCCTCGAGTGCGTCGGCACCGCTCAGGCGATGCAGACGGCGATCTCGATCGCCCGGCCCGGGTCGATGGTCGGCTACGTCGGCGTCCCGCACGGCGTCGAGCTCCCGGTCAGCGACATGTTCTTCCGCAACGTCGGCGTCCGCGGCGGCTCCGCGCCGGTCCGCGCCTACATCCCCGAACTCCTGCCCGACGTGCTCGAGGAGCGGATCAACCCGGGCCGCGTGTTCGACTTCGCGATCGATCTCGACGGGGTCGCGGAGGCGTATGCGGCGATGGACGAGCGGCGCGCGATCAAGTCGCTCTTGCGGGTCGGGACGGTCTGACCATGAGTCGGTGGACGCGGAACGAACTCGGCATCCTCGCGATCCGACGATCGTGCCCTCGATCCTCGCGCCCCAGGCGCGCGCCGGCACGCTGAAGCTCGTGCCGCGCAAGACGACTACGACTGACACCTGAAAGGAAGACACACACATGGACCAGCGAACACTCGGAGGCAGTCTCGAGGTATCGGCGATCGGGCTCGGCTGCATGGGCATGAGCCACGGCTACGGCCCACCCGCGGACAAGCAGGCGATGATCACCCTGATCCGCTCCGCCGTCGACCGGGGAGTCACCTTCTTCGACACTGCCCAGGTCTATGGCCCGTTCACCAACGAGGAGCTAGTTGGGGAGGCGCTCGAACCAGTGCGCGACCAGATCGTGATCGCGACCAAGTTCGGCTTCGACCTGCACGGCGTGATCGGTCCCGGCGCGCTCGACAGCCGCCCGGACACCATCCGGGAGGGTGTCGAAGGTTCGCTGAAGCGGCTGCGCACCGACACGATCGACCTGCTCTACCAGCACCGCGTCGACCCGAATGTCCCGATCGAGGACGTCGCCGGGACGGTCAAGGAACTCATCGACGAGGGCAAGGTCCGCCACTTCGGTCTCTCCGAGGCGGGAGTGCAGACGATTCGCCGCGCCCACGCCGTGCAAGCAGTGACCGCGCTTCAGAGCGAATACTCCCTGTGGTGGCGGGAGCCCGAGCAGGCGATCCTGCCCGCGCTCGAGGAGCTCAGCATCGGCTTTGTCACCTTCAGCCCGCTCGGCAAGGGCTTCCTCACCGGAGCCATCGACGAGTACACGGCGTTCTCCGGCGGCGACTTCCGCAACACCGTCCCCCGCTTCTCTGACCCCGAGGCCCGCAAAGCGAACCGGGCGTTCGTCGAGCTGCTCACAACCATCGCCGAGCGCAAGGGGACGATGCCGGCGCAGATCGCGCTCGCCTGGCTGCTCGCGCAGCGGCCGTGGATCGTCCCGATTCCCGGTACCACGAAGCTGCACCGGCTCGACGAGAACCTCGCCGCCGCCGACGTCGAGCTCACCAAGGAGGACCTGCGCGAGATCGACGACGCGCAGATCGAGGCTCAGGGCGCGCGGTACGCGGAAGCGGCTCAGCGAATGATCGACCGTTGAGATGCAGATCACCAGAAGCTCCAATCGCGACCGCAACGACCGCGATGAGTTCCCGGTCCTCGCCCAGTCTCGTCCTCAACCCCTGCGATCACCCCAGGAGACGACCATGCCCGGACCGGCCAGCAATGCCCACATTGTCGGATCTGCGAGCCCGCGGTGTGACCTTCGAGCGCTTCGAGATGCCTGGCTTCGAGGGCCGCGGCGACACCATCGCCGCTCCCGATAACTATCCGAGCAAGGGCAGCGGTGAACTGGGCACGTTCTTCTTCGACAGCGAGGGCAACCTCATCGGGATCGCCCAGCCGGTGCGCGAGGGCGCAACACGGGGGTAGCGTCGCTCAACCGGTAGTGCCGTTAGATGAGTGATTCGATGTTGAGTGATTCCATGTCGAGAAGCTCTGACCGGCTCCGCTCACCAGGTGAAGGGCCACGACAGGCGCGGCCCACGACACCAGGAGACCACCATGCCGAAGTACCTGCTGCTCAAGCACTACCGCGGCGGCCCGGAGCCGCACCGTCCCGTGCCCCCGATGGACCAGTGGGCCCCTGAGGACGTGGAGGCGCACATGGCCTTCCTCAGGCACGTCAGCGAGCTGCTGGAGGAGAACGGCGAGTACGTCGACGCGCAGGCGCTCACGCCGGCGCGCACCTGGGTGCGCTACGGCGGCCCGGAGGCCGCGCCGGTCACCACCGACGGCCCGCTGCCCGAGACCAGCGATCTCGTAGCGGGCTGGTACATGATCGACGTCGAGTCGCACGAGCGCGCGGTCGAGCTCGCGGCCTACGTCTCCTCCGAGCCCGGCCCGGGCGGGGAGCCGCTGTACGAGTGGATCGACGTCCGCGAGGTCATGTCCGGGGCGCCGTCGGACGACTGACCCGGCGTGATCGACGAGCCGACGCGACGGCTGGACGAGGGCGCGCTGCGCGCCCTCGTCCCGCGGGTGCTCGCGCGCCTGGTCCGGCGGGGCGAGGACTTCGACGCCGCCGAGGACGCGCTCCAGGAGGCGCTGCTCGAGGCGCTGCGGGTGTGGCCCGAGCATCCGCCGCGCGACCCGGGCGCGTGGCTGACCACGGTGGCGACCCGGCGGCTTGTCGACACCCGCCGCAGCGAGGTTGCCCGTCACCGCCGCGAGGAGCGGACGTACGCGGAGCCGCGGCCCGCCGCCACGGAGGAGGGCGACGACACCCTCTTCCTGCTCTTCTGCTGCTGCCACCCGGAGCTCGCGCCCGCTTCTCAGGTGGCATTGACCCTGCGCGCGGTCGGCGGCCTCACCACTCGCGAGATCGCCGACGCCTTCTACGTGCCGGAGGCGACGATGGCGCAACGGATCAGCCGGGCCAAGCGCGCGCTGCAGGGGCGCCGCCTGAACCAGCCCGGCGACCTCGCCGTCGTGCTGCGCGTGCTCTACCTCGTCTACACGGTCGGCCACGCGGGCCGGGTGGACCTGGCCGGCGAGGCGATCCGGCTCGCCCGCGGGCTCACCCTCGCCACCGAGGAACCGGAGGCGCGCGGGCTGCTCGCGCTGATGCTCCTCAACCACGCGCGGCTCCCGGCGCGACTGGACTCAGAGGGTCGCATCGTCACGCTCGACCGACAGGACCGCGGCCTGTGGGACACCCGCGAGATCGCCGAGGGCGTACGCGTCCTGCAGTCGGCGCTGGCCATGCAGACGGAGGAACGGCGCCCCGGCCGCTACCAGATCGAGGCCGCCATCGCCGCCCTGCACGACGACGCGGCAAGCGCCAAGGAGACCGACTGGCCGCAGATCCTCGCCTGGTACGACGACCTCGTGGCCCTCACCGACGACCCGGTGCGCCAGGACCCCGCCGCGGTGCTCGGGCGCGCGGTCGCGGTCGGCCACGTCCTCGGTGCCGCCGCCGGCCTGCGCGAGACCGACCGGCTGCGCGAGGTGCTCGGCGAGCGGCACCGGTGGCACGCCGTCCGCGGCCACCTGAACGAGCTAAGCGGCGACCTCCCTGCCGCCGCCACGGCGTACGCGGATGCCGCCCGTCGGGCCACGGATGTCGCCGAGCGCGAACACCTGGTCCGTCAGGCCGCCCGCGCGCGGGCCCAGTCTGTCAGCGCCGGGATCGGCGCCGAGCCGGTTTCCAGGTCATCATCGGGCCGCTAGCGGGCGCGCTATGTCGGCGTTGCGAGCGTGAGCGGGACTACGAGCTGGGCGCCGGCGCGGCGGAGTTGACCCCCGACCATCGCCAGCGTCCAGCCCGAGTTGCGGCGATCGTCCAGCAGGACGCCCGTGCCGACCGGCGGCACGCCGATCACTTTGAAGGCGCCGCGGACGTTCGCGGCCTGCAGCACGGCGTTGGCCATCTCGCGCTGGGGCGGGCGGCGCTCGGTGCGCCTGACGAGCTCCTGATACGGCACGTTCAGCTCGACCGCCAGGCGCTCGGCCAGCTTCGGCATCAGGTCGCCGAGCCGCTCGGAAGGAACCGTGGTCACCCACGACACTGACCCGCCGACGGTATCGGCGCGGCGCAGGAGGTCCCCAAGCGCGACGACGACCTCCTGCTCGAAGCACCTCTCGCGCAGCCCGCGTTCGACCGCCGGCCACCAGCCCCCATCGCCGAACCGCGCGAGCGCCCAACCGGGCTCGATGCGGACATCCTCGGGGATCTTGCGCATCGTCCCGCTGACATCGGGCGCCATCTTCTTGGCCTCGAGCTCGACGGGCCGCGAGCGCAGGTGGCGGCCGGCGAGCTCGACCAGCGCCGGATCGGGGGGCCGACCGAATCGGGGCTCGGTGCAGATCGAGCAGCGCCCGCAGTCGCGCACGTGAGGGTCGTCGAGCTGCTCCTGGAGCACGCGCATCAGGCAGCGGCCGTCAGCCCCGAAGGCTGCCATCGCCTCCTGCTCGGCGCGTCGGACAGCCGTGACCTGTGCATAGCGCTCCTCGTCGTAGGCCCACTCGGCGTCGGCGATCAATTGCCAACGGGCGTCCTCCCGCCGCACCGCGCCCTCGACGTCGAGGATCTTCAACATCGACTCGATCCGGCCCATGCCCAGGTTCACGGCGGCCATCAACTCGCGCGTCGAGCGGCCCTGCTCGCCGGCCGCTTCAAGCTCCGCGAGCACCGACGCGACCCGCTCGCGCGGGGGGAACGCCTGCTCGATGAAGAAGTCCTGGATACGGCGATCCTCGCCGCCGCGCAGCAGAACGATGTCGGCATGGTCGACGCCGCGCCCCGCGCGCCCGACCTGCTGGTAGTAGGAGACGACCGAGCCCGGCGCCTGGTAGTGCACGACGAACCCCAGGTCGGCCTTGTCGTAGCCCATCCCGAGCGCGCTGGTCGCGACCACCGCCTTGATCTCGTTTTGCAGCAGGCGCTCCTCGGTCAGCACTCGATCCCCGGTCTCCTGCTCGCCGCTGTAAGCCGCAGCCGGGATCCCATTGCCAGCCAGGAACGCCGCGACCTGTTCCGCGTCGCGCTTGGTGAGCGTGTACACGATCCCCGACCCCGGAAGCGCCGGCAGATGCTCGACCAGCCACGCCAGCCGCTGCGCCGGCCGTGGCAGCTCCACCACCTCCAGCCGCAGGCTCGGCCGCGCAAGCGATCCCCGGTAGGAGTGCAACGGCGCGCCATCCGGGGCAGCAAGCTGTTCGAGCACATCGCAGACGACGCGGTCGTTGGCTGTCGCGGTCGTGCCGAGCACGGCGACCTCGGGCGCGAGCGCATCGAGCATGTCCCGCACACGCCGATAGTCGGGACGGAAGTCGTGACCCCAATCCGAGATGCAATGCGCCTCGTCGATGACGAGCAGGCCAACCGAGGCCGCGAACAGCGGCAGCATCCGCTCGCGAAAGCGAGGGTTGTTTAGCCGCTCGGGGCTGATCAGCAGCAGATCGATCGTGTCCATCGCGAGCCGATCCGCAACCGCGTCCCACTCCTCGCGGTTGGTGCTGTTGACCGTGTGGGCGCGCAACCCGAGCCGCTCGGCCGCCGCGATTTGGTTGCGCATCAGCGCCAGCAACGGACTGACGATCACCGTCGGGCCCGCACCCGCCTCGCGCAGCAGCGCGGTCGCGACGAAATAGACAGCCGACTTCCCCCAGCCGGTGCGCTGCACGCACAGCACCCGTGCGCGATCGAGGACCAGATCACGGATCGCCTCCAACTGGCCGGCGCGGAAGCTCGCGCGACCCTCACCCGTGAGCGAGCGCAGCCGATCCAGGGCGGTTTCGCTGAACGTGTCGGCGGTCGTAGTCACGACGTCCATGCTGGCACGTGAACCGGCAGGTCTCTGATCGACGACCGAATCGGCTGCCACCTAAAAACGGCTTTCAGCCACGACGCGGCGAAGGAATCGGACCTTCCAAGCGAGGGGCTGCCCCGCCCTGCCAGTTTTGAAGATCGTGCCGAACACTTCGGATGTGGCCATTTGCAGGATTTTTCCACGCGATCCAGCAAGCACACGCCCGCCTGCTCGGCCTGGCCGCCCCGCGCCGCTCAGCCACGTGACGCCTGTCAGGCCTTGATGTCCACGCCATGCTGCGCGGACTTGACCTGCTGGGCGGCCGCCCGTGCGGCTGCGTCGCCGTCGTTGAGAGCCGCTGCGCCGCTGGTAGATGTCCAAGATCCACCGGCCACCGGCGTCATCGGGCTGGGGGTGGAGTCGACCTTGATCGGATCGGCGAGGTTTGCGCACCCCGATCCCGCGCTCGGAGAGCTCGTTAATGAGATTGAGCGTGTCCCGGACCGTCCGCCCGAGCCGATCGAGCGTGTGCACCACGATCACATCGCCATCGCGCGCATACCCCAACAGTCCCGCAGCCCCGGCCGGTCCACGGTCGCGCCTGACTTCTTGTCCACGTGGATCCGTGCGGCGTCGGCAATGGCCGTACGATCGCTTGGACCGCCGACGACGATGAGTTTTCGTCTCGCGATCGGTCACTAGCTGTGGCAGAGCAGCCTGCAGAAGGAAGGAGAACCCGATGTCAAGCTCAATGGTGAACTTCATCGCGATCATCGTCCGTCGCTCCGGTGCGATGAGCTTGAAGCCATGCTGATCTACTCGATGAGCGTCTCGGTGGACGGCTTTATCGCCGACCGCGAGGGCGCGTTCGGGTGGACGGCCCCTAACGAGGAGCAGTTTCGCTTCCACATCGCGCAGATACGCGAGCTCGGCGGCTATCTGTGCGGCCGCAGGCTTTACGAGACCATGCTGGCGTGGGAGACGGATCCGTCGATGCGCGACAACGAGCTCGGGGCCGCGTTCGCCGACGTCTGGTGCGCTATCCCGAAGGTCGTCTTCAGTCGCACGCTCGACAGCGTTCAGGGCAACGCGCGGCTCGCCGAGGCGTCGGTGGCCGAGGAGGCCGCTGCGGCGCTCGACGCGACCGACAAGGACGTCTCGATCGGCGGCGCCGGCCTGGCCGCGGCAGCGATCGAGCTCGGCCTCGTCGACGAGCTGCGCATGTTCCGCAATCCGGTCGTCGTCGGTGGCGGCACGCCCTTCCTGCCGCCGGTCACCGAAGACGTTCGGCTAGACCTGATCGAGACCAGGACGTTCTGCTCGCGCGTGATCTACGAGCGCTACGCGCGAGCCCGCGATGAGTCGGACTGACACCGCCGTCCGAGTCATCAGCGCCTCGCCGGACCGGGTATTCGCCGCGCTGACCGACTCCGACGCGCTTGCCGTGTGGCTACCGCCCGACGGATGACCGGCCGGTTCGAGCACTTCGATGCGCGTCCCGGCGGGTCCTACCGACTGGTCCTGGCGTACGCGGACGCGTCGGCCGCGCGGGAAGTCCGCCGTCGACTCCGACGTGTGTCCGCGGCCCTAAGCGCCATCAGCCGGTTATTGATTTCATCGCACCCGGCCGCGCCTAAATCGCCACGGATCGACGCGTCGACGCAGCTTCGGCCGGGGTTCGGGATCGCCCAATCTCGCGGGTCCGGTTGCCGCGCTCCGCACGATCGCTTCCACAATCCTGGCTCGACGCCGCGGACGATTGCAAGGGCGACATGGGAGTGTCTCGCGCCATTTACTAACAGAGGTGCGAACCCCCGCGCAGCGCACACACGGCCGGGGGCGCGCCGCAAGTGGAGAGCGGCATTTGCGTGCAGTCAGCGAGACAGCCGACGATCATCACCCCCTACTAGACGTAGATCGGGGCCGCTAATTGGCCCGCGCGCGCTTGACGATCGCGTCCACCGCGTCGACTGCCTCTGACACGCGAGCGCAGACATCGACCCCCGCGCGCAACTGCTCTTCAGCCGTGATACCGCGCCCGCCGACAACGAATCCGACAAGTGGTCGTTCGGCACGCGCTTCGTCAATGCAGCGCAAGATCTGCTCGATGCGACCGGGATTCGTGGCGCTCAAGCAGATCACGTCTGGCTGGTGGCGGCGTGCCGAGCTTCCAAGGGCACGCGCCGGGACGTCCGCTCCGAGCATGAGCACGTTGTACCCCGCAGCCGCCAACAGACTGTCGACCATTCGCAGGGCAACGACGTGCAGCTCGCCTGGTGGAGTGGCAAGCATGACCCGGTGGCCACCCCTCGCCCTGGCTACCCGCTGCGCCTCACGCTCTAGAACTAGCACTCGCAGCGAGATCTCGGTCGCGGCGTGCTCGTCGGCGACCGATATCTCCCCTCGCTCCCAGAGCTCGCCGATCAGCCAGAGCGCAGGCGCGATCAGCTCCTCGTGGACCTCCGCCGAGGTCAGGTCGGCATCGAGCGCATCCCTAATAGTCCTCTCAGCCGCGGCCAAGTCTGCGGAGAGCAGTGCCGAGCGGTATGCACGGGCGAGGTGCCTTATCTTCTCCTCACGCGGCTCGGGGGGGTCCTGCTTTGAACGGTCGGCCATGTCGCGGCTGACGCCCAACATACTCTGAGCACTCGTCCCAGGACAACCCTGACCGGCTGCCCGGCCAAAACCCGTGGCTAGTGAGGTGTGCAGCGCCGCGCGGAAGCACCTCCTGCCCCGGTCCTACGGCGAGCGCGCCTGGACGCCCCGCGACCCCAGTCCGGGTCGGCACGCCGCGGCTGTAATCTGAGCACTCCCCGACGTTCACGCCGCTGGGACGTTTCGTCCCGGCCAATCTCGAGTGTTAGCCCGACAGGATCCCGATTGAGTTTGATCCTCGGGCCGTCTCGCGTCGCACTATCGCGGTGGCGATCTCTCGGTCCTCGCCGCCGGCGCGATCCGGGCCAGGGCCGCGATCGAGTTTTGCGCCAGCACGAGAGTCGAGCGTGAGCATCCCTGAGACGAGCTGTCCGGGGCCTTGACCTGCTGCTCCAAATCCGCGATTCGGCGCCGCGATTCCTTCTCCGCCCGCAAGCGGCTGGTTATGTCACGAGCGACCGCCACCGCTCCGAGCACATGGCCGTTGGCTTCCTTGACAACGGTCGGTGATGTTTCTCGACTCGGGTTCGCCGATCGTTGGTTATGTCGCTTTCAGCGAGTCGCGCCGCGGCGGTCATCTCCGAACCGGATGAGACTCGAATCGGGCTTACGGCGAGATGGGAGGGGGTGTTTGTCGGGGTCTGTCGCGCGCATCCCGCGACCGTTCCCGTCGAGCAGCGGCGATCGACAGCTCTCGGGCCTCGATCACGCGCGTGTGAGCGAGCCAGTCCGGGAATCCCAGGCGCCTAAACGGGATCGGCACGTAACCCCACGGCAACGGCACCATGGCGAGGTTCATCCCGATCCAGCGCACGAACGCGCGGACTGGTTTGACCTTCTCTCCGCTCGGCGTCACTAACCGAACCTGCATCAGGCGAGAACCTGGCGTCTGGCCCGTTACCGACCAGAATCCGACGAAGTAGGCGGCCGTCCAGAGAACGTAGGCGCCGCCGGCGATCGCCGCGAAAACCGGCTGCAGATGCTTCGTGATCGGAAAGATCGCGACGATTAGCAAGATGCCAAGCCCCGTGATGATCGCCGCTAAGTTGATGAGCAGGAAATCCACCGCCCAGGAGATCAGGCGTGTTAGAAGCCCGACGTAAGGCACGTTCTCCTCTGGCGTGGTCTGCAGCGCTGTGTCGCTCTCGGGCGACTCGGCTGCGCTGCTCATCGGCTGCGCCCGTCGGGATTTTTCGGGACTCGCTTGGCCTGGCGGCGTGTGAGCCGACGAGCGGTTCGCTCCAGCCGGTCATCGGCGTTGCGCGCCCGCTCCCTCAGAGGAGCGGTCATGTGATCTGGGATCAGCTTTGGGATCGCCACATTCACGAGCCACAAGGCCACGCGGGTCATGAGACCGGCAGGACGCGCGTCCTTCACAACCGTGACCCGGACCGGGGTGTTGCCGTTAGGAGACCTGAGTGGGCTGCCCATCTCCGTCGACCTGCGTTGGGATCTGCCCCGACTCCGTGGATTGGCGACGCCTCAGGCGATCAGCGACACGCTCGAGCCGGCGATCAGCCTTGCGTGAGCGCGTCCTCACCGATTCGCCGACCTGGTCGGCGAACCCGAGCCCCTGCTGCGAGAGCGCCGCCCTGACCGTGGGGCTCGCCGCGATCACGTCGACGAGCCGCCACAACCCGTCGCTGGACAACAAGCGATCGATGAACCGATCGAAAAGGCCGCTGTCGAAAAACGTGTCGATCAATTGCGTGGCGCCCTCGCTCCTGACGACTTGCGCGACGATCGCTTGCAAGCGGGCACTGGCGAGCAACCGTTCCAGCTCGCCGTTCTCGAGCAGACGGTCCACCGCCCGCTGCTCCAGGCTGATCCCGGCCTCGGCGGCGGCGCCGATGACACCGGTAAGCGGTCTCAGCGTGGCGGCGGCGGCGCGACCACCGATGTCCGTGAGCGGCTTAAGAGGCCACGATCGGGAGTTCCGTGTCTGGTCGTTGGCCATCCGGATCATCACGAATCTTCGCAGGACAACACCCCGCTACGTTCACCCGAATCGGACGATGCAGGTGGCGGCCCGCTTTCGGTCATCCGTTTGGGCTGAGGGCGAGGTCAGGCCGGACCGGCTGGACGGTTGAGACCGAGCGTGACGCGCCGCACACGGCGCAGGTGTAGAGGTTGATCGTGGTGCGACTCCCGGCCGTCCTCATCGGGGTTGGCGCGACTGCACGGCTGGGAGGTCTGTCGGACAGATCTCGGGCTGTCGTGCTGGCCAGGGCAGCGAAATGCTCAGGACGGTGCCGTGGCCCGGGGTCGAGGTGAGCATGACCGCGCCGCCGAGGGTCTCGATACGGGTGTGGATGTTTGTGAGCCCCGCACCTTTGGGGGTGTGAGCGGGGTCAAATCCGCACCCGCGGTCTTCGATTCGCACGGCGAGCGTCCGGTGGTCGTGTTGCAGTCGGACGGCCGCCTGTGCGTCTTGGCCGGCGTGTTTTGCCACGTTTTGGATCGCCTCCAGGCAGGAGAAGTAGACGGCCGCCTCGACCTCATCGGCGCTACGAGGGACGGTCCCTCCCAGGCTCACGTCGATCGATGCCCGCGCCGCCGGCGCGCGCAGCGCTTCTGCGATGCCGAACGCTGCGAGCTGCGAGGGGTAGATCCCACGGGCGATTTCGCGCACGGAGTCGAGCGTCGCCTCGGCGCGAGCAGCCAGCGCCGACAGCGTGCCGGCCAGCGCGGGCGGCGTGCCGCGATCCTCAGCGACAAGCGTGAGCTCCACGATCAGCGCCACGAGCTCGTTCTGGACGCCGTCGTGCAGGTCACGCTCCAGGCGCCGACGCTCCTCGTCGCCCGTGAGGAAGTCACCGGCTGGTGCGGACGATGACGCCTCAACGGGATGCGGGCTGCTGATGGCAGCCGCGCGCGATCGCAGGTCGTTGCGCTTCCCGCGAAGCTGTTTGACGTCGGCCGCGAGTTCGTGGTTTCGCGCGTTGGGCGCGAGCCATCGACCGCTCAACGCCGCGGGCTCGGCAACGGGGGCATCGAGGGTTGTCCGGTTGGCTGGCCCCCACGCGGCTTGGTGGCCGTTTTGACGGGCGTCAGCGTTTGTCGCGTCTAACCCCGCGTCGGTTTGCGGTTGATCCATGTTCGCTTTCCAGGACTCGGAGGGAGCGGCTTTCGCGGATCCGCGGATTGCGCAGCCATGAGAATCATCGCCAGGGTCGCGCCGCGTGTCGTCGTTGCGGAGTACTGTTCACCCGGGTGATTGATGCTCACCCGGGTGATCGGAACCGGCCAAGCGGAGTGAGTTCACGCACAGCGGAGACGGCGGGCCTGGCTCTGCGGGTGATCGAGCCGAAGCTGATGTTGCCCCGGATGCACGCTGGGATACTGCGCCGGACGCGCTTGCTTGAGATGCTCGATGACCAGGGCGCTTCGTCGCTGACGGTGCTCGACGCGGGGGTCGGTTACGGCAAGACGACGCTGGTGCGGTCGTGGTGTGTTGAGCGCCCCGAGCCCGTCATCTGGATGACGCTTGACTCCGCTGACGATGATCCGGTGCGGTTGTGGATGCACCTGGCGACGGCGGTGGACCGGCTCGGTCACGGTCTCGGAGCTCGCGCGCTCATGCGCCTCGGGCTCCGTGGTGTGCAGGTCGAGACTGCCGTCGACGAGCTTATGAACGGCCTGGTTGCGTACGGGCGTCCGGTGACGATCGTTCTCGACGACCTGCACGCGGTGAGAAGTGAGGCGTCGCTGAGTTCGATCGGGCACGCGATCGAACGGCTACCTGCTGGGGCGCGCCTGGTTGTGTCGACCCGCTCAGATCCCGCGGTCGGTCTCGCGAAACTGCGCGTCAGGAGGGCGCTCACCGAGGTCCGCGCGCGCGAACTGGCCTTCACCGTGGATGAGGCCCGGGAGCTTTTCGTTCGTGAGGGCGTCGAGCTGTCGGGCGAAGCGTCGATTTGCTCGTCGAGCGCACCGAGGGGCTGGCCGGCGGGCTTGTACCTGGCGGCGTTGTGGCTTCGCGATCTCGAAGACCCCGGCGAGGGGGTGCGGGCGTTCGCGGGTAGCGCCCGGCATGTCGGCGACTATCTAACCGCCGAGGTTCTGACGGCGCTCCCGGCCGAGATCCGGGACTTCCTGGTGCAGACGTCGGTGCTGGGGCGCTTCACCCCCGAGCTGTGCGACACGGTCCTCGGCCGCGAGGACTCGCGAGCGGTGCTTGGGGAGCTCGCCCGCTCGAATATGTTCCTGGTCGCTCTCGACGCTCGTGCGCAGTGGTACCGCTATCACCATTTGTTCGGCGAGCTTCTTCAGCTCGAGCTCGCTCGCGAGGCTGCGCGTGAGGTACGTCGGCGCGCGGCAGAATGGTGTCGGGTGCAGGGGCTGATCGAGGACGCGATCGAGTACGCGGCCACCGCAGGCGACGCGGAGACCGTGGCCGAGTTGCTCCTCGAGACCCATCTTCAGTTCATCTGGGGCGGGCGGGTCGCACAGTTCCTGGGCTGGGTGCGCTGGCTGCCTCCCGAGCTACTGATCGAGAACCCTCTGCTGCCGGCAGCCGGAGCCGCCGCGGCGGGACTGGTTGCCCGTCCGGAGATCGAGGTTCAGCGGCTCCTTGCCGTGGCCGAACGCGCGCGCCGGGAGCGCCCGCAGGCGTGGTCGCCGTACATCGAGGCGACGGTGGAACTCACGCGCGCGGAGGTGATCGAGCGGGGTGACGTGGGCGCCGCCGTCCAGCACGCTCGCCGGGCGGTCGCGGCCGCTCGCGCGGGCGCTGAGGTCCTCAGCGTGGGTGCCCTGGCGACCCTGTCGCAGGCGCTGTCCTTCGCCGGCGACCTCGATGAGTCGCGCCGGATCGCGGTGCAGGCGGTCGAAAGACCCGATGCTCCCGATGACACCAGTAGTTTCGTTGGCAGCCTGGGGTTGCTCGCGCTGGTCGATGCCGAGCAAGGGCGAAACGACAGCGCCGAGCGATCTGCTCGGGAGGCAATCGGTTTCGCCCGCCAGCACTTCCAAGCGGACTCTTGGGTTGCGTCGCTGGCGCGCCTCGGGCTGGCGCTGGCGTGCCTCGCCACGGGACGCCTCGACGAGGCCGAGCGACAGGCGCTACGCGGCGAGCGCCTGCGACGCTCGCCCCACCCTACCGTCGGTCATGCCCACGCCCTGATCGTCCTCGCGCAAGTCCGGGTGGCGCGGTCACGTCTGGGGCCCGCGGCCAGCGACCTCGAGCACGCACGAAGGGCGCTCGAGGAGTTCCCCGATCCGGGCTATCTACCGGCGCTGGCAGCCGAACTCGAGCACGAGCTGACCGCGGCCCGAGCGACGGCCGGAAGCCGCTTGGTCGAGGAACTAAGCCCGGCTGAGCTTGGCGTGCTGCGGTGCCTGGCGGCTGGTCTGTCGCGACGCGAGGTCGGTGCGCGGCTCTACATCTCGCTGAACACCGTCAAGACCCACACCCGCGAGCTGTACCGCAAGCTGGGCGCAACATCGCGAGCTGATGCGGTCGCGCGCGCAGAAGCGCTAGGCGTGCTCGATCCCTCCCAATCACCCGGGTGATCTTCCGGTCATAAGGGCCCAACCGCGCCGATCGCAAGGCATGCTAGGCGTCGAATGTCGGCCCACCACTACCGCCTCGTCGTCGAAGGAGAACTGGGACCACGTTACGCGTCCGCGTTCGACGGGATGACTGTGTCCGCCGATGGCGGCACCACGGAGATCATTGGCCCGATCGTCGACCAGTCGCATCTTCAGGGGCTGCTTGAACGCATCGCCGGGCTGGGACTCAGGCTACACAGCCTCACACCACTCGAAACTGAGAACGTCGAGGCGCACACTCAGCCTCGCACACAACGAGCCGGGCTCGACGCCAACGAGCCCGCCACTAATCAGAAGGGACGTTGAACCCATGACTTTTCTCTGGATTCTGCTGGGGATCGTGTACGTAGCCTGTTGGATCTACTTCGGGCTCACGACCTTCCGCAAGGGCCATTACGTGATGTTCTGGGTCGGTTTCATTCTCCCGATCCTGTGGATCATCGGGACACTCATCGCCCCCACGCAAAGAGCCGCCGCCAGGGCATAGGCGCAGCGACGCACAGGCAACACCGGACATCCGAGACGCAAGGAAGGTTGACATTGATCGTTCAGGAAAAGGCAAAACAATGGCAAACGCATCGCTAGATGAACTCGGCAACGCATCCCTGGATGAACTCGGTCCGGTTGACTACGTCGTGGTCGAGTTTCCCGCGGGCGCCAGCAACTTCACCGGCGAGATGGCTAAGGAGCTACTCGCATTGTTCGACGCCGGGACCATCCGCGTGATCGACGTGCTGATCCTCACCAAGAATCAGGACGGTACCGTGGAAGCGACGGAGCTCTCCGACGTCGGCGAGCTCGGAGAGCTGCAGGCACTCGAGGCGCAGCTGGCGGAGCTGTTGGCCGCCGAAGACGTCGATCACCTCGCCGCCGCGATGGAGCCGGGAAGCACCGCTGGCGTGCTGATCTGGGAGAACCTGTGGGCAGCGCCGTTCGCCGCGGCGGCCCGGCGTTCGGGTGGCCAACTGATCGCCAACGGACGGATTCCTATCCAGGCGATCATCGCCTCCATCGAGGCCGATCAAGCCGCCACCACCGAAGGAGACTGACATGCCGCTCAGACCAGCACGCGTAGCACGAGTCGGCGTCATCCGCGCGCCGGTAGCGAAAACCGCGGTCGTGGCCAGGGCCGTCACACCCGGCCCCGCGCCCGTTGCGAAGACCGCAGTCGTCGCCGCAGCCGTTACACCAAGGCGGGGTCGTCGGCGAATCTAGCGTCCAATCGCCGATCGCGATCGGCCTGGCGCACCGCCCGCGACGCACGGTCGTGGCGGCGATTTAGCGCGAGGCGTGACGCGCCGGACGCTGCACGGCGCCAGAGCCGGTTCGCATGAACTGCGTCGATCGTTCAACCACCGTTACGGTCGTCTGATCGGCAGGCATCATCCGCGGTCAACCTGATCTCGGTCGACAGGCCGCTTACAGGGCCCAGACGAGTTGAGGGAACTTCTCCTCGCCAAGGTTGACGCATCGAGACCTGAGCAGCCGCGTCAATTCTGCGAGCGCGAGTCGTTCACCTGCGGTTGACCGTCTCCTTCAGGTCCTCAAGTGCGTCCTGTGTCTTGTCGACCGTTGAGCCGAACTTGCCCTTGAACTCGCCTTTGTCCTCTTGGAACTGCCCTTCGCGCTTCATCTTCTTGTTGCCGGTGATCGCGCCGAGGGCCTGCTTCGCGCGGCCCAAGATCTTGTCGGTTTGTCCGCCCATGTCTGCGCCTCCTGTGGTCGTCTGCTTACGATCCTAGGCCCGAATCGCGGCACGATCAACCGTAGGACCCACTGACGGAGCAGCCGGGGAACCCGTTGGAGGCGGGCGGCGTAGTTGGTCGTCGGCGCGCTCGGCCAGCTCAAAGCAGGCTGATCGTTCCGCGTGCGAGCAGGAAGATGCCGATCGCGCAACCGCCGATCAACGCGATCCGGCCGCCGTTCGCCGAATTCGCCTTTCGTCACGCGACCACAGGTACGGATCGACGGCGCTCTGGGCCGGAACGGTCTCATCTCTTCGCGGCCCTGGAACGGATCGGGCACCTGGTGACGGCCCGCGACGGCTTCGACGAGCCCGATCGCCTGCTCGACGGCGGTCGGGGGGTCGTCCTGCAGCCCGAAGGTCAGGGCGAGGTAGAACAGCACTTCGGTGTCGGCCTGGCCCCGAATCTGGGGATATAGCGATGGGTCAACCGCGAGTATCAGGTCGCGCTTGATCGTGGCGAACTCGTTGACGTAGCCGTTGTGCATGAACAGCCAGTTCTCGTGGCGGAACGGGTGGCAGTTGGTCTGTTACACGGCGCTGCCGATCGCCGCGCGGATGTGGGTGAAGAACAGCGGTGAGCTGATGTGGCCGGCGAGCTCGCGCAGATTCTGGTCGTTCCAGGCCGGTTCGATGCTGTGGAACACGCCCGGCGTCTCTGGGGCGCCGTACCAGCCGACGCCGAACCCGTCGCCGTTGGTCGTCTCGGCCCCGAGCCGCGAGTGCAGGCTCTGGTCGACGAGCGAGTGAGTCCCGCCGTAGAGCACCTCTCTTAGGAGGATGGGGGAACCGGAGTATGCGAGCCAGCGGCACATGGGCCGCTCCTTTCTGTGGGATTCATTTCGTGCTGTAGTGATGAGATGAGCGCTCGCCCCGGAGCGCAAACGCGCAAGCGTCTTTCCAATCCGCCCATGCGCTCACTCCAGCGCCGATGCGCGATGCCACATCCCCCAGACAGGTGGAAACGTCGCTGGCGCTCAGCCCTGACGAGCATCCTGCGGCATCTCACCTGCGCCTGCGTTCACAGCTGCCGCTTCATCGAATCTGGCCCCACCACCCGCGGTTTGCGCCACGGCGCGCGGTTCGCCCTGGAGCATGCTGTGCCAGCGTGTGAGTAGCCCGTGCACGCCGGCTGCACCGACGATCGGCTCGTCGGGAGCTGGCAACTCGCCGGGGTACAGGATGAACGGCCTGAGCGGTCGTCGAGCGGGAACGCCCCGTTCGCACCCGCCTCGACGTACCACAGGTTGATCATCTCCTTGAGCCGCTCAGGGTTCCTGATCGGCGAGGGGGAAGTGGCATCTATGCCCGGATGTTCGGCGTCGGGATCGAACCGCCATAGCTCCCCAACGCCGAGAAGCCCACATCATCGAGCACGATGTACAGGACATTCGGCGCGCCATCCGGAGCCTTCGGCGCCTCGGACGGGCCCCCAATCCGGAACCGAATCACGGATATCGACGTTGATAACACCTTGAAATGACTTGCTCATCGCAGAACTCACTTGTATGCCAAAGGGGCAAGAACGCGCGCGCAGGCAGGGATGCACCGCACCATCGCACACCCCCCACGGCAGAGCATCGTCCACATCGGTTGATCTGCCCGAAAGCCTCAACCCCGCGGCGTCCGCCAGTCCAGCGGGTCGGCGATCTCGTCCTCGGTGACCTCCTCACACAGCAACCGCGTGCCGCCTTGATTCTGTTGCGGACGCTCCTCCTCGCCCCGCAGCCGGCGCTCGACCTCGGGCAGCCGGCCGTGGCGCAGCTCCGCTGCCCTGTTCAGCTCGTAGCGCCGCTCCGCGTCTTCGATCTCTCGACGGACCTGCTCGAGCTCGCGTGCCTGCAGCGGCGCCTTCGACCAGCCTTGACAGCAAGGGTGGAGTTCCGAATACGGGTTCGGTTCGTGGTGCCGCCACCATCGTAATCTCTCGGTGGCTGTGCAATGATCGTTTGCTGATGCGGTGACGATTGAGGGAAGGTGACGGGATGGCGAGCACAACTCCGAGTAACCGGACGACTGCTGCGAGACGCGGGACAACCGCGCCGGGGACGAAGCCGGAGCCCGCGGTTGTTCGGCATTTGTCGGTGGCCGAGCGGGTTGCGCGTGGTAAGGCGGCGCGCCAGGAGGTGCCGCGCGCGGATCATGCGAGGTTCGAGCCGCCGCCGAGTCGCGCTGATCCGGTAGAGCTGCTCGAGCGTCAGGCGAAGACACGGGTGCCGGAGCTCGTGCCGATCCGCTACGGGCGGATGTTGGTCTCGCCGTTTACGTTTTATCGCGGGGCGGCGCTGATTATGGCCAATGACCTCGGGTCGACGCCGCGGTCGGGGTTGATGGTGCAGTGCTGCGGGGATGCGCACCTGTCGAACTTCGGGGTGTTCGCCTCGCCGGAGCGGCGCCTGATGTTCGATGTCAACGATTTTGATGAGACGCTGCCGGGTCCGTGGGAGTGGGATGTCAAGCGGTTGGCGGTGAGCATGCTGATCGCGGCGCGTGACAACGGCTTTAGCAGCAAGGAGCAGGAGCGGATCGTGCTTGACACGGTCGGCCGGTACCGCACCGCAATGGCTGAGTTCGGCGGAATGAAGAACCTCGAGGTGTGGTACTCGCACCTGGACATCGAGAGCGCGATTCAGGAGTTCGGCTCGCAGTTCAAGCCGAAGATGGTCAAGCGAACCGAGGCGAATCTCGCAAAGGCCCGGACGAAGGACAGCATGACGGCGTTCTCGAAGCTGTGCAACGTTGTTGACGGGAAGGCCCGGATCGTCGATGAGTCGCCGCTGATCGTGCCGATCGAGCAGCTCGCGCGAGGCGACGAGCGCGATGAGATGTTCGAAGAGCTTCACCAGTTGTTGCGCAGGTATCGGGCGACGCTCGAGTTCGATCGGCGGGTGCTGCTGGAGGAGTTCGAGTTGACCGACTTCGCGCGCAAGGTTGTCGGGGTCGGGAGCGTCGGCACCCGCGCGTGGATCGCGCTGCTGCTCGGCCGCGACGGCCAAGACCCCCTGTTCCTGCAGATGAAAGAGGCCGAGGCGTCGGTGCTGGAGGAGTTCCTCGGCCCGAGCGAGTTCTCAAACCACGGGGAGCGGGTGGTCGTCGGCCAGCGATTGATGCAGGCCGCGAGCGATATCTTCCTCGGCTGGCTGCACGTCGACTCAGGGCTTGACGGCAAGCCTCGCGACTTCTACGGCCGTCAGCTGAAGGACTGGAAGGGCTCGGCGGAGATCGAGCAGATGGTCCCTCAGGCGATGGCCACGTACGGCACGCTGTGCGGCTGGACGCTCGCGCGCGCGCACGCGCGCAGCGGCGACCGGATCGCGATCGCGGCGTACCTCGGCAACGGCGACAGCTTCGACCGTGCAGTCGTCGAGTTCTCCAAGGCGTACGCCGAACAAAACGACAGCGACTATCAGGAGCTCGCCGCGGCCGTGAAATCCGGCAGGATCACGGCCGAAACGGGCCTCTGACAGCCCCGTCACGCAGGCGGACCCGGGCGGGCCAGACGTGGATGGCACCGCGGCAGAGTGGCCGCCGGGGGAATGCGGGCAGTGCTTCCCATCTCGAGACGGTCGTCGGACAGGCTTACACGGGAAGATGTCCCGTTTTTCGGTGTCAGGTGGCGTTGCGGGTGACGCCGGGTCTGACAGCTTCGCGCATTTACCGGTCTGACAGCTTCGCGCATTTCATCCTGTTTGGGCGATGACTGGTTTGCCGTCTGGGCCTAGTCTTTGCCGTCTGAGCCTGGTGTTGTCGCCGTGGCTATGCCGCAAGGCCACAGAGACATTAGGACCACGGGTCGCAGGTCGGTGTGGATGGCTGTCACCGCGTTCGCGACCGAACGCCCGCACAAACAGGAGCTAGAAGATGAGTAAAGACAACCCGGTGTTCGTATATGCGGCGGTGTACGCGGATCGCGATGACGCCGACGCCGATTACGACGTGCTGCTTGACCTGCACGACGCCGCTTTGGTGGGCAGCTACGACGTCGCGCTGATGTATAAGGACGACGAGGGCAAGGTGCATGTGACCAAACACGAGAAGCCCACCCAGCACGGCGCGTGGACGGGCGCTGCCGTCGGTGCGCTCGTGGGGATCATCTTCCCGCCGTCGATCATCGGTGCGGCGGTCGTTGGCGCCGCCGCGGGCGGCGGGATCGGGCATGCCCTCGGCGGCGTGTCACGCAAGGACGCCAAGGAGCTCGGAGAGCATCTCGACGAGGGCCAAGCGGCGCTGGTCGTGATCGCCAAGTCGCAAGTCCAGGAGCAGCTCGACAAGGCGCTAAAGCGCGCGCAGAAGAGCGAAGAGCGCGAAGTCCAGGCCGACGGCAAGGAACTCGCAAAAGAACTCAACGCGCTACCCACCTAGCAGCGTCTCGAGCAAACCGCGACGACGACGAAGGAGTCGACTGTGCTCCTCACACTCTTGAACAGCATAAGCCGAGAGAGGTCACGAGCATACGCGTGTCGGGCTCCGAGGCGGATCGCTGGCGCGACGGTCGCCGCCGTCGCGCTGATCGCGCTGGCCGGTTGCGGCAGCAGCAAGCCCGCTTACTGCTCGGATCGCACCAACCTCGAGAACTCGATTAAGGGGCTGACCAGCCGCAACACCAGCAGCGGTATCAGCGGTCTGGAGTCGCAGGTCAGGACGATCGAGAGTGATGCGACGTCGCTGGTCAACGCCGCCAAGAGTGACTTCCCGAGCCAGACGAGCGCGATCAAATCGTCAGTCAACACGCTCGCGAGTGCCGTCAAGGCGCTCCCGTCGAGTCCCTCGGCGGCTCAGATCGCCGCGATCGGCACCGATTCAGCCGGCGTCGTGAACTCGGTCAACAGCTTTGTTAGCGCTAGCAAATCGAAATGCAGCTAGCCGTCGTCAGTCCTTAAATCGGGGTGCAAGTAGTGAGCGACGGATCCGAGGAACTGCTCGGTGGTCTTGGTCCAGGTGAAGCCGTCGGGGGTTTTCGTTCTGGCTGTCGATTCAGGCGTGGACGTCGTCGCAGAGTTGACCGGGCACGGGTTCCGCGCTGTAGCTTGTTGGCGTCAGGCTCTGCGGACCAACGCTCGACGAGGTTCAGTCAGGCGCTGAGGTCGGGGGAAACCTGCAACACCAACCGGGGGGCGGGCGGCCAGCCACCTTTGGATCGCTGGCGCCCTGCGGGTCGCGGTGCTATCAAGCATCAGGTGCGGCGAGACCTCGCGATCGAGCGTGAGCAGAGAACTTCTTGAACTCGACGGCGCGGTGTCGAGCGTGCAGGGAGCCGGTCACCTTGCCAGTGTGACGTCCGACGCCACGTAACAGCCGCGAGGTGCGCGAGCGCCAGCTTGCGTCTGTTGAAGAGCATCCGGGAGTCGGCGACCACGAACTCGAGCGGAGCGAACACCCGCCGGGACCGGCTGACACCCCACGATCATCTCCTCCACCGGCGACGATGTCGTCAAGGCGACCTGAACGGTGCGAGCGCGCGCTTCGTCGCGAGGACGATTGACGCGGAGATCGGGTCAGCTGAGGAGCTCGATTACGCCCTTGCGGCCGCGTTCATCGTGCTCGCCGGCTACTGCGCTCGGCCGGCGGGCACGGGCTCCTCAGCGGCGTCGTGCCCAAGCTCATCGAGGAGCTGCGGAGTACCACCGTGTCGATCTCCGGGGCGCCGGTGACCGTGGTCCCAGCTGCCGAGACGATCTTCGATTGACCCGAGATGGTTCTCGAGGACGCGGAGGCGTGGCTCGCCATCCGTGCCCGCCAGCCACGGTCCGAAACGGCGTGCATGATCTGCGAGTCCGTGAAGCTCGTCGACTCTCCGGGTCGCCTCGATGGTTGGCAGCAGCGCCGTCCAGCCGTGGGGTCCCTGTCGCCGTGGTCAAGAAGTTCGTCGATGACGGTGCTGGCGCGCTGGGTGTTCAAATCGCGTACTGGGGCTTCTTCTCGGTCTTCGCGCTGCTGCTGGTGTTCGCATCGATCCTCGGGTTCGTCTTCCAGAGCGCAGCTTGCAGTACCAGTTGCTCGACTCGACTTTGGAGCGTATGCCGGTGATCGGACCGCAGATCAGCGGGGACGTCGGCACGCTCACCGGCAGCGGCGTTGCGCTCACGGTCGGCGCGCTCGGCGCGCTTTGGACCGGTCTCGGCGTCACGCTCGCGATCGGCAACGCGCTCGATCGCATCTGGGCCGTCCCGTCTGTGCAACCGCCTGGATTTCTCAGTTCGCGGGGGCACGGTTTACTCGTGCTGGCATCGGTTGGCAGCGTCAACGTCGTTGCGACCGGGGCCGTCGGGCTGGTCGCCGCCGGTGGGACAGGGACAGCGGTCACAGAGGTGCTGAGCCTCGTCGCCTCGGCGATCATCGACTTGGTGCTGTTCGCCGCGTCCTTCCGCCTGGTCACCGCGGCTCGGGTCACGACTCGCGAGATCCTTCCCGGCGCCATGCTCGCGAGCGGCTGCTGGCTCGGGCTGCAAGCGCTCGGCGGCGTCTTCGTGACCGGAGTACTGGCCGGGAGCAGCCAGACTTATGGTGGCTTCGCCGCCGTGGTGGGGCTGCTCTCGTGGCTGTTGATCGCTTCCGAGCTGATCCTGATCGCGGCCGAGCTCAACGTCGTACTCGCACGGAGGCGCTGGCCGCGATCGCTCACCGGCGAGTTGCTGGAGGCGGACAAGCAGGCGTTGCGAGACTCGGCACGCGCCGCACAAATCGATCCCCGCCAGCACATCGCGGTTAGCTTCGGCCAGAGCGGCGACCCGCCGAACGCGCGAAGCGTCCGTGATAAACCAGCCGACGAGGACGGCTGACCGCGATTCAAAGCCGGGTCCTCCTGTCGGTCGTGCTACGCGCTGATTCCGAATGCGATGTCGGCTTCTGAGCCTCGTCCGAGCCGTAGCTGGTCCGGGCGAGAGCACACTTCAACCAAGCGCATTTCAACCAAAGCGGTTGATGCGGGATCACGACGACGGCTCTTAAATCAAGCTGGCGGACAAAGCACCGGAGAGTCGGTGCCCAACGAAGGGTTGTTGCCATGCCCGACAAGCAGCCGAACATCGTCTTCGTCCTGTGCGACAACACCGGCTGGGGTGACTTTTCGTGCTACGGCGGCGACACCCCGACGCCTCGCATCGACGCGCTAGCGAGCGAGGGAATCCGGTTCAACAACTACACCGTCGAGGCCCAGTGCACGCCGACGCGGTCGGCGCTTCTGACGGGCCGCCAGTCGGTGCGGTCGGGCACGTACAAGGTGGTGTTCCCTGGCCAGGGCGAGGCCGGGCTTGTGCCGTGGGAGTACACGATCGCCGAGCTGCTATCCGACGCGGGCTACGCGACGTCGCTGTGGGGCAAGTGGCACTGCGGCGACGTCGAGGGGCGGCTGCCCAATGATCAGGGCTTCGACGAGTGGTGGGGCTACAAGAACAGTGTCGATGAGGCCGGATGGACCTCGTACGCGGCGTTCGACGCGCTCGCGAAGACCTTGGGGGTCGAAGCGCCGCAGATCTGGGAGGGCAAGAAAGGCAGCAAGTCCACCGCGGTCCGCGAGCTGAACCTCGAGGTCCGGCCGCTGCTGGACGAGCTCATCGTCGGGAAGGCGAGCGACTACATCAAGCGGGCCGCCGCCGGCGACAAGCCGTTCTTCACCTACGTCGCCCTCTCGCACATGCACCCGCCGGAGGCGGTGCACCCCGAGTTCGACCAGACCGATCCCTCGCGCCTGGGGATGTACGCGGACATCATCGCCGAGATGGACCATCGAGTCGGGCAGATCGTGGACTGCGTTCACGAGGCCGGGATCGCTGACAACACGATCATCGTCTTCTCCAGCGACAACGGGCCAGGCATGATCGACGTTCACCCCCCCGGAGGTTCGAGCGGCCCGTTCCGCGGCGGGTTCATGACCCCGCCGTGGGAGGGGTCGATGCGGGTTGCGGCGATGGTCCGCTGGGCGGGGAAGGTGCCGGCTGGGGTGGTCACCGAGGAGATGCTCTCGGCCCACGACTGGTACCAGACGTTCGCGGCGCTGGCCGGGGCATCGGACAAGGTCCCCACCGACCGCCCGATGGACGGCGTCGACGCGTCAAAGTTCCTGCTCGGCGAGAGCGAGAAGACCGGTCGGGAGGCGATCCTGTTCTTCGGCCCCGATGGGTTGCTCATGTCCTCGAAGTGGCGCCAAGTCAAGGCGGTGCTGCGGTACTGCGAGGGCATCTCCGAGCCGATCGTGGAGCCGCAGTTCCCCATGTTCTTCGACCTCGGCAGCGACCCAGGAGAGCAGTACAACCTGTTCAACACCAAGCTCGACATGGGCTGGATGTTCGGGGTCGCACTTCGGCCCGTGGCCGAGTACCTCAACAGCATCGCCCGATACCCGAACATCGAACCCGGTGCGGAGTTCGACGGATATCCCCCGGCTCCCGCCGGCAACAATTAGACCGCCGTCGTTGCAGCTGCCCGTGCGGTCGTTGACGACAACACGCCGCTCGTCGTCCCATTGCGATAACTGCGACGACCACACGGCAGCGATCTCAATGAGCGTGGGGTGATCGCGCCTGTACCCGCAAGTTGGTCCTCCCGCGGGACTGGGCTTTTGACGATCACAGAATTCCCACGCGTTCAGCGCCGCGAGCTTCGGGGCGGCCACTGCTCTAGTCGCTTTACCGGCTGGGGCGCGTGACGTGTCGCCTGCGACGGGTGAGTCCGATCAAGCGCTGTCTGAACCGGTTCCTGCGCTGGCCGGTTTCGGTGCGCAAACGTCGTGAGCGTGATCGTGACAGCGACTCTCATCGCCGTGGTCGGCGGCAGGGTCGCGATCAGGGCGATCGACCCATCGTGAGTACTCGAGCATCCAGGACGCGCGCGCAGCGGCAGCAGGAGTCTCGAGAGCAGGCCGGGGAGACGGTCACCGAAGCACCGATCGACCCCCGGCTCGAACAGATGGCCGCCCGGCTTGAGCGCGTCGAGGCGCTACTGCTGGAACTGACGAAGCGGTGAGCCGCATCGCCCGGGGGATTCGCATTTGGCGGTGTCGATCCGGCGGCCGAAAACAGCCTCGCCGGCGCGATCCCGCGCGCCGCCGTGGCGGAGTTCTTCCTCGGGTCGGTCCACCAACAAACACGCACTCGAAGTGGTCGTTCTCGCCCTCGACGACGGAGGAGGGGTAGCCATTCGGACCGTGAGTTACGCCATCTTGTCTGCGACTTGGCGATCACGACCAGCGCCGCGTGGCCTCGTCGACATCCCCGCGCCTTTTGACGCGTGGGGCGCCTGGTGCGCGGGGCGCGCGGCCGGTTAGCGGCGGGCGCCGGCGACGGCGACGGCGATCACGAGTGAGAGCGCGACCAGGGAGCCGAGGGCGGTGAACCAGGTGATGCCCGTGCTCTGGCGCACGCGGTCGACGTCGGCGATGAAGCCGATCGGAATCGCGATGGAGAGGATGAGTAGCGTGGCGTGCACGATCTGGCGCTTGTTGTGTCCGGGGTCCTTGCGCTGTTTGGCGGCGGCGATCGCCGCTTTCGCGGTGTCGGGCTCGCTGTCGTAGAAGATCAGCGCTCGGCGTCCGAGCGCTCGCGCGCTGGTGTCGCAGCCCCAGGCCATCGCGATCATGAAGCTGAGCGGGAGCACCCAGGTGATGATCCAGATCGTCAGCCCGAACAGGAAGCCGAGGGCGGTCTTCAGCCGCGGATGGGACGCCTCCTTGCTCTGATCGGAGGGCGCGGAGAGGAACCCGCCGAAGATCAGCAGCTCGTTGACGCTGCGCACCCAAGTGCTCAGCGGGCGGCGCGTGGTCGGCTTCTCGGGCAGCGGGACGTCTTGCACCGCGAGCAGGGCCGAACGGGCCGCGTCGACCGTCGGGTGTACGCCGCGCAGCGCCAGCATCTCCGCGGTGGTCTCGAGTACACGCGGGTCGCGTCCATACAGCGCCGCGGTGCGCAGCAGCATGCGCGCCTCCTGCCTGAGATACGCAACGTAACCGGGGACCAGCGCGATCAGAAACGGCGTCCCGGAAATCCCCCCCTCAACCGCCGCGGCACGGGCGCTGCGGGTACGCAGCTCCTCGGCGATCACCGCGCGCGGAACGCCCGGACGCTCCTCGCGGACACGCTGTGCCCACTCCAACGAGGGCTCGCCGAAGCGCTGCGTTTGGTGAAATGCCATCCGATCGGCGACGTGCTCGGGGTCGCGGTAGGCAAGCCGCCCAAGGTCCCGCCACCCCGACAACGTGCTCCTGATGCGCCCCGTCGACCCCGATGGCTCAACGCCATCCTGCGAAGTGTCATCGGTCGCCAGCGCTCTGCCACTCCTCGCTGACTGTTGAGCATTCGCTCGACGCGGCTGTCTGGCTGGTGTCCGCTGGTGCGTCGGAAGGTCGTCCCTGATCGGCATCGGCCGGTCTGTGGACAGGTTCACCCGGAGGCCCGACGGCGAGCGAGACTGGACCTGCGTCCGTGCCGCGTGCGCGGATCTGTGACGCGGAGGCCTG
>CAWIMZ010000006.1:0-47447 GCA_963837385.1 uncultured Solirubrobacterales bacterium
GGTTCTTCACGATGGTCTCCTAGATGAATGCGACGTTGAGAATCACGATGAGGACGCGAGCGTGGTCGCGAGGCTCCGCACGAGACGTCGAAGCCGGCCCACCGAGGTTTCAACTCGGTCAAATGACGAGCCTGTCCTTGTGCGCGCGGCCTGTTGATGCGGCGTACGCGTAGGGGTGGTGGAAGACGTCCCGGGCCTGGTGCGGTGCGGCCTGAAGTTCGAATGCGTCGCCGGTCTTGGCGTCGAAGACGGCGACCACGACCAGGTCGTCGGTCTCGTTCCAGAGCAGTCGAACGTCGATTCCGTCGCTCCGGCGACGGTCAAGCTGTCTGATCACGCGCGTGGCGGCGGCGCTTTTCAGCGCAAGTCGAAAAAGGAATCCGACGACGGCGACGACTCGCTTCGGAGGGGGAGTTCGGTGACGGTCGGGGTGGTCATGGCGGCCTTTCAGTTGATTCAACTTGACTGCGGCTGACCCTAATCCGCCCCAGTCCCGACTCCTATTGCGCGGGCACCAGAACGAATCCGGACCGCCTCGATCCCCATGTAGGGATTACCCCACCGGCTTTGCGTGAGCCAACCTCAGGGGACTTGCCGAGTCGCGCAGCCTCGCTTGACCACCGACTGTGACGAGGCATAGCGATGCGCGCTGATATCGGGTCGGGAGCGGCGTCCCAACCACAGATTGCCCGCGCCGGCTTGTCGGAGACCAGCACGAGGGTCCGATGGTCATGGTCCTGGCCGAGACGAAGCCTGGGTCGGCGACTGCAGAATGGGTGACGATGAACCACCGGCCTTCGCGCTCATGGCAGCAATCAACGGTTCCACAGGCCCCAGCGCCACGCTGTCGCACGGCTCACAGGCACCAAGCCTCACCGGCGTTAGTCCGACACATTAAACTCTCAACCCTCAAGGGTGACGGCGCAAGCCGTCCCGGCCCGAGGGCCGTGGCGCCGTGGTGGCGTTCACTGCATCGAGGAACGCCTCCAGGCCGAGCAGGGTCTGTGGGACCGTGAAGCCAGGCTCGCCGACAGAGGCAGCGCTTCGGAAGGTCGCCGCGCTCGTGGCCGGCGAGGCCGCGTCGGCCGACGTGTTCGCAGCGGTTGCGCAAAAGCGGCGCGGTCGACCGGTGTGGTGGGGCAACTCACAGTCGGGCAACGACGCTCCCGGCCTGATGTCCGCACGGATGTCAAATGCCTCCTCCCAGTCGTTCAAAAGAGCGAGGCTACGGGCGGCGGCGAGCGCATCCTGTGAGGCTGGCTCCCAGGCGCACGTGGTATTCCCACCGGCGGCATTTACCGAGCCCAGCTCGATTCTGAAGACCGCGCAACAACCGCCGGGAACAGCGCAGATTAGATCGCGTGGAAGCTGCCGTGCAGGTTCGTTTGCGCAGGCCAGGTCGGCCTAGCCCGAACGGGACTTTTGCCGTGGCTTCTCCGGGATGATGGGCTCTGAATCGGGGCTAACGCTAGCGGATGCGCACTTGTGCGTCACGCCGGGCCGGGTCGGGCGCTCATGTCGTCAACCTGCCGACCGCTGTTTTCAGCTGAGCGAATGCTGCCCGCGGACAGCGGCCTGGCGTCCGCTACGGGCGGCTGCCGCAACGGCCGCGTCGCCTGCCGCCTCGGTGATCAGGCGCGTACCACGCCCACGCGTGAAGAAGCTGTAGGTCCAGCGCAGCACGATCAGAACCCGGTTTTCGAACCCGATCAGGTAGAAGAGGTGTACCAGCAGCCAGGTCAGCCATGCCGGGACGCCCCACAGGCGCAGACCGTAGATGTCGGCAACCGCTCGCGCCCGCCCGATCGTTGCGAGCCTGCCCTTGTCCCGGTAGCGAAACGGGGGTCGAGTTCCGGCCGCGCGAGACGCGCGGCGATCAGCCGCCCGACGTAGCGGCCCTGCTGCATCGCAACCGGCGCCAGGCCTGGGAACACCCGCGGCTCTCCGGTGTCCGGGTCACGCACGCGCACCATGTCGCCGATCGCGAACACCTCGTGATGGCCGGGCAACGAGAGGTCGGGCTCGACCGTCACACGGCCCGGCCGATCAACCTCCGTGCCGTCGGCCTCGGCCAGCGCCCGCGCAAGCGGCGACGCCTTGACGCCCGCCGCCCACACCACGGTCCTGCGTCGGGAACGCGCCTGCGCCGTCGCCGGCCTAAGCTCGACGCCGTCGGTTTGCACGTCGACCACGGTGTGGCCGAGCAGGACCTCGACCCCGAGCTGTTCGAGCGACGCGGCGCGGCGCGAGAGCGACGGCGGAAATGAGGTGAGCACGCGGTCGGCCAGCTCGACGAGCAGCACCCGCCCGGCGCGCGCGTCGTGCGGCGGAACTCGCGCGGCAGCGTGTCGCGCGCCAGCTCGGCGATCTGGCCTGCCATCTCGACGCCGGTCGGCCCGGCGCCGACGACCACGAACGTCAGCCACCTCGCCGCACGTCGGGATCGTCCTCGAGCTCGGCCGCCTCGAACGCCTGCAGGATCCGCCCGCGGACGCGGAGCGCGCTGTCCAGCGACTTGACCTCGAGCGCCAGCGCGCGCCAGTCGTCATGGCCGAAGTAGGCGTAGTTCGAGCCTCCCGCTACGACCAGCATGTCGTAGGGCAGCGACCGGAGGCCTGCTCCGATTGCGGGCTCGAACGCGAGCTCGTGCCGCTGCAGGTCGAAGCCCGTCACCTTGCCCATCAGCACGCGCACGTTGGCCTGGCGGCGCAGGATCCGCCGCAGCGGAACCGCGATTTCGCCCGGCGACAGCGACCCGTTGCCACCTGGTAGCTGAGCGGCTGAAACAGGTGGTAGTTGTTGCGATCGATCAGCGTCACCTCGGCATCTGCACGGGCGAGCGCCTGACGGCCTGCAGACCGCCGAAGCCGCCGCCGACGACGACCACCCGACTGTGCCCTTCCGATCCAGACATGCCCGCAGTCTTGCACGCCCCCGGTCGCGGATCGGTTCGGCCAGCTTGCGCTGCCCGCGCGACGCGCAGCCGTCATCGTTCCGCGCAGGATCGCGGAGCGCCACTGGTCGTTCACGGTTCGCGGTACTGCTCGATTGCGTAGCCCAAGAGCCCGCAAGCCTCGAGTCGCTCAACCGGCGCGCGGAAGGTCACTTGAATCACACCGGGGTGCCGGCCGATCTCGATCGCCCCCGCAATCGTGGCTCGGTTCTTGATCTCCGGCACCGACAGGTCCAGCAGCTCGGCCGCTCGCGCGAGGCCGCTGTCGGTGGCGCTATTGAGGTCGGGACCGGTCCCGATCACCGAGATCGGCAGCGACTCTTCGAGCTCGCTGACGCCGTGGCGGCGCCCCACCGCGAGCGCCCGCAGCCGCTCCTCGCGGGATAGCGGCTTGGCCAGGAACGGCAGATCTTCCTCCACCGGGAACAGCACCGGGCCGTCGATCCCGAGCCGCTTGAGCACCTGCACCTGTAAGGTCACGGTGCCCGACACGTCGCAGGTGTGCCCCGCGATTTCGCCGTCTCCCTGCAGCGCATGCATGTCGCCGAGGTACACCCCGCCTCCGTCAAGCTTGACCGGGCAGATCAGGATGGCACCCGCGCGAACCGCGTCCACGTCCATATGACCATCGGTCTTGTGGTGCTGGAGCTCCTGCGCGCTCAGCGCGTAACGGTGCGGCGCGCCGATCAGGAAGGACCCGAAGTCGCCGGCATTGTGCGAGTCCGGGATCGCCCCCGACGGAGAGGTTCCGAGCTGGCCCATGAAGGGTCGCAGCCGTGTCGCCAGAGCGACGAAGTCATGCGGCGCGAACGTCAGAACCGGGTTCTGTCCGGAGTGATCGGGAAGCGCTGCGAAGCGCGCCGCCTCCCGAGCGAACGACTCCGCTACGTCCTTGGGGACGGTCAGCCCCACCGTTCGCAGTTCGTCAAACGCGATCGTGTAGCCGTTCGTGAATATGAATGGGGTAGCGTCCGCGCCGCAGTTCGCGCACCGGATCGCCTCCTGTCCGATTCCTTCGACCCGCGTCTCCGGCCACTCGGTCCCGCACCCCGGACAGACGGGCGCGCAATAGGGGTCGCCGTTGAAGCGCCCCTCCATCGGCTGGTCATTGCCCGATGCCGTTGCCAGCGACGTCACCTCGATGTCCTTGATCCGAATCGCGATCGCGTCCCCAACCTCTGCATCCGCGACGGCAACCGGCTGGCTGACCTCGCTGGCCGCCGCGGATCGCGGGTGTGATCATCGGCCCCCAGCAGCCGGGCGTCGAGTTCCAGACGATATGGCCGCCGTTCGCGACCGGACCGAGCATCGGAACCTCGGGCCCCAATAGGCCATTCGTGAACGTGTCAACGAACACGGTCTGATGGACGTCCTTGGCGGCGACTTCGGCTGCATCGATTGCCATGACTTGCTCCTTCGGGATCGAGGGACTGGGATGGAGCGCCGAGTTAGCCCCCGGAAACAGGAGTCAAGAGGGCAACCTCGTCGCCGTGCGCGAGCGCCCGCCCCCGCTCGACATGCACACCTCGCACCAGCGGCAAGGCGGAGCCAAGCGCGGGCGCGAGCTCGGGGTGGCTCGTGGCGAGCCGGTCGTACAGCTCCTCAACTTTCGCCCCGTCGGGGAGCTCGAGCCTGAACACAGGAGCCGGCGCCAACCGAGCCATACCGCTACCAAGACGAATCCGAACCTCCACGATCACGCTCCCAAGCCCGAATCAAAGCTCGAGCAAGCCTTGATCTTACGTATGCGGCAAGGCCAGGTAAAGCCAGGCCGAGCTCTGCCTGTCAACCGAGCCGACGCGGCATCCCTCGCCGACCCCTCGCGTAGCTGCCGGCAGAGCGCGCGCCCGTCGTGCTTGATCGTCTGACCAAGCTCGGCTGCGGCGTCCCAACTCGGGTCGGCGGTGTACTCGGGCATGAACAGGAGGTCTGTCCTCACTGGGGTCATGATGCATCACGTGCGACCTGTCGTTGGGTTTGGCCGCTGCCGCCCCCGGAGGAAGGAAGCAGCTCGGCGGCGAGCATTGCCGCGACGACCATGTCTCGCCTCACTGGGAGCGGCTCATCGTCGATCGTCTCGCCCTCAGCGCAAACAGCATCCGCGACCGGGCGAGCGTCTCTGCGTCCGCCTCGATCGCGGGAGCGTGTTTGGACGGCTAGTTGATGCGGCGGTCGTGGCCCGCCCACTCGGGCTCGCGCAGGGCGAATTTCTGTACCTTGCCGGTGGAGGTCTTGGGCAGCGGCGCGAAGGTGATCGCGTCGGGGCACTTGAAGTGCGCAAGCCGCTGACGGCAGAAGGCGACGATCTCGTCCTGGCTCGCCGTGGCGCCGTCCTTGAGGGTTACGAATGCCTTGGGACGCTCGCCCCATAGCTCGTGCGGGATCGCCACGACGGCGCATTCGAGCACGGCGGGATGTGCGCAGATCGCCTGCTCGACCTCGATCGAGGAGATGTTCTCGCCTCCGGAGATGATCACGTCCTTCCCGCGGTCGCGCAGTTCGATTGCCCCGTCGGGATGCCAGACGGCGAGATCACCGGAGTGAAACCAGCCGCCTCGGAAGGCATCCTGCGTGGCCTCCTCGTCCGCGAAGTAGCCCGCCATCACGTTGTTGCCGCGCATCGCGACCTCCCCCATCGTGGTGGCGTCGCGCGGCACGTCACGCATCTCGTCATCGACGACGCGGACCGCGTCGGCGGTCGTGTAGTGCCATCCCTGGCGGGCCGCCAGCCGGGCGCGCTCGTCGGCCGGCAACTCGTTCCAGCTCTCGTGCCACACGCAGACCGTTTGCGGGCCGTAGGTCTCCGTCAGGCCGTAGACGTGCACCGCCCGGATGTTGAGCTCCTCCAATCGCGCCAAAAGCGTGGGCGAGGGCGCTGCGCCCGCGACCAAGGACGTGACCTGCCGCTCGAGCCGAGCCGCGTCGGGATGGTTGACGAGCGCGGTCTGCACCGTCGGTGAGCCGTTGTAGTGCGTAACGCCCTCGTTCTTGAACATTCGCCAGCTCAGCTCCGGATCCACCTGTCGCAGGCAGACGTGCGTCCCGCCCGCCGCAGTCACGGCCCACGTGAAGCACCAGCCGTTGCAGTGGAACATCGGCAGCGTCCACAGGTAGACCGGGTGGTGCCCAAGCTCCGCCTCGATGACCTCGCCCAGCGCGTTCACGTAGGCGCCGCGGAACGTATACACGACCCCCTTTGGCCGGCCGGTCGTGCCGGAGGTGTAGTCGATCGCGATCGGCTCCTCCTCGTCCAGCAGAGGCGACTGCACGCCAGCTGGATCGCCCCCGGCGAGCAACTGCTCGTACGGGTCCGTGTTCTGGCCGTCGTCGTCCACTCGAATGATCTCGACTCCCGCAACCGGCTCCGGGACCAGCGACTCGAACTCCGCGTCCAGGAACAGAACACGGGCGCCTGAGTGCTCGAGGATGTAGCCGACCTCGGTGGAGCTCAGCCGGGTGTTGATCGCGACGAGGACGCCACCCGCCGCCGGCACGCCGTAGTGCAGCTCCAGCAGGGCCGGGATGTTGGGACACACCGCCGCAACGCGGTCGTGGGGCTCCAGCCCGTGCGCGCGTAGCGCGGAAGCTAGGCGGTTGACGCGCTCGCTCAGCTCCGCGTAGGTGTAGCGGCGCTCGCCGTGCACGACCGCGACGCGGTCGGGATGAATCGCCACGCTGCGGTGCAGGAACGAGACGGGATTCAGCTCAGTGCGGCTGACGCCGGTACGCGCCGGCCAAGGCGAGGGCATCTGCGGGATACGGTCGGTGATCTGGTTAACCATTGGAACCTCCTCGGATCAGTATGCAAACTTGGGACCAGCCGCGTCCGTGTCAGCGGCCGGCCGGCCAGGGCCACACGGGTAGACCCCGCCCACAGCTCCCCCGAGCGAGATAGATGCCGGCACGCCGGCGTCGGCAAGCGGACGGACCACGGCTGAGCCGACCAGCAAGCTCGGGTGTGGGCGTTGACAATGCTCGGCACTCATACTTGTAGTCTCCCGTCGTCCGGAGAGCTCCCCTTAAGATCCCCTGCTCGGGCCGTCGCGGCATCGGGACGACCCACGGTCCTTTTGCCGGAAACCCCGCAAGTTCGTCTCAGCCAGCGCTGTCGTTCTAGGCTGAACTCGTGCCGGAACTACCTGAAGCGGAGCGAGTCCGTCAGACCCTGGAAGCCGCCCTCGGACGGCGGATCACCCGAGTGGACGACAGGGACACGTACGTCTGCCGGCCGCACACGCCCGGCGAGATTGCCGACGCGCTCGTCGGCCATGAATTGACGAGCGCCCGGACTTCAAGCACGTCGGCCCGGATGCGGCGAACGTCGGACGCGAGCAGTTCCGGCGTCTCGTCGGGGCCGGTCACACGCCGCTCAAGGCCCGCCTGCTCACCGACGTAGATCTCGGGCGTAGGAAATTTGCTCGCCGATCAGGCTCTCGCAGCTCGGATCCGGCACAATCGCAAGGTTCTTGTGCCCCCGGACGCGCTCGGCGCCACGCTGCGCGGGCCAAGCTCGCTAGGGCCTGGGTGTCTGTGTCGGTTCGTCGCTGATGCGGCGGCAGCTTCGGTGTGAGCATGAAGCCCTGCGCCCGGACCGCTCCCGTCTTGCGACCGGCACCGCGGCACCGTTCTCGGCGAGATGACAGAGTGCGAGGTGGTTTGTGCAAACTGTGATCGTCGCCGCACCGCGGAGCGCGGCGACTCTGTACGCGCGGTGGTAGCTCAATGGTAGAGCTTCGGCCTTCCAAGCCGATGATGCGGGTTCGATTCCCGTCCGCCGCTTCTCAACCACCTGACGCGCGGCGTGCCTCCGTTGGTACGTCGCCCTCCGGAGCCAGATCCGGTGGTGGCCAAGGGCCGGTCCAGTTGTCGAGCCGCCGTCGATCGTCACCACCGAGCCCGAGAACGCTCGACCGAGGGGTGACGCAAGCAGCGCGACCAGCCAGGCGTACTCGTCCACCTCCCCGAGCCGGGCGGCGCCGGTGTGGGCCATCACCGGCATTCCATGATGCGGAGAGACGGTCATGTTGACGATCGTCCTCCGCCCGCGGGGCACATCGCGAGCTCGTAGGTCGCCTCGTACATGGAGAGCGTCCCGCCGACGTTGAGCCGCAGAACCGCCTGCCAGCCCTTCATCATGATCTTCTCGGCGGGTACGAAGTACTGGCCGCCGGCGTTATTGAGCAGAAAGTAATCATGGCCCAGGCGCAAACACGCGCGAGGGCTCCAGCGCTACTGCCCGATCACCTTGATCACGAGCCGCTTCGGCCGCCGGCCGTCGAATTCGCAGTAGAACACCTGCTGCCAGGGTCCCAGGTCGAGCTCGCCGTCCGTGACCGGCACGATCACCTGATGGTGGACGAGCAGGTTCTTCAAATGCGCGTCGCCGTTGTCCTCCCCGCCCCGGTGGTGCCGGTAGTCACCGGGATTCGGCGCCAACGCACTCGCGACCTCCCCATCGGGCTCCTTCCAACTGGGCGGAGCCAGCTTGTCGAGCCACTCGAGCGTATCGGCCTGGAGCCCCGGTTCATCGTCGTTGATCCAGACGGCGGCGGTGATGTGCATCGCTGCGACCAGCGCCATTCCTTCGCTGATTCCCGCTTCCCGGACCGCCTCTTCGACCTCCTCGGTGATGCGCACGAATTCGCGCCTGCGATCGGTGTCGAAGGTGCGGTAAACGGTGTGAGACTTCATCGGGCTTGATCGTATGCCTTTGATCGTTCAGACGGCTGGTGCGGTCACCTTGACCACGATTGAGGGTCCACGGCGTTTAGACTCCAGCACTCAATAGGGGAGTAACTCAATTGGTAGAGTGCCGGTCTCCAAAACCGGTGGTTGCAGGTTCGAGTCCTGTCTCCCCTGTGCCACAGGCTCCGGACGTTGTCCTGCATGACCACCAGCTTCGGGGCGCCCCGCGCCATTGACTCCCCAGCCGCCCCCCGCCATCGATCCTCATGCGGGCGGAGGGACTCGAACCCCCAAGGGTGTTAGCCCACCGGCACCTAAAACCGGCGCGTCTGCCAATTTCGCCACGCCCGCGTGTGGGCAGCCGATTCTAGGAGGAGCCCGCCCTCCCCGGCCCGAAACCGCCCTCCCCGGCCCGAAACCGCCCTCCCCGGCCCGAAACCGCCCTCCCCGGCCCGAAACCGCCCTCCCCGGCCCGAAACCGCCCTCCCCGGCCCGAAACCGCCCTCCCCGGCCCGAAACCGCGACACGACCTCGATCTCAATAGGTATGGTCCGCGCGGATGCGAGAGGCGCGGCGCATTCCTACCGGCTACACCGTCATCCACCCCAACCGCGACAAGACGGTGTGCAAGGCGACCAGAGCGACCGTGGTGCTGATCCTGCTGGTCTCCGTCGCGCTGATCCTGATTGTGACGCTGGGCGGCTGGAGCAAGCTCGAGGGCCTGAAGCCGCTGAACTTCGCCTGGTGCCTTCTCTACCTGGCGATCGCGGTCTACGTGGCCCGGTGGGTCCGGGGTCTGCTGCCGATCGCCGCAGCGCTCGCGATCCTGCTGCTGATCATCGCGGTGATCGCCGCCACGGGCACTCCGGGCACGAGCTGGTTTGATCGCAACCATTACGGGTTCGCCCACCCGCAGAGCATCTTTGGCGGGAGCGGACTCGGCGCGGGCACGCTCGGCCTGATCACCGTGCTGATCGTCCCGGTTCAGGTGCTGCTGATCTTCTTCGCCATGCAGGGCTTCGCGCAGGGCTGGAACGTCGAGCTCGAGGTGCCGATCGAGGAGGCCAAGCGCCGTCGCGGCCGGGCAGCCGGGCCGCAGCCCCCCGCGCCGGCCGCGGCTTAGTGCTACCCACCGTAAGTTCCGTCCCATTCGAACCGTCCCTGGCGGCGCCTGACTTCGTCCTCGCCGGTTCGCGCAGCGTCGCTGCGCGTCGCCTCCTGCGTCCTCGCCGGTCATCCGCCAGGATCATTTCTCGGTGGGGCTGAACTTACGGCGCGCAGCACTTAGCCGAAGCGGTCGTTCAGGACGTCCTGGCGCGACCAAGGCGACAGAGGTGCGGCGGGTGGGACTCGAACCCACACGTCCATTCGGACAATGCCTTTTGAGGGCATCGTGTCTACCGATTCCACCACCGCCGCGTGCCGGTCAGTTTAGTTTCCGCCGGAACAGGACTGTCCGGCGGGCGAGGCGTCGAGTCGCCCCGCCCCTCACAAACTCAACGCCAGCAGCTCCTCGATCAAGACCGGCCGCGCCGCCAAGACGCCATCGGGCAGGTCATCGGTCGCAACCAGCTGCCGGACTTCGAGTCCGGCCCGCGAAGCGATCAGTGCACCGGCTGCCATGTCCCAGCTGTGCAGGCCGCGCTCGTAGAAGGCGTCGTAGCGTCCGACCGCGCACCAGACCAGGTCGATCGCCGCTGCCCCGGCTCGCCGAATGTCGCGCACGCGCGGGAGCACTCGCGCGAGGACCTCGGCCTGCCGAGCGCGCAGCGCCGCGTCGTAGCCGAACCCGGTGGCGACCATCGCCGTCGCGAGTCCCCCATCCCGATGCGGCAGGCTGATCGGCTGACCGTTCAGCGTCGGATCTCCACTGCCGGTGGCGGCGAAGCACTCGTTGCGAATCGGGTCGAGCACTACTCCCGCGAGCGTGCCTGAGGCGTCCTCGCAAGCGACGCTGACCCCAAACTGGGGGACTCCAAACAGGAAGTTGATCGTTCCGTCGAGCGGGTCGACGACCCACCGGATCTCTCCGTCGCCGCTGGCTCCCCCTTCCTCCCCGACGATCGCGTCGCTCGGCCGGCGCTCGGCAAGGACCCGGCGAATCGCGGCTTCAGCGGCGAGGTCTGCGTCGGACACGAGATCGGTCGGGGTGCTCTTCGCGTGCACGCCGGCGGCGATCTGCCCGAACCGAGCCCGAAGCTCAGTCGCGGCCGCCTCGGCGGCCTCTTGGGCGACGGCGAGCAGAGTGCGCTGTTCGGTCTCGGCCACGACCCGGTTGTACCGGATGCGCCCACCCGATGCCCGGAGCCTCGCGGGAAATCCCTGAACCAACGCCTGCGTGCGCCCTCCCTGGAATCATCAGCCCGCGATGCGCACGCGCCGAGACAGCTGACACAGTCGCCGGACTCACCGGCTTCCAACGGCGCGGCGCGGGCAGCGACGCCGAGCGTCGAGCAGCGACCTGGCTCGCCCGCGAGCTGGCCGACCCCGAGTATCCGGCGCGGCTCGAGCCATTCTGGTGCCGGCCGAACTGGGCGCTGGCACATGCCTGGCACGTCGCGCTCGCGCTCACCGGAAGTCTCGTGTCCGTGAGCGCGCCGTCGCTCGGCGGCGCGCTGATCCTGCTCGCGCTGCTGTCCGCGCTCGCCGACGAGGTGCTCGGGCTTTCGCTCGGTCGCCGGCTGACTCCCGAAGCGCGCCAGCCAGAACGTGATCGCGGCGCTGCGCGGCGACGAGGATCCCGATGGCCTGCGCCTCGTGATCACGGCCAACTATGACGCCGGCCGGACCGGAGTGGTATATCGAGGCGCGCCCCGCTCCGCCGCCGCGACACTCGCGACGGGTCACCGGCGGACTCGGGCCGGGCTGGATCGGGTGGCTCGCGATCGCCTTCGTATGGCTGCTCGCGACGTCAATCTTGCGGCGTGAGGGCGATCGCGGCACGGCCGTCGAGGTGGCGCAGCTCGTGACAACGGTCGCACTGCTGCCGGTGCTCGCGACGTTGCTCGAGCTGGCGAGCGCCGAGTTCGGTCCCGGTGCCGGGGACAATGCGAGCGGCGTCGCGGCGGGGATCGCGGTGGCTCGCGCCCTCCAAGCCCGACCACCTCGCAACCTGACGCCCGAGTTGCTCCTGCAAGGCGCCAGCGACCAGACGATGACCGGCCTGCGCCGATACCTGCACGCCCGTCGAAAGACACGCGGCGCGAGCAATACGGTCGTCCTCGGGATCGCGCCTGCGGAGCCGGCCAGCCACGCTGGTGGATCAGCGACGGCCCGCTCGTGCCGAGACGATGCCCCGGGCCCGTCCGCTCGATCTGCCGGGAGATCGCCTCGGGCGAGCCTGCGCTCGGACTCGAGGCGCATCGCGGCCGCGGCGCGACGCCCGCGCTCCCGGCGAGATCGAAAGCGTATCCCGGGAACGACGATCGGCTGCCTCGACGAGCGCGGCCTCGCTCCGCGCTCGCACCTGCCGTCCGACCTTCCCGAGTACGATCGATCCGCGAGCCCTTGACAGCACGGTGCGAGCTGGCGCTGATCCTGGTCGAGGCGATCGACGCCTACGTGGGACGGGTCACCGAGCCGGCGCCGCAGGTCACACCGGCGTGATCGGATTGCGCTTCGCGGGCCACTCGCGGTGCTTGCCGGCGGCCAGCGCGAACCGCCGGCTCAGCTCCGCGCGCAAGTCCTCCGGCTGGATCACGGCGTCGACGATCAGCTCGGAGGCGAGGTGGAGGATGTCGATGTCCTGCGAATATTCCCGGCGCAGCTCCTCGGTCCGCGCGGCCCGCTCGGCGTCATCGGAGATCGCCTGCAGCTGGTTGTAGTAGACGGCGTTGATCGCCGCCTGCGGGCCCATCACCGCGATCGAGGCGGTCGGCAGCGCGAGGCAGCAGTCCGGATCGAACGCCGGTCCCGCCATCGCGTACAGACCTGCGCCGTATGCCTTACGGACGATCACCGAGATCTTCGGCACATTCGCTTCGGAGACTGCGCTGATCATCTTCGCGCCGTGGCGAATGATCCCCTCGCGCTCGACCTGGGTGCCGATCATGAATCCGGGGACGTCGGCGAGGAACAGCAGCGGGATGTTGAACGCATTGCAAGTCCAGATGAAGCGCGCGCATTTGTCCGAGGAGTCGACGAACAGCACGCCGCCTTTGACCTTCGGCTGGTTGGCGAGCACGCCGATCACGCGACCGTCGAGGCGCCCATACCCGACGATCACCTCGCGAGCCCACCGGGCGTGGATCTCCATGAATGACTCGGCATCGAGGAGCGAATCGAGCAGCTCGCGGATGTCGAACGGCTTGTTCTCGTCGGCCGGAATCAGCGAGCCGATCGGCCGGTCTGAAGCCGGCGCCGACGGCGCTGCCCCGGGAGGCTCGTCGGTGAACGAGGCGGGGAAGTAGCCGAGGTACCGCCGGGCGAACTCGATCCCCTCCTCGTCACTGCCGACCAGCGCATGCCCGCAACCGCTCTTCGAGGTGTGCATGCGTGCGCCGCCCATCTCCTCGAGTGTGACCTTCTCGCCGATCACCATCTCCGCCATCCGCGGCGAGCCGAGGTACATCGAGGCGGTCCCTTCGCGCATGATCACGATGTCGCAGAACGCGGGGATGTACGCGCCGCCGGCAGCGCTCGGTCCGAACAGCACGCACACCTGCGGCACAACCCCGGAGAGCCTCACCTGGTTGAAGAAGATCCGCCCGGCGTGGCGGCGACCCGGGAACATCTGGACCTGCTCGTTGATCCGCGCCCCGGCGGAGTCGACGAGGTAGACGATCGGCGCGCGCAGGGACAGCGCCCGCTCCTGAATCCGAAGGATCTTCTCGACCGTCTTCGGCGCCCACGACCCCGCCTTGACGGTCGGATCATTTGCCATCACCGCCACGGGTCGGCCGCCGATCGTGCCGAGGCCGGTGACCACGCCCTCCGCGCCGAGTCCCTGCTGCTCCCAGCCCGCAAGCAGCGCGTCCTCCGCGAACGACTCCGGATCGAGCAGCCGGGCGACCCGCTCGCGGACCGGCAGCTTGCCCTGCCCGGCCGCCTTCTCGCGGTGGCGCTCCGGACCGCCGGCGCGCGCGCGGGCGGTGGCGTCCTCCAGCTCCAGGTCCTGATCGAGTTCCGTCATGACGTCAGGGGGCAAGGCTACTGACGCGCGTGGCAGTCAAACGGGCAAGGCTACTGACGCGCGTGCCAGTCAACGGGGCCAGCCGTAAGTAGGTGACTTCCCAGTGGCCGGCCGAGCACTCCCTGCGCCGCGCGCGAAGCATCGATCAGCGCAGCCAGGTCGACGCCCGTCTCGATCCCCATCTCGTGGAGCATCGAGACCAGGTCCTCGGTGGCGATGTTGCCGGTCGCGCCCGCCGGCACCGGACACCCCCCGAGCTCGCCGAATGAGGCCTCGAAGCTCTCGACCCCGGCTTCGAGCGCCGCCAGTACGTTCGCCAGGCCCTGTCCGCGCGTGTTGTGGAAATGGGCGGTCAGCTCGACGTCCGCCAGCCCCGTTTGCGCAGCCGCGAAGAAATCGTGAACGCCAAGCGGATTCGCCATTCCCGTCGTATCCCCGAACCCGACCTCTGCGGCCCCCGCCGCGGCCAGCTGCGCGGCGATCTCGAGCACTCGCCGCGGCGCGACGGGACCCTCGTAGGGGCAGCCGAACGCGACTGAGATCACCGCCTCGCACCGCAGCCCTTCGCCGCGAGCGCGTGCGAACGTTCGCTCGAGCCCCGAGATCGACTCAGCGATTGATCGCCCGACGTTCTTCCGGTTGTGAGTCTCGGAAGCGGACAGGAATCCGTTGATCTCGCTGAAGTGCTCCCGATGCGGCAATGCCCGCTCCAGGCCACGCTCGTTCGGGATCAGGACGCTGACCGCAACCTCGGGCGGTAGCTTCACGGCTTCGAGCACCTGCTCGGCGTCGGCGAGCTGCGGGATCACGTCGGGGCGGACGAAGCTCGTGACCTCGATTCGCTCCAGGCCGGTTCGGCCAAGCAGCTCGATCAGCCTCACCTTCTCGGCGGTGCGAGATCACCTCGGGCTCGTTCTGAAAGCCGTCGCGGGGCCCGACCTCGCGGACACGTACGCGCGCGGGCAGCTGGCTCATTGCTCCTCTACTTATAGATCAGCCGCTGACCCAGCAGCTGCGTGACCGTCACGAACCGGTAGCCCTCGCCGCGCAGCGTGTCGATCTCACGCGGCAGCGCGGCGAGCGTCTCGGAGCGGTCACCGCCGCCGTCGTGCTGGATCACGATCGCGCCGGAGTGAGCATTGGCCACGACGTTGCCGTAGATCGCATCCGTGCCCGGCCTGGACCAGTCGCGCGGATCGACGTTCCATTGAATCGTCGTGAAGCCGAGCGTGCGCGCCTCGGAGATCAGTGCGCCGCTCACCGCGCCGTAGGGCGCTCGGAACAGGCAAGGGGTGAAGCCGTGTGTCGCACCACGGATGGCACCGGCGGCCGCCAAGATCTGGTCGCTGGCAAACTTTCCCCCACCGGAGACGTCGGGGTGACTCCAAGTGTGGTCGCCGATCATGTCGCCGTCGGCGAGCATCCGCCGCTCGACCGCGCCGCCCTCGCCGTAGGTCGAGATTTGCTCCCCGATCTCGAAGAACGTCGCGACCACGTGCTTGCGCTCGAGGATGTCGAGGAACTGTGGCGTATCCGGCCACGGTCCATCATCGAACGTCAGCGCGATCTCCCGACGGTTGCTCGGGTCGTTGAAGACGAACGGCGGTCCGCTCGGAACGCAACCGACCAGTTGCGGCGTGTGCAGCTTGGCGAGCGCTGGCCGCGTCGGGTACAGCACGTAGCAGCCAACTCGGTTGGCAACCGCCGGCACGCAGGCCGGCGGGCGCAGCGTGCTGATCACCTGCCAGCGGATCGGGCGGTAGCCGGTTCCGACGGCCGAGGGGAGGAAGCTCGCGCTCAGCGAGCTCGCGCCCGCGCGGCTGATGGTGGCCGGAATGACACGCCCCGGCCCCGGTCCCCGGCTAGTAATCGCGCTGTACACGAGCGACGGCCGGTGCGCTCCGCGGCCGGGAGGGGCCACGCACAACTCTCCCGCGACCGAGCCCGACCGCTCGCGCTCGATCAGCAGGCAGAGTGACCGCCGGTCGCGCGCCAGCCCAGTCGACGAGAAAGGGTGACCGAGCCGGACGCTCCAGGTGAGCTGCTGGCCGGCCTGGATCAGCGACGCCGCGTGTACCGGCAAGGGGAGCCCACCGGTCTTCGCAGCCCCCGCAGCCGGCGCCAGGACGGCGAGGACGGCCGCGACCACAAGCAACCGATTCCGAGCACGCACGCGGGCGCAATATATCGCTATACATCGCCGCCATGCCTGAACCAGTTTGCATCGTTGGCGCGACCGGAGCACTCGGTTTCGGCCTGGCGCTCCGGCTCGGCAAGGCCGGCGTTCCGATCGTGATCGGTTCGCGCGACGATCGCCGCGCCCGGGAAGCGGCCGCGCGCGCCCACGACGAAGTTCCGAGCGGCTCCTTCACCGGGCTCGAGAACGCCGAGGCAGCTCAAGGCGCCGAGATCGTGATCCTGAGCGTTCCGTTTCGCAACCAGTCCGAAAACCTCACGAACCTGAACGGTGTCCTGCGCGAGGGACAGCTGCTCGTCGATGCAACAGTCCCGCTCGCCGCCGCCATCGGCGGCAAGGCAACACGGACGCTTGGGGTCTGGCAGGGGTCTGCGGCCCAGCAGGCGCAGGAGATGGTCCCCGCCGGCGTACGTGTCGTATCGGCGTTCCACACCGTGAGTGCGGCGCTGCTGAGCGACCTCGGCCACGAGCTCGACGAGGACGTGCTCGTGTGCGGCGACCGCCGCGGGGACAAGGTGATCATCAGCGAGCTCGTCGATCTGATCCCCGGCCTGCGGGCCGTCGACTGCGGGCCACTGGAAATGGCCAGAATCGTCGAGCAGCTGACGCCGCTGATCATCTCGATCAACGTGCGCAACAAGGCGAGAGCCGGCATCAAGATCACGGGGCTGTGAGCGAGCGCTCGAGTCGTCCTCCTGGCAGGCGGTACGGGCGGCGCGAAGCTGGCACGGGGAATGCTCGATGTCGTCGGGTCCGAGCAGTTCGTCGTGATCGCCAACACGGCGGATGACATCGAGATCTACGGCGGCTACGTCTCCCCGGATCCCGATCTCGTCACGTTCTGGCTCGCCGACCTCGTCGACGAGCGGGGCTGGGGCTTGGCAGGGGACACGTTCCGCGTGATGGAGGGGCTGCGGGGACTCGGGGTCGAGGTGTGGTTCAACCTCGGGGATCGCGATCTCGCGATCGCGCTGGAGCGCGCCCGCGCTCTGAGGGCCGGTGCCCGACTCACGGAGGCCCACGCCGCGATCGCGAACGCGCTCGGGGTGAGCGCGAGGGTTCTGCCGATGAGCGACAAACCCGTTCGCACCCTCGTCCAGTCCCACGGACGCTGGTGGCCGTTTCAGGAGTTCATGATCAAGGGGGGTGCCGAGGGCCCGGTCGAGGACGTGCAATTCAGGGGAGCACGGAATGCACGCGCCACCGAGGAGGTCTTGGAGGCGATCGCCACAGCGCGCGCGATCGTGATCGGTCCGTCCAACCCGGTGATCTCGATCGGACCGATCCTCGCCCTGCCGGACGTCCACGCGGCGCTCGCAGGCACCCCTGCCCCGGTCGTTGCGGTCAGCCCCGTCGTGCGCGGGCAGGTGCTCAAGGGCCCGACCAAGACGTTCATGGAATGGGCGGGCCAGCCGCTGACGAGCACAGGGATCTCGGCGATGTACACGAACCTGATCGACGGCTTGGTCGCCGACGAGCCAACGGACGCCGTACCGGTGCTCGAAACCGAGCTGCTGCTCGACAGTCCTGCAGCGCGCCGCCGCGTGGCCGAGCAGACGCTGCGGTTCGCGCTCGCGCTCGGGTAGCGTTCGCGGACAATGCCGACGCTGGCGGTCCTGCCAATGAAGAGCTTCGACGGCGCCAAACAGCGCCTCCACGATCAGTACACCCCCAGTGAGCGGCGCGCCCTTGCGGAGGCGATGTTCTCCGACGTGCTCGTCGCGCTGCGCCGGTCGGCGTCGATCGAGGAGATGCTGGTCGTGAGCGGCGACCGTCGCGCGCAGCAGATCGCCGCTGGATACGGCGCGATGGTGCGCTCCGATGGCGACCTCGGACACAACCCCGCGGCGATCGCCGGTGTCCAAGAGGCCCTGGAGCGCGGAGCCGATCGCGCGCTGCTGGTCCCGGCTGACTGCCCACTGCTGAATCCGGCCCAGGTCGACGAGCTGCTGGCCGAACGGGCGCCCGGACGGTCCGCGCTGATCGTTCCGGATCGCCACGGCACCGGCACAAACGCGCTGCTGCTGACCCCGCCCGATGCGCTCGTGCCTTCGTTCGGCCCCGGCAGCTGCCAGCGTCACGCCGCGCTTGCCGAGTCTGCCGGGATCGCGCACCGGGTGATCGAGGTGAGCTCGCTGGCGCTCGACATCGACACACCCGACGACCTGGAGGCGCTGCAGGCGAAGCTCGCGAGCACGCACGGTGGTGCTGCGCATACCCGGGGCATGCTCAACCAGCTGATGCGCAGCCGGACGTAGGCAGTGCTGACGGCGAGCGCGCTCGAAGGGCTCCCTGAAGTCCGCCCCGGTGACGACCTCGCACAACTGATCGTCGATGCGCTCAGCCCGCCGCACGCCGCGCTCACCTGCGGCGATGTGCTGGTCGTTGCGCACAAGGTGGTCTCCAAGGCGGAGGGAAGGGTCCGCAGGCTGCAAGACGTTCATCCGACCGCGAGAGCGACCGAGCTCGCCCGGCAACACGGCAAGGATCCCCGCCACGTTCAGGTGGTGCTCGACGAGTCACGCTCGCTGCTGCGCGCCGCCCACGGCGTTCTGATCTGCGTGACCCACCACGGCTTCGTGTGCGCGAACGCCGGCGTTGACGCCTCGAACGCCCCCGCTGATGACACCGTGATCCTGCTTCCCCGTGATCCCGACGCTTCCGCCCGGGCGCTCCGTCAGAGGATGAAGCTGCTCACCGGCATCGCACCCGGGGTCGTGATCACCGATTCGTTCGGCCGCGCCTGGCGCAACGGTCAGGCCGATGTAGCCATCGGCTGCGCCGGCCTGACGCCGCTCGAGGATTGGCGCGGACGGACGGACGCCACCGGGCGCGAGCTGAAGGCGACCTGGATCGCGGTCGCCGACGAGCTCGCGAGCGCGGCCGACCTCGCGCGGGCCAAGGACGCCTTCGAGCCCGTGATCCTGCTGCGAGGCGCCGGCAAGCACGTGACGAGCGACGACGGCCCCGGGGCCGCAGCGCTGCTACGGGCCGAGAACGAGGATCTATTCCGGTGAGGGTGACGGTGGGGCGCCGATCGCGTGAAAGCCCCCATCGACGTGCAGGATCTCGCCGCTGATCCCTCGCGCATAGTCAGACAGCAGAAAGCAGATCGTGCTCGCGACGGGCGAGGGGTCTTCGACGTCCCATCCCAGCGGCGCCTGCCTCCGCCACAGCTCCGCGAGCGTTTCGAAGCCGGGTATTCCGCGGGCGGCGACGGTGCCGAGCGGTCCGGCCGCGACCAGGTTGACTCTGATCCCGTGCGGTCCCAGATCGCGGGCCAGGTACCGGGACACGGATTCGAGCGCCGCCTTGGCGACCCCCATCCAGTCGTAGATCGGCCATGCCACGGTCGCGTCGAAGTCGAGCCCGACGACGCTCGCGCCCGAGGGCATCAGCGGGGTCAGTGCCGCAGCCAGGGCCTTGAGTGAGAACGCGCTGGTCTGGAAGGCTTGCATCGCGCTCTGCGCGGGGGCGGTCATGAATCGTCCTCCGAGCGCGTCCTCGGGCGCGTAGGCGACCGCGTGCAGGACGCCGTCCACTGCACCCCACCGCTCCCGCAGCGAATCCGTCAGGGCCGAGAGCTCGGCGGGCTCGTTGACGTCGAGTTCAAGCACGTCGACCGGTTCGGGCAGTCGCTGAGCTGCTCGCTCGGTCATTCGCCGTACCCGACCGAAGCTCGTCAACAGCACGGTCGCGCCCTCCTTTTGCGCCTGCTCGGCGGCGTGAAAGGCGATCGAGTCCTTGGTGATAACGCCTGTGATCAGCACCCGCTTGCCGGCGAGTATCACGCTCCGGCTCCCGCGAGCGTCCGCAGCGCCCACGCTAACCGGGCGCGGGTCTGAACCGGCTCCACGATCTCGTCGATGAACCCCGAGGCCGCGGAGGCTTCCGCGACCAGATGCTCGCGGGCATACGCGTCGGCGAGCCGGAGCCGCTCCGCATCCGGATCGCGGGACGCACGCAGCTCGCGGCCATGGACGATCCCGACGGCCGCTCGTGCGCTCATGATTCCGAGCTCCGCGTCGGGCCATGCAACGACGAGGTCGGCGCCGAGATCGCGCGAGTTCATCGTGATGTACGCGCCGCCATAGGACTTGCGCAACACGACGGTCAACTTTGGAACCCGGGCGGCCGCGAACGCGCGCACGAGCGACGCGCCGTGCCTGATCACTCCCGACTGCTCTTGCCGGGAGCCTGGCATGAATCCGGGCGTGTCCACGATCGCGATCAGCGGTAGCCCGAACGAGTCGCAGAAGCCGACGAACCGCGCAGCCTTCTCTGAACCCTCGGCGTCGAGGACGCCGCCCAGGTGGTGCGGCTGGTTGGCGACGATCCCCACGGGACGGCCGTCTATTCGCGCCAGGGTGCTGACCACGTTGCGAGCCCAGCGCGGGCACAGTTCGAGCAAGGAGCCGCTGTCGACGATCCCGCGCAGGGCATCGCGGACGTCGTAAGTTCGGCGTGGTTCGCGGGGAACCACGACGCTCGGATCTGCCAGCTCGGGCTCGCTCGCCTCGTGACGCGGCGGCGCCTCGCCCGCCACCGCGGGCAGGTATCCCAAGATCGAGCGCACCCGCGCCGCGGCGCTCGCCTCGTCGCGTTCCACCAGATGGCAGACGCCGTTGCGGTCGTGGACGCGGGGACCGCCGAGTGAGGCGGCGTCGATCTCCTCGCCGAGCGCTTCCCGCACGACCCCAGGCCCGGTCAAGAACATCGCGGCATCCTCGGTCATCACGATCAGATCGGTCAACGCCGGTGAGTACGCGCCGCCGCCGGCTGACGCTCCGGAGACGATCGAGATCTGAGGCACGATCCCGGTCAGCGCGACCGTTTCCCGGAAGATCCGACCGTAGCCCGCAAGCGCCGCGGTCCCCTCCTGCATCCGAGCGCCGCCCGACTCGACGAACGCGACCACCGGAATCTTCGCCCGCCCCGCCAGCTGGAGCACCCGCACGATCGTGTCGGCGTGACGTTCCCCCAGCGAGCCGCCGAGATACGACCCGTCCTGGGCGTAGCAGGCGATCGGTCGGCCCGCAACGGTGCCGGTGGCAGCGACCACGCCGTCGCCGGGAACCGCCCGCGAGCCGAGGCGCGGCGAGAGCACGCCGGATCGCAGGACTTGGACGCTGCCGGGATCGCACAGCGCCTCCAGCCGCTCGATCGGGCTGGGGCGTGCCGCGGGCGGATGAAGCGCAGTTGCGCTCACGCCGGCGCGGCCCTCAGCACCAGGACCACGTTGTGCCCGCCGAAGGCGAAAGAGTTCGAGACCGCGAGCGGCGGCTCGCCGTTGGCGGTCAGCAGCGGCCGCGACTCGCCGGGCACATAGTCGAGATCGAGCTCGGGGTCGGGGACCTCGTACCCGAGCGTCGGCGGGATCACACGAGTCTGGAGCGTGGCGACGGTCGCGACGGCCTCGACCGCGCCGGCCGCGCCGAGCAGATGGCCGATCGCTGACTTGGTCGAGGACACCGGGATCTGCTTGGCCCGCTGCTCGCCGAACGCCCGCTTCAGGGCTATGGTCTCGGCGGCGTCGTTGAGCTGCGTCGAGGTGCCGTGCGCATTGACATAGCTGATCTCCTGCGGCCCGACACCCGCGTCCGCCAGCGCCAGCTCGATCGCCTTCGCCGCCAGACCGGCGGTGGGGTCGGGAGCCGTCAGGTGGTAGGCGTCGGACGTCGATCCGTAGCCCACGACCTCCCCGAGGATCCTCGCTCCCCGAGCCTCGGCGGCGGAAGCCTCCTCGAGGATCAGCAGACCGGAGCCTTCTCCCATCACGAAGCCGTCCCGCAGAGCGTCGAACGGACGCGAGATCCCGGTCGGGGAGAGCGCCTGCATTGACTCAAAGCAGGCGAACCCGAACGCCGTCAGTGTCGCCTCCGCCCCGCCGGCGAGGACCGCATCGGCGTCTCCGTACTGAATCATTCGACACGCCGAGCCGACCGCGTGCGCCCCGCTCGAGCAGGCCGACACGACCCCGTATGTCTGGCCCTGCAGCCCGTATCTCATCGAGATCGCCGCCGCGCCGGCATTCGGCATGTACTGCGGGATGCCGAGCGGCGAGACCATCTTGGCTCCCCGGTCGCGCATCACGTCGTGCTGGGTCTCGACCGTCTCGATCCCGCCGATCCCGGTCGCTAGGACGCAGCCGATCCGGACCGGGTCATAGGGCAGCTCCGAGCCCCATCCGGCATCCGTCAGCGCTTCATCCGCGGCGACCACCGCGAACTGCGAGAACCTGTCAAGCCTGCGGATCTCCTTGACCGACAAAAAGTCCTTCGGCTCGAACTCGGTGCACGCTCCGGCGCCGTCGACGATCCCAGATTCCCCGGCCGCCCACCGCCCGTGCAGGGCGCCGGCGCCGATCCCGAGCGGAGTGACCGCGCCGATGCCGGTTATGACGGCCCTTCGCCTCACTCCGCCCGGTCCACGATCAGGTCGACCGCGTCGCCCACCGTCTTGAGCTCCTTCATGTCCTCGCCCTTGAGGACGACCCCGTAGTCATCCTCGACGATCTGCGCAAGCTCGACGAGGTCGAGCGAGTCGATGTCGAGCTCCTCGAAGGTTGCCTCGCGAGTGATCTGGCTCGGGTCGGGGCCGAAGCTCGCGAGCGCTTCGACCACTCGCGCTTCGACCTGTTGTGTGGTTACAGCTGGCATATCCGATTGCTCCGTTCTGTTGGTGGTTTCAAGCGGCGAGGCCGCCGTCGACGCTCAGTACCGCGCCGGTTACATAGCTCGCCCCATCCGAGGCCAGAAAGCGCACGCATGCGGCGACTTCCTCAGGTGTGCCGGCCCGGCGCGCGGGCACGGCGGCCAGCAGATCCTTCGAGACCTCCGAGGTCATCTCGGTGTCGATCCATCCGGGCGCAACGGCGTTGACGGTGATGCCGCGCCGGGCCACCTCGACCGCCGTGGTCTTGGTCAGTGCGATCAGCCCCGCCTTGGCGGCAGCGTAGTTCGACTGGCCTGGATTGGCCCGCAACCCTACGACCGAGGAGACGTTGACGATCCTGCCCGCGCGGGCGCGCATCATCGACCTCAGCGCTCGGCGCATGAGTCGGAACGCCGCCGTCAGATCGGTCTCGAGCACGGCCGACCACTCTTCGTCGCCGAGCGTCGCGGTCAGGTCGTCGCGGCTGATCCCGGCATTGTTGATCAGCGCCAGGACGGGTGAGTCGAACGTGGACTGCACGGTCTCGAACAGCTGATCGGCGGTCGCCGGATCAGCGACGTCTCCCGCCACCGCGAACGCGCGTCCGCCGTGGTTCTCGATCTCGGCCACGACTGACTGAGCCGCGTCGCGGTCCGAGCGGTAGTTGACGCCGACCGGCCAGCCGTCGCCGGCGAGCGCTCGGGCGATCGCGGCACCGATCCCGCGCGAGGCGCCCGTCACGAGCGCGCAGCCACCAGGCTCAGCCATCGGTCACTCCCCATTCGATCACGCCGGCTCCCCAGGTGAACCCGGCGCCGAAAGCGCTGAGCAGCACGCGCGCGCCGGGCTTCAGCCGCCCTTCGCCCTCGGCGATCGCGAGCGCGACCGGAAGCGTCGCCGACGACGCGTTGCCAAGCGTCTCGATGCAGTCCACGATTCGCTCGCTCGCCAGCCCGAGCCGCTCGCCAAGGGCCCTCGTGATCCGCGCGTTTGCCTGATGAAAGACGAACAGATCGATCTGATCGAGCGTCAGACCGGCGCGCGCGACCGCCTCGAGCGTGACCTCGCTCATCCGCGAAACCGCGTGCCGGAACACCTCGTGCCCGTCCATGTAGACCTTGCGCTCGGCGTGAGACGCGGTGATCGCTCCGCCGTGCGAACCGTCGGCGCCGAGCACGATCGGGCCGATCTTGCCGCGAGAGTCTCCAGCGGGTCCGAGCACCACCGCGCCGGCGGCATCGGCGAACAGGGGCGCGGTGCGCTTGTCCTCCCAGTTGGTGATCCGGGAGATGAAGTCCGCGCCGATCAGCAGGATCAGGTCGGCGCGGCGGGTCTCGATCTGACCGGCGCCGAGCGCCATTCCAGACAGAAATGCCGTGCACGCGGCGCCGATGTCAAACGCGCCGGCGCGATCAGCACCCAGCGCGTGCGCCACGAGTGGCCCGGCATTCGGCGTCAGCTCATCTGGGGTCATCGTTCCGACGATCACGAGGTCAAGCTCGCCGGCGCTGACCCCGGCTCGCTTCAGCGCCAGCGCTCCGGCCCCCGCCGCGTAATCGGACAGCCGCTCCTCGGGTCGCGGCGTGCCGGCGCTCCCGAATCCCGGTCCGCGAGAAGATCCATTCCTCCGTGATGCCGAAGCGGGCCGCCAGCTCGCCCGTGGTAACGCGCCCGGGTGGCAGTTGGGTGGCGACGGACAGGATCGCGGCAGCGCGGAGGGCGCTGTCGGAGGCGGCCGGAACCGGCTCGAGCGAGGACTCAAGCACTGGAAAGCTCCGGATCCGCTGCAAACGCAGTTGCGGTCTTCATGCGATTGAACCTACGCCCAAGTTCTGGCTCCGATACATGGCTCCTGCGGACTTCCCCCCGTTCGGGGGGAGCCGTACATTGCGGGCTCATGGATCCGCAAGCGCTCACCGAGCTGGTGCCGCCCCCGGACGGTGGTCGCGTGTTCAGCCAATCCCGCCGCCCATGGCTGGGTGATTGTGCCCCGTCGGGCCGGATCCGCCTCGACGCGCTCGCGCGGTGGCTTCAGGATGTGGCTTACGCCGACGTCGAGGATGCGGGGGTCGCGGACCGCGCAGTTTGGGTCGTGCGCCGCACCCGCCTGAGGGTGGCGCGCTTCCCCCGCTTCCGCGAGAGCTTCACGGTGCTGACGTTCTGCAGTGGGATCGGCCGCATGTGGGCCGAGCGGCGAACGACGATCAGCCGCAATGGGCGCAGCGCCGCAGACGTCGAAGCGGTCGCATTGTGGGTGCACCTCGACCCGGTCCGCCGGGAGCCGACGCCGCTCACTCCGGCGGAGCTGAGCGCTTACGGCGGCGGGACGGCGTCACGGCGGATCAGGGCCCGCCTGCGTCATCCCGGGCCCGATTCGGCTCGGCGACAGCGCTCCTGGGCGTTCCGCGCGACCGACTGCGACCTCGCCGACCACGTCAACAACGCCGCCTACTGGGAACCGCTCGAGGAGGATCTCTTGACGCGCCCCGACCCCGAGCACATCGACGTCGAGATCGAGTTTCGAACGCCCGCTCAGCCGGGCGAGAAGCTCGTGCTGCACGACGACAACCGGCTGTGGATCGTGGGCCACGGGGGCGAGACGCACGCGTCGGTGATCGTGGCAGCGATCGGCTGACGCCGAGGGCTCGATCAGTAGGCTGATCCGTCGATGGGCCCTCCCAAACCGTCACCGGATGCAGCTGCGCTGATCACCGGTGCGTCCGCCGGGATCGGCAGCGCCGTCGCCCGCGAGCTCGCTGCCCGTGGCCACGGACTGGTGCTGGTCGCGCGCCGCAAGGACCGCCTGGACACGCTCGCCCGCGAACTGAGGGGCGACCACGGCGTCCGCGCCGAGACGATCGCCTGCGACCTCTCGAAGCCGGCCGCGCGCGGTCGGCTGCCAGGCCGTGTGCGGCAGCGAGGCTTGCGGGTCGAGATCCTGATCAACAACCACGCGCCCGAGGCTTCATCCCAGCAGCCCGATCCGCTGCGCTCGCTGTACGGCCTCGGCCCGGTTGCGGGCTTGAAGCTTGCGGTAGAGCGAGCTCGTGTGCTCCTTGACGGTGTGGGGGGAGAGGTAGAGACGCTCGGCGATCTCGCGGTTGGTCGAGCCGGCGGCGATCAGGGCAAGGACCTCCTGCTCGCGAGCGCTCAGCAGCGGCACGGGTTGGTCGGACTTCGCGGGGAACATCGTCATGCCAAGACCGACCAGTCGGACCGCGCTCGCCACCTCGTGCGCGTCCCAGTCCTTGGAGACGAACCCAGAGGCACCCGACGCCCGCGCCGTAGCCGGCGACATCCGCCCGGCGCCGGAGATCAGCAGCACGCGCGTCGTCGGCGAGGCCGCACGGATCGACTCGCACACGTCGGCACCCGACTCGCCCGACAGGAACAGGTCGACGAGCGCCACGTGCGGCTCGAAGGTCCTGGTCAGCTCGAGTGCCTCCGACCCCGTCCTCGCGGCGAGGCACCGCTCAACCCACGGCTGCTGGCCGAGCAGGACGCGAAAGCCCCAGTGCACGACGTCATGGTCATCGACCACCAGCACCCGCAGACGGCGGTCCTGAAGCCGGGCAGGGATTGTCGCGGCGCTCATCAGCGCGCGCGCTCCAGCGGCACCACCAAGCGGACACGCCATTCGTCGGCGGCGGCCGGACCGAACTCGACCACACCCCCCTGCTGGAGCGCTTCGAACGCCGCGAGGCGCAAACCCATGCCCGCCTCGCCGACGGCCGGCCGGGCGCCGTCGTTGCGCACCTCGAGCGTGAATGTGTCCTCGTCCCGGGAGATGCTCACCTTTACGCGCGAGGGCGACGCGTGCTTGCCGGCATTGCGCACCGCCTCGGCCAGGACCGATTGGGCGAGCGGCTCGACATCCGGCGGCACGGTCACGGCTGCGGGCCAGTCGACGTCGATCGGCGCGCCGGGGGAGCTCCCCAGCCGCTCGAGCTCGTCGGCGAGCGTCGTCCCCGTCTCCGGCGGCAGCGGTGCAAGCGGCCGCTCGAGTGCCCGCCGCAGATCGCCGATCGCCTCCTGCATCTCGATGCGGCATCGCTCCCGCTGCGCCGGATCGAGCGGCTGCTCGGCGCCGAGCGCCAGCGAGACCCCGAACAGTCGCTGGAGCACGCGCTCGTGGATCTCCCGCGCAAGTCCAAGCCGCTCGCCCAGCCTTCGCGCCCGTTCTTGCTGACGGGTCGCGTTGCGCGCGGTCGCCACCAGCGCCGCGGTCTTGCCGAGCGTCCAGAGCAGATGGCGTTCGCCGTCGGTGAGCTCGAACCTGCCGCCGCCACGGTCGGCGCAGATCACTCCATACGCGCGGCCGGCGGCGCTCATCGGCGTGCAGACGAGCGTCGTGATCCCCAGCACCGTGGCGTACTCGGGCGGAACCGCCTCTTCGATCCTGTCAGATACCACCACCACCTCGTCCTCGAGCAGCGCGCGCTGCGCGATCGGCGTGTTGACGAGCGTCGGTCTCAGGGTCGCGAGCTGCGAGAAGGAGGTGCCATGCGCGCCGACGGCGCGCACTCGCCGGCGACTCGTGTCAGCGATGAAGATCGCCGCGCGACGCATCGTCGTCAAGCGGCAGATCGCTTCGCAGATGCGGTCGTAGAACTCGGTCGACGAGGTGTGCGTGTCCAGGTCGGCGAGCAACTCGACGAACACCTCGAGCGGCTCAACGCCCGCGAACAGGGACGGGGTCGCGTTGCTCACGCAGCCATCGTCAGCTCATACCGGCGGCGCGTCTGGTACAGGGTCGTGCGCTCCGCGGCGGGGCGGCCGGCGCGATGGGCGGCGGCGACCAGGTCCCCGGGCTCGAGCTTGACGCCGTGGTAGCTGCCTGCCATCCGCGAGATCGATTCCTCCATCAGCGTGCCGCCGAGATCGTTGACTCCCCAGCTCAGCGCTTCGGTGGCGGCGTCGAGCCCCATCTTGACCCAGCTCGCCTGAAGGTTCTGGATCGTCCGGCCGAGCGCGAGCCTGAACGCGGCGGTGTGCTTGAGGTTCTCCTCGCGCGAGATCTCCTCGATCCCGTGCGTGCGCCCGAGCAGGGTGTGGAACGGAATGAACGACAGTGGCACGAACTCGGTGAAGCCGCCGGTGCGCTCCTGTAGCTCACGCACGACCCGCATGTGCTCGGCCAGCTCCCAGGGCTCCTCGATATGTCCGAACATCACGGTGACGGTCGATCGGATCCCCTCCGCGTGCGAGGCCTCGATGATCTCGACCCAGCGTCCCACCGGCAGCTTGTTTGGTGAGATCCGCTCGCGCACTCCGTCGTGGAGCACCTCCGCGGCGGTCCCGGGCGTCGACCCCAGGCCCGCTTCTCGCAGCCGCTCGAACACCGCCCGAGGCGCCAGGCCGCTGACATCGCACATGTGCGCGACTTCCATCGGCGAGTAGGCATGCAGGTGGATGCCCGGCGCGATCTGCTTGGCAAGCCGCAGCCATTTCTCGTAGTCCTCCAGGCCCCAGTCGGGATGGATGCCCGACTGGATGCAGAGCTCGGTGGCGCCGAACTGCAGCGCATCGTCGATCCGGTCGGCGAACTCCTCCTCGGAGTGCTCGTAGGCGTCAGGGGAGCGGCGCGACTGGCCGAAGCCGCAGAAGGCGCAGCCAACCGTGCAGATGTTCGAGACGTTGATGTTGCGGTTGACGACGAACGTGACGGTCTCGCCGGTCAGCTCGCGGCGCAACCGGTCCGCTCCGTAGCGCATCTCCTCGATCACCTCCGGGCGCCGCTCGGAGAACAGCGCCGTCAGCTCCGCAGCGCTCAGCGGCTCGTTCTCGAGTGCGCGCGCGACGGCCCGCACGGCCACATCGGGCGAGAACCCCGGTCCCCCCCTGCGCCCCGATCCGCGACGTGGGATGAACGACCAGTAACGCGTCTTGATCACATCGAGCACCGGCGGGGCGATCCACTCCGGATCGATGTACTCGGGATACACGCACAGGCGCTCGGTCAGCGCCACTCCGTCGGCCTGCAAGCGCTTGCGAACCTGCACCGGCGATGGAAACGGGTGCTCTGGGGAGATGTGATCACCGTTGGCGCTCAGCCCGCCGAGATCGGTCGCCCCGGCCTGCACGAGCTCCGCCCACCAGCTTGACAAGTTAGGCGGCACCTGGATCCCAACCTCGGGCATCAGCCGCCGGGCCTCGGCGATCAGCCGCTTCATGTCCCCGATCGTGACCTCGCAGGCCCAGTCCGGGGCGTCGAGCTGTGGGCCGGCGGCCACGCCGGTACGCCAGTACTCGCCCGCGGCCTGGTCGGCGATCTCCGCCGGCTCGCGGCCGTAGTAGCTCTGGTGCGGGACGTAGTTCTGGAGGATCACCTCTTGGATGTGCCCGTAGCGCTCGTGCAGTTCGCCCAGCTGCTCGAGCGAGGCCATCCGCTCCTGCTCGGTCTCCCCGATCCCGACCAGGATCCCGCTGGTGAAAGGGATCCGGAACTCGCCGGCGGCGGCGATCGTCTCGATCCGGCGGGCCGGGTGCTTCGTCGGCGAACCGGCGTGGACGGTCTCCATCAGCCGCTCGGAGACCGACTCGAGCATCAGCCCCTGAGACGCGGTCACCTCTCGCAACCGACCCAGATCGTCGCGACCGATCACGCCCAGATTCGTGTGCGGGAGCAAACCTCGCTCGAGCGCCCGTTCGCAGGTCCACACGACGTATGAGGTGAAATCCTCGTGGCCGTAGCGCTCCAGCAACGCGGCGACTTGCTCGTTGACCTCGGGCATCTCGCCCGTCAGGACCAATAGCTCCTTGACCCTGCGGCGCGCGACCGCGTCGTCGAGGATCCGCTCGACCTCTTCAGGCGTATGGAGATGGGGCTTGTGCGTCGCGAACGCGCAGTACTTGCAGTAGCAGCGACAGGTTCGCGAGAGCGACAGCGTGAGGTTACGGCTGAACGTGACACGACGGCGCATGCGGGCCCTGGATTCTACGGACGGCGCCGCTGAGCCAGATAGTGCCCGGACGCCGAACGGGTGTCTTCCGTGGTTGCGGGCGCCGTCCGGCGCCTTTAGAGTGTCGGGCGGACGGGCATCCGGGAGCTCCCATGGCAGAGGACGGGCGAGACGTCGAACGACTGCGAGCGTTGTTGCATGTCTCACGCCTCGTCTCCGCGGGAGTACGGGACGAACAGCTCCTGCTCGCAGTCGCCGACACCGTTGTCCGGGCGTTCGGCTTCGCGGCGGCGCTGAATCTCCACCAGCCGAGGACCGACAGCTTCGAGGTGGTGGTGGTCCAGGGAAGCGAGGGAGCGCGTGCGGCGCTGCTCGGGACGATCAGCAGCGCTGAGACCTGGCAGCAGCTGCTCGATCCGCGCTACGAGGTGGAAGGCTGCTACTTCCTGCCGGCGGGGGCATTCGATTGGGCAGGTCATCCCGAGCCGATGTTCGTTCCCGATCTCGAACCGCTCGCCCACGAAAACGCCTGGCAGCCCGAGGACGCCCTGCTGGTGCCGCTGCGCCATAGCGACGGACACTTGCTCGGCGTGTTGTCGCTCGACGAGCCCGACGACGGTCTGCGCCCGCAACCGACCGATCTCGCCGTTCTGGCGGGGGTCGCAGCGCATCTCGCCCAGGCGCTCGAGTCCGCGGAGACCGCCGAGGCCAACGAGTACCTCCTGAGTCAACTACAGCAGGCCGAGTACGCGATTCGCCGGCAGAACCAGAGGCTCGAGCGGACCGTCAGGGAGCGGACCCGCGAACTCGAGCAGGCGCGGGTCGAGACCCTTCAGCGGCTTGCGCTCGCGGCCGAGTACAGAGACGACGAGACCCATCAACACACCGAGCGAGTTGGCGCGCTCGCAGCGATGCTCGCGCACGGGATCGGCTTGTCGAGGGATCAGGTGGCGGTCATTCGCCGGGCCGCCCCGCTTCACGACATTGGCAAGCTTGGCGTCTCGGACACGATCCTGCTCAAGCGCTCGAGCCTGAATGCTCGCGAGCAGAAAGCGATGCAGGCTCACACCACGATCGGGGCACGCATCCTCGCGGGGAGTCAATCGGAGGTTCTGCGGAGCGGTGAGGAGATCGCGCTCACCCACCACGAACGCTGGGACGGACGCGGATATCCGCGCGGTGTCGCCGGTGCAGCGATCCCGGTCAGCGGGCGCCTGACGGCCCTCGCCGACGTCTTTGACGCGCTTACCCACACCCGCCCATACAAGGAGGTGTGGCCGCTGCAGGAGGCCGTCGACGAGATCGCTCGGTTGAGCGGCTCGTATTTCGACCCTCGAGTCGTCGAGGCGTTCCTGGCGCTCGATCACGAGCTGCTTGCCGAGTTGAAGTTCGGCCCCTCGCCTCAGCTAGCCGGGCATCGCTAGTCGAGCCACCAGGCTCGCGCCCTCACGCGCCATCCGCGAGCGTGGGACGACGAGCTCGAAGCCGGCGTCCTGCGCCAGCACGCGAACGTCGGTCTCGACGTGGGCATAGAAGGCGAGCTTCGGGACCGCACCCAGCCCGGCGGCCTGAACGCGGGCGATCCGATCCTCCGCCTCGCTGGTGAGGTCGACGATCAGCACATCGACCCCGCCGGCCGGCACGCTCTCGAGGTCATCCACCAGGACCGCCTCGTGGCCGGCCGCACGCATCGCCCCGAGCACGGCGGAGCCGAACAGCAGGTCGGGGACGAACGCCACGATCCGCGCCACGCCGCGCTACTGGGCCCGGATCCGCTTGAACTCCTGTCGCACCGACTCCGGTCTGCCCCACATCTGGACGACCTCGACGCGACCGGTGCGAACCTCGCGGACCGCCAGCTCGCCTTCGATTCCCGCGTCGTCGAGCAGCTTGAGCGCGGTGTGCACCGCCGGCACCGCTGCGGCATGGCCAAAGCGGTGGGCGACGAGCAGCCGCCAGTGCCAGTCGTTCTTCGAGTAGGGCTGCGCGTTGCAGGTCACAAGCAGCACGGCAGCGTCGACATACCGGCGCTCGTCGAAGATCCGCAGGTCCAGCTCGAGGTCCGTCCAGTCGTCTGGAAGCGACTCGACGATCTCGGTGAAGGTATCCGCGAGGCCCATCGCAAAGAAGGTTATCCCGCCGCTCGTCCGCGCCTATCCTTCAGCAACGATGAACTCCGTGAGCACGATCAGCAGCGGGTACCGCACGATCACCGAGGCGGCCGGCCTGCTCGATCGCTCAGAGCGCGGGAAGCTGGCGTTGTCCGGACCGGACGCCAAGGCCTTTCTCCAGGGACAGGTCAGCAACGACGTCGAGGGGCTGACTCCGGGACAGGGCTGCTACGCGGCGTTCCTGACGCCGAAGGGGAAGATGCTCGGCGACCTGCGGATTCTCGACGCGGGCGATGAGCTGCTGCTCGACACCGAGCGAGTCGCCCTGCAGGACCTGTTCAACATGATCCGGCACTTCAGCCTCGGCTACCAGCTCGAGTTGCACAAGCGCACACTCGAACGCGGCCTGCTGTCGCTCGTCGGCCCGGCGTCGGAATCGGTCGCCGGCGCGGCTGAGCTACCCGAGAGCGAGCATGCGCACCTCGTGATCGAGATCGGCGAGCGGCGGGCGCGCGCGATTCGCACGGACACCGGAGTGGACCTGCTCTGCGATGCGGCGGACGTCCAGGCTCTGAGCGAGTCGCTGCAAGCTGCCGGCGCGAGTCCGGTGTCGGAGGAAGTCGTCGAGTGCCTGCGGGTCGAGCACGGACGCCCGCGGTACGGAACCGACCTCGACGACACGGTGATCCCGCAGGAGGCCGGCCTCAATCCGCGCGCGGTCTCGTTCACCAAGGGCTGTTATGTCGGCCAGGAGACCGTCGCCAGGCTCTACTACCGCGGCAAGCCGAATCGTCACCTGCGCGGACTGCGCCTATCGGAGCGGGCCGGGCGTGGGGATCAGGTGACCTTCGAGGGACGCGTCGTCGGTCAAGTCCGTAGCGTTGCGGTGTCGCCGCGCTTCGGGCCGATCGCGCTCGCGTTCATCCGACGAGAAGTCCCGCCCGGCGCTTCGGTCGCGGTGTCTTCCGGCTCGTCGGATGTCGCTGCCGACGTCGTCGCGCTGCCGTTCTCCTGAAGCGGCGACGAAGCTGACGAGCGCGCCGCGATCCGGTGGCGGATCGAGCACCAGCTGCGGCGTGTCGGGATGGGAGGCGAGGTAGGTCGCGACGATCCTCAGCTCGTCCACCTCGTCCGGGGGGACATGCGCCCCGAGCTCCCCGGCGCGGCCACCGCGCGCGAGCGCGGCCGCGGTTCGCCGTTCGAGCTCCTCGCCTTCCCCAGGTAAAGGCCCCCAATCGACGAGACGGCCGCCGGCGACCCAAAAACTGTCGAAGGAGCCCGCGATGGGGTGCGGAGCCAGCACCAGTCGCGGGCGCGCGTGGGTCGCCTCGAGGACGCCTCCGAGCCTGCCGACGATCGTGCCGAGCCTCCGCCATCTCCGTCGGAGCCAGAGCGCTCGCTCGTAGCGGCGCTCCTCTGCCGCGGCGCGCATTTGGCGCTCGACGTGAACGAGCAGGCGCCCGGCTGAATCTCCCTCGACGAACAGCCGCAGCGCCTCGTCGAGCCGCTTTCGGTAGAGATTGGGGTCCAGATCTCCGAGGCACGGCGACAGGCAGCGGCCCATCTGCCCATAAGCCGACGGATGCTCGCGGCGCGCCAGCCGCCGCCCGCAGTGCCGCAGGCCGAACAGCGAGTCCAGCTGCTCGACGAGCTCCTGCGCGAGGCGCCTCCCCCGCAGCGGGCCGATCGTGACCGCATGGCCCGAGGCCGGCTCGGTCGAGACCTCCAGAATCGGAAACGGAATGTCGAGCCGGCACCGGATGTAGACAAGGCGGTCATCCCGCCGAGCGAGGCGTACGTTCCCGGGCGGGCGCAGTTCCTTGATCAGCCGGTTCTCGAGCACCAGCGCGCCGAGCTCCGAGCGGGTGGCTCGGTAATCGACGATCGACGCGTGGGCGGTCCACGACGCCGGGGGTGTGGAGGGAGCGAAATGCGCGCGCGCCCGGCTGCGGATCGAGATCGACTTGCCGACGTATAGGGTTGTCCCGGACCGATCGCGGAACAGATATACGCCGGGGTCGCGCGGCAACTGGCCGAAGTCGACCTGGGGTCGCTGCAGACCGGCCGCGGTGCTACGACGCGCGCCGAGCACGCCGTCGGGGACGCCGGGGCGCCAGCAGCGCGACGGCGTCAGCGACCGTTACCGCATTTGCGCACAGGCGCGGAAACAGGGCGCACAGCACTCGCGCGCAGGTCTCGGCGTCCGGCAGCGCGCGATGCGCCAGCTCCACCTCGATCCCGAGGGCGTCAGCCAGCGCGCCCAAGCGCCGCACTCGCTGCAGCGGAAGCATCGCTCGCGCTAGCGCGGCCGTGCACAGCACCGGCGGCGCCGGCCACTCGAGCCCGATCCGCTCGAAGCCCTGGCGCAGAACCCGGCGATCGAATGGGGCGTTGTGAGCCACCATCACGCGACCGTGCAAACGCGCGCGCACGGGCGGCAGGACCTCTTCGAGCGCCGGCGCCGAGTCGACCATCTGCTGGGTGATCCCGGTGAAACGTTGAATCCCCCGGCGCAGCGGGATCGCGGTGCGAACCAGGGATGACCAGCGGTCGTGCAGCTCGCCGCCGCCGACGAGCACAGCGCCGACCTCGGTCAGCTCGCAGGCATCTCCGCCCAGGCCGTTTGTCTCGGTGTCGAGCACGAGGAACTCGGCCGTCGCGATCGGTTGCTCCAGCAGATCCAAGGCCCCGGTGATACGCCTGCAGCCGGACGGCATGCAGGCTCGCTTGCAGGCCGCAGGGCTGCGAACCGGTGCTCGGTGACCGGCGCTGCGGGTAGCATCGTCAGTGCAGAGCTACAGGAGGAGTCGTGACAGTGACTGCTATCGCCCCTGACACAGACCAGCTTCAAGTGCTCGACGCGGACACCCGGCGCGTGTGGAACGCGTACAGCAGGCGGACCCGCGGCCTGGCCGGCGAAGAGTACGAGCACGCCGAGGGGGAGTCGTGGGCCGAGCTCCAGAACGAGCTGCGTCGCTTGGATCGCCGGCGCGAAGCACTGAATCAGACGACGACCTGAGCGGCCTGATCCTCGACTGCGCGGCGCTCGTACCGCGTCCTGCGGTTGTTTAAGGTTCGCCGCCGAAGAGATCAGGAGAGGAGTTCAGTCGAGCGTGCGCAGGGTGCTGTTCGGGGTGCTGGTGGCGGCCGTCCCCGGTGTCTGCGTGGGCGGATGCGGCGGCGGTGCGCAGTTCGCCAACGGGGCCCGGCCGGCGGTTCCGATCAACCTCGCGGTGTACATCGACGATGCCCGGGTGTTGGTCTCTCCGAGCTCGGTGGGCGCGGGACCGGTCAGCTTCATCGTCACCAATCAGGCCAGCCGCACCGAATCGCTGAAGATCGCGCGCTCCGGCAGCGGCGCCGCGCTCGCCAACACGGGCCCGATCAACCCACAGGCGACCGCTCAGGTGACGGTCAACTTCCGGGTGCCCGGCAGGTACACGATCTCGGTCGGGACCGGCGGGGGACGCACGGAAGCGCAGCGGGCGTTTCCCCCTCCGAGCACGACCCGCTCGGCCGCCCTGCAGATCGGCCGCAGGCGGGCGAACTCGAGCGGCACTCTTCTGCAGCCCTGAGGCTCTCGGCGGGCCATCGCGAGGTGTCCGCGCGAGGAAGCCGCCCATGAGCTGACCCTCAAGGAGGCCGCGGAACTCGTGCTCCTATCGCTGCCAGCGATCAGCCGCTGAGGGTGCGGAGGCAATGCCTTCCCGCGAGGACTCGGCGCCAGAGCTGACCGCCGTCTGATCGACGTCAGGGGCTGCTAAGCCGGACGACCGAGCGCGTGGGCAGGTGCCCGGGCCACGCACAACCGCTTCCACGGTACGATCCCCTCGCCGACCCTTTCCGATCAGGAGGCGCAAGACAAGTGGCCGTCGATCTGAGCCAAGTCACTAAAGTCGAGACCGAGCCGGGCGAGATTCCCCCCACGATGGCGGCGTGGGTGATCCGCGAGGAGCGCTTTGGTGAGCCGGTGGACGCCTTGCAGCTCGAGGAGATCGAAGTCCCCGAGCCGCAAGCGTTCGAGGTGATCGTCCGGGTGATGGCCGCCGGCGTCAACTTCAACAACGTCTGGGCGTCCCTTGGCGAGCCGGTGTCGGTGTTCCGCTATCACCCCAAGGAGGACCACCACATCGGCGGCTCGGATGCCTCCGGCGTGGTCTGGAAGGTGGGCGACGGCATCACCCGCTGGCGCCCCGGCGATGAGGTCGTCATCCACTGCAACCAGGCTTCCTATGAGGATCCCGAGGTCCACGGACTCGACCCGCTCGCCGCTCCGAGCCAGCAGATCTGGGGTTATGAGACCAGCTGGGGGTCATTCGCGCAGTTCTGCAAGGTCCAGGCCCAGCAACTGCTGCCCAAGCCCAAGCAGCTTGCCTGGGAGGAGGCCGCGGCGTACGGGTTGACGTACTTCACCGCCTACCGGATGCTGATCGACCGCTGCAGCCTCCAAGCGGGGCATCGCGTACTGATCTGGGGAGCGGCCGGCGGCCTCGGCGTGTTCGCCACTCAGCTGTGCCGGCTCACCGGAGCCGATGCGGTCGGCGTCGTCTCGAGCGAGGACAAGGGCAGGCTGATCGAGCAGCTGGGCGCCCTGGGTCACATCAACCGCGTGGACTTCGCCGGCATGATGCGCCGCGGCGGGGAAACGGCCGACCAGGAGCTGGAGCGATTCAGGGAGTCGCGTCGCTTCTGCAAGGCGGTCGAGGAGCGGCTCGGCGGCCCGCCGGATATCGTGTTCGAGCACGTGGGCAGAGCCACGTTCCCGACCTCCGTGCTCGTCGTCAAGCCGTTCGGCAAGGTGGTGATCTGCGGCGCCACCTCCGGATACCAGCTCGACTTCGACGTGCGCTATCTCTGGATGCGCCAGAAGCAGATCATCGGCTCGCACTTCGCGAACGCTTGGGAGGCCAACAAGGCCAATGAGCTGATCGAGGAGTCGAAGATCAGGCCGGTCCTGTGGCAGACAATGGGGTTCGAGAAGGTCGGGGAGGCTCACCAGCTCCTGCGCGAGAACAGGCATCTCGGCAAAATTGCGATTCTCGTCGGCGCCACGGAGGAAGGACAAGGCAAGACCGAAGATGGTCCCGGCGCGATCCGAGCCGAGGTCGGAGCCTGACGATGGCGGGCGTTGTCCACGTCCAGTGGTACGCGACGATCCTTCGCCAGGAGTCGTTCGCTGAGTCGGTGTCCAGCGTCGCACCCCTCGCCCTGCGCTACGGCGCCACGCAGTACTCGGTGCACCGCTCCCAGGACGACCGCTACCGCATCACACAGATGTCGTGGTTCGATTCGAAGCCGGCCTGGTACCGCTACTGGGACGGCCCGGAGATGACCGAGTTCCGCCGGCGCAACCAGGGCCGCTTCCAGATCCCGATCACCTACGTCTGGCACGACGAGCTGATCTCCGGCGCGCTCGGTCCTCAGGTCGGCCTCGAGCCGGCGCCCGAGCCCGAGCCATCACCGCGGGCGGCGGCTTAGAGACAGCACTTAGCTCCGCGTCTGGATCCGCAGCGCCAGCTCCAGCCACAAGCGCCCATCGGGGTCATCCAGGGTCTCGCCGAACAGCTCTCGCAACCGCGCCATCCGGTAGCGCGCAGTCTGCGGATGAACGCCCAGCCGGTGCGCAACCGCCCCGAGGCGGCCCTGCTCGGCAAGCCATGCCTGCAGCGTCTCGGTCAACCGGGTCCGCGAGCCGGCGGGTAGATCGGCCAGTGGCGCGAGCTTGTCGGTCGCCAGCTCGGCAGCGAGCCGGGGATCGCACCTGAGCAGCAGCTCGCCCGCGAGCTCACTGGCGACCATCACGCCGCTCTCGCCCTCGGCCAGTTCGAGCGCCGCGCAGGCGCGCGAGAAGCTCACCGCCGTGTCCGACCAGTCGACGGTCGTCCCGAGCCCGGCGCTCGCCCCCGCGTCGGTGATTGCCCGCTCGACCACCCTGCGCCGCTGCGGGCCGTCGGGATCGGGCAGGATCGCGCAGCTCAGCTCACCGATCGTTTCAGTGAGCGCGTCAGGCGGCAGGTGCGAGGCGGCCAGGTCCCGCCGATCGCCTGCGATCGCGAGCACCGCGAGCGTCCTCGGCAGCGCCCAGCCGGCTTCGCTCGCGGCCGCCTCGACGGCGCTCGCGTCGGCGGGCGGCTCACGCACCAGCAACCGAACGAGGCGGCGCCGTCGGAGCTCGGCCTCACCGGCCGCGGCGGACTGCTCGAGCGAGTGCCCCTCGGCGGACTCGGCGGACAGCATGTCGATGTAGGCGAAGATCGACTCGGCGAGCAGATACAAGGTGTCCGGTTCCAGCCCGGCCTCGACGCCGGCGGCCGCGAACCGGCGCCACGCGACCCGGGCGCCCACTCGGTAGGCGCTGAGCAGCGAATCGAGGCTCCGTCCCGCACGCATCTCGCCGCGGCCGAGCGCGCTGTACACATCCGAGCGCGCGACGGGGCCGCCGGCCTCGATCTCGGCGAGGAAGTGGCGCAGAGCCTCCCGCACGCCCTCGCGGATGCCCTGGCCGAACAGTCCCTTCAACGGACGGGCGTAGGCCGGGACGGTTCGAACCGCCTCGATTATCTCGTCGGACACCTCCGCCAGCACCGGGCGAAGCACGCCCGCGATCTCGGGAGGGAGCTCGTGCCAAGGTTGCTCGGCCATGACTTATGCGAAAGCTACAAGTTCAGACACGCGACTAGTGGCAAGGCTAGGAGAAATTTGCACCGACTGCACGTAAGCTCCCAACCGTGTCACGTACGAACAAGATCGTCAATTTGATTGGCGTGCCGCTGCCGTTGGTGGGCGTGGTGGCGGCGATCGTGTTGTTGTGGGATCGTGCGGTCGGACCGTTGGAGCTGGCGCTGTTGGTCGGGCTGTACGTGCTGACCGCGCTGGGGGTGACGCTCGGTTATCACCGGTTGTTCACCCATCGCGCGTTTGAGTCCTCGCGGGCGTTCCGCGCGATCGTCGCGGTGTTCGGGTCGATGGCGGTCGAGGGATCGGTGATCACCTGGGTCGCCGATCACCGCAAGCACCACGCATTCACCGACCAGCAAGGCGATCCGCACTCCCCGCACCTCAGCGGCCCCGGGTTCTGGGGCTCGCTGAAGGGACTGTGGCACGCGCACATCGGCTGGCTGTTCGAGACGGTCGGGACGGCCGAGCGCGATCGGTTCGCGGCCGACCTCGTCAAAGACCGCGTCGTGCGCGCCGTCGACAAGCTCTTCTGGCTGTGGGTGATCCTCGGCTTCGCGATCCCGTTCGCGCTGGGATGGATCATCGGCGGGGGCCTCGGGACAGCGCTCACCGCCCTGCTCTGGGGCGGCTTCGTGCGCGTCTTCGTCCTGCACCACGTGACCTGGTCAATCAACTCCGTCTGCCACTTCTTCGGACGCAAACGCTTCGACATCGACGACGAGTCCCGCAACGTGTTCTGGCTCGCGCCCTTATCAATGGGCGAAGCCTGGCACCATAACCACCACGCCTTCCCCACCTCCGCCTTCCACGGACTACGCCTCCCCGAACGACTCGCCGACCCCACCGGCCTGCTCATCACCCTGCTCGAAAAGCTCGGGATCATCTGGAACGTCGTCCGCGTCAGCCCGGAACGACAAGCAGCCAAAACCCTCCCGCGGGCGCCGGCCGGCGGGGCCTGCCCGGGCCCAACGTAGCCGCACTGCAAAAGTCACCCGGACACCAGACACCCCTACTAGCCCGGATCATTCATTAACCGTGTATGACTGGTGCGCGGTGGCGTGTGGGGTGTGACTCGAGTGGTCGGGCGCAGTGATGGGTTGATCAGGGTGGCTGCGATCGGGGCGGCCGGGGCTTCTGGTGCGTGTTGGGGCTTGTCGGGGGCACGCTTCGCTGGCGCGGTGGCGCCGGTCGTGGTTGGTTGTCGGGAGTTGCCGGCCGGGGGCGGTCAGCCGGCGGCGGCTGGGAGCGCTTTGAGCTTTTCGAAGGCGGCGACGAGCTCTCCGGCCCAGGGCCAGCCGTCCTGGAGGTGCAGTTTCGCCTTGCGGCTGTGGAACGCGAGGCGCCCGGCGACGTGCAGCAGCCTGTAGCGCAGCCGTTTCGGTTCGGCCTTGGCGAGCTCGCCGTCGAGCAGCAGCGCTTGGGTCCAGACGATCAGGTCGTGCGCGAGCATCACGATCTCCAACCACACTTCGTTGAGCGCGAACTGTTTGAACGGGAACTTCTGAAGGCCGGTGTCTTTGTCGTCGCGGATCCGGTCCTCGACCCGGGCGCGTTGGCGGTGGCGGCGTTCGAGGATCGCGATGTCGGTGTCGGTCTGGTCGGTGAGGATCGCTTGGAAGCGGTAGCCGTCATGATCAGTGAAAGACAGTTGCGCGCCGGGGTGCGGGCGCTCACGCCGCACGATCAGCCTGGAACCTTTCGGCCAGCCTGTGAGATCGAGGCGCTCGGTGATCTCCACAACCTCGCCGTTCTCACGCTCGCTGTCGTCCTGGTCAAGCGCTGGGACCCAAGCATCCGCGGGCGTTTCGAGGATCGCTGAGCGGACCGACTCGGTCAGCTCATAGCCGAACGAGAAGCGCATGTTGCCCTCATAGCAGTGGTCGGCCAGCTCGTGCGTCGCCCCGGCCGAGTCCGCTCGCACCAGAATCTGAAGGCTCTCGATGTACTTGGCTGGGATCTGCGCCAGCGCCCGGTCGAGCACCGTGACATGGTCAGCGGCGGTGTTCGCGCCGGCGTTCCCCGGCCTGAGCATCGCGCCCAGCGCCTCGCTGGTCTCATCCCCATAGGCGTGCAGCGGGTGAAACCCGTAGCCGCCCTTGTAGTTCCCGGCCGCACCCTCCTTCTCCGAGTGCGCCGTGATCAGCGTCGCGTCCAGGTCGATCGTCAAGGACTCAGGCGCGCCGTGCAACTCCCAGAACCGCCCGCGGGCCCGCTCGTGCGCCGCGCGCAATGCCTCCAGCATGCCGAGCTCCGAAGCGGCCCGGTCGACCACGCGGAACGCTGTGGAGTCCGACCCGACCGCGCCGAACAGCGCCTCCTGGTCGCGCACCGCCCCGAGATCGGACACGCACTCGCCGCCATCGGCGAGCATCACCGCCAGATCACGGATCACCCGGCCCGGATCGTGCCCCCGACGCCGCTGCTTCAACACCGCCAGGCGCAACGACAACGCGCTGGTCAACCCAAGCTTGTCGGCGACCTGCGCCAACAACGCACTGCCCGCGTGCGACACCAAACCCGCTCCGTCCGCCGTGACTTCTACGGTTACCGGGCGTCCATCACGCATCACCCTCAAGGTGAACCTCCAAGCTCGGGATCAAGGACCTTCGACAAGCCCAAGGATCCCTGCTCAGCCGGACGTTTCCGCGCCCCCGCCCACCGGGGGCGCGGTCGTTACTGCACGCTCGGGGCTAGTGCGAAGCGCCCCGCAGCCTGTCCGCCAAACCGCCGAATATTCTCCGCGCGCGGTCAATCCCACGAAGCAACTCCCACAGACCTGCCTCTTGGCCTCACCACTCCACCTCCGCAACACGACCACGTGCAACCACCTACAACACGGTTCTCGCACGAGCCAGGCTAGCGCGACGGAATCCTGCCTCTGTCTCGCTTCCCACAGGACGGAATCCTGCCTCGGTCCCGCTTCCCACGCGCTTGCGTGGTCCACTTTCAACCCGCGCGAGAGCCTCCCTTTCAACCAGCCGTGACATCTGGATGGTTGACTGATATAGGTTCGGTCAGCTAATCTCCACTTAAGGCGGACCACAGGGCAAAGGCAGGTCCGTTGCTGTGCGGTCCAAGCGTGGGCGTTCCGGCGTGTCGCATGAACCGGAAAGGGAGCGAGCCGACATGAGATTTAGAGGTTGTCCCGGCATTGAAAACGGGGGACGGCGCCCAAATCCCACACAGGTATGGGCGGGATCGGGAGTGCTGGCGCTAGCGGCCCTGATAGCCATGGCCCTTGTTCTAGGCCCGGCCGCGTCGGCCGCCTCGCCTCCACCTTCGCTCGACGTTTTCGTTGGCTACGCTGACAGCGATCGGGCGAGCGCGCTGACCTTCCCCACGCCATGGGATGACCCGTCGAACCCTGTGATCATCTTCGAGGGCTGCCAACCCGCCTCCCGTTGCACATTCGACGGCGGCGCCGTCCGGCTCGTGAATAACTCAAGTTCCCCGGTCACGGTCAATTCCGTGAAGGTCGAATATTCGCACGCGTGCGTCTATGACATCTGGCCCCATAACGTTACGCTGGCGCCGCGCAAGCAGCTCATCGTGACTCAGCTGAAAAGCACGGCGACCGGCGTAGACAGTGGGTGCACTAACACCACGAACCCCGCAGCATCTGGCTATGGTCACATGGATGGTTCGGACATTGGGCCCAACGGCGCCGACTGGGACCGCGTCTGCACCCAGTCAGGTGTGATCCCTCAGGTCGATGTCAAGCTGAATGGGTCGACAACGGCGTCGACATTCGCCGATACCGGCCAAGTCCTCAACACTCGTGGCGTTGACGCAGCCTTTTGCCCGAGTCCCCCGGGTGGCGTCGCGAGGAACGAGTCGATACCGTGGACGCCTATTGGCGCGGTGCCATGTCCGGGCACAGCGCTAACCGTGGCACCACCCACCCAGACGGAGATACGGGGCGGAACGGCTACGGTGACCGCACGCCTGGTGGGCGGCTGCGGCAATCCGCTGCAGGGGTCTAAGGTGCACTTCCACATCTTTGGTAAGGATGCGCCCAATTCTGACAAGGGGAGTTCGGGCACGACCGATAGTCACGGCAACGTCAAGTTCACTTATAGGGACACGAAACTTGGCAGAGACGAAGTCCAGGCTGACGTCTCAAACCCGGCCGGAAGGTTGTTCTCGAATGTCGTGGTCGTTACCTGGGTGAATGGCACCTCGAAGGGCCCGCGAAGCGTCATCACGAAGCTGTCGGTACGCCCAACCTCGTTCGTCGCGGCGCCTTCGGGGCCCAGCGTCGTCCCGGCGAGCACTCGCAGATTCGGGACCCTCTTGAGCTACCACGACTCGCATCCGGCGATCGCGACGTTCACAGTGCTCAAGGCAATGCCGGGGCGGAGGCAAGGGAGTCTTGTATTAGGCCCACCAACGCTAACCGCCGCGCCAAGCATTGCGACCGCTTGGTGCCGGTTGGTTCCTTTACGCACGAGGATGTGGTGGGGGCAAATCGCTTTCGCTTCACCGGGCGCGTGCAGGGCCACAGACTCGCGCCGGGTGACTACTTGCTGGAAGTCGTACCGCACAATTCCGGCGGGGCTGGACCTATGAGGAGCGAACCGTTCAAGGTCATTCGCGGGTGACAGGTTCAGCGTGCCAGTTCGGCGATCGCCCGCCGGCTCGCGCATCGACACCGCCTGAGTCGCGGACGCTGCTCCAAGTCGAGTCGAACAGATCGCGGACCTTCCGAGCTTCCAAGAACGAACCGACACGCTGGATCTCGGGTTCGGCGATCTCACCACCAACGATGCTCGCGGCACCCGGAGGCTCTAGCCTCCGCCGCTGATCGTCCCGGGGCTGCTCGCCATGGTGGTCGGCACGCTCACGGCTCCCCCGCCCACGCTCACGGCTCCCCCGCCCACGCTCACGGCTCCGCCGCCCACGCTCACGGCTCCGCCGCCCACGCTCACGGCTCCCCCGCCCACGCTCACGGCTCCCCCGCCCACGCTCACGGCTCCCCCGCCCACGCTCACGGCTCCCCCGCCTGCGCCGCCAGACCCCCCGACCCGCGCCGCCAGACCCCCCGCCCGCGCCGCCAGACCCCCCGCCCGCGCCGCCGGACCCCCCGCCCGCGCCGCCGGACCCCCCGCCCGCGCCGCCGGACCCCCCGCCCCGCGCCGCCAGATCCCCCGCCCGCGCCGCCGGACCCCCCGCCCGCGCCGCCGGACCCCCCGCCCGCGCCGCCAGATCCCCCGCCCGCGCCGCCGGACCCCCCGCCCGCGCCGCCAGACCCCCCGCCCGCGCCGCCAGATCCCCCGCCCGCGCCGCCAGACCCCCCGCCTGTCGGGTTGGTCTGACTACTGCCGCTGCCTGCAGCGCTCTCAACGCCGCTGCCCCCAGCGGAGGCCGAGTTCTTAGTGCGAGAGCTTGCGGATCCTGCCCGCGTGGCGACTGAAAGCGCGACCATTTGTGACGGCGGTGCAGCCGCTCCTGCGGCAGCCACTTTAGGCTCGGCAGCCGACTTCGGCCGGAGCTTCCGCGTCGGCAGAATCGGCACGGCGGCGACCACGCTCGGGGGTGCCTCCTTCACGCTGCCCGAGTGTGGTAGCCGGCCACGGCTTGCGGTATGCGTCGCGGTCGGGACTTCGACGGCGAACGCAATCCCGAACGCGAGGACCAGAAGGCCCGCTCCTATCAATAGCCGCCGTCGGCCGAGGAGAGGCAAACTCTGGTGAGCGCCTCCGGCGGCCCGCTCACGTTCATCGCGGTGGTGATCTTCGGCGCGACTGTCACCTCCGGCGGCCTGCTCACGTCCGGCCCGACCGTCGCCTCCGCCGGGGATGCCTCCGCCGAGATCCAGGAGAGCGGCCTGAGCCATGTGCGCCACTTCGCCGTGGCCACGTTCGCACGCGTGCCGGTAGGCGGCGACCGCACCGGCCGAATCGCCCTGCTCTTCAAGCAGCGCCCCGAGATTGAACGCGCTGCCAGCGTCGCCGCGGTCATACGCGCGACGGTAGGTGTCCATCGCACCAGCCAAATCACCCTGCTGTTCGAGCAGCACGCCGAGATTGGAAGCGGCGGCGTCATGGCCGCGCTCCTCGGCGCGACGATAGGCGGCTGCGGCGCCGTCCAACTCGCCGCGCTGTTCCAACAGAACGCCGAGATTGAACGCGCCGGTGGCATCGCCGCGCTCGTCCGCTCGCCGATAGGCGTGCTCGGTGGCCGCCACGTCACCCGGCGAATCGTGGGACACGCCCACCTGCCCTTCGAGATGACTCGCGCCTGGCGGCGACGGCACTCTCACCGGCCGCCGAACATGGGCCCATGCTAGCTCCCCTTGATTCTCACGCCCGCCCTAGGCTGCACATCATACGCCGGAAGGACCGCTCGTGGAAGAGTGCCTGGGAGTTGGCGCGTGGCCGAGGATTGCGCACGTTCCATCGGCCGAGCCGGGACCGCACGATTGCTTACACGGCCCACCCCCGGCCGTCGATGGTGTACGCGAGTCGGTCAGGCGTCCACTCGACGCCAAGAACATGCCAACGCGTGACGTCGGCCAGGAGTGTGCGCTGAACCTGCGAGTTTTGGCTGCCGCAGTGCAGGGTCGCGGTCACTTGGCTTCGGGCGTTGGTCTCGCCGTCGTTCTCGGCGAAGTCGATCTCGGCTGACCATTGACCGGTCGACGGCCAGAGCAGCGGCACGAATGTGATGTCGTTGGCGCCAGAGGTGACGATGGCGCTGAGGCGCCAAGGCCAAAGAAGCGCCGACCCGGGGTGCAGTTGTGGCTACTGCGGCTACCATTTCGGTGAGTCAGGGTCCTCTCGGTTGCTGGCGCATTACAAGGAGGATGTGCTGCCGTTCGGGGATACAGGTTTCGGGGGTACTTGATGTGACGCCGATTCGTCTGGGGTCGAACTGATGGATGAACGGATTCAGGACGAGCCTCCGGTCAGGGTTCTCGAGCTCGAGCTGTCCGAGGCGCTTGAGCCGCTGAGTTTGGACGTCGCTGGGGCGGGGCGTTCGTATGCTCGTGCCCTGTGCCTCGTGCGGCTGCACGGATGCCCGCTGGGGCTTGTCTGGCTTCACGGGGAACAATTACGAATGCCGGCGCGTTCCGAGGTGGGCAGGGAGTCGGTGGCACGGCAGCTCTGGGCCGAGCTGGGAGTTGGGATCCGCCGCCACCTGGCAGCGGACGGGCTACCCGAGCCCGAGTCACTGCCGGCCCAAGGGCTGCGACCTCTGACGGGGCCCATTTGCGTGGCCGCGCGCGACGCAGTTCGCGCCCGTGCCCGCCCGGCTAGCGTCGTCGTCGCGACTCGTGAGCGTCCCGCGGCGCTGCACCGCTGCCTGGAGTCGCTGCTGGAGCTCGACTATCCCGAGTACGAGATCGTGGTGGTCGACAATGCTCCGCGGACGTCCGCCACGCGCGAACTCGTCGCGAGCGATCGATTTTGTGGACGAGTGAAGCACGTTCGGGAGCCACAGGCGGGGCTCGCGGCAGCCCATAATCGCGGCGTTGCGGAGGTCTCAGGCGCGTTCGTGGCGTTTACCGACGACGACGTAACCGTGGACCGGCTGTGGCTGCTTGAGCTCGCCAGGGGATTCGAGCTCGCCGAGCATGTCGGATGCGTGACCGGGATGATCATCCCCGCCGAGCTCGAAGACACGCGCTCAGCTCATTGCCGAGCAGCTGTGGGGCTTCAACAAGGGCTTCCGTGAGCAGGTGTTCGATCGCGAGACCGACCGAGGCGATCCCCTGTACCCGTACACCGCTGGCACCTTCGGCTCGGGCGCCAACATGGCGTTCGACACGGCGGTCCTACGCGTGCTCGGCGGGTTCGACCCCGCTACCGGCGCCGGCACGGTGGCTCGCGGGGGCGACGACCTGTCCGCGTTCTTCGAGGTGATCTCGGCGGGTTACCGCCTCGTCTACAACCCGGCGGCGTTCGTGATGCACGCGCACCACGCCGACTATGCGGCGCTCAAGCACCAGGCGTACGGTTACGGGGTCGGCCTCACCGCTTTCCTGACCAAGACCGTGATCGATCGACCTGGGCGGCTACTCGAGCTGGCCCGGCTTAGCCGGCACGGCGTTGCCCCGTGTCCTCGATCCCCGCGCTGGGAGGGGCCGGACGAGCTCTGGCGCTGACGAGCTCGCCTGGCCAGCCGACCTCGCGCGCGCCGAGCGCCGGGGGATGCTCTACGGTCCGGCCGCCTATCTTCGTAGCCGCTGGCGGAGGCGCCTCGATGGGCAGCTCTGAGTCCCCCGGCGGAGACCGTAAGTGCTTCCAGGGTCGCGGAACCCGGGCTCGTGGTGACGAACCTGCTGAATGATCTCGCCGCCTTAGGGCCGCTGCTGGATCAGGCCGCCTGCGAGCGGATGTGGCTCGATGCATACCTGCTCGCAGCCGGCATGAGCCAGATCGTCGATGACTACCTGCACGACGCTCCGCTACCCGCTCGACGAGGCGGCCGCGCTGCTCGCCGAGGCCGGCTTTCCGATCACCCGGTTCGCTGGCCGGACGGCTGCTGCCGAGCGCGGCGGCGACGCGGCGGCTGGTCGCGCGCGGCTCCCAGCGAAGCGCGCGCTCGGCTGGCAACGGCAGGTGGCCGGACTCGTCGATGACCTCGCAGAGGTGGTGATCGCCGGGCGTGATGACCGGGCCGCGGTCGCGGATCGCTGTCGCCGGACCGTGCTCGGGATCAAGCTGCTGCCGGCCACTGTCCGGCGGTCGGGTCGTGCGCCTGCCGGCGTGCTTTCACCACTTCGACCAGCGGCCGGAGGACCTGGGGCTTCTCGCCGAACGCTTCAGCGGCCGTGACGCGGCCGCAGAGCGACCGCTACTCGTGGCTGGAGTCAGAACCTCGGGCAGCTATCTCGCCCCGCTAATCGCGGCGGCGCTGCGCCGGCGCGGCTACGCGAGCGTGCGCGTGCCGCCTGCGGCCAGGACGAGCGCTGCTCGCCGAAGAACGCGCGCTGGTGCGCGCGGTCAGACGCGGCGGCGGTCAGGTGCTGCTGACCGACGACCCGCCGGTGACCGGCAGGTCGCTGGCTGCGGCTGCCGTGCAGCTCGAGCGCCTCGGTGTGAGCCGATCGGCGATCGTGCTGCTGCTGGCGCTGGAGAGGACCGCCGTGCCGCAGGCGCTCTCTCCATACAACGCGGTTATCCTCAGCTCG
>CAWIMZ010000007.1:0-45875 GCA_963837385.1 uncultured Solirubrobacterales bacterium
CGAAACCCCAAGTGGTGCTGGTCTGGTGGATCCTTAGCTCGAGCGGACAGAGTGTCATTTTGTGCAAACGCTCGCCGGCGCTTCCTGGAGGGCTAGGAGTGAGCTAACCCGAAGCCGGGCTTACTGCTGAATTCGGCGCTTGTGCGCAGTTGGCTACTCGTGTGATCGATGTCGGCGCGCGTGCCCTGGTTTCTCGGGCTACGGGAAGCTGAACCGCGATGGGTGGGGGGCGAGCTTGGATACCAAGAGCGTCGTGATGTTGGGTATCGTGTTATCGGTCGGGCTGCAGGCAGACGTTCGTGTCTGCGCTGCGGTGGCGGCGTCGGTGCCCGCTGCTTCGCTTACCCTCGGCGTTTGCCCGTGTTCAAAGGCGTTGGCCTGCTCGCTCGTATCGCCGAATGTTGTCGATTCGATGCGGCACTCGTGGCGTCGGTCTCAGCGCCTGGCTTGGGGAGGTCAGGGCTAGCCCTGAGGGAAGTCCAGGGGTCAGCCCTGTGGCGGGCGCATGGGTCACGGGAGATCGTTCGTCGATGCTTCCACCGGCGCTCCAAGCGATCGATTGCGGTTGTCTGCGCGATCTTCGGGAGGTCGCAGACATAGATGCACCAGGTCTGTCCAGGTCCAGGCGTCCAGGCCGCCACAGGCGGAGCGGTCGCGTGCAAGACTGCTGCCAGCGCGTCGGTGCTCTGGTGCGGCGGCCTCCAGCGGAACCTAGCGACTGACGAACTCGCCGCTGGCCGCAGCTGCGGATCGCCAACTGGAACAGGTACAGCGCGGGCAAACCATGGTTCGCGGACGACGTTCACCCGAACGTCACGGGTGCGGTTGCGTTGGCCAACTTCCTGCGCTCGTACATCACGGGCACCTCGGGACAGGCGTAGCTGGGCGCGGGCGTTCGCCCGCGGTCCGCGCGAACTTCTCTCGACCGCCCTCATCGCCTCTCGCCGCCCTCATCGCTCCTGTTACTATGCGGGCCGAGCTGCGGCAGGGGCCGCGGACGCCCGAGCTCTGGAGGCACTCATTTCCGAAACACTCGAGGTTCGTGGCAGCCAACATCGCGTGAAGGTCCGCAATCCACTGGCGTTGCTTGCGTGCGTCACGCTGGGGATCTACTGGGTGGTGTGGTGGTACAAGATCAATCGCGAGCTGCGCGACTTTCGACGGGCGCGCGGGCGCGACCTGGGTGACAGCCCGGCCCTGTCCACGCTGGCCGTGTTCCCAGGCTCCATCGTGATCATCCCGCATCTCGTGACCGCCTGGCGCGGCACCCAGCGCGTCCAAGGGGCGGCCCGCGTGCCGGGCCAGGAGCCCTTGAACGGGTGGATCGCGCTGCTCCTCTACTGGTTCATCGGCATCGCCTGGATGGCCTATCTGCAGAGCGAGCTCAATAAGGTCTGGCGCACGGAAGCGGTCCCGTTGCCTGGGCAGGCGCCGCTGCCCGCGCTCGACGACGGGATGCCCCCGCCGCTGCCGGCCGAGCCCGGGCCCCAGCACAGCGCCTGGTCTTCGGAGCTCCCGCGCTCGGAACCAGCAGGTTCGACGCAGTGGTAGTGCGAAGACGTCTGCAGCGGCGTGCGGTCACTGCCGGACTGATCTTGATCGTCGGCGCAGTCGTGGCGTCGTGCGGCGGTGCAAGCGCAAAGGTTCATCCACTGCAGTGGCACGGATGCACAGGCGGCCAGTGCGCGACGCTGACGGTGCCGCTCGACTACAGCAACCCCGACGGCAAGACGATCAAGCTAGCCCTGTTCAGGATTCCGGCGAAGAACCCCAAGCAAAGGATCGGTGCGCTGCTGTTCAATCCCGGCGGCCCGGGCGGGTCAGGGATCGCGTACCTGCGCGTCGCGGCGGTGGCCATTTCGGACCAGCTGGCGGCCCGGTTCGACCTCGTCACCTGGGACCCACGCGGGACCGGGGCGAGCGATCCCGTGAAGTGCGGCTCGACGTTCGACCGCGTGCACGACCTGCCGGTGGCGCTGCCGACGACGGCGGTCGAGCTTCACGCCTACGGCGCGCAGATCCTCGCCAGCGACCAGTCGTGCGCGCGCGTCGCCGGGCCGATCCTGGGGCACGTCGGGACGGTGAACACCGCCAGGGACCTGGATCGGATCCGGGCGGCGCTAGGCGAGCAGCGGATCAGCTACGTCGGCCTATCCTACGGCACCTACCTCGGTCAGGTGTACGCAAACATGTTCCCCGGCCACGTGCGCGCGATGGTGCTCGACGGGGTGGTCAACGCGAACCTCACCCCTCGCGATAACTCGCTCGCTCAAGCCAGATCGATCGAGCATTCGTTAGACACGTTTCTCAACGCGTGCTCGGCCAGCCCGGACTGTGCCTTTCACAGCGGTGGTCACTCCGCGGCCGCGTTCGATGCGCTGGAGGCCCGCATCCACGCCAGACCGCTGCGAGTCGGCAACCACGAGCTCGGCGAGACGCAGTTCTGGGGCGGGATCCTCAACCCGCTGTACAGCGACGACACAGACGCCCTCGCCGCGTCCCTCGCCAGCGCCGCGTCAGGGGATGGCCGCGCGCTGCTCAAGGCCTACGACGACTACTCAGACCGCAACCCCAACGGGACCTACGGCGAGCTGGACCAGGCGAACGATGCGATCAATTGCGACGACGGCCTGAGCCCGGGGCCGCCGGCGGCGTACCTGACGCTGGAGGCGGAGTTCCGCGCGGCGGCGCCCCGCGCCGGTCTGACCACGCTGTACAGCCAGTCTGCTTGCAGCTACTGGCCCGAGAAACCGGATCCCCCGCGACGCCCGATTCGCGCCCTGGGCACGCCCCCGATCCTGGTGATCGGAACCACCGGCGATCCGGTGACGCCGTACCAGAACGCCGTGGCGGTCGCGCACGGGCTCGCCTCAGGCGTGCTGCTCACCAACGTCGGCGCCACCCACACCGCGTCCAGCACCGTCGGCGGTCCCTGCGACGACCTAGTGGTCCCATACCTGGTCCGACTTGCGGTTCCTCGCAGCGGGACGCGATGCGGCTGAGATCCACACTGTGGAGCTCCTCGACAAGGCCGTCAAACAACAAGACACTTCAGAAGCGCTGCACTATTCAGAGCACCGCCACGCTGACTAGCGCTTTAGGGGCGTCTTGCACCGTGTGTCAGGCTGGTGACTCGCTCGCTAGCCTCGTGAGCCGCCCAATCTCTCGATCAACTTCAGCCGCTGTCAGTGCGCTCACGCGGTCATTCAGCCGGTTTGAGAGGTCTTCACGTCCCTTCTCGTCCTGTTCTGTCGTTGAGTCGACCGATCCTGGCACGACAATCACTCTCCATCCCAGATCAGCGGGTTCTTTGCGGACCCGCACCGACAGGAATTCGCACAAAGAATCTTGGGCTTGCTCGCTGCCCAGAAGGACGGAGAGACGACTCGCCCGTGACCACTCCTCATCCGGCGCTGTGCGTGGACGCGGAGGTAAACAGATTACCCGGATCGGCCCCGGGAAGATCGTCGTCGTGAGCTCTTCGAGGTTCGGGTGTGGGGACCAGTCAGAATGGGTTTGTCGTAAGTCGTGGACTGTGGTCACCAATTCGTAATTGACGGTTGGGTCGTTGTAGAACGCTCTGATGAACCAAATGAGCCAGAGACAGTTCTGCAGGGTCGCGATGAGGTTCGATCCGACCATCACAGCAATCCACCGCTGCTCGACTTCTTTGCCGTTGTAACGCAGTGCGATGATGTCGGCGGCACCCAGGACGTAAAGGACATCATTACGCGCGCACAAAAAGCGGTCGGATGATGCTGGGGGGGTCTCGGTCCGGCTTCGCCGCCGGCTCGGGCGATTCCGCCTCGCGAGCTTCAGCTTGGAGCTAAGCGCCGAGACGACGGTCTTAGGCGGCTCGGGGCGGTTCGCCGCCGTGTCGTTGACTAGCGGCAGGCTACGTTCCTCGCTATCGCCTGCCCGGATCCAACCTCTGAGCTTACGGACGCAATCGTCAACGTCGCGCACCGCTATAAATGCCAGGAACCGAGACATGTTCGTCCGGAAATCCCGGTCTGTCCACAGCGCCACAATTTCGGCCGCGCGTTGCTGGCGCGTTTCCTTAGCAGAAAGCAGCAACTGCTTCCTGACCATTAGGACCGATCCAACCGCCGCAGCAACGGCCACGAGCTGGAGCCAGGCGAGGTAATCCGGTGCGGCTGCGGTGGTCACCTTGACGAGAACGTTGACCCGGGGCGTCGCCGCTGCTCGTGCCACAAGCACCGTAGCCGTCTTGGCCGCCGAAGCCGGAGGGGGCGACCACGCAAGAACGACGACGGCCAGAATCATTGCTGCGAGCCCCGAGGCCTGCCGAGCCTGGCGCAGCCTGATATTTCTCATTGGCAGCTGCTTGAGGTAGTGGCGATTGGTAGTCTCGTTCGTGATGGGTCTTCCACCCGACATCAAATAGCAGCAGGAACCATCCCCGACAAGGTCGGGGACAAGGCGTGCAATCGCGACCGGCCGCCTGGCCTCCGGCGGTCCATTCGTAACCGAGATTTGCGTGTTATCGGCCTTCTGGCGGCGGGACCTCCCCGTCCCAGACAGTCGTAGCTGGAGGCGTTTCGGGGCTAGATGGCCCGCCGCACGGATGACGTTCGCGGCGACCAGGCCTTCATGGGGCCCAGGTCGGATCTGTAACTGCCGGGGAGCCATGCCAGCTCACGATCGACAGCCGGGCGCGATGTCAGAATTTGGGAACAAGCCAACCTGCCCCACACGGGTCTACGGGAAGATGAGGAACCTCGTCCCGTGAACGCACGCGGGAATGGCGATTCCGCGAGCAGAGGCGCGTCGGCGAAGGCCACAGACGGCGACGATGTCGTTGGTCGGCGTGATCTTCCCTAGTAGCTGATGTGCTGATCAACACCGGCTGCACCCACCACAGACGCTCTCCTGACGAAGCCCGCCCTGAGAAACGGTCCGGTCAAGAAATCAACAACAGTCGAGCGCATGCGCTTCAGGGATTCCGCCGTGTATGGAATCTGTCGCCAATCCTTGACGTCGAGTGGCGCCGCGTCTACGCGCTGGTAGAGAACGATGATCGACTTCCCAACGGCGTCTCCGTAACCAAGCTCGAGTTTGTCCGGAAGCGGCAGCGCGCATGTGCAGTTTTGCGCTCGATCTCATGGCTGCTTCGGCTGCTGAGCGAGGGTGCCGTCGAGAGAGTTGCGCCACATCTCTGGTGCTAGCAGTCCCGCGACTCCCGGCTAGCTCCCACCCGATCGGCCGATCGGACCCGATCGGAGCCAGCGGATCCGACCACGACGAGCCGGCCGTCGCGCGGTGCGACGTGCGCGATATCCGCGCATTGGAGGGCCCCGGCTGGATTAGTGGGCGGGCGCTCGTTCCAAAATGAAGGCAGGGGGATCGGCCTCGAGCGAACCGCGCCCTGCAAACGCGGTTGGGGTGATGGTTGACGATGACCGTAGCCGCCTTCTGGCCGGGCCCGCGCGGGGTCGCAGCCCGGTCGGGCACGGTTGTGGTTCTAACTTCAGGTGCCGGGCAGGCTGAAGCGGACGTGGGTGCCGGCGCCGGCGTCGGAGGCAGCGAGCCAGATCCGGCCCCCGTGGGCCTCGACGATCGCTCTGGCGATGGCCAACCCGAGTCCGGTCGAGCCGTTCTGGCCGGAGACGCGCGTCGGGCCCTGGACGAACGGCTCGAAGATGTGCTCCCGGATGTCGGGGTCGACGCCGGTGCCGCTGTCGGCCACCTCGACTTCGATCGCGGAGCCCGCTCCGCGCTCCGCGCGCACGACCACGCTGCCGTCGGGTGGGGTATGGCGGATCGCGTTCTGGAGCAGATTGAACAAGACGCGTTGTAGCTGCTCGGGATTTCCGGCGGCGGCGGTCAGGCGCTCGCCCAGCTCGGCCCGCACATCGATCCGGTTGGCGCTGGCGTGCACGCGCATTGCCTCGACGGTCTCGAGCACGAGGTCGTCAAGTTGCAGGTGCTGCTTCATCGACCAGCTCACGGCGCCGGACTCCAGCCGCGAGAGCTCGAGCAGGTCCTCGATAAGGGCGCCGAGTGCGCGCACATGGGTGGAGATCAGCCGCAGCTGCTCCCCGACCAGGGCTGGTTCGAAGATGTCGTCCTCGAGTCCCTCGGTGATCAACCGGAGGGTCGTTACGGGGGTCCGCAGATCGTGTGAGATCGCGGCGATCAGCTGGCGGCGAGCACGCTCCTCGGCGGCGATCCGCCGGACCATCGACTCGACATCAGCCGCGAGCGTCGCGAGCTCTTCCCCTCCGTGCACCGCGATGCGGACATCGCGGCGGCCATCGCCCACCTCCGCGAGCGCCCTCCGGACAGCGCCCAGGTCCGCCAGTGCGCGCTTGACCACCAGGCGTGCGGCGCCGAGACCGACAAGGCCGGCGTAGGCGGCGACCAGCACCATGAAGAACGCATCGTGGTTCGAGACGAACATCAGCTCGGCGAACAGCGCCACGGCCGCCGCCAGCTGAAGCGCGACGAGCGCCGCCAGGGCGGCCAGCTGACCACGTAGCCCGCCCAGCCACGCCGGGCGCCCCGCGATCGCGTCGGCGACCAGCGCGGTCACCACGCCAAGCGGGGCGAGGATCTCGAGCACCACCAGGAACGCGTGCCGGCCATACACCAGCCAGGCGATCGCCCCGGCGAGCAGCGCGACCGCCAGCGCGGCACCGACCGCCATGCTCCGGCGCTTCACGGCGCGAACCGGTAGCCGACTCCCCACACGGTCTGTAGGAACCGGGGCCGAGCCGGGTCGCGCTCGAGCTTGGCGCGCAGCCGGCGGATGTGGACGGTGACGGTCGAGGTGTCGGTGTAGAAGGTGTACTGCCAGACGTTGTCCATCAGCTGGTCGCGGGTGAACGCCTGGCCGGGGTGGCGCGCCATGAAGAGCAGTAGTTCGAACTCGCGCAGCGTGAGCTCGATCTGACGCGAGCCGAGCCAGACGAGCCGACCGCCGGGATCGATTTCCAGCTCGCCGAAGCGCAACGGCGCCGGTGGTCCGGGATCGGGGGCCAGGCGCCGCAAGATCGCATCGACGCGCGCCACCAGCTCGGCGGGAGAGAACGGCTTGACCACGTAGTCGTCGGCGCCCTGCCGCAAGCCGACTACGCGATCGGACTCCTCCTCCCGCGCGGTGAGAAGGATAAACGCGGTACGGAGCGGGTCGCGGCGGCGCAGGCGGCGCATCACCTCGAGGCCGTCGGTGTCAGGGAGCATCAGGTCGAGCACGATCACATCCGGCCGCTCGCGGAAAGCCCGCTCGAGCGCATCATGCCCGGTGAGCGCAACGTGGGTCTGGTAGCCGGCCCGGCGCAGGTAGCGGGAGACGACGTCGCCGACGGTCGGCTCGTCGTCGACGACCAGTACGCGCCCGCGGGCTTGGACCGAGTCAGTGCTCATGGACACAAGGTAGGGCCAATTCTGCCGGACCGGGTGCACCGTCCGGCCGTGTTCATCGCCCCGTAACGTATTGCTGTTCTAATGCTGAGCTGACTCACCGGTCCATCGGAAAAGCGAGTCGCCCGCGCCCATGGCTTCTTCAGGACCGGTCCTGGGTACTGCACAGCTCGAACTAGGAGAAGCAATGCGCGTTCTGTCACGCAGGTGGCTGTCCGCTGCCCTGCTCGGCCTGGTGGCCGCAGCTTTGGGAGCGACCGCCCCGGCCGCCTCGGCGAGACATCACTCGTCCTCGAGACATCACTCGTCCTCGAGACATCACTCGTCCTCGAGACATCACTCGTCCTCATTGGTGGTCGGCCATGTGTATGTCAACGACAACACGACCGGTACGAACACGATCGCGGCCTTCGACCGTCACGCCGACGGTTCGCTCACTCCCGAAGCCGGTTCGCCGTTCACCGCCGGTGGGGCCGGTACGGGATCGGGTCTGGCTTCGCAGGGAGCCCTCCAGGTCTCGCCCGATGGGCGGCTCCTGATCGCCGTCGATGCCGGCAGTAATCAGATCTCGGTGCTGCGGATCAGGCACGACGGCACAGTCGCGCTGGTTCACGGGGGTGTCGTCTCCTCGGCCGGCGACACCCCAGTCAGCGTCACGATCTCCGGCAACCTGGTCTACGTGGCCAATGCCGGCAGCAGCGAAACGAATTTCACCGGCTTCCGCCTCAGCCGCTCGGGCCAGCTGCACCCGATCGCCGGCTCGACGGTGACGCTGCCGTCCGACGCCCAGCCCGGCGACGTGCTGTTCAACGGCGACGGCACCAAGCTCGTCGGCACGCTCGTCGGCACCTCGCAGATCGCGAGCTACATCGTGCTCCACGACGGACTGCTCGCCAGCGCCCCGGACTCACCGTTCACCGCTCAGGGCCTTGGCCCGTTCGGGAGCGAGTTCCGCCCGACCGATTCCAACCAGCTGTTCGTCTCCAACGCGCACAACACCGCGATGAACTCGGGCACGGTGTCGGCGTACCGGGACTCGTCCAACGGGAACTTGACCTCGATCGGATCCTCGCCGTTCGCGGATCTCCAAATGGCTCCCTGCTGGGTCGAGATCAGCCACGACGGCAAGTACCTGTTCGCTGTCAATACCGCGTCGGGCAGCATCTCGAGCTACTCGATCGCGCACGACGGCGGCTTGACGCTGCTCGGCTCCACCCCGATCAAGGGGACGACCACCCTCGGCGCGGTCGACGCCCGCCTCAGCCCCGACGGCCGCTGGCTGTATGTGGATGAGAGCAAGACCGGTGCAGTGGCGACGTTCGCGGTGCGCGGCAGCACGCTGACTGAGCTCGCGGGCTCACCGACGTCCCTGCCCACGGGCGCCGCGCCCGCTGGCGTCGTCGTGAACTGATTGCGTCTTGGCGCCGGGGCCTGGGCATGGCCCCGGCGCCCGGGCGGGGCGTGGGCTCCGGCGCCGGGACACGCTCGTTTCGCAAGGCGAAGGATCACTGAGCGATTTCGGCCGTGACTAGCGCGTTCCCGGCGTTGCAGCCACCTGCCCCAACGCGATCCAGAGTGATGATCTGGACGAGCAGCGACGGCGCCGTGTTGACATCGACGGGCGGCTCCGTTCGTGACGGAGCAGTCGTCACGCTGATCGCGGCCGCTGTGCTCCTCTTAGGGCAAAGCGGCCACCACCTCGACGTGGCTGCTTGAGGCGTGAACCGCCCACATTCCATCGGCGACGCCGACGACTGCTTCGCTCGCTGCACGCCTACGCAGCTCACGATCGCTGTCGGGAAGAAGCAGTCGCCCCGCGTGCCTGCGCCGGCGCGAGTGCATTGCCACGCACCGAGCAGCGGGGGCTGGCTGCTGCTTACGCGCGGAGCGGTCGTCCGGCCACCGGAGCGGCGTTGATGTTGATGGCGTCGCGGGAGCGCACTCGCGCGCTCCCGCGGATCGCTCTACAGGTCCAGGCCGGCGCTGGCGTGCATCATCGGCGCGCGGCGGGCGTGCACGGTGGAGATGATCTCCTCCGAGGAGATTCCCTGCAGATAGGCGCCGGTCGTGGAGAGGTGCGAGTGCCCCAGCTGGCGCTGGATCAGCGGCATCGGGATCCCCTCATGCAACAGTTCGACAGCATGAGCATGGCGGAGCTGGTGCGGCGCCAGCCGCCTGCGGACGCCAGCCTCGAGCGCGATCTGATGCAGCTGCAGCCTGGCGGCACTGGCCGACCAGGCATGACCGCGGGTTGGTCCGGCGATCACGCAGAACAGCGGCCCGACGGGTAGCGTGGCGCGCTCGGCGAGCCACGGCTGCAGCGTTGACCATCCCCACGCGTCCATCCCGACTTCGCGGCGGCGATCGTTCTTCCCGTGTCTGATCAGGATCGACCCGCGCCGTTCATCCAGGTCGGTCTCGGTGAGCGATAGCGCCTCGTTGATCCGTAGCCCGGCACGCCAGAGCACGACGATCAGCCCGTTAAGGCGATTGCCGTACCGGGCGTGGCGGGCGTGGCGCATGACGGCGATGATCTCATCGACCGTGGGTGGGTCAGCTGCGTAGCGTTGACCCTTGTTACGGGGTGCCCTGCCGGCGTGAAATTCCGGCATCGTCGCGGGCGAGCGGCGGCGGCTTGCAGCGTCGAGCAGGTGCTGAGCAGAGGACATGGCTCCCTCCTTCGAGAGCTGGACCTCGACCACCCAGCTCTACCGCCGCAGAGCGGCCCGCCAAACCCGCGATCCAAATCGAGCACGATCCCCAGAACCGCGACGCCTGCGCTACCGCATCCTCACGGAGGAGCAGCCAGCCGCCACTGCTCGGTGCGTGGCGAACCAGTAGTCAGAAGCCCTACAGAAGCAATAGCGCGGCGTCCGACGGCGACCTCGCGTGGTTCGACTTGCGCATCATCCGGGCGATGCAGTCGTCCGCCCGCCCGCGGCACGACGGCTGAGTGCGTGGCAAAGGGATCACGCCAGCTGCCCGGGCCGCACGAGTGCTCGCCGTCGAAACCAATCGTCCGGTCGAGGCCGTCGTCGCTTCCCAGCTCAAGCCCGACGGCAGTCGTAGCCCTTTGCTGAGCCCTCGATCTCGAGCAAGCATGGACGCGGCCGTGCACAGGCATGCAGGTCCCGCGGACGGACATCACAGTCGTCGATCAGCGGCTGCCGCTTCGGCTGGCGAAGCGGTCGCCTCGTCGCCGCCAGCTCGGGGCCCTGCTGCACCTCGTCCAAAGGGGCGGTCGGCGTTAGCTCCAATCAGCTAGCACCGCCTCCTCCTTCGGCGACAAAGGGGTAGTGACGTTGGCGCCGAGGCAGACCGCTGAGATGTTCCCGCGGGGGAGCACGCCTCGCGCCCCACGCAGATAGCCGCATCCTCGTGTGATTGCGCCAGTCTCGCCGCCGTGGCGAGGCTCCTGGTGGTCTTCCCGAGCGGGAGCCAGCCTCGTGGTCGTCGCGGTGATGCTCCCAGATCGGGATGCGGAAGTCGCGTCGCCGGTGTATACCGGGCGCGGCGGCGACTGTCGCAATCTCATCGCCAAGCGATGGCGCGTCCACCGTCGACAGTCGCGCGTCCCGGGCAGGAGCCAGGCTCGAGGTAGGCCACGACTGTTGCATCAGCGTGTCGGGCCGCTTGCCGGCGACGGACGGGTCGCCGGCCGAGCAGGCGGGCGCGCGCCTCGACCCCGACTGCCCTCTGACTCGTTGAGCATCGGTCTCGGCGCAGCGTGTGAGCGCAACCCCCTTGTGCTCCAATCTCAGCAGCCCCGAACAATGAAGATAGGTTCCTGTTGCCTTCGGGAAGGGGCAGGCAGTGATGCGTCGGTGTTGGTGCTCGTCCGCAGCTTGGTCAGTTCTAACTGCTGCGTCGAGGGCTTGGATTCGCCCGGCCCACGGGTAGCGAGCGCCAGCCCTTTGGACCACGTCGATGGCGCGACGAATGCCTCCGTTCGATGAGCGCATCGAGCCGATCGCCTACCGCATCGACGATCTCTGGCAGGGCGTCGGCACTCGCGAGCAGCGTGTCGGGTTGGCGGGCACCATTGTTGGCGACGGTTCGCGTCCTCGGGGCAAAGGGCTCCGGTGTGCGCAGGTTCCCGCTAGTCGTCGGTGTTAGCCGCGGGAGGGACGAGGCGGGTCAAGGTCGTTGCGGGCGATCAGCTCCCAGCGGCGGCGGATGCCGAGCTTGCGGTAGATGTGGGCGAGGTGTGTTTCGACGGTGTTGATGGAGAGGTACAGCTGCTCGGCGATCTGCTTGTTCGTCTTGCCCGTGCGGGCGAGGCGCGCCACTGATGTCTCCTGGGGCGTGAGCTCGTCCGGTGGGGTGCGCGGTGCGCGGCCGCCGGCCCGCCGCCACTCGACCCGCGCGCGGAATGCGTGCCAGTCTGCGCCGCATCACTGGGCGAGGGCGAGCGCCTGCGCAAGCAGCGGTCGCGCACGGCCGGTGTCGCCGCCGCGGTTGAGGAAAGCGCCGTACTCGGTGAGCGCCGATGCGCGGGCGAGCGGGAGTGGGAGCTCATCCAGGAGCGCGAGGCACTCGGCCAGGCAGGCTTCGCCTCTTACCCGATCGCCGTCGCGTTCGGCGAGCGCGGCTCTCCCGAACGCCGCAGCCGCTTTCGGCCATCGGCTCGGGAGCCTGCTTTCCTCCAGCGCCTGGACGATCCGGCGGCCGTCGTCAGGGCGATCGCCAAGGAGGTACGCGGTGATCGCGTCGAGCGCCCACGGGATGTGGCAGGGGTCCTGCTCGCCTGCCTCCGGGCGCAATGCTCCTCGAGCAGGCCAAACGTCGCGCACGCCGCGTCGACGTTCCCCTGTCGGAGAGCGAGGGTTCCGTCAAGCCGAAGCGCGCATCCCTTCGCCAGGTACCAGTCGTCCGTTCCCGGCATTGCTTGCAGCCGGTCGCGGCATGCCGCAGCCTCCTCGAGCTTCCCAGCCTCGAGGAGCGCGAGCCCTTCGGCGGCGGTGGCGAGGGGGAGCGCGATCGGGACGAGCTCGGCGACCTCGAGGGCGCGCCGCGCCTGCGCGAGCGCCTCGTCGAGTCGCCCGAGCCGGCAGAGCAGATCGGAAAGGGAGAACGAAGCGTGGAACAGGAGAAACGGTTCGGCTCGTTGCTCGGCGGCGCGGCTGGTGGCACGCAAGCGCGCCTCGCCGTCTTCGAATCGCTCGGCCCAGACGGCGACGTCGGCCGGGACCGCCGAGGGCTCGAGCGCCCAGTGGATGTCCGGTCCGGGCCTGCTCGGGTCGAGCGCGGCGCTGGCCGCCGCTTCTTCGGCCGCCTCGAGACCGTGTGGGTCACCGGTGAGGTACGCACAGAGTGCCCAGGCCGCGAGCGCGGACGCGGCGAGGGGCGGCTCGGCGCGGGTCGAGCGGCTGCGGGCGCGGGTCGCGAGCGGCAGCGCGGCGCCCGGGCCGAGGCGGGCCCAAGTCAAAAAGACGTGGTCGAGCAGGATCGCCACCGCGAGGTCGGGGTGGTCCTCGGCCTCGCCGACCGCCGCCTCGAACCAGCGGTCGGCGAGCTGCACTTGTCCGGCTTGGAACGCGGCCCGCCCGAGCGCTCGCATCGCCTCGTACCGCACCTGTCCGGCGAGCGAGGGTCGGGCGAGCAGCGTCTGCAGGATGTCAACCGCGGCTTGGTTGTCGCCGTCGGCGGCCAACGCGCGAGCGAGATCGAGAATGAGCTCGGGTGCCGCGCGCGCGCCTGCCAGCGAAGCGCCGCTCTCGAGATAGCGCCGGGCCTGCCGCACCGCGCCTGCGTGTAGCGCTTCGCGTCCGGCCTGCGCGAGCACTGCGACCGCGGGCGGATCGGCGAGCTGCGCGGCGATGATGTGCTCGGCGATCTCCGGAGCGCTCGCCCGGTGTGCGGTCAGCAGGCGAACGGCCGATTGGTGCAGCTGGGCGCGTACCGGCGGGGCAAGTTCCTCATAGACGGCCTGGCGGATCAGGTCGTGGTGGAAGCGAGCCGAGCCCGGACCGTCGTCATGAAGCTGTCCGGCGCGGAAGAGCGCTTCCAGGGCGAGGGCAGATTCCGCCGGCGCGAGCCCGGCAAGCTCGCCGGCAAGCAGCGGACGAAAACGCGTGCCGAGCACGCTCGCGGCGCGTAGGTAGCGCTGCGCAGCCTCGTCCGCAGCGAGGAAGCGAGCGAGCAAAAGCCGGCGAAGCCCGCGCGCCAGGTCGATACCCTCCTCGCCGATCGGGCGCGTGCCCGTCTCCGCGAGCTGCGCGAGCAGCAGCGGGTTGCCATTGCAGGCAGCGAGGATCCGCTCGAGCGCCTCCTCGGGAGAGGCCGCCGGCGGTGTGCGCGCTGGACCACCGCCTCGGCGGCGGTCTCGCTTAAGCGCTCGAGCTGCTCGATCTCGGCCAGGCCTTGCGCGGCGAGATTGGTGGCGGACCGCAGCGCAGCTTCCGGCCACGGGCGCATCGTCGCGATCAGCGCGAGCGGCAGCGGGCCGATCCGCCGGCAGAGTAGATGCAGGAACGCGAGCGAGTCGGCGTCCGCCCAGTGCAGGTCATCGAAGGCGAGCAGCAGCGGCTGGATCGCCGCCGCACGGATGCTTCGAAGGAGCGCGAAGAAGCGGCGGGGAGCCGGCGTGTCGGCACCGTCTTCATCGGTCGGCTCGAACAGCGCGCCCGCTACGCTCGTCGTCGAGCAGCGGCGAGAGGGCCTGGGCGAGGATGCCGAAGGGCAGGCTCGCCTCGACCACGTCGGCTCGCCCGACTCCGACGCGAAACCGCCGCCGGCCCATGTCGATCGCCGCCTCGAGCATCGTCGTCTTTCCGAGTCCGGCCTCGCCGACAAGAACAGCACCCCGCCCCGGCCGTCGGCCGCCTGATCGAGCAGGCCTTCCACCGCAGCCAGCACGCCTTCGCGCTCAAGCAGGCGGGCGCTCATCCGCGCAATCCCAGCCGCCTATCGTCACCGGAAACCGTGACGACCTGCCGAATCGTCCGGCGACCACAACCACAGAAATCGCCGCCAAGTTCATGGGTTGCGGCGACGACAGGAACGCGGCCGGAATCGATACTGCCGGCATGAGCACGCAACCGACGCTGATTGTTATCCCCGGCTGCTGGCGTGATCGCCCCTGACTTCGAGCGTGCTCTAACGCTGAAGCCCGCTTCCCCCAGGAGATACAAATGCAATACCTCGACAGACACCCGACCGCGGAGGTTAACGACGGAACTCGGGCGATCGACCTCGCCCGAACCGCCCTGGTCATAGTTGACATGCAGCGCGTTTTCGTCGCGGACTCGCCGATCGCGGCGCCCGCCGGCGCCGAGGTGGCCGCGCGGCTGAACCGGCTCGCCGCGGCCTGCCGCCAAAGCGGCATCCCCGTTATCTGGACGCGCCACGTCGTGCGGCCGGGCGGCAGCAACATCGGGCTACTCGGCGAGATGGTCCCACCGGTGGCCGCCGGGATTATCGACGAGGACGCGCCGACCGCCGCCCTGCACGAGCTCATGGACGTTCACGAGGACGACATCATCGTCAACAAGCCCCGATTTGGCAGCTTCTACGCCACCGACCTCGAGGTGATCCTGCGCTCGAACGGAATCGACATGATCATCCTCGGGGGTATCAACACGAACGTCTGCGTCGACACCACCGCGCGCGAAGCCGCAGTGCGTGAGTTCCGCGTCCTGTTTCTCAGCGACGGCACCGCGAACTTCGATCTGCCCGATGGAGGCCTCGGTGCCGTCAGCGCCGAAGACCTGCAGCGGGCCGCGGTCGCAGTCATGGCCTTCGGTTTCGCCGAGGTCATCACCGTCGACGAGGTGCTGCGGCGGATTCCGGTCGTCCGCGCAGCGTGACCGGTTGCCCACGGAGCCAGACGTCCGGAACCGCGCCGGCCCCGGTTAATCACCACAGGCGCATATGCCAACCCTGACCTGTTGCCCATTCCGCAGCACGCCACCGCTTCCAGCGGCAGCGGACAACCGACCGTCGGACACACATGATCCACCCGGACATTGACCCGCACCATCATCGTGACTCGATGACCAGCGACAGGAGACGAACATGACGACAACATCCATCGCACACGAACACGCTCCGCACAGCCAACTCGACGCCTGGGAGCGCTGGTGGAGCGGCCTTACCGGCGTCCCCGGCGAAATCGTGTGGAACGCCGCCGGGTCAGACCTGTCGGCCGACCTCGAGATATTCGGCGACTCGTTCGACCGGGATCTGCCCGTGATCGATCTAGGCTGCGGCGACGGGCGCCAGACCCGGTTCCTCGCCCACCACTTTCAGACAGTGGTTGGAGTCGACATCTCCCTATCCGCCATCCAGCGCGCCTGGGCCGCGGGCAATCCAGCGAACGTCTCCTTCCGCGCGCTCGACGCGTGCACGGCGCAAGAGGCCGAGCGGCTGCACCACGAGCTCGGCGATGCGAACGTCTATGTCCGTGGCGTGCTCCAAGCGCTGCCGCCCGCCAACCGCCCCCAAGCGGTCGACAGCATCGCGGAGCTGCTCGGCGACAACGGAACCCTGTTTGCCAAGGAGCTTCCACCCCAAGCCGCGGACTACTTCGCAGAGCGAGTGCAGCGCCACGGCCGATGGCCCGGGCTGGAGCGCGTCATGCAGCTGATACCACCCGGCCAGATCACCGAGCAGCAGCTCGTCAGCCTGTTCTCCCCCGACCGGTTCGCGGTGATTGGCACCGGTGAAGGCCTCATCGACACGCTCAACCGGCTGCCCGACGGCGAGCCGATCAGGGTGCCGGCGGTCCATGCGCTCATCCGCCCTCGTCATGCAGGCCCCAGTGAGCGTGAGCGTTACGTCACGTCGGATCCCGCCGACACTTAGGTGATGCCGCAAAGGTGAGTGGTTGGACGGGCGCCCATCGTGGAGCGAGAATCCGACGCCGTGGAGAGCGCTTCGATCGGCCGCCGCCGGACGGAAGCACCCGCGCGCGGCGCGACGCTCGCGCGGGTGCAGACGCCTCTGTCGACCGCGCTGGCCGCGGGTGTGGCGGGGGTTGTGGCGCTGGTCGCGGTGGCCGCGCCGTTCATGGCGCGCTACGGCTGGGACCGCGACGAGCTCTACTTCGTCGCGGCCGCGCATCATCTCGCGCTCGGGTACGTGGACTTTCCGCCGTTGATCGCGGTGGCGGGCTGGGCGGTGGACAAGATCGCACCCCATTCGCTGGTCGCGCTCCGAGTGGTCAGCCTGTCGGCCGGCGCGGCGACCATCGTCCTCGTGGCGTTGATCGCCCGCGAGCTCGGCGGAAGCCGCCGGGCCCAGTGGATCGCCGCGATCTGCTGGTCGCTGACGCCCTACATCCTCGGCAGCGCCAGCATCTTTCACCCGACGTGGCTAGACGCGCTGGCGTGGGTGGCGTTCCTGTACGTCGCCGTGCGGCTGCTCGTGCGCGACGAGCCGCAGCTGTGGCTGGTGCTCGGCGTGATCGGCGGACTAGGCCTGGAGGCGAAGTACACAATCGGCTTTTTGATCGTGGCGCTGGCCGCCGCGCTGGCACTCACCCCGGCGCGCCGCCGGCTGATGACGGCCTGGCCCTGGGTGGGGCTGGCGATCGCGTTGATCCTGCTGCTCCCCAACCTGGTGTGGCAGGCACAGCACGGATGGCCCAGCGTTCACTTCTTCTCGAGCCAGAACGCCCGGACGGCGTCCGACACCTCCCGGCCCGCCTATGTCGCGCAGCAGGTGCTGTTCCTCGGCTCCACGGCCGTGCTCGCGGTCGCGGGCATCGTCTGGCTGTGGCGCCACCGCTTACGCGTCCTTGCGTTGATCCCCGTGATCGTGACGCTCATCTTCCTGCTCGAACGTGGACGGAGCTACTACCCGCTACCCGCCGACGCGCTGGCGGTCGCCGCAGGGGCAATCGCCGTAGATGGTTGGCTGCACGGCAGCCGCCGGATTGTCTCGCCGCTGCGCTCGCCGCCGTTCAGCTGGCGTTCATCCTGTTCGTGGCGCCGATCGTCGTGCCCTTCTACTCGACCGAGCACCTGGTGCACTCGAGCATCTGGAAGGTCGGCTACTTCAAGGACGAAATCGGCTGGCCGGAGATGACCGCTGAGGTCGAGCGGGCCTGGGCGGCCGTCCCCGCGGCTGAGCGCGCCGACGGCGCGATCCTCGCGAAGAATTACGGTGAGGCCTCGGCACTCGATTTCTACGGTCGAGGGCTGGGGCCGGTCCTCAGCGGACACCTCAGCTGGCAGTACTGGCGTCCGCGGCATCTGCCGCAACGGTTCGTCCTCGCCGTCGGCTACGCGCCGCCTGACCTTGACGCTCTGTGCGCGCGCTGGAAGGCGGTAGCGCGGATCGACAACCGGTGGCACCTGCACAACGAGGAGCGCGGTCGGCTGATCGCCAGCTGTGCGCTGGGACAACCCCTGGGCTCGATCTGGACGACGCAGATCGCCCAGAACCAGCTCTGACCGCTACAAGCTGCGCGCTCAGCCGAACAAAAGCAGGCGTCCCCGCGCGCCAGCACGTTCATCCTGTGCACCGGCGACGCCGGCGCGGACCCCGTGCTCACGTCGGGACGAGCAGCAGAAGCTGATCGAGCTCTGATTTCAGATCGGAGACCAGGAGCCTCGAGCGTCAGCCTTCCCGCTGTCGCTTGCGTACAGGCAGCGGCCAGGGTCAGCCGGCTGAGACTGCTGTCACGAAGGACGAGCTACGCAGCGGGCGCCGTAACCGGGAGGTCGGGGTTCTGCTTCGGGCTTGGCGCCGTCCGAAGCAGGAGTGGCCTGCTCGTGGCTGCGTGGGCGACGAAGCAGAAGCGCTCGCCGATTGCTCCCCCGAGCGTCCGCTTGCCCGGCGGCGGCTAGCACCGCGCCGACGCGGAGTTGCGCTTGGTCGCCCTTGCAATCGTCCGACGCCGCGCCGGCGCGAGACCAAAGCAGTCGTGCGCAACGGCGCATACCGACGCTCGCTACTGGGCGGAGGCAGAAGTGAGCCGCGGGCAGCGCCGGCGCATGCTTTTCGCGGGAGCCGGGCGCGCGGTCGACGGCACCCGTAGCAAGGAAGCGAGCGTCCTGCATCCCGAGCGCAGGCGGGAAGCCTCGACGTCAGCCAAGAGACCTCCGAGGTGACCGGAGCGGGTCTCGACGAACGGGCGCCGTGGCGGGTGGCGCGTGTCTCGAACGCGCTTGTGCGGGCCTACGAGCGAAGCTCTGCGGGCCGTCCACACGAGCGCGGCGTGGGAACTACGGATGGAGCTCGCCCTCAGCGAGGCTAGGTTAGATAAAAGCCCAGATGACTGGAGGTAGCGACGTGAGCGCATCAGAGCAGCTCGACAAGCTGGCCGATCGGGCCAAGCAATCCGAGGAGAACATCAAGCAGGCGAAGGACGAGAGCCAGGCCAAGCTCAAGGCCCGGGTCCAGCAGGCGCGGGAGTCGTCAGAAAAGCACGCGGCCGAGCTCAAGAGCGGCGCCAGCGGCGCCAAGGCCAAGGCGTCGAAGTCGTGGACCGACGTCCAGGACGACTGGAACAAGCACATCGACAAGATCCGCAAGGACGTCGACAACCGGAAGGAGGAGCACGACGTCAAGCGCGCCGAGCATCACGCGGAGCACAGGGAGGACGACGCCGAGGCCGCCGTCGCCTACGCTTATGCCGCGTTCGAGGAAGCCGAGTACGCGGTGCTCGACGCCATCTTGGCCCGGGAAGAGGCCGACCAGCTAGCCGCCGCCCGCTGAGAGTTTCAGCGTCATGGTCCCCGTCCGAGGGCGGGGACGATGCATGCGGCCGTCCTGGTGCGATTACGCGGCTCACGAGGACGGCTGATGTATAACCCGCCGATCGCGCTCGAACCGGCCTATGATCGGTCCGCTCGATGGGTATCTAATCGGTACGTGCGGCAATGCCACGGCCCTGATCACGACGTTGGCGGCGGGATGAGACTTCCTGTCAACCCCTGATGTTGCTTTCGTCTGTGAGGTGGGTGTCGTCGCGACGGGCGGGCTTGCCGTCAAGCGCCTCGCGCTCTGCCCTGGGGTCAGCCTGCGGTAACGACGGCGTTCACCGTCGCTGCGGGCCAGGGATGCCGCGGATCGGAGGATCTCCGACTGTTGTCACGCGGTGGCGGTCTGGGTGGCGAGGAAGGCGCCGCAGCCCGGTGTGCTGGGCGGGTTGTAGGTGTCGTGGTCTTGCCGGCGCTTGCACATTGCCACGAATCCGAGCGCCAGTCGCGGCCAGACCGGGCGCATTCTCGCGCCCAATCTCGAGCGTCCGGCCGCTGCGGGCCGCTCTATCGCTTTGACCTTGCCGCTGGCGTGCAGCGCGTGATCGCAAAGGCGACGAGGCGGTCGCGCTACGTCTTGGTCGTGGACGGCGAGACCTGCGTTTGGCGACGAGCAGGGCTCGGACGGGATCGGCTTCCGACTGTGAGAGCGATCGACGGGGCCTGAGGTCACCCCAGCGGGCTACGGACGGCGGCGATCCTGCGACACTGCCCGTTGCCGGCCGTGGTCGGCGACTGCGCCCGGCTAGGTCTGGACCTCGAAGTCCTCGCTGAAGACGATTAGGCCGTGGAGGACCCACAGGCTGACGACGAAGATCCCGAGCGCCCACCACGGGTGCGGGCCGCCAATCGCGAACAACGACTCGATCGCCCCGAGCGTCGCCGCGAAGATCCCGATGAAGCGACCGTCCCCCCGCCGCTGAACAGCGAGAACCCGCCCGTGAGCTGGATGATCCCGACGATGATCCCGATCCAGCCCCAGGTGTGAAGACTCGAGAACGCATACTGCGTGCCGTCGAAGAAATGAGCGTTGCTCACCGCCGCGATTCCATAGACGATGTTGAGCGTCCCCGCCATCAGCAGCAGGATCGCCACAAAGACGACCCGACCGAGACCTCTCATCGCGCTTCCTTTCCGCCCGGTGAATGACTCCCGGGGTCCCCGCCAGTTTCAACGGCTCGCGGCTGAATCCTCCGTACGGGCGGCTCACGCCGGGCGATCTGCGCCTGGGCCGCTGAGCCCCAGCCGGAAGTCGGTGGAGACGATCAACGTCCTGGTGAGCGGGACAGCGATGCCGGATCAGCCGGAGACCCCGCCACGGATCGAGCGTGATCCGTGGGGGGCGTCCTCTCCGGTCAACGCGCATCGCTGGCGACCGCCTATCGCGATTAGACAAGGATCTAGTCGCGGGAAGCATCTTCCCTGCTTCGGGCGGAAAGCGCGCATCTCGGCGGCGATTGCTTTCGCGATTTCAGCGCGGCGGAACGGACGAGTCCTTTGGCGACGAAGCGCATGTCCGTGTTGGCAGTCGCTCGTCCGTCCGCGAAATGATCGTTTTGCGCGGGCACAACGAGGAACCAGTCGCGGCTGACCCGACTTCCGGTGGTCTCGCCACGCGGCGTGCCGCCGAGCCGGGGCCACGACTAGCGGCGGGGGCTCCTGCGGAGCCGTCAGTGCTAGGCGGCTGCCTGAACGACCCAGATGTGGTTGCCGTCCGGATCCACGATCGAAAACATTCGCGGAACCGGGCCCTCGCCGCCCATCGGCTCGGTCGTAGTCACGCCGTCGATCGCCGTAACGCGAGCATACTCGGCGTTGACATCCGAAGTCTCCACTCCGATCGCGCTGCCACCCGGCTGCCATTCGCCCATCGGCGGGTTGAGAGCGAGACGAGCGATCGACCCGGGCGGCGCGACCTCGACCCAGCGGTTGCCGCCCTCGTCGCCGAATGCGACGTCTGCGCGCAGCTCCCAGCCGAGGGTCTGCGTGTAGTAGGCGATGGCCGCGTCCTGGTCGGCGATCGTGAACATCGCGACGCCGATGTTCGAGACGGTGGTGGGGGACTGCATTGGATTGGTCATGTCTGTGAATACTGGCGAACGGCGACGATCTCATCGAAAACTCCAACGATTTCGTCGCGGCGGTGGATGAGGCGGTGGCCGCACGCGGCTGGACCGCCGGGTTGACGGGGGCGTCCTGAGCTGTTCGAGACGATCAACAATGGGGAGTCACGCGATCGCTTGGCCGAGCGAAGGACGATCAGTTCGGCCATCGCTGTTGCGACGACGCGCTCGTCCGCGCCGCGCTGCCCCTGACCTCCGCCGCCGCGCCGAAGGGGGCGAGCGTCGGTGGCGACGGACTGCTCGTCTACGCCTATACCGGTCACGTTTGAACACGTGCGGGTCTTCACAACCGCGGCGGCGTCGACCGTGGCCGCGGCTGCTCCTTTTGTGCTTGCAACTGAGCGTCAACGCGGCTAGCGCTCGTATGGTTGCGGTCGCCCGAGTTCGGCTCCGAGACGCACCTCGTGGCGTCATCCGAGATGCGCGCATTCCGCGCTTACCAGGGCCGCCGCTCCGGCGCGGCGAATTACCGTGGCGGGACAGAAGGAGGTCTTCTGCAAGCCTGGCTTCCGAATTGTCAGGACACTCCAAGGTCGGCGTTCAAACGTCATCGTGCTCTCGCGTGTCACCCGCACCAGCAGTCTGCTCGGCGGCGGTGGCGGCTTATGCTCCTCCTGGGTGATCGGTCATCTCGATGAGCGCGAAGCCGTCGCTGGGCGTCGCCCGCGGCGAGCGTCCTAGCGTGGGCCTCTGCCGCCCTCCATTTCATCCAGGACGCCGGTGCGTCGAGGATGTCGCAAGCCGCCTAGAACTTCGTGAGCGGCCCTAACGTGTCGGTCAGCCCGTGCCAGATCGAGGTCGACAAGATCCCTGTCACGTGGGTTTCGGGAGTCAGGCCGCGAGCGAGAGTGGCGAGTTCATGAGGCATCTGGGAAAGACGCCGCCGTTCCGTGGATCGCGCGGCGAGGTCGTGCCCGGCAGCATCGCCGAGGCTGCGTATCGCCGGCTGGGCGGGCTCGATCAGTGGGTGATGATTCGGGCTGAGAGCGTCGCCAACCCAGCGTTGATCCTGCTGCACGGCGGCCCAGGCTGGAGCGAGACGGGCTTGTTCCGTTACTTCAATGCGCCGCTGGAGAAGAGCTTCACCGTCGTCTACTGGGATCAGCGCGGTGCCGACAAGTCGTTCGACTGCACGATCCGTCGATCTTCGATGACGGTCGAGCAGTTCATCTCCGATCTCGATGAGCTGGTCGACACCGTGTGCCAGCGCCTGGGCAAGACCAAGGTCGCGATCTTCGGGCACTCGTGGGGGTCTGTGCTGGGGGTGCTCTACGCGGCGCGCTTCCCTCAGAAGGTCGCGGCGTACGTCGGCAGCGGGCAGATCGGCGACTGGGCGGCGGCTGAGTCGGGCTCGTACGAGTTCGCGCTCGCCGAAGCTCAGCGCCGCGGCAACCGCCGGGCGGTGAGAAAGCTGCGGGCGATTGGCCCGCCGCCGTATCCGGCCGGTGCTGTGTTCACCGAGCGCACGTGGCTGTTCCGTTTCGAGGGCCGCATGCGCCCTGGAGCCCTCTGGAAGCTGGGGCGAGCCGTTCTCGGCGGGCAGGAGTCCTCGATCTTCGAGCTGCCCAGCGCGATGCGTGGCTTCCGGTTCTCGATGGATGCGATGTGAGCAGAAGTCTCGCGCCTGAATCTGATCGAGCTGGCGCCCGTGTTGCAGATGAACGGTGTTCTTCTTGCTTGGCCGCAACGATCAATGGGTCCCGCCGGAGACCAGCGTGGCCTATTTCGACGCGCTAACTGCGCCGTCGAAGAAGCTCGTCTGGTTCGAACACTCCGGCCACGAGCCGTTCGTCGACGAGCCGGACAGGTTCAACGCCGCGATGGCGGACTTTGTTCGGCCAATCCTGCCCGCGGAGCTGCGGACATCCGAGGCGTGACGGTAGTTGGCGAGCCGATGTGTACGACGCCAGACCCCGTGCCGTGCCCATCCTCGGCTCCTCGTTACGGCTGGGCGTCGCCACCGCCGTGATCCGCTCCCGCCGACGCGGATGCCTGCGACTTCAGATGGTCGTTGAAGAACGAAACGATTCGTTTGCGCGCGTCCTTTGTGGAGGGCTCGTGGTAGCCGATGTTGATGATTCTCATCGCTTTGGAGAGCGGGTCGCGGTGGTCGTTGAGGAACGCGTGCCCGGCGCCGGGATACTGCTTGATGTCATGCTCGATGCCGTTGGCGGTGAGCGCGCGCTCCAGTCGGTCGGCGGCGCCGCGCAGCGTCCAGTCCTGGGCGCCGTAGCTGCCGACGATCGGGCAGGCGCCGGCGAGGAAGGTCTCGGCGTCGTTGGGGACCGTGCCGTAGTTGACGCTGGAGGCCTGAAAGATGTGGCTGGGGGCGAGCAGCAGCGCGAAGCCGCCGCCCATGCAGAACCCGATCACGCCGATCCTGCCGGTGCAATCTGGGCGTGCTGCCAGCGACGCCCGAGCGGCTTCGACGTCGTCGTAGGCCCTTCCGTGCCGTGCGCGTAGGTCGCGGATGATCGAGCGCACACAGGTCAGCTTCCGGCCCCAGGACAGCAGGTCGGGCGCGACCGTCAGGAACCCCTCGCTCGCAAGCCAGTCGGCCTGGTTGCGCAGATCCGGGGTCATGCCGCTGATGTCGTGGATCACGACCACCCCCGGCCACGGCCCGCCACAGGTGGGTGTGGCGAGGTAGGCGGGCAGCTCGCCCCGCGCTGTCGTGATCCCCACCTCGGCCACCGCGCCTACCCTCCCGCTGCTGCCGGCGGCTTGTGCAGCGCGGCGGCGATCTTCTTTGCCCAGGGCTCGATCGCGTCCCAGTCGCGGCGGTCGCGGAGCTCGGGCGGGGTGTTCTGCGCCGTTTTCTTGCGCAGGAACCCGCCGGCGTCGTCGGACACTCGCCCGCCGAACACGACGTGCTCGTTCGCTCCGATCTCGCCTGCGAGCTGCTGGACGCGCTTGGGTTTCGTCCACCGTTCCTGGCGCTGGTCGGACTCGCCCGTGTCCTCGCCGACCGGGCCGCTCGAGAACAGCCACACGTCCCGCTGCGCGAGCTCGCGCCGCCGGCGGCGGAGCGGCCGCATCGCGTCCCGCCGCCAGCGCGCTGTGTAGACGGCGCTGCCCAGCACCACCGTCCCACAGGGCCCGAGCGAGCGAACCTCGCGCGCTCGCCTCACATCCACCTCCAGCCCCGCCGCACCCTCAGCGCAGTCCCAATTGCCTCGGCGATCTCAGCGGTCGACCCGAACATGGTGGCGTAGGCGACCAGCACGCGCTCGCTCACGGCGCGCCCTCCTGTGCTTCGAGCAGCCGCTTCAGATTGCTCCAGATCGCCTGCTCTTGCCGGCGGCCCAGCAGCCCTACGAGCGGCGTCATGACCTTGAGCGCGCCGCGCGGTCGCACATTCCACGACCAGCGCATGCAGGTGCCGCCAGCAACCGCCTCGAACGTCAGAGCTCCCTCGGTCTCCATCATCGACGACCGCGTCGTCGACGCGAGCAGTCGCGGCCGCTCGTACCCGGTGAACTCGACCGTCATCGGCATCGTCCGGCCCGTCGTCTTCAGCTCGGTGTGAAACCGCGTGCCCAAACCAGTCGGCCCTTCCGAGATCTCCTCGGCGCGAACCATGCGCGGGTTGTACCGCGGCTCGTTGCGCTCATCGGCGACGTAGTCGAACACCTCCTCCACCGCCCGTCGGATGATGATCTCGCCCTCGACCCGCGCCATGCCAACTCCCATTTTGCTCCCAGGCGCCGCCATGCGGCATGGCTGACGGTCCGTCCACGTGGCGCAGGAGCTCTTTAGGCAGGCTGATGGGATTTCCGTCTACGCCGGAACACGCCGAGCCGACTTCATCCGCGCTTGGCGGGGGTCCGCTACTGTCAGGTTGCTGTTCGCCGCTCGCGGCGTGGGTGAGTGCGCCATCTCGCTGATCGCCGGCCGCGAGCATCGCGAGCCACCGCTGCCGGAGTCGATGCGACTCGCCGACATGTCAACCCACGGCAACTGGGTGCTCCTCGGCGAGGACCCACCTCACGAGATCGCCTTGGGCGTTGTCGGACCCTTCCGGGCGGGAGAGACCGTCTGGGCGCAGATCGACGCCGCCGATTTCGAAGCGTTCGCCAAGGCCGGCTTCGGCAAGATCGTCTGCAATTTCTCACTGCGCCCCTACGGCGTCGACCGGACACTCGTGACCTACGAGTGTCGGACGCTCGCGACCGACGAGACTGCCCGCCGGGGCTTCACGCGCTACCGGCGCCCACTGGCGCCATTCATCGGGCTCGTGATGCGCTCACAGCTACGGGTGATCGAGGCGGAGGCCAGCGGCCGTTAGGCAGGTGGATAGACGACGTCTACCGCCCAAAGCGCTCCACGTGCGGCCTAACTACGATCCCCTCGCAGGACTGCCGCTCGCGGTGGAACGGCGGACTCCTCGGGGATTCGGTCGACGCTGCCGTCCGCTCCTCCAAGCCGGGAGTGCGCTCGGGTCCGAAGGAACTCTTTGACTTACCGGCCAACCTCGGTTGTGGTTGCTCCGGTGGTTGCTGCGGGTTAACTCGGAGGCGTGGGCGTTTTCGCGTGACAGACTGCGTTTATGACGTTGCGTCGAGCCGCTTTCACGCTTGGCGCGGCGGTTTGCTCGCTCTACTGCCTGGTACTGCGTCGGTTGATTCTGACTTGGGGTGCGACTCAGGCCGAGGCGATCTCACGACTGCCGGGGGACGAGTTGCTCGAGGGCGCCGACGGCGTGGCGACGCGCGCGATCGAGATCGACGCGCCCGCCGCTGCCGTATGGCCGTGGCTCGCGCAGATGGGTCCGTCTCCGCGAGGTGGCGCCTACACCTACGATTGGATCGAGAATCTGCTCGGCCTCGACATGCATAGCGTCGACCGGGTTCTCGCGGAGTTCCAGGACCCCGAGGTTGGGGACACGATCGGCTTCGGCCCCAATCGGGTGCGGCTCGAGCGGGTGGAGCCCGGTCACGTCCTCGCGATGCGCACACAGGACGGGAATTGGGTTTGGACGTTCGTGCTCGAAGAGCATGACGGCAGGACGCGGCTGATCAGTCGTAACCGCTTTCGCCTACCAACGCTCGCGGCGCGCGTCGGCATGGTGCCGATGGAGCCGGGATCGCTGGTGATGGAGCGGAAGATGCTGCGCGGGATCAAGCAACGTGCGGAGCGGCTCGCGTCCGCAACACCGGATCAGTCCGGCAGCGGGCTCGCCGAGGCTCCCGCAAATTGAATACCCCGTACAACTCGGACGGCGCGGTCACACTCCTCGTTCCTTGCGAGGATGGTGTGCACGCCGAAGTCCGCGCGTTTTGGCCCGCGGGCGGATCCGTGCCGGGTGCATGGTTCGGGCTGCGTCCAGGGGTTTCCCCGGATGCATGGCGGGCTCTGGCTCGGGAGGATCTCTCCGACCCGCGCATGAAGGATGATGACGCAATGAACAAGGACCTAACGTTCTCCGAAGGCCAAGCGCGCGCGATTGGCGAGGCGATCGGCATCGACTGGGCCGATTGGCGCTTCGATGTCGCGCAGTTCCGGATGGGAGTCGAGGTCGAGCTCGAGCACGGGCGTCGCGACCCGGCCACAAACGTCAGCGGCGGCGACGAGATCACGACCGGCAAGATCGCTCTCGCCCACCTGCATGAGTTCCCTGACTACTACACACGCCTCGCCGAGATGGAAGCTGAAGCAGAGCGTTATGGAACGACCGCGACCAGCCGCCGTCTGCGCCGGGCTCAGCCGCGTAGCGCACGCAGGGCGTTGAGGATGACGGCGAGGTCGATGACTTCTTGGAACAGGGCGCCGGCGACGGGGGGTAGATAGCCGGCGGCGGCGACGCCCATCGCGGCGAGGCTGAGGCCCATTCCAGCGAGGACGCTCTGGCGGGCGATGTGGAGCGATCGGCGGCCGGTGTGGACGGCGTCCGCGACGCGGTCGATCCTGTCTACGGTGATGACTGCGTCGGCGGTTTCCGAGGAGACGGTCGCACCTGCGGCTCCCATTGCGATTCCGAGGTCTGCGAGTGCGAGCGCGGGTGCGTCGTTGACTCCGTCGCCGACCATGATCACCGGGCTCAGTTGGGGGTCGCTGCGTAGCCGGCGGACGACTTCGAGCTTGTCCCCGGGTGACTGCTCGGAGTAGACGCGGTCGACACCGATTTCTCGGCCGATCCGTTCGGCGACGGAGCGGCGGTCGCCGGACACCATCGCGACGTGGCGGACGCCCTCGGCGCGGAGTCGCTCGACGATCCGATCGGCGTCTGGTCGCAGGTCGTCGGCCATCACGATCACGCCTCCGACGTGGCCGTCGATGGCGACGAGCACGTGGGCCTCGCCTGAGCCGTGGCCGGGCATGACCGCCGCGGATGCGATCTCGTCCGCGGGCACCCTGGCCGCTCGCACGAAAGCCCGGCTTCCGACTGCGACCGTGTGGCCGTCGATGCGGCCGTGGATGCCCTGACCGGGTTCTTCGCGGATCTCGGTGGGCGCGGTGAGCGTGAGGTCCGCTTCGGTGGCTGCGCGGACGAGCGCTTCGCCGAGCACGTGGGCGGAGATCCGGTCGATCGAGGCGGCGAGTCGGAGCAGTTCGGCGGGTTCGTGGTTTCGGCGGGTGACGATGTCGCGTACTTCCGGCGTACCGACGGTGAGCGTGCCGGTCTTGTCGAACAGGACGGTGCGGGCCTGGCCGAGCGTCTCGATCGCGCCGGCGCCCTTGACGATCACGCCCGAGCGCGCGGCACGCGAGAGGCCGGACACGAGCGCGATCGGTGCCGCGAGGATCAATGGGCAGGGGGTCGCGACCACGACCACGGCCAGCGCGCGCACCGCGTCGCCGCTGATCCCCCAGGCGACGCCCGCCGTCAGTAGCGTCGCCGGGAGGAAGAAGCCGGCGTAGCGGTCGGCCATCCGCACGAACGGCGCCCGATCCGCTTGGGCCTGCTCGACCAACCGCACCAGCGCCGCGTAGGCGCTCTCGGCCGCGGGCCGGTCGGCTCGAACATCGAACGGCGCTCCGGCGTTGGCCGAGCCGCTGAGAACGGGCATGCCCACGGCGATCGTGACGGGCAGCGGCTCGCCGCTGAGCGTGCTCGTGTCCACGACTGCCTCGCCGCCGACCACGGTGCCGTCGACCGGGATCACCTCTCCGGTGCGCACGACCACGACATCACCGCTCTGAACCTGCGCGATCGGCACCTGCTGGAGCTGATCGCCGAGGCGCAGCTGCGCGACCTTCGGCGCTCGCTGAACGAGCGCGGTCAGCTCCCTTCGCGCGCGTGTCGAAGCGACGTCCTCGAGCGCTTCGCCTCCCGAGAACATCAGGCCGACGATCACGCCTGCGAGCTCCTGGCCGAGCAGCAGCGAGCCGACCATCGCCACCAAGGCGATCGTGTCGACACCCATGTGATGGTCGACGACGACCGTACGCGCCACCTCGAACGCCAGCTCGGCAGCGAGCAGCGCGACCGCCGCCCGCCAGACATCGTCCCCCGCAGCGCCCTCCCCCACGAGATGCATAAGCCCACCGACGACGATCGAGACCGCGGCTATCGCCGCAAGGACGCGCGCGCGATGTTCGACCATCCAGCCGAGGGCGCGACGAAGCACACCGAGATCTCGTTTGCCGCCGGCAAACCGGGCTGCAGCCGGCGATGCCTGAGCAGAAGCCATGCCCGAGGATCTCGGGCCGTCGGGTCTGGCACATCCGTAGCGGCGCCGACCGTCGCATCGTAAAAACCCGCACGGGCTGGATCTCTTCCGGGCGTGCGGTGAACTGCGGAGAGCTCGCGCGGCGGCGCGCGGATGACGCTCGGGAGGACTGCGTGTTGACTTCTGTGTCATGGGTTACCTCGTTCTCGCCGGAGTGGTGTTCGGCGTGAACCTGCTGCCCGCGTTCGGCCCGCCGACCTGGGCGGTGCTCGTGTTTTCTCGGCTGCAATCGGACCTGGCGGCGGTCCCGCTGGTGCTCGTCGGCGCGCTAGCCGCCGCACTCGGCCGGCTCGCGCTTGCGTATGCCGGCCGGCGGTTTCGCAGTCGACTCTCGGCGAAGCGCACAGCGAATCTGAAGGCCGCGCGCGACGCAGTCGCCGGCGGTCCCAAGCGAGCGCTGGCCGGGCTTGGCCTGTTGCCCTCTCGCCGTTGCCCTCGGCTCAGCTGTTCGTCGCGGCCGGGCTCGTCGACGCGCCGCTGGTGCCGCTGACAGCGGCGTTCTTTGCTGGCCGGCTGGTCAGTTACACGATTTACGTCACCGCCGCGTCAGCGGCCAAGCAGAGCCTCGGATCGATCGTGCAAAGCTCGTTCACGTCCCCGTTCGGGATCGCGCTCCAGTTGCTGATGCTCGCCGGCCTTGATCGCGCTGCTCAGGATCGACTGGGCCCGGATCCTCACCGGCCGCCGAGGTCCCCACGATCGCGAGCGTCAACCTCGCGAGCCAGCGCGGCAAGTGTTGCGAGACGCACGTCCGCACGCCCGACATGCGCACGCGCGCACGCCGCCGGCGCCGTCGGCCCCACCGACAGACCGGGTCCCTCGATCGCCACACGCATGAGCGCCCCCTGCCCCGGTGTGCATGGCCGCGTTGAGGGCGCGTCGTGACAGCCCCGCGGTCCTTGAGGGCAGGTCGTGATCTCATCGCGTGCTCATCGGTGGCTGATGTAATCGCCCGATGTCGCAGACCTCGACGGGTTCCCGGGCGGGATTGAGTCGACTGCCGACGAGGGTGCGGCTGACGCTCGTGTTCGCCGTCACGATGGTCGTTGTGCTGGCGGTGACGGGGCTGTTCGTGTACCTGCGGTTTCGCGCCGAGCTGGATCGGACGATCGATCTCAACCTGCGCACCCAGACGGCCGCCCTGATGCCGCTGATCGTCGGCTCGGAGGCCGGGCTCGCCTCGGCGGTGAACAGCCCGTTGTTCCAGGGGCACGAAAGCTTCGTCCAGGTCCTTGACATGCGCGGGCAGATCCTCGGGGCGACCCCGGCGTTGCGCGGGGCTTCGCTCCTTACCGGGCGGCAACTATCAGCGGCGCTGAAGCGCACTGAGCTGCTGACGCGCGGCTCGACCGCGCCGCTGACCGAAGGCTCGCGTCTACTCACTACGCCCGTCGCGACGCACACTCACGGTCGCGTCGTCCTGATCGTGGGTGCGACGCTCGACGAGCGTTCGACTGCGCTGTCGAACCTCGCTGTGCTCTTGGCGCTCGTCGGACCGCTTGCCTTGATCATCGCGTCGGTGGCGGGATACGGGCTGGCCTCCGCCGCGCTGCGACCCGTTGAGCTGATGCGCCGCCGCGCCGCGGCGGTGTCGGCGTCCGAGCCCGGGCGGCGGCTGCCGCTGCCGGCTGCCGACGACGAGATCCGACGGCTCGGCGCCACGCTCAACGACATGCTCGAACGCCTCGAGGAGTCGTTCGCGCGCGAGCAGACATTCGTCGCCAACGCCAGCCACGAGCTTCGCACACCGCTTGCGACACTGAAGACAGAGCTCGACCTCGCGCTCCGTCGCGAACGCTCCGCCCACGAGCTGCGAGAAGCGCTGCGCTCGGTCGACGACGAGGTCGACCGGCTCTCGGCGCTCGCGGACGACCTGCTCGTACTCGCGCGCTCCGGCGAGGCGGGCCTTCCCGTCCGCCGCGTAGAGATCAACGTCGCCGATCTGCTGAGCACGGTGCGCGACCGTTTCGATCCCCAGCACACGACAATCGCGGTGAGCGCTCCGGATGGCGTCACGCTCGTGGGCGATCCGGAACGGCTCGAGCAGGCGCTAGGCAGCATGGTCGACAACGCCCTGCGCTACGGCGGGAGCAAGGTAACCATGCGAGCGTCGGCAAACGAGCAAACCGTTGAGCTGCGCGTCGAGGACGCAGGACCGGGTTTCCCACCCGGCTTCGAAGACCAGGCGTTCGAGCGCTTTACCCGCGCCAGCCCAGGACGTATCGGGCGCGGGGCGGGACTCGGCCTCTCGATCGTCCGCGCAATCGCTCAGGCTCACGGCGGCGACGCGCACGCAGCGAACCGCCCGACCGGAGGAGCAGACGTCTGGCTCGTCATTCCAGATCGGTCATCGCAGGCTCCCCGTTAGCGTCGTCAGTCCTCGCTACGAGCCGGTATCCGACGCCGCGCACGGTCTCGATGTTCTTCCGCTCAAACGGGCGGTCGACTTTGTCTCGCAGATAGCCGATGTAGACGTCGACGACGTTGGAGTGCGCTTCGTATTCGCTGTCCCACGCGTGGTCGAGCAGCTGCTGGCGGGTCATCGCCCGGCCCGGGTGACGCATCAACGTTGCCAGCATCAGGAACTCCTTCGCCGACAGGTCGATCTCCTGATCGCCGCGCCAGACTCGATGGATCATGGGATCGAGTCGCAGGTCGTCGACCTCGAGCACCGGCAGTCTCTCGACCTCCCCGCGGCGGGCGAGCGCATGCAACCGCGCGATCAGCTCACCGAACGCAAACGGCTTGGTCAGATAGTCGTCGGCGCCGACGTTCAAACCCTCGATCCGATCGGCCACCTCGCCCCGCGCGGTGAGCATCAGAATCGGTGTGCGAACCTCATCGGCGCGCAGCCGTCGACATGTCTCCAGCCCGTCGATGCCCGGCAGCATCAGATCGAGCACGATCACGTCGTACTCGGACGAGCCCGCCATCCAGAGCGCGTCCTCTCCTTTGATCGCGACATCCGCGAGCAGTCCCTCCTCGCGCAGGCCCCGCCGGATCAGGCTCGCGAGCTTCACCTCGTCCTCGACGACCAAGATCCTCATACGCAGCGTCTATCACGTCCGCCACGCAAGCACTTCAACCACGCAATGCGCGGCGGCTCGTGTTGATGAGCCGCCGCGCAAACCCGCGCACGAGGTACCGCGCCGCTACTAGTGGTCGGTTTTGGGGTCGACGCTCGGCTTGTCGACGCTCGGCTTGTCGATGCTCGAGGTCCGATCGACCTTCCTGTCACGACTCGTACCGTCCTTCGCACCCGGCTTGTCCGGGCTCGCCGGGTCGCGATTGACGACCTTCGCATGAGCCGGATGCGAGGCGGCGAGCGCGACCGCCGGCGTGGCGACGGCGCCGATGCCGAGTCCTGCGATGGCTGTAAGTGCGGCGAGGTGCTTGTTCCTGAGCTTGATCATCGTGTGCTCCTTCATATCGTTGGCGGGGATCAAGTGAGAACGAAGGTAGTCCCGTGAGATGAGGCGACCGTGAGACCACACGCCTCCGATGAGAACGCGATGAGAAGAGCGATGGGAGAACGTCGCCCGCGGCCACCGCGTCTGCCGGTACACAAAGCGGGACGAGCCTCGCCTCGACGCGTCACATCGGTAGCGAGATCACGCCGCCGCGGTGTCGCAGGTCCGCTTGGGGGAGGCCGGATCGTCAGCCCTCGGTGCCGCGCGCGCTGCTCCCCGCAGCTTCCGCGCTCTCGACCAGCGACTGCTGCCCGGCGTGTTGTCGAAGCAGGTGTCCCAGAACGGCCGCCCCGGCTTTCCATCCTCCAAGGGAGAAGCATCCCCGATCGAAACGGAAAAGTCGCGGTCAACAGGCGCCTAGCGGATGGCGCGGGTCACACGGAGTCGACAGCCAACGCTCGCGACCTCCTGCCGTTGCATCCTTTTGCGGATTACAGAGCGGATCTACTTCGGATGCCTGCGCGCTCACGAGCTGGGGATCGTTGGACCGGTACGGAATAGGAGGGGCGTATCTGTGTCCGGCGCGTCTACGCCTACCAGGTGTTGATCATCGAGGAGCTCGCGCGGTTCGGTGTGAACGTGCGGTTCCTCGAGGGCCCGGCGCACGGCGAGGATCCGCAGGCGACGCTGCTGGTGCAGATGCAGGGCGTGATCGCCGAGTACGGCGAGATGCCGCGCGCGGCATCTCGCTCGTTATTCCGCGCGGTCGGTTATGCCGCGCGTGATCTCGAACTCTTGCAAATTGCGCTGACCCGGATTTTGCGCTCGGCATAATCGCGGCCGTCTGACCGACGCTCCTGGCCGGATCTGTCCACGTCCGGAAGAGGAGGTCTTCGATGAGGGATCCGTCGCGTGTGCGGGTGACGGGGCCGCTGGAGCGGTATGCGCAGGGTTTCCGTGTTGAGCTTGACCGCGAGGCTATGCGCCTGCGTCGGCGGCGCAGCGGATGCAGCTGATGGCGTGTGTGAGCCGCTGGATGGCGGCCGAGCGGGTCGCGGTATCGGGGTTGACGTGCGAGCGGGTGGAGCGATTCGCTGCGTGGCGGCGGGCGGCCGGATATGCGCACTTCACATCGTCACAGAGCCTGGTGCCGTTGCTGGACTATCTGCTGGCGCTGGGTGCGGCGCCTGAGCGAGTGCTGGTCCCGCCGCCCGATGGTCCGGTCGATGTGCTGGTGGAGCGCTACCGGACCTATCTGCTGGGCGAGCGGGGGCTGGCTGCCGGGACGGTGCGCTACTACGAGCGGTTCGCGAGGTTGTTCCTGGAAGCGAACTCGGCGGCCGGGGGCCCGGTGGATCCGGCGCGGCTGACCGCCGGTGATGTCGGGCGGTTCGTGCGCGAGCAGGCCGCCGTGCGCCGCGTCGGTTCGACGAAGAACATGGTGATGGCGTTGCGGTCGCTGCTGCGCTTCTGGCATCTGGAGAGGGTGACGGCCGACGATCTCGCGGGAGCGGTGCCGGGTGTCGCTCCCCAATCAAGATCGCTTCCACGTGCGCTACCTGCGGGCGCGGCCAGGCGGCTGCTGGCGAGCTGTGACCGGCGCACGGCGGTCGGGCGGCGCAACTTCGCGGTGCTGATCGTGCTGGCGCGGCTGGGGTTGCGCGCCGCGGAGGTCGCCGCGATCGAGCTGCAGGACATCGACTGGCGGCGGGGCGAGCTTTTGGTGCGTGGCAAGGGAGGCCGGCGGGAGATTCTGCCGCTGCCGGTCGACGTCGGCGAGGCGCTGGCTGGCTACCTCCAGCGCGGGCGGCCGCGCGTTGCCTGCCGACGGCTGTTCTTGCGAGTGAACGCGCCGAGCGGCGCGCTGTCGCCAGCCGGCGTGTCGAACGTCGTGCGCTCTGCGTGCCGGCGGTGCGGGCTGCCGGTCGTCTGCGCGCATGCGCTGCGGCACACGGCCGCCACCGAGACGCTGCGCGCGGGCGCCTCGCTTGAGGAGATTGGCCAACTGCTGCGTCAGCAGAGCACGTTCACCACCGGGATCTACGCCAGGGTTGACCAGGAGCGCCTTCGCGAACTCGCGCGGCCGTGGCCGGGAGGTGCACGATGATCCCGCTGCGTCAGGCGTGTGATGAGTATCTCGCCCTGCGGCGAGCGCTCGGGTTCAAGCTCAAGCGCCACGGCCGGCTGCTGCCGGACCTGGTCGCCCACCTCGACGCCACCGGGGTGACAACGGTCACCACGCGATTGGCGCTCGAGTGGGCAACCCAGCCGGCCGGGCATCCGCAGGAGTGGGCGGTCCGGCTATCAATCGCGCGCGGGTTCGCGCGCTACCTGCGCTCGCTCGACGGCCGCGCGGAGGTGCCGCCCGCTGACTTGTTGCCGCGCTGCCGGCGCAGACCAGCCCCACACCTGTACACCGATCAGGAGATCGCCGCGTTGTTGGCGGCGACCGAGACGCTGCGCTTCCCGCTGGGAAGGGCGACCTATCGGACGCTGCTCGGTCTGCTGGTCGTGAGCGGCATCCGCATCGGTGAAGCCATCTGGCTCGATCGCTCCGACGTCGACTTTGAGTCCGGGGGCGTGATCGTGCGCGGCGGCAAGCCGGGAGCGCCGCGCGAGCTTCCGCTTCACCCCAGCGCGCTGCAGGCGCTCGAACAGTACGCGCAGGTACGCGATCGCCACTGGCCGAGCCGAAGTCGCCGGCGTTCTTTCTCTCCACGGCCGGCACCCGGCTGTTCTACGAGAACGTCTACAAAACCTTCCGCGGCCTGGTCGCCGAAGCGGGCCTTGGACCGTTCCCGGACGGCCGCCGACCGCGGATTCACGACGCGCGCCACACGTTTGCGGTCAGGACGCTCACCGACTTCTACCGCTCAGGCCGCGACGTGCCGGCGATGATGCCGCGCCTCTCCAGCTATCTGGGGCATGCAGCCCCTGCCTGGACCTACTGGTACCTGCAGGCCACACCCGAGCTGCTTCGGCTGGCAGCCGAACGGCTCGAAGGAACGGGGAGGTGGTCATGAGCTTGCTCGCGCCCTCGCTTGAGGCGTTCTTCACCGAGCGGCTGATCGGTCAGCGCCGCGTCAGCCCGCACACGATCGCCTCCTATCGGGACACGTTCTCGCTGCTGCTCGCATTCGCCCAGCAGCGGACCGGCAGGCCACCCTCTCGGCTCAAGCTCGAGGACCTCGACGCGCCGCTGATCGGCGCGTTCTTGGACCACCTCGAACAACAGCGAGGCAACAGCATCCGGACCCGCAACGCTCGCCTGGCCGCGGTGCATTCGTTATTCCGCTTCGTTGCCTTGCGCCATCCCGAGCACGCCGGGCTGATCGCGCGGGTGCTCGCGATCCCGCCCAAGCGCGCTGACAAGCCGCTGGTGACGTTCCTGACCGATCTCGAGGTCGACGCGCTGCTCGCCGCGCCGGACCGATCACGCTGGATCGGACGACGCGACCACGCGCTGCTTGTGCTCGCGATCCAGGCCGGGTTGCGAGTCTCTGAACTGATCGGCCTCCGACGCCAAGACATCTCCCTTGGACGCGGGCCGCACCTGCGGTGCGAAGGCAAAGGCCGCAAGGAGCGCGTCACCCCGCTCACCAGCCAGACCGTGGCCATCCTACGCGCATGGCTTGCCGAACAACGCGGCGAGCCCGGCGACCCGCTGTTCCCCGCCAGCCACGGCGGCCCTCTCAGCCGCGACGCCGTCGAACGACTGCTCACCAAGTACGCCGCGATCGCCCAGCCCAATTGTCCGAGCCTGAAGGACAAGCACCTCTCGCCGCACATGCTGCGCCACACCAGTGCGATGCGGCTCCTGCATGCCGGCGTCGACAGGACCGTGATCGCCTTGTGGCTGGGCCATGAGACGACTCGGACGACCGACATGTACCTCCACGCCGACCTCGCGCTCAAAGAACAAGCGCTCGCACGCACCACGCCGCCGAATACGCGCCCCGGCCGCTATCAAGCCCCGGACAACCTTCTGGCCTTCCTAGCGAGCCTGTGATTATGCCGACAACCCCCAGTCCCCCACCACGCATCAGCACAGACAACCATGCGCCAATCATGATCAACGCGGCATAACCGACCGCGCGGAATAACGAGCGGGCGAAGATCGCCGAGCGCTACCGGCGCGGCAAGCTCTACCGCGCCCGGCAGGGCGAGATCCCGTTCTGGAAGACCTCATACGGCCACCGAAGGGTGGTGCCGGCCGGTGGCGGTGCCGCGAGGATCGAGATCTTCGAGCCCGAGGCCGAGATCGTGCGCTTGATCTTCGATGCCTACGTGGAGAACGGCCGGTCGATCCGGCAGATCGCGTTCGATCTGCTGGAGCGCGGGATCCCCTCGCCGACCGGCAAGGCGATCTGGGGCACCTCGACGATCACGCGGCTGCTGAACAACGAGGCGTACATCGGCACGGTCTACTACAACCGCCGCGAGTCGCTGGAGGGCAACGGCCCGCGCGGCGCGCGCAACCGCAAGACTCGCCACCGCGAGCGCCCGCGCGAGGAGTGGATCCCGATTCCGGTCCCGGCGATCATCGACCGTGACACGTTCGACCGTGTCAAACAGGTCAGCTTTGACAATTCGAAGTGGAACCCCCGCGGCGCCGAGTGGGGCGTGTGGCTGTTGCGCGGGCTGATCGAGTGCGGCCACTGTCACCTCGGCTGCAACTGTCACCGCATGCGCGGCCGCAACGGCACCTGGCACCGTTACTACTACTGTCGCGGCCACGACCCGCTACGCGCCCGCTCAGGCATGGACCGCTGCCCGGAGCGCAACATCCGAGCCGACGAACTCGACGAATACGTCTTCGCGCAGGTCCGCCAGGCGCTCCTCGACCCGAGGCAGCTGATCGCAGCCGAGCGCGCCCTGATCACCGGCGCGCCCGCCGACGAGAACGAGCTCATGGCCGCTCAGCTCAAGCGCATCGACGCCGCCCTCCAGAGCAGCGAGCGTGAACGGGCCAGACTGCTCGACGCCTACCAGGCCGGGCTGCTCGAACTCGACGAGCTCACCCGGCGGACGGCCGCACTCACCGCACGCCGCGACCAGTTCGCCCAAGAGAAGCACACGCTCGGCCGCCGCAGCGCCGAGCTCGCCACCGAGAACAGGCTCCGTCGGCGGCAGGCTGGCTTCGCCGAGCAGGTCGCCGCCTCGCTCGATGACCTCGACGTCGACGGGCGCCGACGACTGCTGCGGCTCGTGATCGAGAAGGTCCGCGTCAACGGCTGGCGCGTCGAGATCCACCTCAAGATCCCGCTGCCCGACGACCCACCCGACGACGACCCGCAACCACCCGGGCCCGAGCCCGACAACGAACCGTCAAGCGATATGCGCCTGCGTTCCGTTCGTGAGCACCGACGGCCAGGACAGCTACCGACTCGCCCAGGCGACCGCCGGCAAGGGGGTCCAACCACTCACCTAACACACCACAAACCAGCCAATCTGTTGGTGGGGAGATTCGTGGCCACCAGCGGGGAGAAAAAATGGCCACCAGTGGGGAAATTCGTGGCCGCCGTTGGGGAGAACTCGATGGCCATTGACAGCCTGATCCCGGATCGAGACAGCAGCCGCGCGTGTGGCGTTCGGGGTTGTGTGCGCCGCGGTGAGGTCGCCAGGGACGGCGCGGCCTTCAGCTGACGAAGATCGCCTGCTCGAGGCTGGTCCCGGAGGCCAGGTTGTCTCGCAGCGGTATCTCGGCGAAACCCTTGCCCCTCGGCTCGAGGATCCAGAAGAGGGCGCGGGGGGACTCGGTGCCGACGATCAAATCGCCCGAGTATCTGGCGAGGGAGGCCGCCGGCGCCATGTAGGTGTAGCCCGTCTTGTCGTCGTTGATGTAGAGGCCCGGAAAAGGAGCGCGAGTTCTCCCGGTCGTGCTCGGGAGCTTCGGGATCGGGGCTATCGGGTTCAGACCGAGCGGGAGCGTCGCGATCGGTCGCGTCCTCCCGCTGGGGTCCAACGCGACGACGGCGCCGCCGCTCGCGCCGGCGTCGACCGGCAGGAGCGCGTCCCCGGCGACCGAACCGAATCGACGGGGTGCGATCACGAGCTCATCGGCGCCCCCGGGCCCGGCGTAGCTTCCGACCTGCTGCACGTGGCCGGAAGGGTCGATCGCGTACACCACGCCCCCGGCCGGTTTAAGGCCGCCCGAGCGCCCGGTCGCCGCGAGCAGCCGGTAGCCGAAGCGGCCTACGCTGTCGAATGCCAGTGCCCCGTCCGCCGCAGGTGGGTAGGGCGCGGGGAGGCTCGCGAACACGGTCTTGTTCGCGCCGTCTGGGCTGATCTCATAGATTTTGTTGTCGGGCGAGTGGCAGAAGATCGCGCCGGGCGGGAAACCGTGGCTGCCGGGCGAGAGGATGCAGCGTGTCTCCTCCACCAGTCTTGGCATCGTCGCGAACTTATGAAGAGGCCGTCCTGCCGGCGGCGCAGCCCAGACCGTGTTGGTGGTGTTCTGGACGTAAAGGAACTGCCTGCCAGTCCAGACGAGGCTGTCCAACTTTTGCGTCGTCTTCGTGATTACCTGGAACCTCAGCGTCGGCCTCGGGGCGACTGGCCCCGGCGCGGCGGCCGTCGAGCTACACGAGAGCGCGCCGGCGAGCACGAATGCGACCGCGGCGGCCACGACGCACGTTCCACGGACTCGCCTCATGCGCTGGTCACCGCGGGCACGTTGCTTCGATCTTGACGGCGACCTGGAGGCCACTGTTAGGTATCCGGCCCTCCCGGCCGCTACTAGGACTGAAGGACCGGCTTGGCCTAGGCGCTCTTGACCAGGCCGACCACATGGCCCTCCGGATCGCCGAAGCGGGGAATCCTTGGGCTTGGGGGGTGGCCATCGGCTCCTGGATCGTATTGTGGCAGCGGTTCATCATGCCCTGGAGCATCACTTCGTCCGGCAGGCGCGCGATCAGCTCGCCCGACCTGGGCGACTCTGCGACGACCTGCCGAACTTCGGCGATCCCAAGCAGCTAGCTGGGCTTCACCGCTGCAATGTCGCCTCCGCGGCCATCGGCCCGCGACTTCCGCTCCGACTGCGCGCACACCTGGACCAGCAATCACGCCCCCGTGTCCTGCAGCCGTCCACGCGTCCGGTCGTTCGTGGTTGCGGAAGCGACGAGTGTTGGCTGCCTCGGGCTGCGGGCGTGTGCGTATGAGCGAGAGTGAGCGCCGGTTCCCGGCGTCCTCGGCGCTGCATATGTTCACCATGCGTATGCAAACGCTCGGCATGGGTGAGTCGGCCCGGGTGCTGGTCCTCGTCCTTCGCGACCACCTGGTGGCGGTCGAGCAGCACCGTCCCAACCACGCGAGAGGAGGAGCGTTCCGGATCACGAACGCAGTTCTTCCCGGGCCTCGATGACTCTGTCGCTTTCAGCCGAGTCGCCTGAGTAGTCGACTCGCCGCCCGGCTCGTCTTACGGCCCGGGCGGCAGCCCCAGCGGACCCCCGCCGCCCAGGTGGGGCCCCAAGCCGTGGAGCAGCATCGCGACGATGTGCTGCACGGCGTCTGGCGGGAGGAGCCCGTTGGCCATCACCCCGATCATCACGAAGCAGACCCCTAGCATCCAATCCCTACGGCCGGAGCGACGGGCCGCCGCCGCGAGTTCGTCGAGCTTCGCCTCGATGACCCGCAACTGCACCTCAGGGAGCGAGTAGCTGTGCCGCACGAACTCCTTGCTCGCTTCGACCCACTCCGCGATCTCCGCCTGCTCTTCCGGGGTGAACGCCGTGTTCTCGACGTCTTCGAAGCGAGCGCCCGTGAGGATTTCCCGGTCGCGCTGGAGCTCTGCCAAGAGATTGGGAGTATCCATGTCGTCCTTGACCCGCCTCGCCCACCCCTCGACCCAGTCCGGGATCTGCGACCAGAAAACAGGCCCCGCTGGCAGCCCCGGAATGTCCCCGACGGTCATAGTCACGGTGTAGGCGTTGTTGTCACCCTCGAGGAGGAAGGAGGATCCAGACGGGGCGTGGGTGATCCGCCCCCCTCCGTCGTCGTCGAAGTCGTAGGTGCACGCCGTCTTGTCCAGGTCTCCGGCCACGATTGCTTCGATGATCGCGTTTGTCTGGAACTTCGCCATACGCACGCCCCAAAGGCTAGACGGGCGCCTGAAGGGCGCGAACGTTTGGCAAACCCGCGCTCCTTGCCGGTGCTACCCACTGAACGGACCGGGTCGCGGCGCGAGACCGCCGCGACCGAATCGAACCAGGCGGGAGGCATCCTTGTGCTTTCGCGTGGTTGGGACGGTGTTGCTCAACCGCCACGAGGGTGTCGCGAAGGACGACCAGCAGGACGGCCACGGGGTTCGCGCGGCGCATGGTGTGCATAGGCACGACGACCCCGCGGTAACAACAGCCGCCGAACCGCGCCCGCGCAGTCGCGTGAAGCCGAGCGCCCGGCGCGGACCCAGACCTGGCAACTCGTCGCTGCTGCTTGGTCGCCGAGGCGGCAGCGTCGACCGCACTGCCGCTCCGACCGGAAACGAGAAGCTGCTCGCCGCTGGTGAGCCCGTCCGGACCCGAGAGCAGGGCGCGGCCGTGCGGGCGATGACTCGCCTCCGCCTCGCCACGAGCAGGCTGGCGGCAGGGCAGGACCTGCGAGATCGCTCCGCCGGGGTCGGCGGCGGGAGGCTGAGGCGCGTGATCGGCGACCCGCATGAGTCGTCGTGTCTCGTTGCCGCGACCGAGGCGTGCTAGCCGTCGACCGCGCTGATCCTGACCTCGCGCAGCGAGCCGTCGGCATCGATCCGGGAATAGGCGAGCTCGACATGCTGACCGATCAGCGCGGCGAGCTGCGGACTGCCGAGGGTGGTCACACGGCGGCCGTCGAGATCAGAGATTGCGTAGGTGTGCCCGTCACGTCCGAGCCGAACGTCGCGCAGCGTGGCAGTGGCGCGGTGGCTCGCCTTGTACTTGCGCCAAGTGGTCTGGCGGCCGGGGCGATACGCCGACCCGGGCCGCTTGAGCACCGAGCCCTCAAACCCGAGCGCGACAAGCTGATCTTGGACGGTACGGCTCGCCGGCTGGGTCTGGATGAGCCGGAGCCGATCGCCGGCGGGAAAGGTCTCCCGCAGGAGCTCCGTGCGCTTGATCCAAGGCAGGGCGCGGATGTCATCGCCAGCGAGCTCGAGCAGATCGAAGGCAACGAGGTGGAGCTTCCTCGCCGCCGCGGCGTCGCCCTGAAGCGTGGCTCGGCATACCGCTGCGAAGTCCTGGACCGCCCTACCGTCCCGGGAGCTGAGCGCGACGAGCTCAGCGTCGAACACGGTGCCGCGAGGCGCGTCGACGAGCGGCTCCAGCAACAAGCCGAGGCGCTCGCTCAGGCTTGTGCCACGTCGCGACCATGCGCGGATGCGCCCCTTGTTGTCGATTCCGACGAGCATTCGGAACCCGTCCCACTTGGGCTCCATCATCCAGTCACCCTGTGCCGGCCACGCTGCGGCGCGAGTGCTCAGCATTGGCTCGGGGATCGCCATAGCCCGAGCGTAGAGCCGACCGTGGTGCGGGTGGGGTTCTCCGGTCATGGCGGCCGGGAGAAAGATGATGCTCCCGGCGGTCTGCAGCGACCGTACCGGCACTAGCTCCTGCGAACCGGTCACTTTTCGCGGCAGATTTCCCAATCGCGCGATCGCCCCGTCCGGGGCGCGGCCGTGGCCAATGGGTTACAGAAAACAGCTCCCTAGCCGCTCGCGCGGAGCGCGTGGAGTCGCTGCGGAGCGTTCGCCCGGCCAGTCGGAGCGACGCCCGGTTGTGGGCCCGAATCCGATCGTCCGCCGGCGCGCGCATCGCGCTCGATGGGCGCGAGCGCAAGGTCCTGACGAGGCCAGGTTGCTCGCGGCCTCGTTCGGGATTCACGGCCGGCGACGCTACACCTTGAGTAGGACCGGCGTAGATCGGACGGCCAGATCGTCGAGGAGCGGAAGGTCGCCAACGGAGTCGCGGCCAACCGGCGGGCTCACACCCGCTTGCGATCGTTCCTGTAGATCGAAGCCGCGCGACAGTCGAGCGCGAGATTCGGCCAGGCGCGGGCCTCGCGCCTCTCGCGAACGCTCGGGTTGCGTAACGTGACGGGCCGGTGCAGCGCTTCGATTTCCGCTTTGCTTCCGCCTACCGCCTCGCGGCGCGACCGTTCGGAATCACACCCGAGCGCGCCTGGGTGCAGATCGATGACGAGCACCTACTCGCCCACTACGGCCCATGGCGGCTGCGCACAACGCTTGACAACATCAGCCGCGTGGCGATTACCGGCCCGTACCGGTTCTACCGGACCGCCGGACCGGCGCGGCTGGGGATCACCGACGGCGGGCTGACGTTCGCGAGCAACGGAGACCGGGGCGTCCTGCTTTCGTTCCGGGAGCGCGTGCCCGCGATTGATCCGCTCAGACTGATCCGACATCCCGAGCTGACGGTGACGGTCGCGGATGTGCACGGTCTGGTCAGCACGCTCGGCACCGACCGGTAGCCGCCGGCGGGTTGCCGCCAACGCTAGTGGTGGGAGCGCCACGACTGCGTCGTCGCCAAGGGAGTCGTCGGCCAGGCTGGCGAGCTGACGATCGCGTTCGTGGCATAGCACTCGTGCGGGATCGCCGGCACGTGTGATCCCTTGGTCGCCAAGGCGATAGCGCGACGCTACCCAGCGGAAGAATGAAAGCAATCGCGCGGACCGCGACGGCCTGACGCCCGAGATTGGGCGGCAGCAGCAGCGCGGCGCTCCGGTCGCGGGATTGCTTTGCGCAGCGCGACCGCCGAGTTGTGCGTCGGCCGGCACTGCTGCTCCGCCTTCTGCCTGAGCGCGAGTCTGGGTGCGGTCGGCGTGCTCAGTGTCGAGATTGCTCTCAAGGGGGGAAGAGCCGACCGACGCGCACCACTCTCGGCTTCGGACGGATCGTTTGCCGGGGTCCAGCTAACGCTGGGCGATGTCGACTACTGCTTCGCCGAAAATGGGAGCGTTCGCGTCTCGACATCGGCACACTGTCCGAGCTGCCGAGCCCGTGTTGATCGACACAGACCCCGTCATCGAGCCCGCATCGTTTGAAATCGGAGTAGTCCACGCTGTGCCCGGCGCTCGCGAATACGATCGTCAACCCCGGCATCACCCGCAGCAAGTCGATGTAAGGTGTGCGCCGCGGGGACTGCAAGCACGCCGGTCCCGCCCCGACCGGACCCGGGCCCGGCGGTCTGGGTGTCAAACGCGGTCGCGAGGAACGTCCCGTTCGCGGACTCCCCGAGCGCGAATATGTCGTGCTTGGTCTTTGCGATCTCCCTGATGCGATCGATCAGCTGAAGGCCGTCGAGACTCCCGCCGCGCACGTCGCTGATCAGCTTCGACAGCTTGTCGATGTGCTTCAGATCGGCGAACACGCGCGCGGGGCCGGGTTGAGGCGGCGTTGGCACGTTGATGAGCTATCCCCCGGCTCGAGGCCGCGAGCGCGAGCGAAGTGCCGACGGTGAGCACGGCCAGGATCCCGAGCCCGCTCCAACGCCGGGCGCCGCGGCCGCTCCGCTCTGCCGGAATGCCCTCACGGTCCTCCGCGAAGCGAGTCGCGCAACCGTTCCGAGGCAAGGGCGACGCGAGTTCAGTCTATTGACGCGTCCTATCGTGGGCGAGTGGGCGCTCGCTGACAACCCCCTCCGAGATACCTAGCGAGCGGGGGTGGTCCCGACAGCCACGGCCGGGTGGATCTGCCGCGGGTCGCGTCGCTACTACAGATGCCGATCCCCGTCGCCCCACAGCCGTCTTGTCCGCAGGCTGGGCTGTGGCCGGACAAACACAGATGCTCGTAGCACAAGCTGGGTCGCTGCTGCACCACAAGCCCAAAAAGCAGAGCGACGGGGACAGCGATGAGCATCGTGCTAGCCGACCATGCTGATGACGGCGTCCGCAATCCGGTTCGGATCACTGCTATTCCCGAACGACACGACCCGGACGTGGTCGTTGGCCTCAGCGACCTTCTGGTAGACGGCGAGAGCCCGATCGTGCTCCTCGCCGTAGCCCATGATGCAGATGACTATGTACGCCGACTTGCCGACCTTAGCCATCTCCGCAGCGAAGGCGTCTGTGTCCTGAGCCTCACCGTCCGTGATGATGAGGGCCATCATCTTCGGACGGTCGAGCGCCGGGGTGTCGCCGAACTCTTCGAGATACACCTCGTTGAGCGCGTTCCAGCCCGGCATGATCTCCGTCTGGTTGCCCCACCGGATCTTCGCCCACTTCTCGCGCCAGTTGTCAGGCGAGAGGTCACCGATCTTCTGGACGTTGTCGACAGCGAACGTGACCGTCATGAGCCCGCCAGCGTCCTCGCCAGCCTCCTCCTCCGCCGCTGCCTGGGAGTCCTCCGCGGCGAGCTTCGCGACGATGATCCCCATCGCCTCACCGAGGACGTCCTTGCGGGCCATTCCTGATCCTCCTCGTTGTCCCAGGTCATCGACCCGGTGGTGTCGATTAGAGCCATCGGCTCCTTCGGGACACCGGCCGCAGCGACTGGACTGATATCGCCAATACCTGGCTCTTCCTGTACGGACATTACGTCTCGCCTTTGGTTGTTGGTCCTACAAGCCTGAGGCGATCACCAGCATTGGATCGCGCGAAAACGCGTCGAAGTTACAGGTTCGCTTATCACGGATGACCACTTATGGGGTCCAAGCGTGGACTCCGATATCTACCGTCCATAGGTAAACGGCCGATTTGGAAGACCCTCAACCAGAGACTCTCACTCAGGTCTGTCCTGTCGGTACGTAGCGCAGCTATCGCGTTCAGGAATTTGCGCGAAAATGTAGGCATTCGCCTTTGGAATCACTGAGGCTTGCGGGCGAGACTGGAGAACACGCCATGGTGCCGGAGATGCTACGAATCGTTCCGGAGGCAAGCGGAGCGATGGAGATACCGGCCCGCCGCGGCGACTCGGGGCCCTGATCGCTCGCGAGTCGAAGCTACATCCCGCCGCGAAGGCGCGATCGGCGCGCATCGACCGGGGTCGCTGCTGGTCTTGAGCAGCGGGAGCAACGTCGGCGCGTCGGCGCACGAAACGCTCCTGTTGCCGACGAGGCAGCAGCCGCCACCGGGCGGTGTTAGCTCGGCGCCAGGAAACGGGTCGGCCGAGGCGGAAGTCCGATCGGCGTCGACGATTACTGCTCCCTTGGAACGATCTCGAGCGTGTTGGCGCCGGCGGCACGTCGGCTCCCAGAATTGCGAGATCGTTCCGATGCAGCTGTCTTGTGACGACCGCCCGCGGCTTCTGCTCGCCGTGGGAGCAGTAATGACGGCCGTCGCTTCTGCAATTAGCCCGATGCAGGAGCCCGCTGGAGGTTCGAGCAGACTTCTTCTACGCCACGATTGCTAGCAAGGAGCTTGCAAGCACCGGCCGATCTCATGCACCGCGATGTCGTCGCTGGCTCCAGATCGAACGCCGAGCAAATTCGGGCGCCCTCTGCTTCCGCGTGGAAGCAGTCGCGCCGCGGGCCGGCGGTCGTGGCCAACTATCGCCCGGGGTGGGACTCCTCCGCTCGCCCACCAGCTGGCGGGTCCAACTCTGGCCAGATGGCCGGGCATGGCGCGCCATCCGCCGCATTGCTCCCG
>CAWIMZ010000008.1:0-30554 GCA_963837385.1 uncultured Solirubrobacterales bacterium
GTGGTCGTCTTCCCAAGTTCGTTGACGGATTCGCGGGGTCATGCGGCGAGCTGAAGCCCCGGTGTGGGCTGGTCGAGGCGCTCGAGCACTTTGTGGAGGTCCTTGCGCGTAAATTTCCATTCGAACGGGTCGGCGATCTGCTCGTAGCGGCGACCGAACGCGAGCAGGGTCTGTTCGAGCGTGTCGAGGTCGGCGAAGTTGTTGGGCTGCAGCACCTTGCGCTGCGCGATCGAGAAGTAGATCTCAGCTTGATTGAGCCAGCTGGCGTGTACCGGGGTGTGTACGAGCACAATGTTGGGCCAGGCGCCTTGGAGGCGGTCGATCGAGCGTTGGCCGCGGTGCGCGGAGCCGTTGTCATTTGCCGGCCTCGCCGACATCCTCGGTGCCGTCTTCCTACTCATCGCCGTGTTGTGGATGATTCAGGCGTTCATGCAGCGGGCCTTCAACGAGTTCTGGTGGATGAGCCTCATCAGCGGCATCTTGATGGTCGGGATCGCGTTCTGGGTCAGCGGCCAGTACTTCCTGACGCGCGCCGCCACGCTGCTCGTATTTGCCGGCATCTGGGCGGCGATGAAGGGTGTTACCGACATCGTGCGGGCCTTCGCGATTCGCCGCCTCGAGCTCTTAGCAGACCTTCGCCGATTCAACGCGAAGGGGATGACGAGACGCCTCGTCATCCCCTTCGATGTTTGCCAGTTCATACCGCTAACCGGAGGCGGGTTCCCCAGTCGGCCAGAGGCGGCGGCCCAAGCCGTCGCCTCGCGACCCTCTCCGCCAGTTCCGCGACTCCCAGCTGCTCCGCCTCGGCTGGGACTGAGCCCCGCCTCTGGCTTTCCGCGGACGGCGAGCGGTAGCGTTCTCCGAAGGTTTACACAGACGTTGGGTCCCAACGTGGGGAACGTGAGATGCCAAGCTTGACCGGGGGAGGCGCGATCACGCCCGGCGCTGTCGGGCGATCGGGCGCCGAGGGTTGTCTGGCCAGGGTCACCGCGCTCGTCAGCCGGCTGGCGTCCGCATGATCGACCCGCTGGAGATCCGGCTTCTCGGGCCCTTCGAGGTCGTGGCCGGTGGACGGCCGGCGGAGGTGAGCGGCAGCAAGCGCCGTGGCTTGCTGGCGTTGCTGGCGCTGCGCTCCGGCCGCGTTGTGGGCGTCGAGGAGCTGAGTGATGCGTTGTGGGGAGAGGAGTTGCCCGCCGCGCCGCGCAATGCGGTGCAGCACCATGTGGCGCGGCTTCGCGCCGCGCTGGGCCCGGAGTCGATTGTCGGCTTCGCCGACGGCTATGCGTTGAAGGGCGCTTCGGTGGATGCGCTGCGGTTCGAGGAGTTGCTCGGGGAGGCGCGCGTCGCGTTGCGGGAGGGCGACGCCCGCGCCGGGGCGGACTCCGTTACACGCGCGCTCGCGATATGGCGTGGCCTGCCGCTCCACGGCCTTACCGACATGCCGTGGTTCAGCGCTGAGGCGCGACGGCTCCGAGCGTTGCGCGTTGACGCGCTCGAGGAGCAGTTCGAGGCGGCGCTTGCGCTTGGTGAGCATCGGGAGATCGTGTCCGCGGTGCATACCGCGCTCGAGGAGAACCCCGTGCGTGAGCGCCTCTGGGGCCAGCTGATGCTGGCGCTCTACCGGAGCGGCCGTCAGGCCGACGCGCTCGAGACCTTCCAGCAGGCGCGGCGGCGCCTCGTGGACGAGACGGGCCTCGAGCCGGGGCCCGAGCTTCGCCGGCTGCAGGCGGCGATCCTGGCGCAGGACCCGGCGATCGCCCCCGTGGTCGTCGAACCGCGCCGCCGCGGCAACCTGCCCACCCCGACGACCTCGTTCGTGGACCGCGAGCGGGAGCTCACCGAGGTCGTCGATCTGCTGCGAGAGCATCGGCTCGTGACGCTCATCGGCCCGCCAGGTGTGGGCAAGAGCCGGCTCGCGCTCGAGGCGATCCGCGCCTTCGAGAGCGAGAGTCGCGACGGCGGGTGGCTGGTCGAGCTTGCGCGCGCGGGCGATGCGGCAGACGTCGTCCGGTTGGTCGCTCAGGCGGTCGACGCTCACGGGGCCGACCCGCTGGCGCGGGTCATCGCTCGTCTCCGTGATGGCGGCGCCACCCTGCTGCTCGACGCCTGCGAGCACGCGCTCGAGGAGGCGGCGCGCGTTGTCTCGGCCGTGCTGGCCGAGTGTCCCCGAGTGCGGGTGCTCGCAACCAGCCGGGAGGTTCTTCGCGTCGCCGGCGAGGTCCGACTCACGCTTGGACCGCTCCCGCTGCCCTCTCCGGGTTCGACCGACGACGGCGGCTCCCCCGCGGTGCGCCTGTTTGCGGCCCGGGCGCGTGCGGCCAGGCCCGGATTCGAGCTCACACCCGACGGCGCCCCGATCGCGGCCGAGATCGCGCGTCGCGCGGACGGGCTGCCGCTCGCGATCGAGCTCGCGGCCGCCCGGGTCAACGTGCTCGGGCTCGCCGAGCTGCTCTCGATGGTCGAGCGCCGCCTGGCGCTGCTGCAGAGTCAGCCGGCGTCCGACCCGATGCGCACCGCTCTCCGGGCGCTGGTGGAGTGGAGCTACGACCTCCTGCACGCGGACGAGAAGACGTTGCTCCACCAGCTTGCCGTGCACCGAGGGGGCGCTTCCCTGCCGTCGCTGATTGCCCTTGGTTCAAGCCGTGGGCTCGACGAGGCCACGGTGACCTACCTCCTCGGAGCTCTCGTCGACAAGTCGATCGTCCTGGTCTCGTTCCCAGCTGACGAGGCGCGCTACGACGTGCTCGACACCGTCCGCGACTACGCGCTCGAGCGCCTTGCCGAAAGTGGCGGACTCGCCGCTGCCCGCAGAGCGCACGCCGAGTACTTCGCCGCGCTGGCCGAGACCGCGTGGACGGGGCTCCGCGGCCCGGGTTGGCTCGGCTGGGTAAAACGTCTCGAGCTCGACCACGACAACCTCTGGGCTGCCCTCACCTACGCTTGGGACGCGCCCGACCCCGGTGTCGCGATCCGCCTCGGGGCGTCCCTGGGCTGGTACTTCTCGCTCGCGGAGCGTGTCTCCGAGGGACGCGACTTCCTCAAGGTCGCACTCGGGGCCGCGTCGGAGGACGGACCGATCGGCCAGCGGATCGAGCTGCTTGCGTTCCTCTCCTTCCTCGCCACCGAGGAGTTCGACCTCGACGCCGCGATCGAGACGGGCGAACGGGGCCTGGCGCTCGCTGCCACCGGTGTTGCGCCCTCCGAGGCCGCCCTGGTGCGGGTGACGGCATCGCTTGCCTTCGCGCATTCCGGCAACCACGACCGGGCGGCAGCACTTGCCGATGAGGCGCGCGTCGGATACGACACGACAGGAGAGCAGTGGGGTCTCGCGCTCAGCAGTCTGGTCCGGGCGGGGGTTGCCGCAGGCGCGGGAGACGTCGCCACCGTCGCCGCGATGACCGCGGAAGGTCGCCGACACTCCGAGGCGATTGGGTACGACGCATTTCAGGCGCCAGCGGTGATGTTCGAGGCTTGGGTCGCCGAGCGTCGCAGCGACCGCGAGGAGGCGGCGGAGGCCTACCGCCGCCTCCTCGAGGTCTCGCGTCGAGCCGGATTTCGCGACCACGCCTCATTCGCCTTGTCGGGCTTGGGCTCGATCGCGTTCGCCGACGGCGACCTACGCCACGCCGAAGGGCTGCTCAGACAGGCGCTGGCCGCCGCCGAGGCCGACCCGACCTCCTGGCATGTGGCACATGCGAGGGTGAGGCTCGCCGCCGTCCTCGCCGCGGCCGGCGACACCGACTCCGCTGAGCGGCTGTATCGGAACGTCGTCGAGTGGTCGAAGCGGCCGCGGCCGCACCAGGCCCGTGAGACCCCGTTCATCGCTGTCGCCGGCAGCCCTGGCGCCGCTGCCCTGGACGGCCTCGCCGAGCTCGCCGAAGCCCGCGGCGACGCCGAGACCGGGGCCGAGCTGCGCGCAAACGCCAGGCTGGCGTCCGCCTGAGACTGGCAGTGGCCGCGGGGGGCGTGGCAGCGCCGTGGCAGCGGTGCGTAGGAAGCTTTCATCCGCTCGCCGATCGACCGATTGGACGGCAGTTTGACAACCGGGATCAACGACAGGGTGGTTGACGCCGCTGGGCAGTCGGCTACCGCCCAGGACTCCAGGACATTCCTCGAGATCGTCGGTACGGAGCTGCGCAACTGGGACATGTATCTCGAGCGCCTGCAGGTGAGGGCAGCCGCGCGAGCCGGAAGTGCCCGTGAGCAGGCCGAGGCCAGGATCAGCGAGCTCAGAGCACGACGGAACGCGTTGAGTCAGCGTCTTGGCGGGGTGCATTCAGCGACCGAAGAGGGGCGGACGCGCGTCCAGGCGGCCCGGGACGACCTCGAACGAAGCGCGGCAGAGGTGCAGGCGTGGTTCGAACAACGGCGAGAACCCTGATGTCTGCGGCCGTATCGCGTGGGCATGAGGTCGCCAATGGCGTACTACTCCACCCTCCTGCCGGGCTACCGGGTGTCGATCGCCAGGACGTCGGCCCGCGTCGGACCGCGCGGCGCGGGGTGGTCGGGCGGAGCGCCCTGTTCCGGCGCCTGTCGGCGACGGCTCCGGGCGGGGTGGCGCTGGTCTGCGCTCCGGCGGGGAGTGGCAAGTCGGTACTCGTTCGTTCCTGGGCGGACGCCGAGGGGCTGCGCGACCGGGTGGCGTGGGTTACGGTCGAGCTCGGCGAGCGGGACGGGCAGCGCTTCTGGCTATCGGTTATTGATGCCCTTTCCCGCTTGGATGCGGTCGTGGAGCCGGTTGGCCCGGCACCGGATTTCCGCGGGGAGGTCGTCGAGCGTCTCTTGGTTCAGCTCGAGGCGCTCGCGGAGCCGCTGGTGTTGGTGATCGATGATCTGCACGAACTGCGCTCGGCGGATGCACTGTCATGTCTTGAGGCGTTTCTGGCCCGGCTGCCGCCGGGCCTGCGGGTGGTGGTGACGACGCGTGAGGACCCCCGGCTCGGCCTTCATCGCTTGCGGCTGGCCGGCGAGCTGAACGAGATTCGTGCTTCGGATCTCCGGTTCTCGCTCGAGGAGACGGAGAAGCTGCTGCGAGCATCCGCGATCAGCCTCTCGGATGGCGGCCTCGCACTGCTCCATGAGCGCACCGAGGGATGGGCGGCCGGCCTGCGCTTGGCCGCCATCTCGCTCGCCGAGCACCCCGATCCGGAGCGGTTCGTAACCGAGTTCTCAGGCAGCGAACGGACCGTGGCGGGATATCTGCTCGCGGAGGTGCTGGAGCGCCAGCCGGCTGAGGTGCGCGAGCTGCTGCTGCATACCTCGATCCTCGAGCGGGTGAGCGGTCCGCTGGCCGACTACCTCACCGGCGGCTCGGGATCAGAACGGATCTTGCAGGAGCTAGAGGACGCGAACGCGTTCGTGACCTCGGTTGATGCCGGGCGGTCCTGGTTTCACTACCACCACCTGTTCGCCGACCTGCTGCAGCTGGAGCTGCGACGCGCCTCGCCTACGAGCATCGCCTCGCTTCACCGGGCGGCCGCGCGGTGGCACGAAGCGGAAGGGTACATCGTCGAGGCGATCCGCCACGCACAGGCAGCGCGCGACTGGCCGCTGGCCTCGCGCCTGCTCGCGGACAACCACATCGATCTGACCTTCGACGGCAGGTCGGGGGCGGTGTGCGAGCTGTTGACGGCGTTTCCGGACGAGGTGGCAGCGGCGGATGCCGAGCTCGCGCTCGTGTTCGGTACGGCGCGTGTCTTGTACGGAGAGCACGAGGCCAGTGCCGCATACTTGGCTCTCGCACAGGAGCTCAGAGGCGCCGTTCCGGCGGATCGCAGGCGGCGCTTTGACGTTCTCTTGGCCGAGCTGAAGCTCACGCTCGCGCGCTGGCGTGGGGATCTTGAGGCCGTGTTGGCGACGAAGCCGTTGGTGGAGACGGCACTGGCCGCTCAGCCGGTAGCCGAGCGAGCGCTCGGTGATGCGTTCAGAGCCGTTGCGCTTATGAATTTGGGAGTGGCAGAGCTCTGGTCCTCCCGGCTCGACGAAGCACGTCGCGACCTCGAACAGGCGTTGGGGCTGGCCCGCCGCGCCGGGCGGCCATGGATCCAGATCAGCTGTCTCGGTCACCTCGGCATCGCCGGTCCCTGGACCGGACTTTCCTTCTCCGAAGGGCTCGCACTCAGCGAGGAGGCGGTGAACATCGCCGAGTCGCACGGCTGGGGCAGTGATCCGATGCTCGTCAGCGCCCTGGCCACGGGAGCGATGGCGCTGCTTTGGCTCGGGCGGTTCGATCACGCCGAGCGGTGGCTCGAGCGGACGGATCACACGCTGCGAGCGGATGGTGAGCCCGGTACCGAGCTGCTCGTACACCATGCCCGGGGTCTTCTGCGTCTGGTGCGGGGCCGGCCCGGGGAGGCGCTGAAGTCGTTCGAGGCGGCGCAGCGGATGCAGACGTTCCTGGCCGACAAGCACCCATTCGCGCTGCGCACACGGGCGCGGCTGCTGCAGACCCAGGTCCGCCTGGATCAGGCGGCCGCGGCGCAGGCGGCGATTGCCGAGATGAGCGCTGCCGAGCGCGGCACCTCCGAGATCCGCATCGCCGCGGCGGTCATCCAGCTCGCGGCCTCCGAGCCCGAGCAGGCGCTCGACGTGATCGGTCCCGTCATCGAAGGCTCGTCCCCAACGATGCACCCTTCATCGGCGATGACGGAGGCGCAGGTGCTCGACGCGGTTGCCCGCGAACGGCTCGGTGACACGCGCGCTGCGGAGATAGCGCTGGAGACGGCTCTCGAGCTGGCCGAACCGCAGGGCATCGTCCTGCCGTTCATCCTCGCGCCGGCGCGGGCAATCCTGGAACGCGTGCCGCGCCACCGCACGGCGCACGCCACGCTGCGCCGGACCATCCTCGACGTCCTCACCGGCGAGGCGCCGGCGCTCCAGGGCAGGTTGGCGCCACTGCTCGATGAGCTCAGTGAGGCCGAGCTGCGTGTCGTCAGATACCTGCCGACCAACCTGCGGGCGCCCGAGATCGCGGCCGAGCTGTTCGTGTCGACCAACACGATCAGGACACACCAGCGTCACATCTACGCCAAGCTCGGCGCGCACGGGCGCGCCGAGGCGGTCGCTCGCGCTCGCGAGCTTGGACTGCTCGCGCCACTGCGCGCGGGCTGAGCAGGCCGAATCGCGCTTAATCATGCAAAGCGCGTGACGACGGCTCACCCGGCCGCACGTCAGCCTGCGCAGACGGGCATGAGCGACGAGCTGCTGACAATCGATGACATGGACGTCGACGGCCGGCGAGTTCTGCTGCGGGCTGATTTCAACGTGCCACTGACTCCGGTCTCGGCCGGAGTCACGGTGGGCGTGGCCGACGATACGCGTATCCGTGCGGCGTTGCCCACGATCGAGGAGCTTTGCCGACGCGGTGCCCGGCTCGTCCTGGTCTCGCATCTGGGCCGGCCAGATGGTCCCGATCCGGCTTGGTCGATGCGGCCGGTGGCCAACCGCCTGGGCAGACTCACGGGCGCTCCGGTCCGGCTCGCGCCGGGGGTGATCGGGACCGACGTACGCGAGCTGACCAGGTGTCTCCAACCCGGCCAGATACTGATGCTCGAGAACGTCCGCTTCGAGGCGGGCGAGACACGCAACGACCCCAGGCTGGCCGGCGCCCTGGCCGAGCTTGCAGAGCTGTATGTCGACGATGCCTTTGCCAGCGCCCACCAAGGCCACGCCAGCACATCGGGTGTGGCTCACCGGCTCCCCAGCGCTGCCGGGCGCCTGATGGCGCGTGAGGTGAACGCCCTGCGCGCGGTCGTGGATGAGCCCACCCGACCCTTGGTCGCCGTTCTCGGGGGCGCGAGACTCGGCGACAAGGTCGGCGTCGTGCGTCGCTTTCTCGAGTTGGCCGACGTCGTCTGCATCGGCGGTGGGATGTGCTTTCCGTTTCTGGCCGCACTCGGTCACAGCGTCGGACAGTCGCTGTGCTCGCGCGAGGATGTCGGTCGCGCGAGGATGGCACTCGTTGCGGCGGCTGGGTCGACGGATCGGCTCGTGCTTCCTGATGACCTGCAGCTGGTCAGGTGGGGGAGCGACGACGGAGCCGTGACCGACTCGCTCGACGGGCTCGACGTGCCCGACGGATGGATGGGGCTGGACATCGGGGGACGGACGGCGGCTCGCTATGCCGAGGGGGTTCTGACGGCGGCCACGGTCTTTTGGAACGGCCCGATGGGGCGCTTTGAGCTTCCCCAGTTCGCCGGCGGAACCCGCGTGGTCGCCCAGGCCGTCGCTTCGACCTCCGCGACGACCGTCGTCGGGGGTGGAGAGACCGTGGAGGCGGTCCGCCAATTCGGGCTCGAAGAGAGCGTGAGCCACGTCTCGACCGGCGGCCAGGCCATGCTCGAGTTCCTGGAGGGACGCGAGCTACCAGGCGTGGAGGTACTGCGGTGCAACGCGCGAGATCGAGTACTGGGGGCCGACGGGCGAGGCCCAGAACCGAATGGCTCCGCCGCGCCCCGAACCCTTAGGCCGGGGGCTTTTGGCCGCGGCTGAGCTTCGCTTTCAGCTGGTCGAGCTTCGTGTCGACGGCAGCCTTGTCGTGCTCCCGGTGACTGCGCGCAAGCTCCTTGCGGGCCTCCGACTTGGCTTCTCGCTCCGCGTCCTCCGCCGCGGCCATCTCAGCCTCGACGTCGGCCACGGATCGGCGCAGCACGGTTCCAGAGCAGCTCGGATTCGGCTCGGTCACCACCACCAGCAGTGAAGTGCACCCAACCTGGAGGACGCTGCTCGAAATCGCGCCCAGCGCCCACTCCGTCTCCTCCGCGTCGCCTAGGTCGAACAGCGACCCGAGGAACAGCCCGCTGGCCGACCCGATCAGCATGCCGAGCGGTCCGCCGATGATCCCGATGAGCAGACCGATGAGTCCTCCACCGGCCGTCTTGGAGAGGGACATCGACTCGACCCTGTCCTTTTCGACCACCTGCCCTCCTCGCCGCGCTGTTCCGGTGCCCAAGATTCTCAAGGCGGAACGCTTCCTGCTGCTGGGAGTCCAGCAACCGGTCGCCGGCGTCCGCGCGATGCAGGTGGACAGGCTGAAGGTCGACAGCGAGCGTCCTGTTGGTCTCGCCCTGGACAGGGAGCTCGACGGAGGCCTGCCGGGGCGGTTCGAAATCGTCGCGCGGGCGCTTCGCGTGATCGTTCCGCGCCGCACCTAGCGAATCACGCAAAGCGCGTAATGACTTCTCACCTGACTGGGGCAGAGCCTGTCTACGCAGCGGGAAAGCTCAGAAGACACGCGCCCAGACGACGCGGTCCCAAGTGGGATCCGCAATTCAGTGGACGCTACTTCACCGACGGCAGCAACCTCTACCGCTTCGTCGAGTGGCTTACCCCGGCCGGTAACGTCAAGCTCGCGCCGATGGAGGACTGTCGCACGCCCGGGCTCCTCCTCGTCAGCCGGGACTACCTGACCACAGCGAGCCCGCGTCCGGTGCCCTGAACCGGGGCGGGAATCAGCCGTCCACGCCGGCGGTGACGACCCGGATCTCGTTTGTGATACCGCCCACGCCGGGGATTCCCGAGACCGCCTCGAACGCCGCGTTGCTCTCGTACTGGTGCTTGACCTCCCCCTTCAGGGTCAGCCATGCGTCGGCGACGGTGACCTCGATGCGATCTTCGGGCACCTCGGGGTCAGACATCAGGGCCTGAATCGCGACGCCGCGGATTTGATCGTCGTCGAAGCGGTCCCGTGGATCGACCCTGAGCTCATCCTCGACGTCGCGCACCCCGGCCACCGTCTTGGCGATCTGAACCGCCGCTCGACGCTGTCCCGGGCTGGCGACGGTGCCTCGCAGGGTCACCGTGCCGGCGCGCTCTGATACGGCCACCTCCGTCGGGTGGGGCAGCCGAGAGTCCTGTTCGAGTGCGGCCCGGATCTGCTCGACGATGACGTTGTCATTGGACATGTGGCGCTCCTCGTGTGGGGATGGACTTCGTGGTCTCAGGTTGAGCACGCCCGCGGTGAGGAGTCATCACACGATTTGAGTGATTGCGTCAGCGTCGGCATATCCGGTCCATGGCGCGGGACGACCCTGACGCGAAGGAATCACGCGAAATGCGTGACGACGGCTCACCCGACTCGCCTACAGGCTCCTCCGGTGATCATCGACGGAGGAAATGAGCATGTCGCAGACCACCAGTGAACCCGAGCGCAGCGACTCGGCCACCAGTCACCGGACGACCCCGGACGACGATCGACCGCCGTGGCGCGTCGAGGGAGCTCGCTTCCCAGAGGGGAAGACCGGCCGGCGGCTGCCGCCCCAGCGTCCCAGCCTCTGGGCGCTGTTCGCCCTGCTCCTGATCCTCGACTGGGCTCTGGTCCTGGCCTACCAGCCGTCGGCTCCACAACGCGTGACGGTGCCCTATAGCTACTTCAGCCAGCAGATCCAGGCCGGCAATGTCGCCTCGGTGACCGCGCAGGGTTCGGCGATTCAGGGGACGTTCCGTCACGCGGTGACCTATCCGGCGCAGACCGGGACGACTTCGACCACGTCCAACGGAACCGCCTCGGCGAAGTCGACGACCACCGCCTACTTCGCGACCAATCGGCCGACGTTCGCCGATGACCACCTGCTCACCGCGCTGGAGGACGAGGGCGCGGTGGTGACGGCCAAGCCGATCCAGTCTGGATCGGATCCGTTGCTGACCTTCTTGGGCGGGGTCCTGCCCACCCTTCTCCTGATCGGACTCTGGGTGTGGATCATCCAGCGCTACTGGGGCCAGATGAGCCAGAGCGGCGGGATGTTCGGGATCGGGCGGTCGAAAGCCCACAAGTACGAGGCGACCACGCAGCGGACCACGTTCGCCGACGTCGCCGGCATCGACGAGGCCAAGGACGAGCTGGCCGAGGTGGTGGACTATCTGAAGCATCCCGAGCGTTACCGCAAGCTGGGAGCGGAGATCCCCCACGGCGTACTGCTGAGCGGAGAGCCCGGCACCGGAAAGACGCTCCTGGCCCGAGCGGTCGCCGGCGAGGCCGACGTGCCGTTTTACTCGATTTCGGCCTCGGAGTTCGTGGAGATGGTCGTCGGCGTGGGCGCGAGCCGTGTGCGTGACCTGTTCGAGCAGGCCAAGGCGGACTCCCCGTCGATCATCTTCATCGACGAGCTCGACGCGATCGGGCGCTCGCGCAGCGCCGGAAACACGAGCGGGTCCAACGACGAGCGCGAGCAGACGCTCAACCAGATCCTCACCGAGATGGACGGTTTCACCGGCAACGAGGGAGTGATCGTGCTGGCGGCCACCAACCGTCCTGAGGTGCTGGATTCGGCGCTGCTGCGCCCCGGTCGCTTCGACCGCCGGATCACGGTTAATGCTCCTGATCAAGACGGCAGGCTGAAGATCCTCCACGTGCACACCCGCAACGTCCCGATCAAGGACCCGGCCGATCTCGAGGTGCTGGCCGCCAGCACCGCCGGGATGGTGGGGGCGGATCTGAAGAACCTGGTCAACGAAGCGGCGCTCGGCGCGGCACGGCGGGGTGAGGACAGCGTCTCGCGCGAAGATTGGAGCAGCGCGCTGGAGCGAGTGACGCTTGGCGCCGCGCGGCGGATCGTGCTCTCAGAGGAGGAGCGTCGCCGGACGGCATATCACGAATCCGGCCACGCCCTTCTGGGGATGCTGCAGCCGGGAGCCGACCCCGTGCGCAAGATCACGATCATCCCGCGCGGGCAGGCGCTCGGAGTCACCTATCAGAGCCCGGACAGCGACCGCTACGGCTACGGCGAGAGCTACCTACGCGGGAGGTTGATCGGAATGCTCGGAGGGCGTGCGGCCGAAATCCTCATCTACGGGGAGTCCACCACCGGGCCGGAGTCCGACCTGGAGCAGGCGACCTCGATCGCCCGGCAGATGGTCGGCCGCTGGGGCATGTCCGAGGAGGTGGGCGCAATTTCCGCTCTCCCCCGCTCCCGTGGGGACAACTACATGCCCGCCGGCGAGCTGTCGCAGCACACGCTCGAGCTGATCGACGACGAGGTCAAACGGATCATCTCCGAATGCGCCGACGAGGCCAAGCGCCAACTGGCCGAGCACCACGACCAGCTGGACCACCTGGCCCAGACGCTGCTCGAGCGCGAGACCCTCGACGAAGCCGACGCCTACGCCGTCGCGGGCATCGACAGGACATCCGCCGCTGACCCGCCCGTGGCCACGCCAGCTTAGTCGCCGCAACGTGAACTAGAGAAAGGAACATCATGTCAACCCCCGAGAACCAAGCCGGCACACGCGAAAAGGATGGGCCTGAGGCCGACGAGCTCAAGCAGGCCTTTCGCAGCCTGCACGGCCCGCCGGGCACTCAACCTCTGACGAACTTCGGCTTCGCGCCGATGCTCGAGCGGATCGCCTCCTACTGGTGGATCGAGCTGCTGATCGGCGTCTTCTGGGTCGTGATCGCCCTCGTCATCCTGAAGTTCGACCACGCCTCGGTGACCACGGTCGGGATCCTCACCGGGATCATGTTCCTGGTCTTCGCCGCCGAGGACTTCCTCCTCGCCTACGTCGATCGCGGCGCCCGATGGCTGTGGGCGATCTTCGGCGTCTTGCTCACTGCCGCGGGGATCGTGGCGCTGATTCACGCCCGCAACACGTTCGCGGGATTCGCCGACATCCTCGGCTTCGTGTTCCTGGTCATCGGCGTTATGTGGATGGTGCAGGCGTTCGCCGAGCAAGCGATCAACAGCCTCTGGTGGATGACCCTGATCAGCGGCATCCTGATGATCGCGCTGGCTTTCTGGGTCAGTGGGCAGTTCTTCCTCACACGCGCGTACACGCTGCTGATCTTCGTCGGGATTTGGGCGATGACGAACGGCGTCATCGCGATCGTCCGGGCCTTCCAGATCCGTGAGGTCGGGCAAGCGCTGCGACAACCGCTTCCTCCTCGCTAGCAAGGCTTATGAGACGGCCGGAATCCGATGATGGCGGGGGCGGGTTCCGGCCTGATCTACGCCCATCCCTAGGCGCTGAGCCATGAGCGCGAACGAGTCGCCCACGTCCGCCACACCCCTCCGAACCAGCCCGAGCTCGGACGACGGCACCGGCCCGCTGCGCGTTCGCTTGGCCGCGCCGCCCGTCAGCGGCGTACTGCGGATGATCTTCATCCTGGTCGCAACCGGGCTCGGCCTGTACCTCGTCTGGAGGCTCCGGGGGGTCATCCAGCTACTCGCCATCGCCCTCTTCCTCGCCTTCGCGCTGTTCCCCGTGGTCGACGTGGTAGCGGTCAGGATCCGGGCGCCTCGCGCCGTGGTGATCCTCGCCGTCTACCTGGTCCTGGCCGCGCTGATCGTGCTCATCGGCTATGTCGTCATCCCGAGCCTTGTCAAGGAGCTTCATATGCTCTCGCGTAACGCGCCGCACTACGCCGCGCAGCTCCGCCGGAACGCGACGATCAGGCGGTTCGACAACCGCTACCACATCTCGGCGACGCTGGTGCGCGATGCCCGGCATTTGCCGGAGGAGCTGGCCAAGCTGGCCGGTCCCTTGAAGGACGTGACCGTCGGGGCGGCGGCGTTCATCACGCAGCTGCTGGCGGTGCTCTCGATCGCCTTTCTGCTCGTCCTGCACGGGCGGCGCTACGCCGAGCTGGGCCTGGCGCTGACCGGCGAGCGCCAGCAGCGCTATCGACAGGTGCTGATCGACATCAAGGACTCGGTGGCCCAGTACACGCTGGGCAAGATCGTCATCAGTGCCACGGCTACCGCCGCGACCTGGATAGTCCTCTCGATCCTCGGCGTGCCGTATGCGCTGGCGCTCGGGTTGGTGGTTGGGTTCTTTGACTTCATACCGCTGATTGGCGCCACGCTTGGCGCGATCGTCGTGGCATTCGCGACCCTGCCGGTGAATTTCCCCACGACCACGATCATCTGGATCGCGTTCATCATCGTCTGGCAGCGGATTGAGGACTACCTCATCCAACCCCAGGTGTACGGCCGGACGATGCACATGAACCCGCTGGTGACGATCGTGAGTTTGCTCGTGGGCGCCGAGCTGCTCGGAATCCTCGGCGTGCTGCTGGCGATCCCCGCCGCCGCGGCGATCCAGATCATCCTGCGTGATTGGTGGTCCTACCGCCAGGGCGCGACGACCACGGCCGGAGACGCCGCCGGGGCCGACGACACGACGGCCGCCGGCGCCGACGACGCGACCGGACCCGACAATCACGGGTAGCGTTGGGTGACACCGTCACGTGCCGCCCGACGCTTAGCCCGCGCTAGGACCTGGAGGCTCCGGTCAGTTCTCGTCGACCGCGGCGTTCAGATCCCGCTTGGCGGTCCTGGCGGCTCGGGTGAGAACCTTGTCGAATCCCTTCTGGAGGGTCGGATCGCCGCCCACAACCAGCTCGGCTTCGCCTGGACTTAGATTAGACGGAGGTTCCGATTACCCAGGAGCCTGGCACCACCTGGGTGAGCCGTCGTTATTCGTTTCGAGCGATCAACCGCTCGTGGGGCGAATCACGCAAACCGGGTGATGACCGCTCACCCGCCCGGCTCGGACACTGCCAATTCAGGCACACCTCCCACCGGCCGCTATGTTCACCGACACCCGAATCGAAAACGCCGTGCGAGCCGCGTTCGAGCGCGATCCGCGGATCAGGCATCCCGAGCGGATTGCCATATCCGCCGACGAGATCGGCACGGTAGTGCTCCATGGGGCTGTCGAAAGCCTGCCCCAGCGTCTGGCGGCGAGGCAAGACGCGCGGCAGGTCGAGGGGGTCTTCAGCGTGGTTATCGACGACCTGAAGGTCCATCCCCCCGTGGGCGCCCGCCGAGCCGACGACGAGATCCGCGCCGCAGCGCAGCAGCGTGTGATCTGCGACGCCAGGATCCGCTCGAACCACGTCCACGTCAAGGTCTCGCACGGGTGGGTCACGCTGACGGGCTACGTCAGGGAGGAATCGGAGCGGGCCGCCGCGGTCGAGGACGTGGCCACGCTCACCGGAGTTCTCGAAGTCTTCGACCGGATTGAGGTCCGGTAGGGCGGCTTGACGCCATGCCTGGCGACGCCGCCCAGGCCACTCCCGGGCCTGAGTGGTCAGCACAGCCACCCGACGAGCGATCCCAGCCCAGCATCTCGGGCGAATCGCGGTCCTTCTGGCGGCGAAACCGAAAGCGCACGACCAGCGCCGTAGTCGCCGCGCTCGTCACCGCCGGGTTCTTCTACTTCGTCGTGCCCCGGATCGTGGGCCTCGGTCCCACGCTCCGCGCGCTGCGTTCAGGCGATGTTGGATGGCTGCTCCTGGGCGTCGCGGTGGAGGCGTGCTCGATGGCGGGCGACATCGTGACTTTCCAGGGGGTGTTCGCCGCGCGCGGGACTCCCATCGGCTGGAGACGCACGGCCGATCTCCGGCTGGCCGGCGCGGCCGCGACCAAGCTGCTCGCGGCGGCGGGCGCGGGCGGGATCGCGCTCACGGTATGGGCCCTGCGCGGTTGGGGCTTGTCCGGCACGGATGTGGCGGACGGAATGGCGTGCTACGAGATCCTCACCTACGGGGTTTACATGATTGCCCTGGCGGGCGCGGGCTGGGGTTTGTGGTTCGGCTTGTTCTCCGGTCCCCACCCGCTCGGTCTCACCTTGATTCCGGCCGGAGCCGCGACCGCGGTGATCCTCGCGGCCCTGTCGATGCTCTACGTCTACGAGCCCGTCGAGCGGTTCCTCGAGCGGCGCTCGGAGCGCTCGAAGGGCCGAGCCGCCGACCGGTGGCGGCGCGCTGCCGCGTTGCCGCGGACGATCCACACCGGGTTGCGGGCGGCGCTCGGAATGGTGAGGCGCGGCGACCCCTCGGTCCTCGGCACCGTCGCCTATTGGGGGTTCGACATCGGCGCCCTGTGGGCTTCGTTTCGCGCCTTCGGCCACTCGCCGCCCGGGGCGGTCCTGGTCACCGGGTACTACCTGGGGACGCTCGGAACCGCGCTGCCGCTGCCCGGAGGGATCGGGGGCGTGGAAGGCGGCATGATCGGCGCCTTCATCGGCTTTGGCGTCAAGGCTCCACTGGCCACGATCGCCGTGCTCGCGTACCGCACGATCTCGTACTGGCTACCGACGATTCCCGGCGTGATCGCCTACATCCACCTGCGACACGACCTCGGCACTCACAAGGCGGGCGGAAGCGGAGCCGATGAATGAACGGCCCCGCCGTTCAGGCCGTAGGCCCGGTTGCGCGAAAACAGCCCCGTGCGCAGGGCCCAAAGGGTGACGAGTAGCCCGAAGGTGAATCCGCCGACGTGGGCGAAGAAGGCCACGCCGCCGCCGTTGGCGCTGGCCGAAAAGAGGCCATAGTTCGCTTCGATGAGCTGGTAGAGCGCCCATACGCCCAGGAACACCCACGCGGGGATCTTGACCGGGATGACGACGATCAACGACAACACGCGCGAGTCGGGGTAGAGCACGAAGTAGGCCCCGAGGACGGCAGCGATCGCGCCGCTGGCGCCGAGGTTCGGCACCCTCGCGGCGGCGGCCGAGGCGAACAGCAGCGTCATCGCGGTCTGGGTCATGAACGCGACGAACCCGCCCGCGACGTAGAACGCCAGGTAGCGCAGGTGCCCGTAGGCGTCCTCGACGTTCTTGCCGAACACGGCCAGGAAGATCATGTTGCCGAGGATGTGGTCCCAGCTGCCGTGCAGGAACATGGCCGTGAACCAGCTGACCCCCCACGATTCCGGACGGTGACAGGCGTTGTCTACCGTGCACGGATAAAACGACGCGTGGTAGACGGCCGAATTCAGGTGTGGGAGCTCGTAGAAGATCCACACGCAGAGGTTCGCGACGATGAGGGCCACGTTGACCCACGGGAACCGCCGCGCCCGGATGCCGTCAGAGAGCGGAATCATCGGTCGGCCGGGGGACGATCAGGACGGGGCACGGGGCGCCGTCGAGCAGGGCGCTGCCCGTCTTGCCGAGGGACACGCGGCCAGCGGGGCCAGAGCGGCCCGAGCCGATGACGAGAAGCTCTACCCCGGCGGCAAGCTCAAACAGCGCCTCAGTCGGGTCTCCGGGCGTTACATCGACCCGCACCACGGCGCCCGTGGCCCGCGAGGCGGCAACAATCCGCTGCAAGAGCGACTCGGTCCGCTCGGCCACGACGGCATCGCCCTTAAGGCCGCCCGGCCCGCGAACGAGTACGCCAGGGACACGATCGTCGATGACTCCCCGCACCTCGAGCTGGGCTCCTGCCGCCAGCGCGAGCGAACCGGCCCACTCGAGGGCAGCCCGGGCTTGCGGCCCGTCGTCAAAGCCGACGCCGATCCGCTCGAGCCGCGGCTGACCGCGGTTGCTCACGCCTCGGGGTGCGATCGCCAGCGGGCACTCGAGGTGGTGCAGGAGATCCTGCGCTCTCTCCCCCAGCCTCACGTGACCATCGCCGGCGCGGCGACCGGAGCCCACGACGAGCAGGTCGCGGTGCTCGCGCTCCGACACCCGGCACAGGCCCCGCCACACCACGGCGTTCGAATCGACCACGACCCGCGCCTTGGGCGCGAGCGAATCTCGGGTCGCCGCCAGCATCGCGCGAGCCTGCTTCCGCGCGCTCGTCCAACCCGCCTTAGAAGGGACGACGGGTTCGAGGAGCGGCTCTTCGTAGATTGCGATGAGCACCATCTCTCCACCGGACGCCCGCGCGAGTTGCGAAGCCAGGACCACGGCGTCGCGCCCGGAGACATGGCCGTCGACGCCCACGCCGAGCCGGACCGGGGGCGAAGGGCGAGACCGGCCGAGTGGAGACCGGCTCAGTCCTGACGTCGAGGGAGTGCGGGAGCTCATGCCGGGAAGCGTTGGCTCCAGTCGGGTGAGCCGTCGTCACGCGTTTTGCGTGATTAGGCGAGCGCCGCGCTCAATCACGCAAAGCGGATGACGACAGCTCACCAAGCCGGGCTGGACGCTGCCGCCATGTTCGACAACGTGGTCGCAGGCGTTCTCACCGGCATCCTCGACGATCAGACGGATCGCGACGTGATCGCGCTCGCCCAGGAGCTGGTCTCACCTCAGGGGAAGCTCACGCTCCTGCACCTACACCTCGTCACCGCCAAGCCCGCCCGCGACTCAGGCTCCGTCGCCGACACGGCAAAGTGCCAGCAGGCGCTGCAGCGGCTTGCTGCGCTGGCAGATGAGCTCTCGGTTGACGCCGAACTGCGCTGCGTCGAGGCGCACTCGCCACGACGCGGCCTGCACGAGTTCGCCTCCCGCCGGCGGGCCGACCTGCTGGTGGTAGGCGCGAGCCGCGGCGACGAGAACGACCGGACCCTCCTCGGCGACGACACACGAAAGGTGCTGGAGGACGCGCCGTGCGCGGTCGCGGTCGCGCCGCCTGAATTTGCCGCTCGCGCCGGTGCGATCAAGAAGATCGGCGTCGGCTTCGACGGATCGGCTCACAGCGAACAGGCGGTCGCGCTGGCCAGGAGGCTGGCCGCCGAGCGTCGCGCCGAGCTTTCCGCCTTCGAAGCCGTCCCGGCGCCGGTGTATGCGCGCGATCCCTGGAACGTCAAGGGCGAGGTCGATGAACACGTCGAGGCCGCACGCGGGCGCGTCGCCGCCCTAGGTCACCTGGAAGCTAAGGCGGGCTCAGGGGATCCCGTCCACGAGCTCGCCCGGTACGGCCAGTCGGTCGACCTGTTGGTCATCGGCGGGCACGACTACCGGCCCATCGACCATCTTTTGGAGCAAAGCGCGGCGCAGCGGCTGGCCGATCAGGTCTCGACGCCGCTGCTCGTGCTTCCCGCAGCAGAAGCGTCATGACCGAGACGAGGAGCTCTCGGGCAGCCACGCCGGTGGCCCTCGTCATCGTCGTCTTCATCCTGGTCGGATGGGGCGTGGGGGCGCTGGTCACCTCCGCGCTGACACCGGCCGACCTGGACGCCGTGCGGGATGTCGCGTCGGACCGAACAGCCGTGGCGACGGTCGTCGCGCACATCTTCTCCTGGATTGGCAGCGGCTTCGTCGTCTTCCCCGTGGCACTCGCCTGCTGCGTCACGCTGTATCGACGACGTTGGCGAGCCTCGGCACTCGCAGTGGCTCTCAGCACGGTGGGCGCCCAAGTGATCATCGACCTCGACAAGCTCCTAGTCGGCCGCCACCGGCCACCTCTGCACCATCTGGACCAGGTGACCGGGCACAGCTTTCCCTCCGGGCATACCGGCCAGACCGCGGCCCTGTCCGCGGTGCTGGTGATCGAGGGCTTCATGCTGCGGGGCGCGCGCCTGCCTCAGTCCGCCGCGTTGGTCGCCGGCGGCCTGCTGGCCGGCTGCGTTGGCTTCTCCCGCGTGTACCTGGGCGTGCACTATCCGAGCGACGTGGCGGCAGGAGCCGTGCTCGGGGTCACCTGGTCGGCGGTGGCAAGCCGACTCGGCCACCTCTGGAACTCGGCCGACGAGCGGTCAGAGCTTCCTGTTGGCGCCCGGGGGGCGGCATGGGCGCGCTGACCGACGAGCTGACGCGGTTCCTCGATCGCCAGCCCGTAGGCGTATTGGCCACGCGGTCGGCCGAAGGCAACCCCCGCCAGTCGCTCGTCTACTTCGCCCGCGAGGGCGACCGCCTGGTCATCTCGACCCTCGCCGGCCGACTGAAGGCCCAGGACGTCAGGCGGAGCGGGTGGGCATCTCTGTCCGTCATGGCCCACGAGCCGCCCTATGCGTCGGCGACTTTCTCGGGTCCGGCCGAGATCCTCACCGAGAACATCGGGCCGCCGACAGCCCGGGTAATGCAGCGCATCACACGCGCGCCCGAGCCGCCGGAGGCGATGAGCGACGAGGCGCTCCGCGAGGTGAAGCGCGTGATCCTCGCGATCACCGTCGAACGCGTCACCGCCGCGAACTACATCGACGCCGCAACGAGCGGCTCCTAGCCAGCTAGGCGGCCTCCGGGGCCGACCCGCCGGTGGTGCCGGTGTCATCGTCCAGCGGTCCCGGGTAAGCGAGCTCCGCTTCCTGCTCGAGCCGCTTGGCGTGACGGCGAGTCCACACCAGGAAGACGACGATTGCCACGACGGCTACGACTCCGAGCGCTATGTCGACCGGACCACGGAAGCGCCTGACCGTGCTACCGGCGTAGTAGAAACCCACGGAGTAGAGCCCGGACCACACAATTGCACCGGCTGCGTTGAACAGGAAAAACCGGTGCCAGGCCATCCGATTGACGCCCGCCAGGAAGGCCGCGTAGGTCCGGAGAATCGACACGAAGCGCCCGAAGAAGACGACCTTCCCGCCGTGGCGGTCGAACAGCAGCCGCCCCACCTTCAGCTTTGTCTCGTCGATGTGCAGCTTCTTCCCGTAGCGCCGAACCAGCCGGTAGCCACCGTGGTACCCGATTGCGTACCCAATGTTGTCGCCGATGATCGCCCCCGCCGCCGCCGCCGCCCACACCAGCCAGACGACCAGGCGATGGGTCAACGACCCATACAGCGCGGCAGTGATCAGCATCGTCTCGCCCGGAAACGGCACCCCCAGGCTCTCCACCATCACAAACGCGAACACCGCCGCGTACCCGAACTGGCTCAGCAGCTGATCGAGGGTGTGAGTGGTGAAGAACGCGGCGAGCTGAATCCCGCCGCGGACGCCCTCACCCACGGCGGGGGGCATCGAAGGCTCCCAGGCCGCTGCTGATGACGGCCGATCGGGCTTCGGAAACCTGACGGCCGAACACCTGCTGAGCCGTAATGGCGCGTTGCGGGCGCCGGCGGCTCAGGAACGCAATGGTCCAAGCCGACAGTACGGCGAGGTTCTTGAAGCCGGTGAGCCTGAACAGTCGTGATAGCGGAATGGCCGCTCCGTGCAGTCGCCCCGCTGTCTGCTGATGATCGTCTCGGCGGCGTGGCGTTGGGACTGGATCGCGACCCTGGCGCACCCCAGGCAGGCGGTCGAGGCTCATGAGGTCGGCGATGACGAAAACCTCAGGGTGCCCCGTGAGGGTGCAGTCCGGCTTTACTCGGACCCGGCCGGCGTGATCGACTGCGGCGCCCGCCGCCTCCGCGGTCACCCGACCCAGCGGAGAGGCTCGACGCGCACCGCCCAGCTCTTGGTGGCTGCCTCGATCCGACTCAGCTGCGGCTCCTCGGCATCGGTATTCTCGAACGCGCCGAAAAGTCTTCCCGCGCAACTCGAGCGCGGCGTCAGTTGCCTTCATTCCCGGCGCGTCGCGCTCAAACTCCCGATGGCCGTCGTAGGACTGGTCCGCGCCCGTCGCGAGGATCAGGCTGTCATCCGGGACATCGCTGCGCCGACCGAGCGGGTTGACCGTGAGGCGGCGGCCATCGAGGTCGAGTGCATCCACCTCTTCGAGCATCACGCTCGTGTTGCGCTGGCGCAGGATGTCCCGGATCGGCGCTGCGATGTCGCCCCCGGCGAGAATGCCGGTCGCCATCTGTTGCAGCAGCGGCTGAAACGGGTCATGGTTCGTTCGGTCGATGACCGTCACATCGACATCGGCGCGCCGCCGCGCCTTGGCCGCAAACAGGCCGGCAAAACCTGTGCCGACGATCGCAACGCGGGCCCGCCGCCCTGCCAGCTCGCCTGCAACCGTGAGCTCCCGTGCCGGTTCAGTCACGAAACTCGTTGGAATCACCGTCGCCATATCCGGTCGGGAGATTCGCGGTCGGCCAGGTACAACCACAGACCCACGCACAACCCGATTCCGCCGCACCATCAGGATCACGCCAACCGTGGCGAGGTCGATACCGGTTGCGTGCGCTGAGACGGCAAACTTTGAGGATCGCGATCGCGAACAGACTTATTCCAATAGTCATTCCTTGACTGCTTTGATCGATGCTCTGTCCATGGCGCGAGCATGCATGCCCTAGGGGTGAGCGGTCGTCACGCTTTTTGCGTGATTGACGCCACTCGGGTTATGGCTGGCTGCGCTCGGCCGGCTCGACTGCCGCCTCGCCTAGTCCTGGTGGCGCGGATGCGGCTGCCGGTGCCTAACCCAATGCGACCTTCACTACCGCGAGGTCTTCTGCACTCGAGGTCCCGCGCGTAACCTGCGCGTCACCAAGCGCAAACGCGCTCAACGTCTCGTCCACGTCGCCTGCGTCGGCGACCAGAACGACACCCGACCCTGGAGCATGGACCGCTGCGCGCAACTTGTCGACGAGCAGCGTCGGTTCGCGGTTCCTCTCGCCTGCTCCCCCTCCTGCGACCCGGCCGCCGGGCCGACGACTGAGCCGCTGCGAAGCCCGGAGGCCCGAGGAGAAACCCGACGAGCGCCCCCGTCCCCCAGCCCTTGGCGGCTCCGCCTGAGACATGCGCGGCTTCATCGACGTCGACGTAGTGGCCTGCGGACGTTCCCCGCAGGACCAGATGACCGTCCTCGTGGTGCTCCACGAGTCCGACCTGCTCCTGTGTGGCGAGGACCTCGCCGATCTCCTCCAGGGCTGGTCGGCCCGATGCGCACCCGGAGCTCGCCGCCCGATTGCAGATCCTCGCAGCTGAATTCATCGACCGCGACGCGCAGAAGCTCCGCACCGACGACGCCTCCGCACAGCGGCCTAGCCGCCACGTTCGGCACGCGCCCGGGGAAGCCCGCGGAGCGCGTAGAGAATCGCCGCCGGTCGCCGCCGCAGGCGCCAATTCACGCAAAACGCGTGATGACGGGTCACCCTGGCGCAGGGTGAAGTACAGCAATCGCACCCAACCACCGAAGGAGAAGCATGACTCCCTCAGACAAGATGAAGGACCAGGCCGAGACAGCCGCGGCCGACTACGACGCGCATCTCACAAAGGCTGAGGACCATCTCGAACCGGCCGCTCGGAAAGCCGAGACCTCCTTTAGGGAGCACACCGCGGTGCCCGAGGCGCATCTCGAGAAGGCGGAGGACGATTTGGAAGCGGCCGCCCACGAAGCGGAGACGCAGGCTGCGGAGCGGGACGCACAGGCTCGTGAACGGGTCGCGCAGGCGCGCGAGCACGTCTCTCAAAAGCGCCGGTAGTCGGGCCGGGGGGCGCGACTACGCGGACCAACCACGCGATCCGCCGGCGCCCCCTCCAGGCTTTCATGGGCTGAACGCGTCACCGGCGGCCGTGGCCGAGGTGGCTCGTTCCATATCGCGCCTGTTCGAGCTCAGCCAGCGACTTCGGCTAGGCCCTCGGCAACGATGATGCGGGCGGCAGCCTCCACGAGCGCGAGGTGCGAGAAGGCCTGCGGGAAGTTTCCCAGGTGCCGGCCGGTTTCGGCGTCGTACTCCTCGGCGTATAGCCCCAGCGGGGAGGCAGCCTTGACGAGGCGCTCCATCAGGTCTCTTGCCCGCTGCATCTCGCCGACGATGGCCAGCGCCGAGACTAGCCAGAACGAGCAGATCATGAAACTCCCCTCCTTGCCGGACAGCCCGTCGTCGGTCTGTTCCGTGCGGTAGCGAAGCACGAATCCGTTCTCGCTCAGCTCGTCTGCGATCGCTAGCACGGTTGCACGCAGCCTTGGGTCCTCGCGGGGCAGGAACCCGAAGATCGCAGCCAGCAGGGTCGAAGCATCAAGCGCGTCGGTGTCATAGTGCTGGCGCAGCACGCCGCGCTCGTCGAGACCGTGCTCGAGGATGTCGGACTTGATCTCCGAGGCGGTTTGTGCCCAGCTGGCGGCAAGCTCGCTGTCTCCCCGTATGTTGGCGAGCCGCGCTGCACGGTCGAGCGCGACCCAGCACATCAGCTTCGATGAAACGTAATGCTGCGGCTCGCCGCGCGCCTCCCAGATGCCCTGGTCAGGTTGCCGCCACACCGCGCTGGCGCACTCGGCCTGCGCCTGCACGAGCGGCCACAGCCTCCGCGGAATACGTTTACTGTGTGCGCTGTGCAACAGGACCGAATCGAGCGCGGCCCCGAAGACGTCGTTCTGCCGCTGGTCGAAGGCGCCGTTCCCGATCCGGACCGGACGCGCGCCGTTGTAGCCCGACAGGTCCTCGCGCACCGATTCGGTCAGCTCCCGGCGACCGTCGATCCCGTACATGATCTGCAGTCCGCCGTCCTCGTTGCGGTTGAGGTCGGCCATGAACTGCATGAACTCGTCGGCCTCCCAGTCGAGGAGCAGGTAGTGCAGCGCGCGCAGCAGGAAGGTCGAGTCCCGGATCCAGCTGTAACGGTAGTCCCAATTACGCCCCCCGCCGGGTGTCTCCGGCAGCGACGTGGTGAGCGCCGCGATGGTCGCCCCGGTCGGCATATACGTGAGACCCTTGATCACCAGCGCCGAGCGCTGAATCAGCGGCCCGAGCTCGTGGTCGGGGATCGCCGCGCGCGCGAGCCAGTCACGCCAGAACATCGTCGTGGCCTCGAGCTGCTCTGAGGCCTCATCTGCGGTGCTCGGGACACGTGCCTCTTCGCTCCAGGCGAGCGCGCAGAAGACCGTCTCGCCAGCGCGCAGGACGTGACGGGCTCGAGCCCGGCCCGCTTCGATGCCGAGCAGCATGTCGGTCTGAAGCTGGAGTGCCTGATCGGCACCGCTGGCCTCGGCGCGATGCTCATCTGAGCTCAGCGTCCATTCGGCGGGAACGCGGCCGTAGTCGAACGCCGGCTCGCAAACGAGGTCGATCTCGACCGTGCCGCCGATGCACCTCGCGGTGCGCACGAGCGCGTGGTCGGCATCCTCGTCGGCTGGGGGTCTTGTGTGGGGTGTGACCGTGTCCTTTCCGCGGCGCGGGCCCATCGTCAGCGCATCGCGAACGACGACCCAGCCCGTTGAGGTTTTCCACGACGTCACGAGCGAGTTGGTTCCCGGTTCGTAGATCCTGGCACCGGGGACGTTGATCCCGAATGGACCGAAGCGGAAACTGCCTGCGCCGCGGTCGAGCAGCGCGCCGAACACGCTCGGCGAGTCAAACCGGGGAACGCACAGCCAGTCGACCGTGCCGTCCGGCGCCACGAGCGCGCCGGTGTGGCAGTTAGAAAGGAAGCCGTAGTTGGCGATCGGCGTGAACGGCGACGGTGCCGCCGCGCTTTGCGGCATCGCAGGCCTCGAGGCCGCGGCAGCTCCGGTCTCGGCGGAGGCTTTCGATGCGTGTTTGTTATGGCTGACGCTCATCCTGTGTCCTCTCGCGATCTGATGTCCGACGGAAAGCAGGCGGACGGGCTGCCGTTCCGCCTGCTCCGAGGCGAGCTCGGGCCACTCCTAGGCGGCTGCCTTGTCCTTGGCGCGCTGGAATTCCTCGTCTGTAAGTACCCCGTGATCCCTCAGGGCCTCGAGTGCAGCAACGTCATCGGCTCGTGACGCCGTAGTCCTGCGGGCGCGCCGGTCGCTGGCGCGCTGGAACTCTTCGTCCGTAAGCACGCCGCGGTCCCTCAGGTCCCCGAGCTGGCGTTCGCCACCGATCTCGTGCTGGCTCATCTTGTCGCCGCGGGCGATCACGTAGATCATCACGCCCAGGAGCGGGATCAGAACGATCACGAAGATCCATCCGGCTTTGGCCGCGGGCGCTAGATCGGGGCTGCGGTAGACGTCCAGGATGACGCTGACTGCGACCCAGATCCACGTGGCGAGCAACGCGATCTCCAACACGATGAGAAGCACTTGACCGAACGTGATCGATGCCAATAGCTGCATGCAACCTCCTTTCTCGTCGTGCGACCCGCGCGAAAGAAGAGCGGGTCATCGGCTGGCATCGTCCCGTCCAAGCAGGTGAGCCGTCGTCACGCAGTTTGCGTGATCGCTCGTCAGACATGGAGCGGGACGCTTGTGACGAGGACCTTCGGAAGCGCCGCGAGCGAACGGCGGAGTCTCGTCGCGGTGTCCTCGTAGAGCAGGCGCTGCCACCAGTGGCGAACGGCGAGCTCGGGGACGATCACCGTCAACGTGAGCTCGGGGCGCTGGGCGTGAAGCGCCTCGATGTACGCGACGGTCGGTGGAATGACCGCGCGGTAGGGGGACTTCACAACCTCGAGCGGGACGTGGTTTCCCCAGTCGGCCCAGTATTCGCGGAATCGCTTGGCCTCCTCCTCGGTTGGGCTGACGTGCAGCGCCAGCACCGGCTGGCCCAGCGATACGGCGTACGCGAGCGCGCGCACCGTCACCCGGTCCAGATAAGGGACCGGGACGATTGCCAGGTTCGAGAACTGCGATGGGGTCTCCTCGTTCTCTTCGCTCGCCGAGGCGTCGGGGCTCAGGCCGGTCGCGGCGGCGACGCGGTCGAAGTGGCGCCGCGTCAGAAGCGCCACGGCGGTGAACACGACTACGATCAGAAGCGAAACCCAAGCTCCGGCGGTGAACTTGGTGATCCCGGCGATCACAAACACGATCGCTGTGAGGACGCACCCGATGCCGTTGAAGAGAATGCTTCTGCGCCATCCACCGCTTCGCAGACGCCACCAGTGGACGACCATCCCGGCCTGAGAAAGCGTGAAGGCGAGGAAAACCCCGACCGCGTAGAGCGGAATCAGCGAGCTGGTGTTCCCATTGAACGCGAAGAACACGAGTCCCGCCACGATCGACAGCGCGAGGATCCCGTTGTTGAAGGCGAGTCGGTCGCCCATCTTCAGAAACGGCCTCGGGGCGAATCGATCCCGCGCCAGCAGAAACATCACGCGCGGAAAGTCGTTATAGGCGGTGTCAGCGGCAAGGAGGAGCACGAGGGCAGTCGCCGCCTGGACGTAGACGTACAGCGGGCCGCCGCCGAAATCCTGGTGCGCCAACTGCGAGAGCACGGTCTGGCTGTGCTCGGGGACGATCCCCCCGAGCTCGACCAGAACGATGATCCCGACGAACATCGTGACGAGCAACCCGATCATCCACGACAGCGTGGTGCGCGCGTTGCGCCACTCGGGGGGCTTGAACACCGTGACGGCATTGGAGATCGCCTCAACGCCGGTCATCGCCGTCGAGCCCGACGCGAAGGCGCGCAGCACCAGCAGCAGCGTGACGGCTTGGGTCGCGTGCAGAGCCGGGCGCGGCAGCGCGTGGAAGCCGCGTCCGGCCGCATCAACCAATCCCACGATCACCAGCAGCGCGATGGCCAGGATGAAGGCATACGTAGGCGCGGCGAACAACGCCCCCGCCTGCCGCACACCCCGCACGTTGGCGATCAGCAGAATCACGATAACCGCGACACCGACGGGGACGACCGCCGAGCGCAACGACGGTATGGCCGAGGTTACAGCCGCCAGACCGGACGAGATCGAGACCGCCACCGTCAGCACGTAGTCCGTGATCAGGCCCGCCGCGGCCACCAGTCCCGGCACCCGGCCGAGGTTCGCCGTGGCGACGATATAGGAGCCGCCCCCCTGCGGATAGGCACGGATCGTCTGCCGATAGGACGTACCCACGGCAAGCATCAGGAAAACGATGGCGCCCGAGATCGGAAGCGACCAACCCAGGCCGGCGCTTCCCGCGAGGACAAGCACCGTGAGCATCGCCTCCGGGCCGTACGCCACCGACGAGAGCGCGTCCGCCGAGAGCACCGGCAGGGCAACCAGCTTCCGCATCCGCTCGTGCGCGATCGCGCTGCTCCTGAGCGGTGGCCCGAGCACGGCACGCTGAATCCGGTGGGCCACGGCCTCCGGAGCGACGCCGACGCTGTCATCGTCGACCGTGGCCTCGAGCACATCACCCGACCCATCAGCCGGCTTGACGCGGACGAGACGGCCCCAGCGGGTCGGCTGGCTCACCTCGGGCTGGCGCTCCAGCGACGGGTCCACGGGCAGCGACGCGGCGTCTCCATCGGAATCCGGGCCCCATTCGCGGCCGACCTGTCGCAGCGCCTCGACCTGACCAGCATCTAGAGCGGGCAGATCAGCGTCAGGAGCCGGAGGATCGCTCTGGCTCGGCGTTGCCACGGCCGACGCCAGGCGACCGCTCGACTGAACGTCTTGAGTTGGTCGGAGAGAGGAAACCGTGCGCTCCTCGGAGGTTTCAGCGGCGTCCTCACGCAGGATCGACGCTAACCGGGTGATCCGTCGTCGTTCGGTTTGCGTGATTTTCTGAAGCGCGGCTTCGATGCCGACCGGCTCCCCGTCTCACCGCCGCAGCGCTTGCTCAATCGACGAGATCACGGTTTCCAGAACCGCGACTCGAGCGTAGTGGTTGGACTCGGCGGCGATTACGCGCCACGGCGCGGCCGCTGGTCGGTAGAGCTCTGCGGTGCACAGCTCCCGCTTTCGTCGCGCCGCGGTACTCGGTGCTGGCCGGCGTCAAGGCTCACTTTGCGCGGATAGCGAGCACGTCCCCCGCGAGCGCTCCACGGCCGAGCTCGACGCGCCCAGTGCTAGCCAGACGCTCGGATGTTGCAAGCACGAGAGCAGCAGCCGCGCCGCCGGCGTCCCGCTTCCGCTCCCGGCGTGCTGGCTCTCCCTCAGGAGCGAACTGGCAATTCTGGGTGGTCGGATCGCCCGCGAGCCTCGACGCGCTCGAGCTCGTGCCATCTCGACGGCGTCGTCGACCCGTTGGCGGACTTCTGGATCGTCGGCCGGATCCAACAGTCTTGTCGCGCCGACGTCAGTGCTGGCCGTCGTCCGGTGCGAGAGCGCGGCTGATCATCCGCCACGCGATTGCGGTTGACTTGAAGGAGCAGCCCGGCCATATGGGCTCCGGCCGCTCGCCCGGTGGGTCCTCGATCGTCGGATGGAGCGGGCTCGAGCAGTCGCTACGGGCGCGGTACGAGCGGCTCGATCCCGGCGTTTGCTGCGGCGCGCTCAGTAGCCGTGCCCGCTGTGGGTCGGCTGGCGGAGCGTCCGGCCGGCGCTGCGCGAGCGCAGATCCGTGATCGACGCATGGAAGTCGTCGGCGAGCGCGTCGGCGAGCTCCCGCGACTGATTGATCTTCACCAGCATGCGCAGGATCTGCTGGTCGTCGTTGGCCGGCGGCAGCTGGTAGGCGGGCACCATCCAGCCGCGGCGCTTGGCGAGCTCGCCGACGAGGTCTGAGCCGGTGAACGGCTCGTCCTCGTGGACGCGGGCGATGACCAACGGCAGCCGCGGCGACCCTTCGATCAGCTCGAGCGCGTCCTCGGCGCCAAGCCGCGTGGCCAGTGCGGCGCTGTTGGCGTCCATCGCTCGGACCAGCGAGGCGTAGCCGGCCCGGCCGTGCCGGATGAAGTTGTAGTACTGGGCGAGGATGAAGGCCGAGCTGCCCGAGAAGTTCAGCGTGAAGGTGGCATCGCGCTCGCCGAGGTAGTCCTCATAGAAGACGAGTTCCTCGGGGAGCTGGCGGTCGTCGCGGAAGACGAGCCAGCCGACGCCGGGATACACCAGCCCGAACTTGTGACCTGAGACGTTGATCGACCTCACCGAGGCCAGGCGGAAGTCCCACGCGAAGTCGGGATCCGAGAAGGGGAACACGAAGCCGCCGCTTGCGGCGTCGACGTGCATCGGCACCTCGAGCCCACGGCCGGCGAGTTCACGGAGCATCGCGTCGATCCCGGCGACGTCGTCGCAGTCACCGGTGAACGTCGTACCGACGATGGCGACCACCCCGATCGTGTTCTCGTCGATCCGCGGCGCCAGCTCGTCGGCGCCGACGGTGTAGCGCCCGCGCGCTAGCGGCACCTGGCGCGGCTCGACCTCGAAGTAGCGGCAGAACTTGTCCCAGACGACATGCGCGTCGGCTCCGTAGACCAGGTTCGGCCGGTCGATCGGCTTGCCCGCGGCGGTGCGAGCGGCCTTCCAGCGCCACTTCATCGCCAGCGCACCGAGCATGACGGCCTCGGAGGAGCCGGCGCACGCGGTGCCGGGCGCGTCGGGCTCGCCGGTACCGTGAAAGAGACTGTGGAGCATCCGCACACAGCGCCTGGCGAGCTCGGCGGTGCGCGGGTACTCGGCATGGTCGATGAAGTTGCGATGCAGGTTGGCGGCGATCACCGCGACCGCTTCGGGCTCCATGAACGTGGTCACGAAGGTCGCCAGGTTCTTCGCCGGGTCCCCGTCGAGAATCGTCTCCGACTCGAGCAGCGCGACCGCCGTCCTCGGCTCGCGGCTGTGCTCGGGAAGGCGACGGTCTATCGCCGGCTCCGTGAGGTACCGCTCAGCCACGTGCACGTCGAATCCGATGTCAGCCCCATCGTCGGGCCGCTCGTTCTTTGTCATTGCGATCTCCCAAATCTGGCTTGCAGAGCAGCATGCGACTCTCGCGCACACCCTCCGGGCAGTCCAGCAGACGAGGGAGCGTGTCGTCACGCGGTGCCGCACGACGGCACCGGTCGCTGCCTGCGCCGCGGTCTCGCTCAACGACGAGGCCTCAGCCTCGCGTCTCGAGCATCCCGGGCCGCCGGCGGCGCGAGCCGCTGCCCGGCCAGGATTCCGGTGGCCAACCGCGCGCCACGCCGCCGACACGCGGTCGGCGCGGCGGACCCGCTGGTTGCGATGAGATCACGCGAACGAAAACAGCGCCGCTCGAGCGTTGCCGGTTTCAGGTTCGTTGCTTGATCCGCGCAGTCCGGAAGGCATCAGCCGTGCCGAGCGAACGTCATCGCGTCTCCGTGGCTGTCGGTCGAAGCCCTGCATCACGCCCCCGATGGCGAAGCAGAGCGCGCCGGTCAACGTCCCCCGGTTGGCCGCGTCCACGTTCACCTCGCTCGCCGTCGCCGGCCTGGTGAACGCGGCGAGTACGGAGATCATGAAAAGGATCGATCCGATCTGATTGATCACAACGATCGACTAGCCGAGATCTCGCCG
>CAWIMZ010000009.1:0-451186 GCA_963837385.1 uncultured Solirubrobacterales bacterium
GAGTTTCACCGAATCACGATTCATAGAACAAACGAGAACACTCGTGTATGCAGTTTTTCTGAGTCGGTACCGGGGCAAAACTTGTTACTCCCGCCCCAAAGTGTTAATCTTTTACGATCGACGGCGGTCGCTCACCGTCTTCTGACAATCCTTCGTGTGTTGAATCGAGTCGTCTCAGCGGCTCGCATTTCTCGGTGGCCATCAAGGTCCCCAAGGCCAAGATTTCCACCGCGATTCTTGGACACGTGCTCATAGGTCCTGACTGGTCGCCGCGTAACCTGACCGGCACTCTGCACCTTCCAGGTGGGGCGTGTGAACCGTTGGGGGTATTGTGAACCGGCGGGGGTATTGTGAACCGTTGGGGGTATTGTGAACCGTTGGGGGTATTGTGAACCGTTGGGGGTATATGTGAACCGTTGGGGGCATTGTGAACCGTTGGGGGCATTGTGAACCTTTGGGGGCATTGTGAACCGGCTTGTCGCTAAGCGGCCGAACCAAAGTTCCGGGGCTTTGCGGGGCGCCGCTACGTCAGGTAACCGGCACCGATCGGACACTGGCTGTGATTCATGCGGGACGTAGCGATCATCGGCGCTCACGCGGCGCCCGTGCAGAAGCGGGGACCGAGCATTCGCGAGTTGGCAGTTCGGGCGAGCGCGGACGCGCTCGCAGATGCGTACGTCGAGCGGGTCGACGCGATCGTCGTCGGCTCGATGGCGAGCGGAGAGTTCACGGGTCAGCACCATCTCGGGCCCCTCGTCGCCGACCAGCTGCATCTCACCCCGGTGCCGGCCGTGCGCGTCGAGGCCGCGTGTGCGTCGGGCAGCGCGGCCTTTCACGTCCGCACATGGCGATCGCGAGCGGCATGTACGACAGCGTGCTCGTCACCGGGGTCGAAAGGATGAGCGGCGTCTCCAACGCGGTCGCGAGTCGGATCCTGGCGGGCGCGGCCGACTACGAGTACGAGGTCGAGCAGGGCGCCAGCTTCGTCTCGCTGAACGCGATGGTGATGCGCCGGTACCTTCGCGACTTCGGCGTCGGCCACGATCAACTCATTCCCTTTGCGGTCAACGCCCATCGCAACGCGTTGACCTCCCCCCACGCGCTGCTGAGGGCCCGTCAGCGCGAGGAGGCGTTGGCGTCACGCCTGGTTGCGGATCCGATTCGGCTGTACGACTGCAGTCCCATCTGCGACGGCGCGGCCAGCGTCGTGCTGGCGGCGGATGAGCTCGCGCAGGACTACGGCGACGCCGTCTGGGTGCGCGGGGCGGGCCTCGCCACCGACACGATGAGCTTCCACGATCGTCCCGATCTGCTTCGGGCTCGAAGCGAGCCGGGTCGCGGCCGAGCATGCGCTCGAGCAGGCGCAAATGGGAGTGGAGGACCTCGACCTGTACGAGATCCACGACGCGTTCACGGTGATGACGCCTCTGATTCTCGAGTCTCTTGGGCTTTACCCGAGGGGCGAGGGCTGGCGCGCGGCGGTGGACGGCGACATCGCGCTGGATGGCAGGGTGCCGATCAGCACGTTCGGCGGTCTCAAGGCGCGTGGCCACCCGGTCGGTGCGACAGGCATGTATCAGCTCGTCGAAGCGACCCATCAGCTGCGCGGCGAAGCTGGCAGCAATCAGGTGCCGGCGGCGCACGCCGCTCTGGTTCAGAACATGGGTGGGACGGGTTCGACGATCGCTGTCCACATCTTGGAGGCCGCCGCATGAAATCAGGTCGAGCTGGTGGACTGCGCGTGCGACGCACGACGTACACGCGACGCCCGAAGAACACCGTCGCCGCAACGGAGTGCGGCGCTTGCGGGCGGGTGCATGCCCCTGCGAGATTGCACCGCTGCCTGGGCTGCGGTTCCAAGGCGCTCACGCCGACGCGCGTCGAGTTGTGTGGCGTATTTGAGAGCTGGACTCGGCCGCATAGTGTCGAGCCGGGCGATGGGGAGTGGGTGCTTGGGCTGGTGAAGCTTGATGCCGGGCCGACGCTGACGGTGCGCGTGAAGATCACCGGCGTTCCCTTGTGCATCGGCGCTCGGGTGGTGGGTACGGTCGAGCGTCGTGATGGGGCGCCGGAGCGGTTCTGGTTCGAGCTGCTGCCAGCGGCCGAGGCGGCGGACGTGGCGTTTGTGGAGGTTGCCGCATGAGAGCGGCGGGCCAGGGCTTCCCGACGGTGCCGGCCGAGCGGCGTTCGGGGCTCCAGTGCGGGGGCTCGCCTCGGGAACGCCGTGTCGCGATCGTCACGGGCGCATCCGGGGGGCTGGGGAGGGCGATCGCCAGTTCGCTCGCTGAGGCCGGGTTTGATTTGATGCTGCATTACCATCGCAATGCCGGGGCTGCGCGAGCGTTGGCGGACGGGTTGCGCGACGGTGTCGAGACGGCTACTTTCCGGGCTGATCTTGCGTGCAGCGTGGAGGCGGACGCGCTCGTTAGCCGCACCGTCGATGAGTTCGGTCGGGTGGATGTGCTCGTCAACAATGCTGGTACGAAATCTGACGCGCCGTTGCACAAGTTGCGGGACGTGGAGTGGGATGCTGTGTTGCGCGCGAATCTCACGGCGACGATGTACACGACGCGCGCCGCGCTGCCGGGAATCTACGGGCAGGGCGGGGGACGGATCCTCAATCTCACGTCGGTCGGTGCGCAGACTGGTTACGCCGGTACGGCCGCGTACGCGGCTTCGAAGGCCGGTATTATCGGGCTGACTAAGGTGGTGGCTGCGGAGGGGGCGCGCCGGGGGGTTACGTGTAACGCGATCGCGCCGGGGCTGATGGAGGCGGGCATGGGCGCCGATCTCCCGCCGCGGGCGTTCGATGCGATGCTGGCGGCGACGCCGGTGGGTCGCGCCGGGGTCGCGCAGGAGGTGGGTGGTCTGTGCGCGTTTCTGGCGTCGCCGGCGGCCGCGTACATCACTGGCCAGGTGTACGCGGTGAATGGTGGGCTGTACATGTGAGCGGTTTGTTGCCTGTTGGGGGTTTGCCGGTGTCGGCTGCTTCGATCGATGTTGAGCGCGGTTCGATGAATTATCGGGTCATGGGTCCGTTGGACGCGCCGTGGGTTGTTATTTTGCCTGGTGCGTTCACCGCGCCGTGGCAGTATGATTTTGCGCGCGAGCACTTGGCGCGGTCGTTTCGGGTGATTACGCTTGATTATCGGGGGATCGCCGGCAGCCGCAACGATTTGTGGCATATCACTCCGGCGGTGCTCGCTCGCGACACGTTGGGGTTGCTCGACGAGCTTGATGTCGGTGAGGTTAACGTGGCTTGTGTCTCGTTGGGGACGTTCGTGCTCGCGGAGTTGTTGCATCTCGCGCCGGAGCGGATCGCGAGGTGCGCGATCGGCGCGATGCCGGCGTTGCGTCGTCAGGGGCGGATGCTCGACGCGGGCGCGCCTGAAGTCACTGATTTCACGCGTACCGAGGAGAGCTCGCATCAGGTCGTGATCCGGTCGCTGGTCCCGCATTTCTGGAGCGGCACTTTCCGGGAGACTCAGCCTGAGCGCTATCGCGAGGTGATGTCGCGGATGAGCGAGTTGACCGTCCGCGATGTGTGGACGGGTGTGCAGCAGTTCCAGGGCGTGTTCGGTCATGATTGGGGGCGTACGCTCGTGTACGGCGCGCTGCCGGCGGGGCGGCGCTTGTTCTTGACCGGCGACGCGGATCCGTTCGCGCCGATCGAGGATGTGCGTGAGCACCCGCTGTATCGCCTCGGGCCGACGGTCGTCTTCCGCGGGAGCGGCCATCTGTTTCTGTACGAGCGGGCCGAGCTCTACAACGCTTTGGTGGCGGGGTTCTTTAGCACCGGCGAGCTGCCCGAGCCGTTGCCCGGTGCTGGTGAGCTCGCGCGACTCGAGGCGATCGAGGTCGCGGCGTGAGACGCGATTGGCCGCCGATTGGTGTCGCTGGGATCGCCACCGAGCTCGCTGACCTGCGCGTCGAGAGCGACGAGTTCGCGCGCATCTCGAACATCCCGGTCGAGGTTATCGAGCGCCGGCTCGGGTTTCGCCAGACGTTCCGTTGGGGCGACGGCCGCGGGCCGATCGCGGCGGGTGTGCGCTGCGCGTCGCGCGCGCTCGCGGGGCTGGACCCGAGCGAGATCGATGTGATCTGCACGATCGCGCATCCGTATCACCCCGAGCGGGAGATCTATGGCTACGGCGCCGTGCTGCAGGATGCGCTTGGGGCCGGACGAGCCGAGCTGCTCGACGTCGCCGATACGTGCGCGTCGATCACCCTGGGGTTGCAGACCGTGCGGGAGCTGATGCTCTGCGAGCCGTACATCCGCAACGTGCTGGTCGTCGGTGTCCTCTCGATGTTCGACAACGTCGATCTCTCGAACCCGCACACGACCTGGATGGCCAACATCAGCGACGGTGCCGGAGCGATGCTCGTCCGCCGCGACGCGCAGCTCGACAACGTCGTGCTGGAAACGGCGCAGGTCGTCGACGCGCAGTTCATCGACGACGTCGCGTTCGCCTCCCCCTACATGGAGGAGCCGATCACCTATCGCGCCCGGTTCCGCCGCTTCCTGCCGGCCCACGTCGAGGTCCTCAACAAGGAATCGATGAAGGAACGCCTCGACGACGTCGCGCTGCCGAGCTTTATCCGCGCGGTCCGCGAGTCGCTCGCGCGATCAGGATTCGCGGCCGAGCAGCTCGATTACCTCGGCGCGAACACGATGAAACCGAGCCTCAGGCAGGGGCTGCTCGGCGCGTTCGGACTGGACCCCGACCAGCAGATCTCGCTCGCGGACGCCGGCCACGTCGGATATCTCGACCAGCTCCTCTTCCTGCAGAACCTGCGCGACGAACGGCGGCTTCCCGACGGCGGTGTCGCGGTGCTCGCGACGCCCGGCGTGGGCTTTCAGTGGACCGTCACCACGCTCGGCTTCAAAGGCCAACGCCTGGGAAAGACGGCCGAATGAGCGCCTGCCACATCGCGAGCATCGGCACCGCAGCCGCCGAGCGCGTCACCGTCGAGGCGTTAGCCGCAGACCGCCTGGACCCCGCGGAGCTCCGCGCGACGGTCGGTCTCGAGGCACGGCACGCGCCGCCACGCGACATCACACCATTCCAGCTCGCCGTCGACGCGTCCCGGGCGGCACTCGCCCCAGCCGGCCTCGCACCACAGGACATCGACTTGATCGTGCACGTCGGCAGGATGCGCGTCGAGTACTTCACCTGGGGACTGAGCCTGGCGATCGCCAAGGAACTCGGGCACCCGACCCCCTTGTGCCTAGACGTGACGGAGTGGAGCGGCCCGAGCCTCGTCGCCGGGCTGCGGCTGCTCGACGCGAAGTTCCGCGCCGATCACCGGCTCCGCACCGCGCTGCTCGTCTTCCCGCACAGGTTCAGCGACTTCGTCGACCTCGAGACTCCCGAGGACCGCTGGCTGTGGCCGCTCAGCGACGGCGCCGGCGCGCTCGCGGTTCGCCGCGGGAACGGCCCCGGAACACCGCTCGGATACGCGTTCGCCTCCGATGGCACAGCCGCGCGCCAGATCGGGATCCGCACCGAGGTAGTCGACGACGGCCCCGAACCGGACGGCTTCTTCCAACACGAATGGGCCCTAGCCAAGTACTACTTCGTGCGCGAACCCAGCCGCTGGGCGGAGCATCTCGAGCTGCGGGTCGCCGAACAGCTCGCGGACACGATCGAGCGAGCCGCCGCGCGCGCCGCGCTCGAGCTCGGTGACCTCAGAGCCGTCCAGACCGGCTTCCTGTACCCCAGCCTCGCGGAACGCCTCCGCGACCGCCTCGGTCTCGGCCGCCGGCTGCGCGTCCACACCGCCCACGGAATGATGGGCGGCGCCGAGCTCGCGTTCGCGCTGCCAGAACTGATCGCCGACCCCAACCTCCGCGACACACCCGTGGCACTCGCCGGCTTCGGCCTACCCGCCCACTTCGGCGCGATCATCACAACCTTCTGAAAGGACAGCGAACCATGATCCCCAAGCTCACCATCCGGACCGTTCTCTGGCTCGCCACCACCGCCGCGCTGCTGTTCATCCCAGCCCACACCACCCACTGGCCCAGCGCCTGGATGATGCTCGCCGAACTCGGCATCCTCGCCCTAAGCATCGGCCTCTGGCTCGCGACCCACGACCCACAGCTCCTCAGGGACGGGGACGTGGGCCACGAGCTCGAGTTCGACGTGGGATTTGCCGATCGTGGTGGCGCCGGGCCCATTGTGCGCGAGCCCCGCCCCGCGGGCTTGTTGGCCCCTCCGCGCGCCTCCGCGCAGAGGGAGTCGCTCCACGGTGGGTAGTGGCGTGGACTGGAAGCCAGCATTCGTCAGGGCAGCCGGGCTTCGCCTGCGCGTCGCGCGCCACGGCACGGGACGCCCGCTGCTTTTGATCCCCGGTATCGGCGCGAGCCTGGACATGTGGGCGCCGTTCGCGCGGCTCGCGGGGGACCGCGAACTGATCGCCTTCGACCTACCGGGCGCCGGTTTCTCGCAACGACCACGCCTTCCGCTGCGCATGTCCGGCCTGGCTCACGTCGTGCAAGAACTCTTGGACGCGCTGCGGCTCGACCGTGTCGACGTGCTCGGCTACTCGTTCGGCGGCGCGCTCACCCAGGAGCTCGCCCGCCAGGCGCCCGACCGTGTCTGCCGGCTCGTGCTGTGCGGGACCGCGCCGGGTCTCGGCGGCACCCCGCCCCGCCCGCTCGCGGCGCTGATGCTGGCGACGCCCGCGCGTTACCACCATCCGCGCCTGCTCGCGCTCACGGTCCCGCACATGGCCGGCGGGCGCACCGCCCGCGAGCCGCGCGCGCTCGCGGAGCAGGTGGACGCGCGGCTGCACCCGCCGCCTGACCTGCTCGGATATGCCTACCACATGTACGCGGTCACCGGGTGGTCGAGCCTGCCCTGGCTGCACCGCGTGTCGCACGCGAGCCTGATCGTGGCGGGCGACAACGATCCCAGCGTCCCGCTGCGCAACGCCCGCCTGCTCGCCGCGCGACTGCCCAACGCCCGCCTGCACGTCGTCAAGGACGGCGGGCACCTCTTCCTCCTCGACGAGCCCGAGAACGCGATCGGCCCGATCAGCTCCTTCCTGGACGAGGACTGAAACCCGCAGGCCGTTCGCAGCCTGACGCAGAACTCGGACACCTGGTGCTGCACGCGAAGGTGTGATGCGCGGGTTGGCACGTGAGGCTCCGGTTGCCGAGATGACTCAATCCTGAAGCTTCAAGCCGCCGGGTCCTCCTAGTGACACAACGGACGGATCCGGCGGGACGCTCCAAAGAACTTAAGGTTGGCTGGACCAGCGGCGGTAAGTCTGGGGCCTGCTCGGCAGCCACGTTCACAGAGAGGGAGCGAAGCTGAACCGAAGCGCGCGGACGCCCAAGCGCTCCGAATCGGAGCGGATGAGGCGGACGCCGCCCGTCAGCTTCGACACCTCATAGAAGGGCTTTGCCCTCGCGATACTGCCATTAGCGGCGAACGCCGATGAGGAACTCGGACGCTGATCGTCGCGAGCACGCGTCGTGCGCGCTTCTCATGTTCGGCAGCGCCGACAAGCGTTGAGCGTTGCAGCTCAGCGCCGGTCCAGCGCGTCCTCTGGAGGTGCGGGAAGAATCGATGAGCGCGCTGGGACAAGGCGGTGGCGTCCGAGTCCCCATCTGAACGCCGCACGAGCGCTGGCTCGGACACCGCCTGGAACCGGATCGATCGCCCTCGCAGACTCGGCGAGCCGCTGGACCAGCGAGATGTCGTCCTCGCGGGCGGCTTGGGATGGACGTGGCGAGCACGATTCCACCTCGAACAGAGCAGCGAGGTCGCCTCGTGATACGTCGTTCGCGGCGATCCGGGCATCGGTTGGCGTGGTCCAGCTAGACATGCCTGAGAGCCAAGGCCGCCGGACCTTGCAGCTTCGTTGTCACATCCAGCCTCGTCGCAATGCCATCGCAGCGGCATTGCAATGCCGGTTGAGCAACCTGGGCCCATCGGTTCACCGACAGGGGGCAATGCAATGACGATTAACGTGGAAGAACGTCGGCTCGCCGGGGGCCGTCTGACGGGCGACGAGGTCGGGCGACTTGTCCGCTCGGCGGCCGCGGGCGACGATCGCGGCTGGGATGCGCTAGTCGACGAGTTCAGCGGCATGATCTGGGCGGTCGCGCGGACATACCGCTTGAGCGACGCTGACGCCGCTGATGTCTCGCAAGCGACGTGGCTCAGACTGCTTGAGCACTTGGATAACTTGCACGACCCTGCCTGTGTCGGCGGATGGCTCGCCACCACCACTCGCCGGGAGTGTCTTCGGGTCGTGCGTCGTTCCGGCCGGCAGATCCCGTCTAGTGACGACGTGCCGGATCACCGCTCGACAGACGCATCGCAGGGCACTGCGCTACTCATCGCCGAGCGCGACGCGGTGCTGTGGCGCGCGTTCGAACGCCTGCGACCAAGCGACCAGGCGTTACTGCGGCTGCTCATGGCCGATCCCCGGCCTGGCTACGAGGAGATATCTGCTGCTCTGGATATGCCGATCGGTAGCATCGGGCCCACGCGGGCGCGAGCGCTCGAGCGGCTCCGCCGGGAACTGGGTACAGAGGACGCGCTCGACCTCCTGATCGCCTGAGCCTGGATCCACCGCGTGACTCACCCGGTGGATCCAGGCTGAGTGCGGCCGTCTGTTCGAGGGGCCGGCGCTAGCCTGGCCGTTGTGCAGGCACTGGCTGAAGCAGTTCGGCCGAGGGCAGTCTGCGCTGCCGCTGTAAGGTTTTCGTGGCGCCGCATGCCTCCGCAAGGCGTCCGGCGCGCTCGAGCATGAGAGTCGCGTCACGCGTCGAGCCGGCGGCACGGTTCGCCAGCAATGCTTCGGCATAGTCGCAGCAGGTGCGGGCCTCGAGCGGGAGTGCACGAATCGCCGCGTGGCGGCGCAGCGCCTCGTCGAAGTGTTCGGCCGCCTGCTGCGACCTTCCGAGCGTTCCGGCGAGCAGGCCTAGATGCCGATGCACGCAGCCAAAGGACGCGTTGAACGTGAGCTGGACGAAGCGGTCGGCGAAGGGCGTGAGGAGCTCATAGAGCACCGCCGCCCGCTCGGGATCGCCGACGCGTGCGCTGACCTCGGCGAGCCAGGCGAGCGTGGTTAGCCAGAAGACGTTTCGAGGGAGGTCGGGAAGCGAGCTGGCGGTGAGTGTGCCGAAGGCGCGCGGGCCGACTGACCCGTCGGCGCTATCGAGCTCCAGAAGGCAGGCAGCTGCGGACCACAGGGGATCCCCGCCTCTAGCCCGCTGCTCCAGCGACCGCAGGAGCCGCTCCTCCCCTCCCTGATCGTGAGCCACAGCGAGCTGCTGCGCGAGGAAGTGGATCTTCGCGTCCTCTCCGTGCGCGCCCTGCGCGAGGTTAAGCGCTTCGTGGGCGAGCTGCGCTGCGTGCTCGAACCGCCCGCTGAGCTGCTCGAGCACCCTCCCCCAAACAAGCGCCGAATGCCGGTAAAGCGGCTGGCAGAGCTCGTCGGCCAAAGCTTGCAGCCGTTGCTGGGAAGCGTTCGCGGCGATCACGTCGCCGGCCTCGAGGAGGTCGTAGAGGAGCCAGTGGTGTCCGAGTGCCTCGAGTTCGCGTAGCCCGCAGCGACGAGCCACGTTCACCTCGTCGGTGGCGAGGCGTCTCCGTTCGTCCAGGTGCTGTGTGGGGAGGAGCGCAGCATGCCGGCTCAGCAGCGCCGCCGACAGGATACTCGGGTCTCTGAGGCCACTGGCGACTTCAAGCGCTTCGGCGCTCAAGCGCGCGGCCCTGTTCGGGTCGACAAAGATGAGATGTTCAGCAAGCCGCCCGAGGAGGCGAGCACGAAGCGAGTCGTCGTCGTGGACCCAGTCGAGCGCTTCCTCGAGCAGTTCGATGTACGGCTCGTCCGGACCGGTCGGTGCGTAGAAGCGGCCTCCTAGGCCAAGCGCGGCTTCGGCGAAGTGGCTGTGTTCGCCCAGGCCCCGCGCGACCGCTACGGCCTGCTCGAAGATCATGCGAGCGCTGGGACCGCTGCCCTGCCAGGAGACGGCTCCGAGCCGGCGTAGGAGCGAGCAGCGCGTCGGCAGGTCGTGGGCTCGATGACGCTCGAGGACGTCGAGCGCGCGTCGATAGTGATGACCTGCGTCTTCGTAGGCGTGGGTCTCCAGCGCCCTCTTAGCGGCTTCGCGCGAATAGGCGATGGCCTCGTCGGCAACCTCGGACCGGTCGCTTTCCACGAAGTGATGGGCGAGCTGAGCAGCGTCTACATCCGTCACCCGTCGGCGCTGCTCGAGCTCTCGCGCCGCTCGCACGTGCAGCTGAGCCCGGCGGCTCCGGCCGATGCTGCGGTAGATCGCCTCGCGCCCAAGGGCGTGTCGAAAGCGGTAGCCCTCGTCAGACTGGCTGCCATCGAGGACCAGTCCGGCACGGACGGCAGCATCCAGTGCGTCTGCCGGCCGGTCGTCGTCGATGACCGACTCGAGCATTTCGACGTTGAAGTCATGGCCGAGGACCGCGGCGGCGGCAAGCGCGTCGCGCGTCGGTGGCTCAAGGCGTCGCAGCCGGTTCTGGATGACGACTTGGACACCTTCGGGCAGCACTACCAGGTCTTCGACGGAAAGATCGCGATACTGGCCGGGACCGGACTCGCGGAGGCTGCGGACGACCTCCTCGACGAAGAACGGGTTGCCCGAAGTGTGCTCGCGCAGGCGCTGGATGAACTCCGCTGTTGGGGGATCGCCGTTGGCCACCAGGTCCGTGATCGCCTCGTCGCCGAGCCCGCGCAGAACCAGCCGGGTGACCCCTAGATCGCGGTGGAAATCGCTCAGGAGGTGCCATAGCGGGTGGTCGAGCGCGACTTCGCTGGCTTGGTAGGTGACAAGCGCGAGCACGGGCCGCGGCGTCGCCTCGCGCAGAACCTGCCTGAGTATGAGCAGCGTGTCAGCATCGGCCCACTGAAGATCCTCGAGCACGAGCAGCACGGACCGCTGCGACGCTGCGTGGGCAACGAGCGCCGCGACCGCCTGGTAGAGCCGCATGCGCTGGAGCCGGGGATCGTCAGTCGGCACACGGGGCTCGGCACGGTGATCGGCCAGCTCCGGGATCAGCCAGCCGAGCTCCCTGAGATGGATTCTGAGGGCGTGATCGAACTGAAGGTCGGAGCGCTGCACGACATAGTGTCGCAACGCCTCGACGAGCGGTGCGTACGGGACGATCGCCTCCTCCTCGGCGCGACCATAAAGGACGTTCGCTCCCTCGCGGTGGGTGTCGCGCGCGAACGAAGCAGCTAGTGTGGTCTTGCCGATTCCTGGCTCGCCCTCGAGCGCGATCACTCGTCGGTTGTTTGCCGCGAGCTCGGACCACCGCTGACGCAGCACGGTCAGCTCGGGATCGCGCCCAACCAGCCTCCGCTCAGAGCTATGCGCTAGCAATCCCGGCAGCGCCACCGAGGGTAGATCCTCCGCCTCGTCTCGCTGCCGCGGCGGTTTCGGAGCGGCCGGCTCGTGACTTGAGCGCTCGCTGAGAAGTCGATCGTGAAGCGCAGCGACGCGGGCCGACGGCGGGATCCCGAGCTCGTCGCGCAGCAGCACACGCAGGCGCTCGTAGACGAGCAGAGCCTCTGCTATGTCGCCGCGAGCGGCATGCACCTCCATCAGCATCGCGTAGCCCGATTCGCGAAACGGCTCGCGTTCGACCAGGCGATGGGCGGCACGGTCCGCATTAGCCAGCGGTGCGCCTCCAAGTGCGAGCCCGCAGCGGACGGTCACGGTGAGAAGCCTCGAGCAGGTGTCCTCGAGTTCGCTCCGCCGCTGGTCGATCCATGCATGTTGGACCTCCGGCAGTAACGGCGCGGCGACGATGTCCATGGTGGACGCGGCCAGCTCGAGAGCCTCGGCCGCGCTTCCTTCGGCGAGAAGCGTTTCGGCGCGGAGCGCCGCTTCCTCGGCCGCTTCGACATCGATCCAGCTCTGCGGCGGCAGCTCTACGCTGAGCTGCGCGCGTGAGGGGAGCACGGAGTGGCCCAAGATCCGGCGCAACCTGGCGAGGATCGTGTTGAGCGCAGCCTCCGGGGAGCGCGGTGGTCGGTCCGGCCAGAGCAGCGCGGCCAGCTCGTCTCGGCTTACAGGACGATTACGATGCAGGACGAGGTAGGCGAAGACCTCTCTACCTTGTCGACCCGCCAACTCGGCCTCGATCGGTCTCCCACCGAGCTCGGCGACCAGGCCGCCGCATAATCGGATCCGGAGCGCCACGCTGAGGTCACACCGGTCGCAAGAAGGCCTCACCCCAGACCCCAACCACGCGGTCGACTGCCGCGAGCGCCGCCTCACGCGCAGGCGGGACGTGACGGAGGTCCCACAGGTCATCGGCCGTCTTCCAGGCCTGAGCGCGTGCCGCCTCAACGACCCACATTGCCATCCTGTCGTCGATCCGGCCAAGTCGGTCGTGATCAAGCTCCTCCACGTCCCGGAGGTCGCTCGGTTCGAGTCGGGGCTTCTCTTTCTGCTCCTCTTCCTTGAGTAACGGATTGATCCTCGTGTAGTCCGCGTAGACCGCGTCCTTCGTGCTTGGTCGCTTGCCGGCAATTTCCCACTGCTCGAGCAGCGCGATCGGTAGGTCATGGTTGATGTGCGCGTTCATGCCGGCAACCGCGAACTGGATCGGAAGGACATCGGCGTTTCTATCCGAATCGAAGAGCACTCGCCAGGCGTACGGAGGTTGCTCGCCGGCCTCGAACGTCTCGACCGCATCGAAGTACAACCGTGCGAAGATCACGTCGAGCTGCGAGATCACCTCCGGCTCGTCGAAGTACCCCCGCTGCTCCACGGCCAGTTTAACGCTCTTGGTTACCGCGAGGTACAGGCGGTTGAAACAGAACACTCCATACCCGGGACCGGGTGTTCGACTGAACCGCTCATCGAGGCTCGTCATCTTGGCGATCACGTCGTCGATCGTCATGCAGCCGGGCGCGACCGGCTGGGTCCGCGGTCCCAGCACGCGCCCGCTTCCAATCAGACTTGTACCCACGGAAGCAAGGCTTCCGAATCCTCTGAGCAACACACGAGGACTAAAGCTGTCTGCGACGGTGCGTGGCGAACGAAGAAGCATCATGTCAACCCCCATAATGCTCGTCCTCCCCAATCGGTCAGCATGTGATTAATGTCACCGTTGGGTAATGGGCTATTGCCCAAGAGGCGACAAACGGCGCTGCTGATACCGGCGGCGCGTCGATTCCTGCCCATGCGAGCGATGCGGCGAAGTGCTCTTCCGCCGAGACGATTGAGCTCCCTTCCTACCGGATAAGTCCGGTGGACGCCCTTCACACGCCACCTCAACCAACTCGGCCAGCTCGCGCGGACGCTCGCGCTGAGGATGATGCCCCATGCCCGGCCACACATGGACGTGCGCCTGCGGCAGCGCTGCCATGACGCCGCTGATGTGCGAAGGCGGAACGAGCGCATCGCGGTCGCCCCACACCACAGACACGGGCCCGTGGTAGTGGACGGACCGGCGGTAGAACGCTCGCGAGGAGCGTCCCGCGGCGGCCAGGGCTTCGACCGCGGCTCGTAGACCAGGCCCGACCCGGCCGGCATCAGCGGCAAGCTGGCGTCGCAGCTCCTCGCTCGGCCTCATGCCGCCACTGACAAAGCTCGCGTAGACCGAGCCAAGGAGCAACGAGTTGACAAGCACGTGGGGCAGGAACCCAACCGTCAGGTGCCTCACGAGCGGCAGCGCGGCTAGTTCGGCGAGCGGCAGCCGGCCGAACCCCACCGGCGCGCACAGCACGAGCGACTCGACTTCGCTGCGCATCCGCTCGGCAACCGTGGTCGCGACGCCGCCACCCAGCGAGTGACCGACGAGGTTGCACGAACTCACGCCGAGCTGGCGCAGCCCATAGACGACGTCCTCGGCGTACGCGCTTAGGCGAGGGCGGCTGGGTGGACTGGAATGTCCGAAGCCTGGCAGATCGATTGCCAGGCACGGCCGGCGGCTGGCTCGAGCGAGATCGTCCCAGCCGGCCGAGGAGTCAAGCAGGCCGTGAAGCAAGACCAGCGGTTGCCCACGTCCAGGCCATTCACTCACGTGCAGGATGCGCCCGTCGTCGAGCCTGACCCTCCGGGAAAAGGTTGTGCGTTTCGGCTCGTGATGCACAACCGTATGAGAGGCCCGGGCCGGCACTGATACGTACAAGTGCGGATCGGCGTCCTCCTCACGGCGCGTTGCTCCTATCACGTGTCGGTGGTCCCGCTACCTATTGCGCGGAGTGGATTCCACCGATCGACTTCGGTGCGCGATGTATCAGAACCCAGCCCAGCCGACTCTAGATGCTCGCATGATCGGTGCCGAACTGTGGACAAAGGACACGCACATGAAGAAAACCGATGATCGTCAAGCGACGGAGCGGCGGGAATCGAGATTGGCTGCCGGTCGTCAACGCGCTTTGCCAGCTAGGGCCAGACAAGCTCCTGTCTCGGAGGGCGCCGCTACGTGAGAAAACCGGCGTACGTCAGATATTGGCTGTCGGCTGATGCGGGACGTGGCAATCATCGGCGCGCACGCGGCGCCCGTGCGAAAGCGGGGACCGAGCATCCGCGAGTTGGCGCTGGAGGCGAGCGCGGACGCGCTCGTCGACGCGCGCGTGGATCGCGTGGACGCGGTTGTCGTCGGCTCGATGGCAAGCGGGGAGTTCACGGGTCAGCACCATCTCGGCCCACTTGTCTCCGACCAGCTCCAGCTGACCCCGGTGCCGGCTGTGCGCGTCGAGGCCGCGTGTGCGTCGGGCAGCGCAGCCTTTCACGTCGCGCACATGGCGATCGCGAGCGGCATGTACGACAGCGTGCTCGTCACCGGGGTCGAGAGGATGAGCGGCGTCTCCAACGCAGTCGCGAGTCGCATCCTGGCGGGCGCGGCCGACTACGAGTACGAGGTCGAGCAGGGCGCCAGCTTCGTCTCCCTGAACGCAATGGTGATGCGCCGGTACCTTCGCGACTTCGGCGTCGGCCACGATCAACTCGTTCCCTTTGCGGTCAACGCGCATCGCAATGCGCTGACCTCCCCCCACGCGCTGCTGAGGGTTCCCGTCAGCGCTGAAGAGGCGTTGGCGTCACGCCTGGTTGCGGATCCGATTCGGCTGTACGACTGCAGTCCCATCTGCGACGGCGCGGCCAGCGTCGTGCTGGCGGCGGATGAGCTCGCGCAGGACTACGGCGACGCCGTCTGGGTGCGCGGGGCGGGCCTCGCGACCGACACGATGAGCTTCCACGATCGCTCCGAGCTGCTTCGGCTCGAGGCGAGTCGCGTCGCCGCCGAGCGCGCGCTCGAGCAGGCCGAGATGGCGGTGGAGGACCTCGACGTGTACGAGATCCACGACGCGTTCACGGTGATGACGCCTCTGATTCTCGAGTCCCTCGGGCTCTACCCGAGGGGTGAGGGTTGGCGTGCGGGGGTTGAGGGTGAGATCGCGCTGGATGGTGGGGTGCCGATCAGCACTTTTGTGGTCTTAAGGCGCGTGGTCATCCGGTTGGTGCGACGGGCATGTATCAGCTTGTTGAGGCGACGTATCAGTTGCGTGGTGAGGCGGGTGGTAATCAGGTGCCGGGGGCGCGTACGGCGTTGGTTCAGAATATGGGTGGGTCGGGTTCGACGGTCGCCGTTCATGTGTTGGGGGCTACGGTATGAAACGGGGCGAGCGGATGAGCACGCGCGCGATCGGCGATCTGCAGGTGTTGCCTGAGAGCACCACGGTTGTGGGTACGGAGTGCGGCGCTTGCGGGCGGGTGCACGCCCCTGCGAGATTGCACCGCTGCCTGGGCTGCGGTTCCAAGGCGCTCACGCCGACGCGCGTCGAGTTGTGTGGCGTATTTGAGAGCTGGACTCGGCCGCATAGTGTCGAGCCGGGCGATGGGGAGTGGGTGCTTGGGCTGGTGAAGCTTGATGCCGGGCCGATGCTCACGGCGCGCGTGCAGCTTAGTGGGGTTCCGTTGCGGATCGGCGCTCGGGTGGTGGGTACGGTCGAGCGTCGTGATGGGGCGCCGGAGCGGTTCTGGTTCGAGCTGCTGCCAGCGGCCGAGGCGGCGGACGTGGCGTTTGTGGAGGTTGCCGCATGAGAGCGGCGGGCCAGGGCTTCCCGACTGTGCCGCTCGACGGGTTTGAGGCTCCTGTGCGGTGGGCTCGTGGGGAGCGCCGTGTCGCGATCGTCACGGGCGCAATGTGAGCGGTTTGTTGCCTGTTGGGGGTTTGCCGGTGTCGGCTGCTTCGATCGATGTTGAGCGTGGTTCGATGAATTATCGGGTCATGGGTCCGTTGGACGCGCCGTGGGTTGTGATTTTGCCTGGTGCGTTCACCGCGCCGTGGCAGTATGATTTTGCGCGCGAGCACTTGGCGCGGTCGTTTCGGGTGATTACGCTTGATTATCGGGGGATCGCCGGCGGCCGCAACGATTTGTGGCATATCACTCCGGTGGTGCTTGCTCGTGACACGTTGGGGTTGCTCGACGAGCTTGATGTCGGTGAGGTTAACGTGGCTTGTGTCTCGTTGGGGACGTTCGTGCTCGCGGAGTTGTTGCATCTCGCGCCGGAGCGGATCGCGAGGTGCGCGATCGGCGCGATGCCGGCGTTGCGTCGTCAGGGGCGGATGCTCGACGCGGGCGCGCCCGAGGTCACTGATTTCACGCGTACCGAGGAGAGCTCGCATCAGCTCGTGATCCGGTCGCTGGTCCCGCAGTTCTGGAGCGGCACTTTCCGGGAGACTCAGCCTGAGCGCTATCGCGAGGTGATGTCGCGGATGAGCGAGTTGACCGTTCGCGATGTGTGGACGGGTGTGCAGCAGTTCCAGGGCGTGTTCGGTCATGATTGGGGGCGTACGCTCGTGTACGGCGCGCTGCCGGCGGGGCGGCGCTTGTTCTTGACCGGCGACGCGGATCCGTTCGCGCCGATCGAGGATGTGCGTGAGCACCCGCTGTATCGCCTCGGGCCGACGGTCGTCTTCCGCGGGAGCGGCCATCTGTTTCTGTACGAGCGGGCCGAGCTCTACAACGCTTTGGTGGCGGGGTTCTTTAGCACCGGCGAGCTGCCCGAGCCGTTGCCCGGTGCGGGTGAGCTCGCGCGACTCGAGGCGATCGAGGTCGCGGCGTGAGACGCGATTGGCCGCCGATTGGTGTTGCTGGGATCGCCACCGAGCTCGCTGACCTGCGCGTCGAGAGCGACGAGTTCGCGCGCATCTCGAACATCCCGGTCGAGGTTATCGAGCGCCGGCTCGGGTTTCGCCAGACGTTCCGTTGGGGCGACGGCCGCGGGCCGATCGCGGCGGGTGTGCGCTGCGCGTCGCGCGCGCTCGCGGGGCTGGACCCGAGCGAGATCGATGTGATCTGCACGATCGCGCATCCGTATCACCCCGAGCGGGAGATCTATGGCTACGGCGCCCTGCTGCAGGATGCGCTTGGGGCCGGGCGAGCCGAGCTGCTCGACGTCGCCGATACGTGCGCGTCGATCACCCTGGGGTTGCAGACCGTGCGGGAGCTGATGCTCTGCGAGCCGTACATCCGCAACGTGCTGGTCGTCGGTGTCCTCTCGATGTTCGACAACGTCGATCTCTCGAACCCGCACACGACCTGGATGGCCAACATCAGCGACGGTGCCGGAGCGATGCTCGTCCGCCGCGACGCGCAGCTCGCCGGCGCGCTCGCGGTTCGCCGCGGGAACGGCCCCGGAACACCGCTCGGATACGCGTTCGCCTCCGACGGCACAGCCGCACGCCAGATCGGGATCCGCACCGAGGTAGTCGACGACGGCCCCGAACCGGACGGCTTCTTCCAACACGAATGGGCCCTAGCCAAGTACTACTTCGTGCGCGAACCCAGCCGCTGGGCGGAGCATCTCGAGCTGCGGGTCGCCGAACAGCTCGCGGACACGATCGAGCGAGCCGCCGCGCGCGCCGCGCTCGAGCTCGGTGACCTCAGAGCCGTCCAGACCGGCTTCCTGTACCCCAGCCTCGCGGAACGCCTCCGCGACCGCCTCGGTCTCGGCCGCCGGCTGCGCGTCCACACCGCCCACGGAATGATGGGCGGCGCCGAGCTCGCGTTCGCGCTGCCAGAACTGATCGCCGACCCCAACCTCCGCGACACACCCGTGGCACTCGCCGGCTTCGGCCTACCCGCCCACTTCGGGGCGATCATCACAACCTTCTGAAAGGACAGCGAACCATGATCCCCAAGCTCACCATCCGGACCGTTCTCTGGCTCGCCACCACCACCGCGCTGCTGTTCATCCCAGCCCACACCACCCACTGGCCCGGCGCCTGGATCATGCTCGCCGAACTCGGCATCCTCGCCCTAAGCATCGGCCTCTGGCTCGCGACCCACGACCCACAGCTCCTCAGCGAGCGCCTGTCCTCCGTCGTGCAGAAGGAACAGAGCGGCTGGGACAAGCTCCTGATGTGCCTGGTTATCCTGCTCTGGAGCGGATGGTTCGTGCTGATGGGGCTCGACGTGAACCGCCACGGGATCTCACAGATCCCAAGCTGGTTACAGCTCGTCGGCGCGCTCGGCATTCCGCTCTCCGGAGCGCTGACTTTCCTGACGTTCCGCGAGAACAGCTACGCCGCGCCCGTGGTGAAGATCCAGCAGGACCGCGACCAGATAACGGTCACGACAGGCCCTTACGCGCTCGTGCGTCACCCGATGTACGCCGGCTCGATCCCCTACTTCCTGGGCACCCCGCTGCTCCTCGGCTCGCTCTGGGGGCTCGCGGTCGCGCCCTTCATCATCGCAGTGCTCGGCCTCCGCGCCGTGATCGAGGAGCGGACGCTCCAGGCCCAGCTCGCCGACTACGCCGACTACGTCGCCCACGTCCGCTACCGGCTAATTCCGTTCATCTGGTAACGACTAAGCACCAGCAAAGGGCGCTCGAGCTCCCACCGCGCTTGCACCAAGTAGCCCCCACTTCCTGCCGCTCGACCTCAACAGCCGCCGCGCAACGGTAAACGACCTCCGTCTCGACAGCCGACCCAATCAAAGTCCGCAATCCCGTCTCCTTCAGCAGGCGATAACGCTCCGCGATCCCGACCTCATCGACCACACCAACCAGTTACACACAACACCGCCAACCGCTTCGGACAACGCAGGTTCACCGCGGCATCAGGTCGTGGTGGGCTGTTCCTCCCCCGCGCGTGCGTCCAGATCGCGCACCGCGGCCTGAAGTCGCTTGTCACGCTCCAGCTGAAGGTCGGACAGCGGATTCAGCATGCCACGCAGAGCCGAGATCGCCACCCACACTCGTGGGCGGATGATCCGGGGAGCTCTGCGCTCGATCCCGCGCGCGATCGCCTCGCCGGCCATGTGCGGCTGCAGACGCTGGCGCAGCGGCTTCGGGATCGCTGCGACCATCGTGTTCACAACGGGGTCGGCGTCGATCCCACGATGGACGATCTCGGTCTCGATGAACCCGAAGTAGGCAACGCTGGCGCTCGCCCCGTGCTGGCGCAACTCGACTCGCAGCGCCCGCCCGAACTGCTCCACGGCCGCCTTGCTCATCGCGTAGGGCGCCACGCCGACGCCGTTCTGGAACGCCTGTATCGACGCGACCACGACGACATGTCCGCTGTTCCGGACGATCTCCGGCAGCGCCGCCTCGACGGTCTTGACGACGCCCATCAGGTTCACCTCGATCACGCGGTCGAAGCTCTCGGTCGCCATCGCCCGGAACGTCGCGGCCCTCGGGGAGATGCCGGCGTTGGCCACGACGACGTCGAGCCCGCCGAACCGCTCGACGCTCGCGGCAACGGCCTGCTGCAACGCACCCCGGTCTCTGACGTCGGCTGCCAGGCCGATCGCGCGCGTTTTGTGGAGCCGCGCCGCGGCAGCCTCCGCCGCCTCGGGCTCAAGATCGACGACGACGACCGAGGCGCCGCGCGAGACGAGCGCCCTGGCGGTTTCAAAGCCGATGCCCCGCGCAGCGCCGGTGACGAGCCCAACCTTGTCTTTCAAGACGTAGCGGGACATACAGCGACTCTAGCTTGGCACGTCCAGCAAGCGCAAGCGCGCACGACCGGGCAATCCCCGGCGCTCGGTCGTTCAACCGGATACACACCTGCTCAGAGCTCGAGCCGCCCCTGACCCACGCAGCCACTCCCGAGGTCGGCGAGCAGCTCGTCGAGCAGCGCCTCCTCGTGGACGCCGGTGTGCGGCTTTACCTCGCGCCAGGGCCGCGAGCCCGCACGCTTCAGCACCCGCGCGGCGATCGCCGCGCCTGCCGCGTCGCCGTCAGCGTGCACCAGAATCTCCATCCGCGCCGACTCGGCGGCATCGAGGATCGCTGCGACTGCGGTGTTGGGCCACCCCTCCGTGCACAGCAGCGGCGGGCAGCGGGCACCTAGCTCCGCCGCGGCGGCGGCGACGATCGAAGGGTTCTCGCACACGAACAGCGACCCGAACGCGAGTCGCAGCGGATCGCGGCGAAGCTCTTGCAGTGTCAGCACGAGCGGACTGCCCGCGCGAGCGGCGGCGCGCAGGCGCCCGGCGAGGTAGCCGTGCGCGAGCCTGTGCGGCCGCAGACCCAGCGTCAGCGCGGTACACGAGAGCTCGTCGCAGCTGACCCCCACCCGGGCCCACAGCCCCCGCCATTCGTCCGCCGACGCCGGCTCGCGCGGCGGCGCGCCGTCTAGCGCGAGCAGCGCCGCCGCCATCAGCCGCCCGAGCGGCCGGTCGCGGTCAAGCGCATGAGCGTCGCCGCCTGCTTGCGAGGCCGCCAGCGCCGCGAGCGGCTGCCCGTCCGCCGGGAGTGCGGTGAGCACGTCGAGCGCCTGCAGCACGACGGCGGCTCGTTCAGGGGTGCTCGCACCGAACCTCCGACGGGCGTGCTCGAGCCATGGCGCGAGCTCCGCGCGACCCGCCTGCGGGTGCGCGAGCACGCGCGCCCACGCCGCCTTGCGCGCCGCCGCAGCCGCCTCGCGCTCGGCGCGACGGTTGCCGAGCGCGCCGTCGACAGCGACGAGCGCCTCCTCGAGCGACAGCGCGAATCGCGAGGAGCGCAGCCGAGCGTCCAGCCTCGCCAGCCGGATGCGCGCCTCGCCTGCGGCAATAAACGGCCGCTGGGGCGTCAGGAGCCCGTTCAACGCGTGCGCCTCCTCGGGCGAGAGTGCGTCGAGGACCAGCCGTCCGTACGGGCCGCCGTTGCGCTCAAACCGCTCGCGTGCGGCAAACAGCAGCCGGCGCAGTCCCGGGCGCGAGAGGTAGCCGATCGCATCCGGGGAGCGCTCTGCCAACGCGCTTGCGTGCGCAGTCAGGCGCTCACCTCCACCCGCCGCTCACCGTCCCAGCGGAAGTGCGCGGTCGCTACGCCCGGAATCCCTGGCTCACGGTGCAGGTGATAGATCCCGAGCGCCGACAGCTCGGGATAGCAGCCCCACAGCTCGTGCGAGGTGAGCACGAAGTCGAGATCGAAGCGCTCGAGCAGGCCGAGCAGCTGCGCCCGCATCCGCTCGTCGATGCCCGCGAATGCCTCGTCGAGCAGGATCATGCGGGGGCAGCTCTCGCGTGCGGCGGCGAACTGGGCGGCGGCTGCGGCGAACAGCGGCAGGTGCAGCGCGACCGCCTTCTCACCGCCCGAGCCCTGCTGGTGCCGGCGCCGGGTCAGCACCTCCTGGCGCCCGTCCTTGCTCTGGATGACCCGGAACTCGTGCCAGTCGCGATAGTCGAGCGCGGCCATCACGTGCTCCGTGGACGAGCCCTGCTCGAGCGAGTGGCGCGCGTCCTCGATCCGCCCACGCAGGAACTCGACCAGCCGGGCCCGTGCATCGTCGCCCAGCAGCGCCACGTCCCGTCGCAGCAGCGCGACAGCGTCGCGCAGCCCGGCCTCGTCGTGCTCACGCGGGCGCCACTCGAGCGCGATGCTCATGCCCGAGCTGGTCGTGCACCCGGCCAGCGCCTCGTTCATGCTCGCCACGAGCGCTCCGGCGCCGCCGATCCGCTCCCGCAAGGTGTCCGCGAGGCCGCCGACGAGAAACGACTCGAACAGCCGGCGGTCCTCCTCGGCGATCGTCCGCTCGCGGGCGTGCAGCTCACCCTCGAGCCACGACTCGAGCTCGCCGATCGGGTGGCTACGGCCGCCGTGGCGCACCTGCACGAGCGTCAGCTCGGCGTCGTCGGGCACGCGCTCGCGGCTGACCTGGAAGTCGGCGCTGGCGGACAGGCGGTGACGGAGCTCGTCCGCCTCGTGATCGACGTCGGCGATGCAGCGTCGCGAACGCTCGCCGGGTCGCGAGCGCCTCGCGCGGGACCGCGCGGAGCGCCGCGAGCGTGCGTTCGAGCGGCCAACCGCCGGCGACGTCGTGATCCTCCGGCGCCTCCTCGCCGAGCGCGAGCGCCCACGCACCGAGCCCTCCGAGCCTCGCGACCCGGGTGTGGGCGTCGGCGACGCGGACGTCAGCATCCGCCAGCTCCGCCTCGGCATGCGACGCCTCGCTCTGCGCACTGGCTGCGGCCTCCGCCGCGGCGATGTCGTCGTCGTGGACCTCGCGCAGGCCGCACTCCGCGCCCTCTGCGGCCGTCTCGAGCTCCGCCAGCCGTGCGCGTAGCTGCTCGACGGTCGCGCCGACCGCCCCAGCCGCCTCCCGGTGGGCGCCGGCGCGGGCGCTCTGCAGCTGCGCGGTCTCGCCGGCTCGCTCGTGCGCGACCGCGCGGGCCTGCTCCGCGCGGTCGGCATGGTGGCGCGCGGCGGCGGCCGCCTGCCGGCGCTCGCGTCGAAGCCGCTCAGCGCCGATCAGCTCGCCGCAGGCCGCACGGTAGGAGGCGAGGGCGTCGCGCACTCCGGCCAGCCCGGCGTCGTCGCCGGGCGCAGGCAGGCCGTGCTCGCGTGCGTGCGCAAGCGCGCGCTCGCGGGCTGCGCCCAGTTCGGCGGAGCGCGCGGCCATCGTCTCCTGCTCGGAGGCGGTCCGCGCCGCCGCGCGCCGCTCTTCGGCGCGCGCGCGATCGAGCTGCACGTAGGCGCGGAGCGCGGGGGCGTCGTCCGGAAGCGCGCGGACCTCCTCGCGCAGCCGCGCCATGCCCTGCTCGAGCTCGCCGGCCTCAGCCGCGAGCATGCGGTCGTGCTGGTCGATCTCCGCCAGCTCGCTGGCGAGCTCGGCGAGCCGGCGGGCGCGATGGGCGGCGCGGGCCGCCGCCCCGACATAGCGAGCGGCGTCGACCCGGTGGCGCCCGCGCAACGGACCGAGCGCAAAGCTCCCGTCGAAGCCGATCGCCGCGGCCTCGCGGCCGTCCTCTCCAGCCCTCTCGCTGAGCGCAACACGAGCCAGCACGCCCTCGACCACTGTGGCGCTGACCGGGCCGTCCGGGACCGCCACGACGGCCTCGGCGAGCGTCCGGCCGCCGCCGGGGACGGGCGTCCCGGGCGCGAGCACCGCGTCGTCGGCGTCCAGCACGGCGCCGTCGGGCATCACCCACGCGTCGAGCAGGCCGGCCCCCTCGAGCGCCGCTTCGAGGCCCGCCCGCCGCCCGTCTTCGAGCCCATCCATGAACTCGACCAGCGCCCACAGCGGGGCGCCCGGGCGACCGGCACGGTCGGCGGTTCGGAACGGCAGCGGCGCCGGCAACGGATCCTCGTGCGCCGACAGACGGGCGTGCTCGGTAGCGAGCGGCTCGCGCTCGACCGCGAGCGCCGCGCGAGCCGCCGCGAGCCGCGCGAGTTCGTCGCGCAGCCGCTGCTCGGCGACCCCCGCGCGGTCGAGCACGAGCTCCCGTGCGACCGGAGCGCCGGGCTCGCCGGCGCGTGCGACCAGCTCGGCCAGCTCGTCCGCGAACGCATCGTCGACCGGCAGGCGGTCGAGACTCGCCAGCCAGCCTTCGAGCTGTTCGAGCAGCGCGCCGCGGACGAGCTCCAGGCGCTGCGCGGCCTCGGCCCGCTCGGCCTGGCGCTCGCGTTGGCCCGCCTCGGCGGCCTCGAAGCGCTCCCGCGCGGCCTGGAACGCCTGCTCGGCGCCTGCCATCCTGCGGGCCAGCTCGACCATCGCCGTGAGCACCTCCGCGCGGTTCGCTGCGAGCTGCTCGAGCAGCGCGCGGACCGCGTCGAGCTCGCGGTCCTCCTCGACCAGCCCCTCGATGGCCGCGTCGTGCGTCGCGACACCCGCGCGGGCGGCCCGTTCAGCGGCATGGCCGAGCAGCTCCAGCACCACAGACCGCTGCTCGGCCAGCGCACCGGCGGCGCGCCCGGCCGCGCGCAGCAGTTCGGCCGCATCCGCCTCGGCCCGCTCCAGCTCGGCGGCCGCGACCGCGGCGGCATGCTCGGCGGCATCGGCGAGCCGGCGAAGCTCCTCCAGGCGCTCGGCCGTGCGCCAGTCCTCGGATCCGCGCAGCTCGCGCTCGGCCCCGCGCGCTGAGGCGAGCTGCTGTTCGAGCTGCTGCCGGCGCTCGGCGAGCGCCGCCCGCCGCTCCCGCGCGGCTTGCGCCGCCGCCCGCGCCTGTGCGAGCGTCCCGCCGCGCCGCTCGCGGGTGCGCACGGCCTCGAGCAGCGCGCCGCCCCGCTCGCGCAGCGCCGCGCGCGCCCAATCGCGGTAGGTCTGCGCGAACGTCGACACAGCGGCTCGCACCTCGCGCAGCTCCGCCGCCTCGGCGCGCAGCCGGTCGAGCTGATCGAGCCGCGTTGAGACGCGCAGCACGGCGTCGCGATCGAGCTCGGGCAGCGCCTCGGCCAATCGGGCGGATAGCTCCTGCGGGTCGAGCGTCTGCGACAGCTGCGGCTTGCGCAGCGACAGCAGCAAGCGCACGACCGCCTCGTAGCGATCCTGGGCGACACCAAACAGGAGCGCGTTTACGCGCTCCCTATAAACAGAAGCGGAGCCGATCAGCTCCCCGGCGAGCTCGGCCAACGCGGTCTTGGTGATCGGCTGGCGGCCCTGCGTGAGACCCGCGTTGACTCCGATCCTCGGGCCGCGCAGCTCGCCGTTGGGCTCCTGCTCGGCCTGCAGCAGCCCGAACCACGAGTGCACGCCAGTCTCCCCCCGGTTCGCGCGCGCCATCAGCACGAGCGTGATCCATCGCTCGACGCCCTGCTCGTCACGACGGTGCAGCTCGAGCCACGAGAAGCCCGTTGCCGGCGCGCGGGATTCCTGATCGGCGATCAGGTTCCAGCGCATCGAGCGCCCGCGGCCGCCGAACGGGTCAAGGCGCTCGGCTCGGAGCTCGCCGTCGAGCAGCAGTGGCAGCAGCAGCTCGAGCGCTTTCGACTTGCCAGCGCCGTTGGGGCCACGGAGCAGGAGGCGACCGCGCTCGAACTGAAACGTCTCGTTCTCGTACTCGTACAGTCCGATCAGGCCCGCCCGGTGCAGGCGAAAGCGGCTGCCGGTGGTGCTGCGAGGCGCTCCGGAGGGGTGCAGCACAGTGACGCTCATTCGGGCGCGGGCCTCCTCAACGTCGGTTTCGCAAAGCGGGCGATCGCCGGCAGCACACGCACCTGGGCGGGGTCCTCGGGCGCGATCAACCGGTGGGCCTCGAGCAGCCCCAGCGCGGCCCGGTCGAGCTCGCGGCCCGCGTCGATCGCGAGGCGCTCGCGCAGCTCGGCCAGCAGCGCCTCGACCTCGCTACGCGGCAGCGGGTTGCGCCCGGCGTCGTACGCGACGCGGCGCAGCCGCTCGCACGCCAGCAGCGCCAGCAGGCTCTCGGTCGAGCGGGTCGGGAAGCGCAGGTCGGTCAGGCGCCTGCTGCCGTCGATCAGCGCCGAGCCCTCGGCGCGCCGCTCTGCCTGCAGTCCGGTGAGCGCCTCCAGCTCGGGCTCGAGCCGGTGGCGCTGCGAGCGGTAGGTGTCCTGCTCGGCGGGCTCGAGCTCCTCGACGTACAGCACCGGCTCCTCGACCAGCGTGCGGGCGATCCGGTGCCGGCGCCGGGCGCGCTCGCCATCCTCGCTCGCGGGGTACTCCTCGGCCAGCAGGTCCTGGACGCGCTCCACTCCGGTGAGGGCAATCGGCGTTGCCTTGAGGTCGCCGAGCCGGCCGTGCTCGACGTCGAACAGCGCCTCCTCGAGCGACTCGTCGCGGGCCACGAACGACTCGCTCGAGCCGTCGCGCTGGCGCAGCACGCCTAGTCGGCACAGCAGCTCGAGCGCGTCGGCGAACGCCTTGCGCTCCTCGCGGCGCTCGAAATCGACGCGCAGGCCGAGCTCTGAGCCGAGCGCCGCGACCTCACCGGCGAGCCCACCGATCAGCGCCTGCGAGCGGCCGTGGTGGCTCTCGAGCGTCGCCAGCGCGAGCGCGACCAGGACGTAGTGGCGCCGCGTGAACGGCGCCCACCCGTCCTCCGGGCCCGGGCGGATCGAGCCGGGTCTGATCCGTGCGGGCCTGTCTGCGTAAGCGATCCGGGGACGCTTGTACAGGCGCGCGTGGTCGCCGCGGATCGCGAGGCGGTAGCCGAGCAGGTGGCGAAAGCGCTCGGTCAGGGATTCGCCGTGGCGACGGACGAGCACGAACGCCTCGGGGTCGCCCTCGGCCGTCAGCAGCGGGTGCATCAGCAGCGCCCGGGCGGCCTGCTCGCGCTCCCCCGCGACACGCTCGTCGAGCGGCGTTCGCAAGCCCCCTTCGGCCGCCCGCATCGCCTGGTCCTCCAGCGAGCTCAGCACCCGACCACCTCGATCTCGTAATTGGGGGCGGCGAACGTCCCTTCGGGGGTTGCGATTTCGACCAGCTCTCCGGCGGCGGGCGGAGGCCGCAGCTCGAGGCGCACGAGTCCGTCGTTGGACTCGGCGCGGCGGGCGCCGCTCTGATCGGCGGCGGCGTCGAGCGCGCGGGCGAGCCACCGCAGCAAGTGGCGGAACTCGAGCACGTCGAGGCGACCGAGCTGCTCGAGGCGCAGCGGTCCGGCGCCGGCGAAGCGCCGCTGCGCGCGTTGCAGCTCCTCCCGCTCGCGCGCGCGGCGGGCCGCCAGCGCCTGGCGGGCCATCGTGTGGTCCGGCAGCTCGGTGACGCGGCCGGCCCCGGGAGGGCGCGCCCCGGGGCGATACAGCGACGCCTCGACGGGTGCGGCCGCGCCGTGCCACCAGGAGACCGTCGAAGCGCTCAGCTCGGGATCGGCCTCGGGGACCGAGAAGTGGCGCGGCTGGTAGAGACCGAACGTCGCCGCGAACAGCGCGTGACAGTCGGCCCCTGTCGCGGCGCGGTCGAACAGCAGCGCCAGCGCTCGGTACTCGGCGGCGCGGTCGACGCGGTGCGTGCGGCGGTCGATCAGTCGCTGCGCTGTTTGGATGATCCACTCGATCGCGTCGCCGAGCGCGCGGTCGAGCTCATGCCACGGCGGCGCTTCCCCGGCGCCGCCCCGGAACCAGCGACGGACCCCGTTCCACTCCTCGGCCAGGCGCTCGGCGCGCCGCGCCGACACCTCCTCGTCCTTCAGCCCCCAAGCCGGTGGCTCGTCGCTGTCGGCGGCGATCGCGACGATCCGGGCGAGCCCGACAGCCTCGACGCGAGCGATGGCGGAGACGAACTGCGGGTCGAGGCGTCGCAGCTCGACGCGGAAACCCTGAAGGTGGTCGATCACGCGCCGCTTGTAGCGCTCGAACGGCTCGAGCTCGACCGCCTGCTCGTCGGCCATCACCGCGCCAAGCTCGCGCATGAAATCGCCGGTGTCGACGCGCAGTCGCTCGAGCTTGGCGGCAACGTCGTTGAAGTGCGCGACGAGCTTCGCTGCCCGCGGGTCGGCGCGTTCGGCTTCGATCGCCAGCGCGATCAGCGCATCGAGCAGCTCAGGCAGCTGCGAGCGCTCGAGCGCCCCGATCCGCTCCGACAGGCGGTCCACCTGGAGCGCCGCCCGCTCGGCGATCTCGCCGGCGGCAGTGATGTCGTAGGTGAAGCGCTTGCGCTTGAACTCGCGCGTCGATGAGGCGCGCGAGCTATCCTGATAGCGGTCGACCGCGCCCCAGCCGCAGAGCGCCTCGAGGTCGCGCTCGAGCGCGTCGAGCGAGTCGTGGCGGACGGAGAAGCGCTCCCACAGGCGTGTGGCGATCTTCGCGGGCGCCATCCGCAGGCCGAAGCGGCGCTTGTTGGCCAGCAGCACGCCCATCAGCTGGCGGTAGCGGTGCGTACTCTCGGTGTCCAGGTACGCAAAGGCGCGCACGCGGGCGCCGGGCTGGGGGGCGCTGACCCCGGCCTCCTCGAGCGTTGCCGGAGACATGCGAGGCTCCGCGCGCCCGGCGGTCTGCGCTTGCGGCTCCTGGGCAGCATCAATCGCCATCGGGTGGAGATGGTGAACGCTGGTCCGGACGGAACGAGCGAGACGGTTCTGTCACGGATTCCGTCGCAGTCCGCCGCAACGTAGCGCCAGCGTGCCGTCCGGGCCGCCGTCTAGCTTTTCCGTCACACGATGCTCGAGCTACCGCCCTCCACCGCCGTGCTCCGCGTAGCCAACAGCGAGCTCGCGACAGTTCGCGAGGCAATGCGGGAACTCAACCGGATGGTCGATGCGCTCGAGCACGGTGAGCTTGAGAAAGTGGTGCTGACGCAGCGCAACCGGATGCGCGCGGTCGTCGTATCGCTCGAGCGGTTCTCCGAGCTCGAGCGCCGCGCGGCGGCGTAGGACGCGGGCCGAGCGCGGCGTCGAGCCTGCCGATTGCTACGCCGCGCCGTCGCCGAGCCATTGGCCTGGCCGCACCGGGCGTGGCGGGGTTCCGTGTCGGCACTCAGCCCGAGGCCGTCGCGGCACTGGGTCGCGCAGACGGGCACGCCGGTCGAGAACGCCTGACCGAACTGCACTCGGTCATGGACTTCGTCAACGGGGCCTGCTTGACCAGCGGCCACCTTCATGCCTCGAGCGCTGGCGCGATCAACACGCGAGCGAGCGCCTACGCAGGGGCGACCGGCCCGTTCATCCTCCGCCGCTTGAAGACCGCCAGGGACGTGATCAGCGACCTACCCGACAAAGATCGAGATGCGGGTGGACTGCCACGTGACATGAAACCGAAATCAAAACGTGTCGTCCGAACCGGAGCGGCCGGGTATAGCTGTAGCCATTACGATTCCCTTTACATGTCCCTCGAGCGTCAGGAAACGTCCTGCCCAGGTTCAGCGAGCCGATGCTTGCTCAGCGGTCGCGCGCAAAGAGAGGAGCTTTGGGCGTTCGACGTCTAGTGGGACGGCGTTCGGATGCAGCTACGCTTCGACGGTCCGTGACATGACCTCGTACAAAGAAACCAATGTGACGAAGTCGCAAAAAGAGCGCAGTGTGGTAATTGTCGGGGCGGGTTTCGCGGGTTTCAACGCGGCGCGGGAGCTGTCGCGGCTGGTTGGCGCATCAACCGAGATCGTGGTGATCAACTCGGCTGACTACTTCCTGTACTTGCCGCTGATGCCGCAGGTGGCAGGCGGGCTGGTGGAGCCGCGGCATATCTGTGTCTCGCTGTCCGGCCGGCTGCGCCAGGTCCGGTTCGTACTCGGCGACGTCCACCACGTCGATCCCGTGCGGAAGGCGGTCAGCTGGGCCGGCCCGGAAGGCGCATCGGGTCAGGTTAGCTATGACCGGCTCATCCTGACCGTGGGTAGCGTGAACAAGCTGCTGCCCATCCCGGGGGTGGCCGACTACGCGCATGGCTTCCGCAGCATCGCCGAAGCCATCTACCTGCGCGACCACATTACCCGCCAGCTCGAGCTAGCCGCCGTCGCCTCCGACGGTGCCGAGCGGGCGGCGCGCTGCACCTTCGTGGTGGTCGGCGCGGGCTACACCGGCACCGAGGTCGTCGCCCAGGGCGAGCTGCTGACCGCCCGGCTGGCCCGGAGGATGCCCGGCCTGGCCGGACAGCAGATCCGGTGGCTGCTGCTGGACACCGCTCCGCGGCTGCTGCCCGACCTGGATGAGCACCTGTCGAGGACCGCTGAGCGCGTACTGCGGCGGCGGGGCGTCGAACTGCGCACCGGCCAGTCGGTTGCCGAGGCGGTGGACGGCTCCGTCAAGCTGTCTACCGGTGAGAACGTGCCGACCTGCTCGTTGATCTGGTGCGTCGGGGTCCGCCCCGACCCGCTGGTCGACGGCCTGGACCTGGCCACCAACCGGGGACGGCTGGCGGTCGATGAGTTCATGTCCGTGCCCGGCGCCGCGGACATCTACGCCTGCGGGGACTGCGCGGCGGTGCCCGACCTGACTCGCCCCGGCCAGGTCTGCGGGATGACCGCCCAGCACGCCCAGCGGCAGGGCAAGCAGGTCGCCAGAAACGTGGCCGCTTCTCTCGGAACCGGGAAACGCGGAACCGTACAAGCACCACGACGAGGGCTTCCTGGTGGATCTGGGCGGGCTGGCCGCCGCCGCCAACCCGCTGCATGTCCCGGTTTCCGGGCCGGCCGCCAATGCCCTCACCCGCGGCTATCACCTGACCGTCATGTCAGGGAACCGGATCCGGATCCTGGCCGACTGGGCGCTGAACGTGGCCACCCCCACAGAACTGACATCGTTCGGGGTGATCAGCGCCGAGTCCGTGCCCTTGGACGTGGACAAACCACGAGCCTGACGCCACCAAACCAGTGCCCGCAATCCACCAGCGCGCTCCGTACGTGCTCGGCATGTGGAGCGTGGTCGCACTACGGCGTAGCTGAGCTCCTGCCGATCAAGCCCGATGGTCGTCAATCAATTAGTCGCGGATTGATGGAATTGGGTAGGCGCCGGGCTCACCCTGGCGATCCGCCGGCCCCTGCTGGGGTTCGGCTTCTTCGTCCGGGGCGGCGAGCTGCGGGCGCTGGACGTGGGGCGGCTTGCTTCTACCGGAGGTTCAGCCTTACTTGTAGCGGGGTGCTCGCACCCCCGCCGCGAACGCCCGTTCGGCGGAGCGTGAGCTCTCGATCGGCCAGTTCGCCTGTTTGGGGATGTTGAACCACACGAGTGCTTTCACTTCGGGGTGGTCGCCAAGAAACGCGAACATGCCTTTGATCCAGGCGGCCTTGCTGCCACCGGCTTCAGCGCTCGCGACCTCGGAGAGCTCGATCGGTAGCTTCGGAGCGAGGGCGTGGAGTTGGCGGATCGAGTTACCGCAGATGGAGGCGAAGCTCCGCCATCCCTGATTGAACGTCGTCGTGCCGCCGTTGAGGCAGGTCAGGCCCAAGATGTTCACGTAGCGGTAGCCCGGGAAGTATTCTCGGGGCGCGCCCGATACCGGGCTCCACACCCACTGGACGTTGGTCGCCTTCGCGGCGGCGAAGATGTCATGCACGTGCCGCCAGGCGCGGACGAATTCTCCTCGATGGTTGCCGTTTGCGCTCTCCGCCCAGGGGTACCAGTTCCCGTTCATCTCTTGAGCGAACCGCAGACGCACGGGCTTGCCCCATGTCGCGAGCGACCGTGCCCAGTTGCGGATGTAGGAGTCGAACTTGCCGTCGATGATGTTGCGGAGCTGGTAGCGCGGCTGTGCTGAGTAGAGGCCCTTGGTCGAGTCCCAAGGCTCCCAGGTGATCTCCGGGGTGCTTCCGCGCTGCGCGACGGCGCGCAGCTGCTCGAGCGAGGGTGCGTTTTCCTGCCAGTCGGAGTACCACATCACGATGCTCACGTGCTTGTGAGTATCGTGCTCGAACCTATTGACGGTCTGGAGGTCGCGTGCCGTCCAGGGTCGCACAGCCTGGGTGGCGAGCGGAAGGGTCGTGACACCAACGTCCGTCGTCGCGCCTCTGGGGGCCGCCGCCGGCCACGCCGGCACGAACGCCTCGGCCACCGGGCGGGCCGACACTGACCCTGTCACGCCGTTGAGCGCCTGCCCGCCGTGAAGAACAATTGCAAATCCGAGCGCCGCTGCCACCGTGGAGACCGCCGTGAGCCTGACGCCGGCGAAGCGGAGCATCGACCGGCGGCTCGTGTGCGCCCTGTTCTCGACAATGTGCAGCGCAACTACGGCAACAGTCACGAGCAGGTAAACAGCGCCGTTGATCAGGGCCCAGAAGTAGTAGCCACGCGCGGCACCGGCGTCCTTGACGAGCAGTGCCGGAAGGATCGATCCCGCCGAGAGGAGCAGGTATGGCATCAGCACCCGGGTGGGAAGCGGCCGGTCGCCTCCGGTTCGCTTGGGTGTGACCTTGAATCCGTCCTCGCGTCCGGTCACGCATCCCCATAGGGCGTGCGCGCATCCGACCAGCGCCCACGGCCAGCGGACGAACTGGAACAGGATCGCCTCCCAGCTGATCACCGGGGCATCTGCGGGCCGCAGCAGTCCGCAACGGCGCAGCAACAGCGCGGCACCGAGCATGACGATCCCTACGGGCACGAAGTGCAGGTAGAAGTCCCCGACGTCGACCCGCGCGAGCGGAGCATGTGCGACCACAGCCCACACGGGAAGTGCCAGCATCACCAGCATCACGAGCGTGTGCAGCGGGTACCAGAGCTGGCACCCGGCGAGCTTGAACTTCCGCCGGAGACTGAGGCCCTTCCAGTATCTCGGGCTGACCGTCAGGAGCACGCGCATCATGCTCCGCGCCCATTGGAAGTCCTGCGTTACGCAGTCTGCGACGGTGTCGGGGCCGTTACCGTGGGCCTCGGCGTCGATCGCGAACACGCCTTGCCACCCGTGCGAGCTCAGGATCAGCGTGGTCGAGAAATCCTCGGCCAGCTCGGGCCCGAGCCCCCCGGCCTCCTGCAGCGCCTCGGTGCGCACCGCGTAGTGCGAGCCGATGCAACTCGGGGCGTAACCGCTATTGCATCCCGCCTGGGTCGCCCCGTGCAGGACCGCTTCCGAGTACAGCCGCCCGCGGGCAGACCACGAGTCGCCGGCGTTGCGGTCGCAGATGCTCGGCGCGGCCACGTAGCCGACCCGCGGATTGGAGAACGGCGCGATCATCCGCCGGAGGTAGTCCGGGGCAGGAACGTGATCGGCGTCCAGTTGGGCGACGACGTCGTACTCGCGATAACCCCAATGGTCGTAGAAGAATGCAAGGTTTCCCTCCTTGCACTTGGTCCGTCGCGGCCAACTCGGGTTGTGATACTCGGGCACGCCCTCGCGGGTGGACATGCGAACGCCGTGCAGAGCGCACCAGTCGATGGCCTCGTCGGTCAGTTGCTCGTCTGCCAGCCACACGTCGTAGGGGTGTGGGAAATCCTGTAAGAGCATCGCTTCAAGCGTCGTGCGGACGAGCTCCCACGGCTCGGACGGCGCCTTGGTGACGATGATCGCTGTGCGCAAACGCGGTACTTCGAGGGCGGGATCGGGCCGCCGCATCCGCAGAACGAAGAAGAAGAACCACAGCGGTAGAACAATCAGGTCGAAAGCGAGCACTGCGCTGTTGACCACCAGTCCCCCAACCGTCGTCTGGTGCCCCGGCTGAAGCCACCACAACCAGAAGAAGACAGCGGATGCCAGCCACAAGCCCGAGGTGAGGATCAGCGCAGCGCGATGACCTACCGATAGCGCCGGGACCAGGGCCTGCGGCTGATGGCGCCGCCGGCGGCGCGCCCGCCGGTACAGGTCGCGTCCGGGAACATCAAGCGGCCGCGGGAGCACCAATGGCAGCGAGCCGCCCGCGGCCGACGCTACCGTGGCGGCGAGGTGTGCCGGACGAGGACGTGAAGCGATCGTTGACTGATTGCCCGGCCGGCGCTCAGCGTCCACAGGGTGCTCCGCGAGCGCGGCGCTGCGCTCCAGTCCGGTGTCGGCCTCGAGCGCGAGCGTGGGCGTTGTCTGAGGGGGGATTTCGTTCTTCATGCTTCAGGCAATGGCTCGCCGCGGCAGGCGGGGGCGCTGCCTCGGTGAGGGCTACGACAACTGGATGGGAGTGTTCGCTCGCCGCGGGGACGAGCCCCTGCGCTCCGCGGAATCCTTGACGGCTGCTGCGACCGGCTAGAGCGTGGCGACTCTGCGGTCAAGTGCGGCTGCTTTTGTTTTCGGCGGTTCCTTGGTCCGGCTTTAGCCCTCCGGTCCCGTGCTGTCCGCCACCTAGACTCCCCTTACGCGCGGCTTAGACTGCGCTTACGCGCGCGGGAGGGCCCAAAGCTTGCGCCTTTTCTGCGCTTGGCGGGGGTGAGCCCAACAGGGCGCGACGATGCGGTCGCGTCATGGAAGAATCCCGCAGAGTGGGCACGGCGGCTCAACCCGAACTAGGCAGACCGGGCGACGCTTCCAGGCACCGAGGGGACCCCCGTCGATACCCGCCGCGGCACGTGACCGTGCTCGACTGCGCGGGCCAGATCGGCCGGTCCAAATTGGCGCTTCTTGTCGCTGGCGTAGCTTTGGTCGTCGCCTGCGCCGCCGGCGCCTACGTGGTCCCCGCCGGTGCGGCTCCCAAACACGCCCCGAGGAGCGACAATGTCAGCCATCGTCGGCCGGCCGCGCACCTCGCACATCATCGGCGGCGAAATCGTGCCGGGCGTCATGGGCAGCCGACGTTGAAGAGCGTGCCGACGCGTGCAGCATCATCGGCCCCGCCGCTGGTGTTTGGCATCTATCCGGGCGGTGCGGCCGGGTCCGTCGGCCCGGCCGGGACGCTCAAGCCCGAAGATCCCGTCAAGCGGCTGGCGGCGCTCGAGCAACTTCGTCCTGCCGGACGTCCGTTTGTGTTGCACTTGTACGCCGAGTACTCAGGTTCCGGTGGCTGGACCGCTGAACAACAAGTCGGCCAGCAGATCGAGCAGTACGCTGCGGCGGGATTTCAGATCGAGCTCGTGCTGACCTATCGTCCGAACGGCGGTGATTCCGCCGCGAACGTGACCGGATTTGTCAGCTTCGTGCGCGACACGGTGCGCGCTTTCGCGTCCATCCCTGGCTTTGTCTCGCTGCAGGTGACCAACGAGGCGAACGTCGCAGGCGCGCCGAACGCTGCCGATGGCTATTACTCCGGCGCGAAGGACGCTTTGATCCGGGGAGTGATTGCTGCGAAGGCAGAGGCTCGGGCATCCGGGCTGAGTGACCTCAAGGTCGGCTTCAACTGGGCCAACGTGGACGATCCGACAGAGACCAAGTTCTGGAGCTACCTGGGCCGACATGGTGGGCAGGCGCTAGCGCGCGCGCTCGACTGGGTGGGCGTGGACGCCTATCCAGGAACATGGGGACCGGCGATCAAAGCGGGCAACCTTTCGGCCAGCACAACCGCCGCGCTGAACAGCGCCTTCGGCAGCCTGCGCAGCGATTACCTGCCTCTCGCTGGGATACCGGGCAGTGTCGCCTTGCATGTTTCGGAGAACGGGTTCCCCACCGGTCCCGGGCGCACCGACGCGATGCAGGTGACAGCCATGAAAGCGGCGATCGCGACGGTCGACCGTGACCGCGGAAGGTACAACATCACCGACTACCGGTGGTTCGATCTGCGCGACGCCGACTCCGCCGGCACGAGCTTCGAGAGCCAGTACGGCGTACTCCGCGACGACTACGCGCCAAAGCCGGCGTTCGACGTCTTCCGGGCCCTAGTCGCAAACCTCGGTGCGCCCCATTGAACCAGAGCCAGGCGGGGCCCGCGTGACACGCGAAACACAGGCCGTCGCACCAGCAGCCAGCACGGCATCCTGACCGGTCTCGTCCGCAGCCTGGTCAACGGCTCCGAGCCCAACATCGAAGACGCCTGCAGGTTCGTCTGGGCGCAGCTGCTAACTGAGGGCGAAGAGGTGTCCACTGGTGCAATCCGGGCTGCTGGCTCCTTCATTTCTCGTGCAGCACAAGGTGTCCGAGTTCCACGTCAGGCTGGGAACGGCCTCGCGGGTTTCGGTCCTCGTCCAGGAAGGAGCTGATCGGGCCGATCGCGTTCTCGGGCTCGTCGAGGAGGAAGAGGTGCCCGCCGTCCTTGACGACGTGCAGGCGGGCGTTGGGCAGTCGCGCGGCGAGCAGGCGGGCGTTGCGCAGCGGGACGCTGGGATCGTTGTCGCCCGTCACGATCAGGCTCGCGTGCGACACGCGGTGCAGCCAGGGCAGGCTCGACCACCCGGTGACCGCGTACATGTGGTAGGCATATCCGAGCAGGTCAGGCGGCGGGTGCAGCCGCGCGTCCACCTGCTCCGCGAGCGCGCGCGGCTCGCGGGCGGTGCGCCCGCCGGCCATGTGCGGGACCGTGAGCGCGAGCAGGCGCGGATCGTGGTAACGCGCGGGCGTCGCCAGCATCAGCGCCGCGAGCGGGCGGGGCGGGGTGCCGCCGAGACCCGGCGCGGTCCCGCACAGCACGAGCCGGCGGACACGGTCGGGCGCCTGGCGGGCGAGCTCCTGGGTGAGCGCGCCGCCGAACGAGTAGCCGAGCACGTCGACACGGTCGAGCCGCAGCGCGTCCAAGAGTTCTTGCACGACGTGAGCCAGGCCGGACATGCGCAGCGGAAGGCGTGGTCGTTGCGAGAAACCGGCGCCCGGTAGGTCGAAGGCGATCAGTTCGCGGTCCCCCGCGAGCCGCGCGAACGGCGCCCACATGTCCAGGCTCGCGCCGATACCGGGGATCAAAAGCAGCGGGCGTCCCGTGCCGTGGCGCGCGACGCGCAGGCGAAGCCCGGCTGCCCCGACGAATGCTGGCTTCCAGTCCACGCCACTACCCACCGTGGAGCGACGCCCTCTGCGTGGAGGCGCGCGGAGGGGCCAACAAGCCCGCGGGGCGGGGGCTCGCGCACAATGGGCCCGGCGCCACCACGATCGGCAAGTCCCACGTCGAACTCGAGCTCGTGGCCCACGTCCCCGTCCCTGAGGAGCTGTGGGTCGTGGGTCGCGAGCCAGAGGCCGATGCTTAGGGCGAGGATGCCGAGTTCGGCGAGCTGGCCAAGACCGGCGAGGTCGCCAAGGCAGACCGGGGCTACCGGCGCCCAGAATCTCCGGCCGCCGACTAGCTGTCGTCCAGGTTCCAGCAGCCCGGCCGTTCCCTTACAGCTGCCGCTGCAATCACGCGGTAGCGACAGCGGTCGCGATTGGCCAGATCGTTAGCTGGATGCGGCGCAGACCGGTCTTCAGCAAGCGCCCGGCGATGGTTCCCAACCTCCTGGCAGCGCTTGCTAGCCCGCCCGGGAGCGGCTAGCCCGAAGAGGTGGCCCGCTCCTCCAATCCCGGGTGAGGGGCAGTCTTGACGCGGCCGGGCCGCACACAGCTGGTCCTGCTCAAGGGCAGTCGCCTCGATCCCGGTCATCGAGACAACCGGTTCGCCGGGCGGGGGTATTGTCGGCGAGCCCGACGGGGGCGTCACAGAGCGTTGCTTGTAGCCCGTTGCGGACGCGTGACACTGCGGCGCGCCGGTTCCTCGTGTTCCCCTGAATGGGAGAAGGGAGGTCGGCAGTGGCGGGGACTCCTGGAGTAACTGATGAGGTGCCTTGGAGTAACTAATCAGGTGCCTGTAACTGTAAGGTCTAGCGCACATCCCGGATTGGGATGCCGTAGCGATGGGTTGGTTCTGGGAGAATTAGCGAGGAATAGTGAACTCTTGCAGCGACGACTGAAGAGGCACGTGAAGAGTTACCTTTTGGATTCGGTGTGGTGGTGATTCGTCACGCTCGCCATCTCCGCCGCTTGACCGCGAAACGGCCGGCTTTGAGGGCGCGGTGGTCGCCCGCCGCTGGGACGTCGCAGCGGCGGCTTGCCGCTCTTGCTCACAGTCTTTTCACCTCTCGCCGCGCGCATTCCGGTGAAATTGGTTAGTCAAGCGCTCGCCTGGACGCGCTTGAGGCTCGGCAGCAGTTCTCGACCGCGGCGGCGCATCCGTGGGGGTGCTTCTCGATGGCGTGTGGGAGGCGGCGGCCGCGGGTGGCCGGCTTGGGCTCAGGGTGGCCGGGTCGCCCGGCCGAGGACGGTGTCTTGTAATTGGTTCTGCGGGGCTGTTCCCGTGGGACGGTAACCAACGACAGGAGGGACCGATGCGCAAGAGATCGATGTCGGAACCGTGGCGTTGGCGCCCCCGTTGGCCGTCGTGCCGGGGGCGCACGCGTGCTTGGCTGGTGGTTGCGTGCTCGCTGGCGGCGGTTGGCGGTTGGGCCGCGCCGGCGCAGGCGGTCACGTACTCGCAGCAGACGCTGCCGTTCACCGGACTGGCCTCCCCGACTAGCGTGGCGGTCGATGCGGCGGGGGACGTGTTCGTCGTCGACGCGGGCAACAATCGGGTGGTCGAGCTGCCGGCCGGAGGGTCGCAGCAGACGCTGCCGTTCACCGGACTGGCCTCCCCGGCTAGCGTGGCGGTCGATGCGGCGGGGGACGTGTTCGTCGTCGACGCGGGCAACAATCGGGTGGTCGAGCTGCCGGCCGGAGGGTCGCAGCAGACGCTGCCGTTCACCGGACTGGCCTCCCCGGCTAGCGTGGCGGTCGATGCGGCGGGGGGCGTGTTCGTCGTCGACGCGGGCAACAATCGGGTGGTCGAGCTGCCGGCCGGAGGGTCGCAGCAGACGCTGCCGTTCACCGGACTGGCCTCCCCGACTAGCGTGGCGGTCGATGCGGCGGGGGGCGTGTTCGTCGTCGACGCGGGCAACAATCGGGTGGTCGAGCTGCCGGCCGGAGGGTCGCAGCAGACGCTGCCGTTCACCGGACTGGCCTCCCCGGCTAGCGTGGCGGTCGATGCGGCGGGGGGCGTGTTCGTCGTCGACGCGGGCAACAATCGGGTGGTCGAGCTGCCGGCCGGAGGGTCGCAGCAGACGCTGCCGTTCACCGGACTGGCCTCCCCGGCTAGCGTGGCGGTCGATGCGGCGGGGGACGTGTTCGTCGCCGAAGCGGGCAACAGTGGGGTGGTCCGGCTCTCGCCGGCTGTCCCTTCCGGTTCGCTTGCGCTCTCGCGCGGGTTGGGGCCGGCGGGCTCGGGCATCGGCGTCAGCTCGCTCACGCCGTGCCCGCTTGGTGGCGCGTTCGGCTCGACCGGCGCGACGCTCGCGCTGTACTCCCCGACCGGCGCTCTGCTGCAGACCGCGAACGCCACGCTCGACGAGTCGGGCGACTGGTCGGGCACGCTGACCGTCCCCGCGAGTGCGGCCGACGGCACGACCTACTTCGTAGGTGCTGGCTGCCACGACTCCCATGGCGTGCTGGCGCAGGACTACGCTTACGGGACGTTCGCGGTCGCGGCGCCGAGCAGCGGCGCCACAGGACCGGCGGGACCCGGCCAACCCGCGGGTCCGGCCGGCCCGCCGGGACCTCCCGGAAACACCCCAACTAATGGGACCAACGGCACGGCGATCAGCAGCGGCTGCGGCTCCGGTGTCACGACCGCGTCAATAATCACCTGCAACCTAGTGTGGAACGTCACCACCAACACCCTGACGATCGACAACACCGTGACTATCCACTACACCACGAACACCATGACCATCCAGTACAGCTCAACCGCCATGGACGCGAACGCGCGCGTGGAAGCGACCACGAACGTTCACGGCCGCAGGCAGATCGTCGGTCGCGGGACAATCCGCCGGCACAAGCTGAAGCTGACGCTCAAGCACCTGCACCGCGGGCGCTACCGGCTGACGCTACTTAAGCTGAAAAGCCACGGAAGATCCGAAGTGATCGGACACATCACGCTCACCGTGCGCTAAGGGAGTGATCAAGGGCGTCGCGCGGACCACTCACCCGCGCGGCGCATCCAATTCGTTCGCTGACACCACTCGGCACGCTGAATGCCCAGCCGGACGGAACGATCAGCGCTCTCGACGAACGGAGCGCTCGTTGCTCCCTCGATCGAAGAGGAGACCAGAACGTCCACTGCCGCCAATTCTCGAAGCGAAAGCGTCCGGATCGCTATCTCAGGCTGCTGCATTGGAACGAGGCTGACGCACAAATCACTCCAAAAGCTGGTGCTTTAATTGGGTGGTGGGATAACACATGTCATAGGGCATGACATCGCCGCCTCTGACCGGGATAGGAGCTTCGTTTGCAGCTGTTCTGAGCGAATTCCTCCCACCATCATTAGAACGGGGAGTTCTTCGGAGGTTTGTCCGACAGCCTCGAACGGTTGCGGGCGTCTGACAAGGTAGCTATCCCGGCACCGGCTCGCGGCTCGACTCGTTCCCCACCAGCCGTCTCGCGCAGCTCTGTTAGAGCAGGCGAGGCTTCTCCTTCTAGTCCGAAGCAGGGGCCAGCTCGAGATCCCACCTGAAGAGGACCACGTGTCTGCGGCCTGGCGGCGTCACGACTGCGCTTCACCTTGGATTGCAGGAGCGGGCCGCCTGTCGGATTAGCCGCTCAGGGGCGTGTCCAGAAGCGCAGCGAGGGGCGGGAACATCGCCGACCGCTTGCTGGAGACCGACCTGCTCCCCGTCCAGCTAACGATCTGGCCGGGTCGCGACCGCTGTCGCAATCGCGTGAGGCTGGCTTGTGAATCCCTTCGGGGTCGAGGGGCGATCCGAGCGTGCGAAAACGGGCCTGCCGACTGGTATGCCTGGGGTGAGCACGCTTGATTGTCAGGTGTGGCTGACGAGCTCTGAGGCGGACCGGGTTCCACGGAGACTGGGTTTAGTGGGTTCCTCGGTGGTTGGTGTTGTTGGTTTTGATGTTGCTGTCAGCGAGTATGCCCTCCTTGACTACCGGTCGGAGAGGCCATCCGCGGCCGTTCGTCCCTTGAGTGCCGGTGTCGCGGCCTGAGCGGACCCGCCGTCGAGCAACGGGAGCGTTCTCGGGAGAGATGCGCCGTAGGCGACGAAATCGACGCCGCTCGTCGGGACGCGACGCGTTGTAAGCCCGTTTGCGGCCCTTGGGAAGATCGCCGCGACCGATCCATTGACCGAAATCGGGGGTTTCAGCGCGTTCAGTTGTTGGAAGTCGAATGGCGGGATGTCGCCGAGCGACTCGTGCAGCCGGTCGTGGTTGAACCAGGCGACCCATGCGATGGTCGCGAGCTCCACCTGGGCGTGTGAGCGCGAGACGCGGTCGGCGATCAGCCCGGTCTTGTAGGAATCAACGAAAGATTCCGCGAGCGCGTTGTCGAGGGCATCGCCGACGGTGCCGATCGACGCGAGCACGAGGTGATCGTCGAGCGTCTGGGTGTAGTCGATGCTGGTGTATTGCCCGGACTCGCGGAGCCCCAGCGCCATTCTGAGCGCGTCGAGCACCAGCGTCGCGCGCATGTTCGCCGCCAGCTGCCTGGCGACGACCGTCCGCGAGAACACATCGATCACGAAGCTGAAGTACAGGACGCCCTCCCAGCAGCGCAAGTACGTGAAATCGGCGACCCACAGGGCATTGGGGCGCTCGGCGGTGAAGTCCCGCCGGACCAGATCAGGGCGCCTCAGAGCCCCAGGATCCGCCTTCGTGGTCCGCCATGGCTTCCCGCGGCGCTTCGCGCCCTGGATCCCTGCTCGGCCGTCAGCCGCTGCACCCGGCAGCGCGGCACCCGCTCACCCATCCGCAGCAGCGCCCCTCCACACCCGCCGGTAACCATAAGCCTCGTAGTTCTTCTTGTGCGTCACGCGGATCACCTCCAGCAGCCGCTCGTCCTCGACCGTCCGGGCTGACCGCTCGCCGCTGGCCCGCTGGTAGTACGCGGACGCTGACACGCCCAAAGTCCGGCAGATCGGCTCGACCCCGAAGTCCACGCGGCGCTGATCGATCAACGCGCTCACCTCGAGATCTCGTCCACACCGATCCGCTTCAGGGAGACCAACAGGTCGCGGCCGGCTTGCTGTTCGGCCATCACACGCTCGCAGATCCAGCCGACGGTCCGCCACCAGGAGCGCCATATAATGGCCGCGCATGCCCTTCGCTACGACACCCGCGGGACAAATCAGCTACAGCGTCAGTGGGCCCACCGAGGCGACTGAGAGTTCGCAGACGTTGCTAATGATCGGCGGCGGCGGAAGCGGCGCGCTTTGGTTCGAACACGGTCGAGGCGGCGCGGGCGCAACTAGGCGCTTGCTACCTCACCTGGCACGCCGCCACCGCGCGATTGTGTTCGACAACCGCGGCAACGGGGCGTCCTCGGCCGCCCACAAGGGTCTGACGATGGCGGACATGGTTGATGACGCGCTCGCCGTACTCGACGCCGCCGGAGTGCAGAAAGCCCACGTGATCGGCGCCTCGATGGGGGGCATGATCGCCCAACACTTGGCACTCGATCACCGTGATCGCGTGCGTTCGCTCGTGCTCGCTGGCACGACCGCGGGCGGTAGGCGCGAGGCGCCGAATTTGCGACTGATGGCGGGCGTTGTTGTTGCGACCTCTGGTAGGTGAATCGCGAACGTTCCCGATCCTCGCACCAGCGTTCTACTCGGAGCGGACCCGCCGCGACGAGCGCGAGCGGCTAGACGAGGACATGCGGATCCGGTCCTCCGATCGCGTTCGCACGCGAACGCCATTCCTACAGGCCGCCGCGATCGCCGGCCACGACACCCGCGCGCGGCTCCACGAGCTCGAGGGCGTGCCGACGCTGGTCGTGCATGGCCTGGAAGATCGGGTGACATCACCAGAGCACGGCCGTGAGCTCGCCCGCCTGATCCCAGGCGCTTGGCTTGTCGAGATACCCGGCGCCGGGCACGTGCTCGTAACCGATGCCGAGGACCAAGTGGCTACCACCGTCGTGGACCACCTCGAGCGTCATACGATCGCGGCGGCCCGCGATCGCACAGCGCGCGTCGACGCCAAGCGGTGACCGAGCGCGCCGAAGAGCCGCGCCCGTCCGCGCGCGCCGCTCCCGGACAACGGCCTCTGCTGTCGGGTGCGAGACGATCGCGATCGGCTCCACGCCAATGCGCGGCGACGAGGGGACCCACCGGTGCCCTCGCGTCTCGTCTGGAGCAAGCATGTCCGAGGGTGCGGACTGGACGGCTCCTCGTAGGTGGAAGCGATCAAGCTGCTCTGCTCGCGGCGGCGCCTGATTTCCGTTTTCAAGGATATTCTAGGGTTAGATAGGTATAGGTGGATCCCAGTGGCCAAACGACGAGCGTAGGCCGGGGTCACACGCTCCGTTGATAGCTCTGGAAGGCTCGGGTCGCGAACGCCAGGCAGAGCAGGAGCAACCCTGCCAGGAACCCCGCCCGCGAAGCGACCACGCCCCAATCCGGGTTGCTCGAGGTCGCGGCGCGACCGGCGAGGACCGCCCAGTTGACGGGGTTGAAGTCCGAGATGTGCTGAATCCACTTCGGCATCAGGTTCGACGCCAGGAACGTCGAGGAGAGAAACGTGAGCGGAAGGACGATGAACTGGACCGCGCCGATCAGCGCCGCCTCCTGGCGCACGATCAGCGCAAAGCCGTTCGACAGCGCGCCGAACGTCGCGCCCAGCAATGCGGAGAACGCAAACAACAGCAGTACCCCGCCGATTCCACCGGGGAAAGACGCACCGACAATCAGAGCCAACACGACGATGATCACCGACTGGATCACCACCACCACCGCCTCCTTGACGATCCGCCCGGCGATCAGCGCCTCGCGTCGGACCGGCGAGACCAGGAAGCGCGCGGTCACGCCCCGGTTGAGATCCTCGATCAGAGCCATGCCACTCCACGCGGAGTTGAACATCGCCGTCATCACGACGACCCCCGGCGCGAGGAACGCGATGTAGGAGTGTGCGTGGAAGCCGGGGATCTCGACGATCTTCTTGAATAGCGCGCCGAACAGGAGCAGCCAGATCACCGGCTGCACCAGCGTCACCGCCACGAACCAAGGTTGGCGCCACAGCTCTCGCAGGTGCCGGACCGTCATGTACAGCGTTTGTCTGATCAGCGTCATCGTTTCACCTCCTCAGCTTCTGCCTCGGCTGCATTAAAGGTCCGGCCGGTGTACTTCAGATACACGTCATCCAGCGATGGCCGTGCCACCGTCACCGAGGCGACCGAGATCCGGTTTGCCTCGAGTGCCTGCAGAACGGCTGGGACGGCGCGGCCGCCGTCGTCCGCCCTGGCGCGGAGCTCGCTACCATCGACGGTGACCTCGCGGATCCCGAGGACGTCGTTGAGCGCGCCGTGGACGCTGCCGTTCAAATCAGTCGAGCCCGCCAGCTCGACCTGGATCGCGTCCCCGCGTAGCTCCCGTTTGAGCTCCTCCGGCGTCCCCTCGGCGACAACCGTGCCGCGGTCGACGATCGCCAGGCGCGCGGCGAGCTGGTCGGCCTCCTCGAGGTAGTGCGTGGTCAGGAGTACCGTCTTGCCCTGCTCGCTCGAGAGCCTGTCGATCTCCTGCCACATCTCCGCTCGCACCTCGGGATCCAGACCCGTGGTCGGCTCATCGAGGAACAGCACTTGCGGGTCGTGCACGAGCGCCATCGCGATGTCGAGCCGCCGCTGCATGCCGCCGGAGTAGCCGCGCGCCACTCGGTCAGCCGCCCCCTTGAGGCCGAAGCGTCCGAGCAGCTGGTCGACCCGCTCCTCCAGCGCACGCGAGCGCATCCCGTACAGCTGACCTTGCAAGCGCAGATTTTCGCGTGCAGTCGCCTGGACGTCCACGCCCGAGCCCTGAGCTACCACCCCAATCGTCCGCCGGACGCGATCGGGCTGTGCGACGACGTCGACGCCCGCGACGCGGGCCCTTCCCTCATCTGGCTTAGCCAGGGTCGTCAGCATCTTCACGGCCGTTGACTTGCCGGCGCCGTTGGGTCCAAGCAGGCCGAACACGGTTCCGTATTCGACAACGAAGGACAGACCGTCGAGCGCCTTCACGCCCTTTGGATAGGACTTGACGAGGCCTTCAGCCTCGATCCCCTCCTGCATCATTACGTCTCGCTTTCTTGGATGATCTGGAGCTGCATAGCGGGCGGCCGAACTGTTCGCGGCGCGTGGCGTAGGTGAACGCCGTCTCGTAAGAGTCCACCGCGTGGCCGAGCGCCGCTCACGCGCGCTTCTAGGTGTGCCTGCCAGAAAGCAGCCCCGGTCCCTGAAGCTGGTGGCGCCGGCGTGGCCGAGGTTTTCGAACAGCATCGAGGTGGGGGTGGTGACATGGTCTGGGTCGTCTTGCGGTCTGTTGGTGAAGTCACTCGCCGGGGATTAGCTCCGGGATGGCGAGTGCCGCGGCGATCGTGCGGTACGTCTTGCGGTTGAAGATCAGCCCGACATGGCTGCCGGTGACCTCGACGCATTCGCCGTAAGGCACGATCGCGGCTTGCCACCGAAGGATCCCATCGCCTCGGGAGTAGATGCTGGTCAGACGCACCCGATCCTTCGGAAAGGGACCGTTGAAGTCGCGGGCGAAGGCGCACTCGCAGGCTTGGGTGAAGCAGCCCGGGAAGCGTGCCCTTCCGGTGCGGCGCAGCGCCTCGCGCGCGGCCGTCACGGCCACCTGGGTGGGGTAGCTGACCGCGAGTATCGCTCCCAGCCCTGCGCCGACGGAGATCGCGTGCGAGACGAGCTCCGGGCGGCGGTGGCCGAGCGCTCGGGCGTAGTGCCCGCCACGGCTGTGGCCGATCAGCGCGACCCGCCTGCCAGAGCGGCCGTGCAGCTTCTCGATCTGGCGCTCGACGCGCTCCACCGCGCGGTCGGCGCACTGGACGTTGGCGATGAACCGGCAGGTGTACGCTCGGTAGCCGATCCGCCGCAGCCAGGTTGCCAGAACCAGCAGCGTCTGGTCGCCGGCAAGGAAGCCGGGCATCAGCACCACGGGTCGCCCGTCGCCGCGGGATACCCCTTGTCCGCGGAGCACCGGATCGACGAGCAGTCGGGCGAGCTCGAGCTGCCAGCGGGTCTCGGCGAGATGTCGACCCCACCAACGATCGGCCGGTAGCTCGCGCTCGCGTGTCGCGGTCGCGGTCGCGGCGGCGATCGTCGCGGTGTCAGTGGGCGGGCACATACGTCCCGGGCGCTTTGGCGTGTGCTTTGTAGCTGCGATTTCCGACGGTTCCCGGGACCGGCTTGAGCTTGCCGGAGCGCTCGGCTAGCCACAGGCTCCAGTGGGGCCAGCTGTTGGTCTCGGTGCGCATGGACTGGCAGGGCATGTGGCGGCGGTGTCGTTTCATGAGTGTCAACGGAGGCCACGGTTGGTCAGCATCGGTGGGCCAGCACGCGGGAGATTGCGTGCGCTGTGGAGCAAGCATCGGGATCCAGTGCAGCGCCTGGAAACGTGCGACCACTCATCAGCGATCGATCAGCGATTGTTTGTGATGGTCTCTTGGTGTGTCTATCGAGCGTTCGCGAGGCGTGCCCGCCGTGTGGCCGATCGCGAGCTCTTCGAAGCGGGTGGCTGCGGCGGCGGGTCCGCCGGCGGCCGCGAAGCCGTCTGCGACTCGCTGGGCTCCCGGTTGTTTGGTCATCGCTTCGCGTATCTTCCTGAGCAGGCGTTTTGGGGTGAGGCGTTGGGCGGGGAGTCTCGTGCCGGCGTCCGCGACTTCGACACGACGGGCGACCTCGAGTTGATCGCGGCCGAACGGAACGGCGCATACCGGCACGCCAGCGGCGAGCGCTTTCTGCGTTATCCCGGCGCCGCCGTGGGTGACTGCGCAGATGGCGCGTTCAAGGACCGGGGTGTGAGGTGTGAACGGCTCGATCCTGGCGTTGGCGGGCACGGCGAAGCCGTCGAGCTTCGCCGTTGGAGCGGTGGCGATGACCTCGACGTCTTCGTCGGCGAGCACCTGCAGCGCGGTCGTGATCAGCCGGCCGTCGTCTTGGAACTCTGAGGAGGTGCTCACGAGCACCAGCGGTTGTTTGGTCTCTCCGAGCCACGCCGGGGTCTCGGCGGGGGGATCCCAACAGCATGGTCCCACGATCTCGATGCTGGGGGGCCAGTCCGAGCGCTGATACTCAAACGGCTGCGCAGTCATGTAGATCAGCAGTGGAGTGACGGTGTACATGTCAGCGACATCGCTATATGGCTCGACACCCGCTCGGTGTCTCACGGCATTGAGACGCGGTAGGAACACCCGGCTCACCGAACCCAAGATCAGGGGGGATAGCAGTCGGTCGCGCAAACTACCAGCGGGACCCGCGGCGGGCCTGAACCCAGGGCCGAAAGGCGGCAAATCGGGTGCGGGAAGTGGGAGTGGGTGGGGAACCCATTGCGCCCATGGACCGCCCCAGGCGTCGGCGATGGCGCTGGCCCCCCACGCCATCGGGTCGACGAGAACGGCGTCGGGGCGTTCGGTTTCAATCGCGGCTCGCATGTCTGCGAGCTCGTGCTGGGCTCGCGCGGCGAACACCGAGGCCAAACGTTTCATCTGTGCCTGCGGGGAGCGGGCGAGGTAGTCCTCGAGATCAATCGACTCGATCCCTGGCGCGATCGCCGCCGCGACGAACCCACGACTCTCCATCAGGGAGAGCTCACTGGCCAATGTGAAAATTGATATCGCGTGACCGCGACTGTGCAGCTCGTCGAGGATCGGGACGAGCGGATAGACCTGCCCGCGGGCGGGCGAGGTGTAAACCAATACCTTCATCGATCCTCCCGGATGAGAGCGTCGATTGCTTTCATTTCTGCCTCCCTTGTAGGCATCTTTAGAGGGCTGCAATGAGCGCGCCGAAGTGTGCGGGCAAGCCAAAGCCGGCCAGCGTCACCCGGCGTGCCGTGCAGGGCCGGGTCGGTCATGAGGGTCTGCAGCGCGAACGCGAGCTCCGCGCCGCCCATCATTCCGTGCGTATTGTGCGCCCGCAGCCGGGGGCCGAGGCCGAGGCGCTGCCGCAGCCGCTCCGCCACCGGGGGGTACAGGTAGCCCGTTTGCACGACGGCGAGGTCGTCGAGCCCGAGTCCGGCACGCGCCGCGGCTCGCTCGATGGTTTCCGCGAGCCGCTCGGTAACCCGCGCCTCGAACTGCGACGGCCAGCCTTCGGGGTCGCGCAGGAAGTAGTACTTGGCCAGGGCCCACTCGTGGCGGAAGAAGCCGTCCGGGTCGGGGCCGTCGTCTACTACCTCCGTGCGCATCCCGATGCTGCGTGCAGCGGTGCCGTCGGAGGCGAACGCGTGTCCGAGCGGGGTTCCGGGACCGTTGCCTCGGCGGAGCACTAGCGCGCCGGCGCCGTCGCTGAGCGGCCACAGCCATCGGTTCTCGGGTGTTTCGAGGTCGACGAAATCACTGAAGCGGTGTGGGAAGACGAGGAGCGCTGTGCGGAGCCGGTCGTTGGTTCGAAACTTTGCGTCGAGCAGGCGCAGGCCCGCGACGAGGCTTGGGCCGCTCCACTCGGTCACGTCGAGGCATGGCGTGGTGGTGTGTCCGAGCTCCTTGGCCACGGCCATACTCAATCCCCAGCTGAAGTACTCGACGCGCATCCTGCCGACTTGCACGATCAAGTCGATGTCCTGGGGTTCCAGGCCGCTGGAGGCGAGTGCGGCGTGGGAGGCGTCGACGGCGAGCCCGAACGGTGTGATGTCGCGCGGGGGCGCGTGGCGCGCTTCGAGACCGACGGTCTCGCTTAGGTCGGCGACGTCCTGTGGGTCGGCGGCCAGTGCCTCGACGGGAACGCGGTCGGCGGCCGCGGTTCCGATGCCGTCGATGTGGCAGGTGCTCATCGCGCGGCTTCCTCGAGGCGCGGCCCCTTGAACGCGACGGTGGTCACCGTCCACTGAAAACCCACGGCGGGCGTGGCCAGCGCGGCGACGCCGCCCTGAGGAAGCCGTCGTTCGTCGCGCAGGGTCTGGAGGAAGAGGAGTTGGTCGAGGTATCCCACGTGGCCGGCGTCTGGGAGCGGGATCTGATCCTCGGGACGCAGCCCGAACGCGTTGAGGAGCGCGTGCCACAGGCTCGGCTTCATTGTGTTGGCGCCCAGGTAGTCGACCTGGTCGGCAGCGAAGCCGGATCGGGTGAGGGACTCGCGCGCAGCGCGGATGAAGCTCGGCAGCGCGATGTCGTCGAGGCGCTCCTTGAAGGATGCCTTGTCCACCACGTCGACGTGGGCCGGAAGGAAGCGGCGGAACCGCTCGCGGTAGGTAATCGGCTCGTCCATGTATGGGGAGGCGAAGGCGACGTCGTCGATGAACTGGGCGTCTACGACCTGGGCTGTCTCGAGCACGACGTTGTCGAGTTGCGCGTCGCGGCGTACGACCAGCGCTCCCGCACCGTCGCTGAGGTTGGCCATCCAGGTGGTGCGCGGGTTTGAGAGGTCGACGTTGTCGAACATCGAGAGGACGCCGACGATGAGCACGTTGCGGATCTCGGGCTGGCAGAGCATGAGCGCGCGCACCGTCTGCAAGCCCAGCGTGATCGATGCGCACGTGTCGGCGATGTCGAGCAGCTCGGCTCGTCTGGCCCCGAGCGCGTCCTGCAGCAAGGCAGCGTAGCCATAGATCTCGCGTTCGGGGTGGTACGGATGGGCGATCGTGCAGATCATGTCGATCTCTTTCGGGTCCAACCCGCCCAGAGCGCGCGACGCGCAGCGCACGCCGGTCGCCATTGGCCCGCGGCCGTCGCCCCAGCGGAAGGTGTGGCGAAAGCCAAGCTGGCCCTCGATGACCTCCGCGGGGATGTTCGAGATCCGCGCGAACTCGTCGCCGTCGACGCGCAGGTCGGCCAGCTCGGTTGCGATTCCGGCGATGCCGATGGGCGGCCAGTCGGCGCTCACGCGGCGACCTCGATCGTCTCGAGTCGCGCCAGCTCTCCGTCACCGGGCAGCGGGTCGGCCGGCTCGCCGGCGCTGAAGAACTCCTCCACAAGCGCGTTATAGAGCTCAGCCCGCTCGTACAGGAACAGGTGGCCGCTCCCGCAGAACACGACCGTCGGTCCCAGCCGGTACAGGGGGTGGTCGCGTACGTCCTCGATCGGCGCGAACGGGTCCGCGTCGCCGGTGAGGAATAGGCGGTGCCCCGCCGGCAGCGCGCCGTACACGAGCGTGCGACTCCAGTCGTAACCGAAGACGCCTTGGAACTGCTGCACGCCCGTCCAGACGTCGCGGACGGTCAGCTCGCTCATCCGTGCCATGACCTCGCGATAGCGCTCGGGCTGGGTCTCCCGGAAGGTGCCGCTCCAGAACCGCGGAACGAGCGACCGGATCACGATCTGGTGTGTGCTCTCGTTGGTCCGCGCGAAGTCGGTGGCTTCGTCGAGGTCGGCGTCGAGCATCCGGCCCCGACGACGTAGCGCGGGCATCGCGCCGATCGCGCATCTCGCGACCCGCCCCGGCGCGAGGTGCAGCAACTCTGCGAGCACGAACGTACCCAGTGAGATGCAGGCCACGTTGACCTCGCCGACGTCGAGCTCGTCGAGCAGTGCCAGCGTGTCGCCGGCGAGCACCGCCGGTGTGATGTGCCACAGGTCGTTGCGAGCGCCGGCGATCCCCCGGTAGTCAAGCGTGATCACCCGAAACGTGAGGGCCAAGTGGTCTCGCGCACTGTCGTACTGCCAGGGCGCGGTGAACGCCCCAGGCAAGATGAGGACCCACGGCGCGTTGGGCGGACCCTTGACCCCGTAGTTCATGGTGCCGCGATCGATGTCGATCGAGGCAGTAGTCATCGGCGAGCCGTCAAGAGCCGTGAACCCACTCACATGTACAGCCCACCGTTGACGGCGTAGACCTGGCCGGTGATGTAGGCGGCTGCTGGGGATGCCAGAAACGCGCACAGGTCACCCACTTCTTGGGCCGCGCCCGGGCGGCCTGCCGGCGTCGCGGCCAGCATCGCGTCGAACGCTCGTGGTGGCAGCTCGGCGCCCATTCCGGCGCCCATTAGCCCCGGCGAGATCGCGTTACAGGTCACGCCCCGGCACGCCCCTTCGGCAGCCACTACCTTGGTGAGACCGATAATGCCGGCCTTGGAGGCAGCGTACGCGGCGGTGCCGGAGTAACCGGTCTGCGCACCGATCGAGGTGAGATTGAGGATCCGACCCCCGCCTTGCTCGTAGATCCCCGGCAGCGCGGCCCGGGTCGTATACATCGTCGCGGTGAGGTTGGTGCGCAGCACGGCATCCCACTCCACGTCTTGGAGCTTGTGCAGCGGCGCGTCGGATTTCATACCCGCGTTGTTGACGACCACGTCCACCCGGCCGAACTCCTGGATCGTGTAAGCAACCAGAGCGTCCGCCTCGACGCTGCGCGCAAGGTCAGCCTGGAAAGTGGTCGTCTGAACCCCGCCTAGCAGGCCGTCAGTCAGTGCCTGCGCCGCCTCCGCGTTGCGGTAATAGTGGAGCACCAAGTCAAAGCCGGCCTCTGCGAGCGAAGTGGCGATGGCCGTCCCGAGCCCGCCCGATGCGCCCGTGACGATCGCGACGCGGCGCTCCCGAGGCGCGCCCGGAAATGCGGGCCCGCGCCCGCGGAGCGCCGCATTGGCCGGTCCGGTCTGGACCCCCTGGATCGGCGGCCTCATGCCGCAACCTCCGTCAACGCCCGATTCGCCTCTTCAGGGGGCAGCAGCACCTCAAACCAGAATCGCTCCGGGCCGTCGGCGGGCCGCTCGGTAGTGCCGAGGACCCGGGCGCCGATGTACAGGGGAACGCCGGTGAGCCTCACCCGCACCGTCAGCATCGGACCGGCATCGAGCTTCACCAGCCCGAGTGCCCACTCGCCCATTTCCGGCTCCACGCTATGCGATGGCGCCCAACTCTCAAACACCCCCCGGAGCTCGACCCGCGTCGGCGCGAGCGCCTTGGAGCCGCATCCGAGGCAACGGTGCCACCGCGCAGGAAGGTGCACGCTCCGACAGCCGCCGCACTGCGTCCCGGCGGCAGTACTCTCGGGCGTCGCCTTCAGGTCGTGCGTCACGCCCACATTCATCTCATTCATCAAGCGGTCATTCATAAGTGGCCTCCAGAATGTGCACGGTGTTCGTCGAGCCCGTCCCGCCCATGTTCTGCACCAGAGCGCTGCGCGCCGCCGGCACCTGGTTGCTGCCAGCCTCGCCGCGCAGCTGATGAGTCGCTTCGACGAGCTGGTACATCCCCGTCGCGCCGACCGGGTGCCCGCGAGCCTTGAGACCGCCGAAGGTGCTGATCGGCACCCTACCGTCCAGCCCGATCTCGCCCTCCGCGGCCGCGCGCCAACCCTCCCCCCTCGGGTAGAGCCCAAGAGACTCAAGAATCAGCGCCGTCACCACCGTGAACGCATCGTGAATCTCATATAGGTCGAGGTCCTCCACTCCCATCTGCGCCTGCTCGAGCGCGCGCTCGGCCGCGACCCGACTGGCCTCGAGGGCCAGCAGATCCGAACGATCGTGAAAGCTCATCGTGTCCGTAGCGACGCCCGACCCACGCACCCAAACAGCGTCGCCGTAATCCTGCGCGAGCTCCTCCGCCGCCAGCACGACGCTAGCCGCGCCGTCGCAAATAGGACTGCAGTCATACAACCGAATCGGGTCCGCCACAAGACGCGACGCCAACGCCTCTTCCACGCCGACGGGCACTCTCAGAAGTGCATGAGGTGAGGTCACTGCATTGCGATGGGCATTGACCGCGAATGGAATCAGTTGGGCATGGCCAACGCCAAAGTCGCAAAGATAGCGGCGCATCAACATCGCGTTCAGCCCTACGAAGCTCGCACCCTGCTCAGCCTCGTACTCGTAATCGGCCGCGCCCGCGAGGATCCGGCTTGCCACCGCCGTGGACACGCCGCTCATCCGCTCAACGCCAGTGACGAGCACGCTGTCGTACATGCCGCCCGCGATCGCCATGTGCGCCACATGAAACGCGGCGCTGCCCGACGCACACGCCGCCTCGACCCGCACGGCTGGCGCCGGGGTCAGATGAAGCTGATCGGCGACGAGAGGGCCGAGATGGTGCTGACCCGTGAACTCTCCACTCGCCATCGAACCGACGACGACCGCATCGACCCGCTCGACGTACGCGTCCGCGAGCGCGTCGGCGCTCGCCCGCAGCGCCAACTCCCGAATGCTTGGCGCCCGCTTTTGCACCGGCGCCACGGACGCACCAACGATCGCTACATCCCGCATCTGTTCACAGCCACTTTCGATAGATAAAGGATTCCCTACGTGTATGCCCCGTCACTTCGGCCCGCCCCCCCAAAGACACACCATTCACAGCGCGCCCCCAAGCTGCACGACCGGCAAGCTACCAGTCAATCAATCACTCGTCAAATCCACGTGTCGCAAATCACAGTAAAGATCTTTGGCCACAGGGCCTACAAGACGACACCAGCACGCAAAAGTCATGCGCCGCGAGCACGCAAGATACCTACGGATGTGTGTCGGGCGCTAGCTTTGCTCACGCTTCCGCAGCTTTGCCGATGTTACACGCGCAAACGTCTGGTATATGTCGCTGTGTAGATCGTGTTACGCAAGTAGGAACCGCGCGAGCCCTGTCGTTAACCAGGTGACCTATGTCACGAAGCTGAACCCAGCCGCACCGAGATCATTTGCCTCGATGCGGAGGTCACATCGGTTGGCCGACAACAAAGACCGAGCTCGGTCGCCACGGATTCCAAGGCATTTGGGACCTAGTGCGGAAAGTCACTCTCGAACTCGGCGACGACCGAACTGTCTTCTTGCCGCCGATCATCTCATGAGCAAAGATTGGAAAGTCGCTAATGATTCCGTCGCCGACCGCGGCAGACGGCTTTGACGTCACGAGCGAGTGCTCGCCCCACACCTCACGGCGGGAGCCCGCCCGACCTGCTCGACTAGCTCCTCGGGCAGGCGCAAGATGTTTCGAAAGCTCTCTGTGTTTTGCCTTAGCTTCGCAATCATTACTCTGACAATCTTGCGTGGGTCATCTCAGAGACCTGGATTTCTCCAGCTCCCTTCGGCCAAGATTTCCACCGCGATTGTTGGACACACGTTGATAACACATGCCGCTTGCTGCGATGTCGAGCGTAGACGCCATCAGCGCTGTTACTTGCTTGGCCGACCACAATCCGTGAGATAGGTCACAGAATCACGACTTCTGCGGACCAAGTCGAACTAGTGCGTCGGTATGGGTGTGTAAAACGTGTGCTTTCATTCCTGCCCAAGATTGGGTAAAGCTCGTTATTCCGACAATCTTGTGTGGGATCGTCTCAGAGGGCCGGAGTTCTCCAGATCCCCTTGGCCAAGATTTACACCGCGATTGTTCGACACACGTTGATAGGTTGCTGACCGTCCGGGCGTAGCCTGACGGTCCTGTGTACTATGCAGTTGGGGTGGGAACTGTTGGGGGTATCGTGCGCGCCTTGTCTTCAGGCGGCCGAACCAAAGTTCCGCGGGGCCTACCCAGAAGTTGTGAGCAGAGCCACATCGGTGTCTTTGAGAAGACTTGGATTATGTTGCGATGAGTGAACAACGGGGGATAGAAGTGACCGGTTGTCTCAGGGGGTTGAGCCGCAGTTACGCGGCTGGCCCGCAAGGAACGATGATGTATCGGAAGGCGGAAGTTCGAAGGGTCAGCGAGACACGTGTCCGTGGGCAACGGGTGGTCGCGGAGGATTTAGGCGGCGCCAGTCCCGGTTCCGCGGAATCCGGTGTCGCCGCCGCGGTCGATAGGAAGAACGGCACGCGCGGCGGCCCGGGAGCCCGCACTGCGGCGTTTCCCGAGGGTTTGAGCGGTTGGCGGGCAGTGCAGCCGCCGGCCACGGTGCCGCTGGCCGACCTCGGCTCGCTTCTGCTGTACGCGACGCGGCATACGCGTGTATTGCCGAATATCGCGCTCGTGCGGCGGTTTCCAGGTGAGATCCCGCTGGCCGCGATCGAGACGGAGGCGCACCGCATCGCCTCCCATCCGTTTGGCCTCGGTCGTTGCCTGATGATGCCGAAGGTGCCCGGCGCACGTCCGCTATGGCGGGCCAATCCCGAGCCTCCGCCGATCTCGAGCGCTCCTGACGCAGTCGACGCTTCGGCATTCGCGACCTGGCTCGCGGACGAGATGAGCGTGCGTGAGGACCCGCTCGAGCAGGCGGGCTGGCATCTAGCCACGATTCGCTTCGACGGATTTACCTTCGTCGCGCTCGTCATGAACCACCTCTACGGAACCGGTCGGGACATCGCGATGTCGATCTGGGGAGATCAGGGCCCACAGGCGGTCGCACCGAGCAGCAACGGGAAGCACGTGCTGGACACGGGCCCCGATCGGCGCCGGAGCACGACCTCGGTGCCGAGTTCGTCGATATGCTGCGGCGTGTCCGCACCGGCATGGTCGGGCTCGCGCGCCTCGGTACGCAGTCGCTCCCCGGGCCGCAGCGTCGGCGCCCGCACGGCGAGACGGCCACGCTGCGCCGTCCGCTGAACGCGCTGCTCGATCGCGACGCGAGTCGCGGCAAGCCTTCCACTCGACGCGTCTCGGCGTTGGCAACGGTGAGGCTAGATGCCTGGGGGGAGGCAGCGCTGCGCAACGGCGGCACGGGACTCGCGCTGCAGGTGGCGATGACCGCCAATCTGCTGCGTGAGGCGCGCCGCGCCCGCGGAGGTGATACTTCTCGGCCGCTACGGATCATCGTCCCGGTCGACCTCACCGATCGCTCGGTTGCCAGCGCGCCCGACGCCACGATGGAGTCACCGGAGCTGACGAGCGCCGAGGTCGTCATCTCAGGCGGGCTGTCCGTGTACCGCGACCTCGCCGAGGTCAGGGAGGCGTGCCGGCGGGCGATCCAGACAGCCCGCGCCGAGGTCGCCGCCACAGGGCGGGTGCCGGTCGCGCCGGGAATGATCGATGCGATGCGCCTGCTCCCGGATGCGCTCACCGTCCGTGCGGTCATCAACGTGCACGCGCGCTTCGATGGGGCGGTCTCGGCGATGGGCCGACTCGTGCCGGGGATGAATCGCCTCGGCCACTACGTGGCCTCGGACGTGTTCGCGGTCGCGTTCCCGCTCGGCAGCGACATCAGCGTCACGACCGGCATCTTCGACGAGCTCCTGACGTTTGGAATCGTCGCCGATCCGAGTCGCCTGGGGGCAGGACCCAGCCTGAGGGAGCGCTTTGCGCGCGAGCTCGACCAGTGGGAGATCGAAGCGGAGGTATGGTGATGACGGAGCGTATCGTCGGCAGCCCGGTCGTCGAGCCGCAGGTACCGCCTGAGCAAAACGGGTCAGCTGGGGCGGCTGGCCGCACGTCTCAGAATCGCGCCGAGATCCCGCTTGTCGAGTGGGGAACGCTGGCGCTCCGGGGCGGAAGGCGTCGCACGCGCAGGATGGGCAACGTCCTGCCGCACATGGGTTGGCTGTTGCGCTTCCCCGAGCCGATCGACCGCGAGGCAATCGAAGCCGAGGCGCAGCGCATGGCTTCCACTCCGTACGGCCTGGGCCGCCGCATCGCTCACGCCAGGCTCCCGGGCGGTCGTCCTCGCTGGCGGGCTTCGACGGCGGCGCCGCGCGTCGTCTTCTCGAGCTCGGTACTCGGTGAGGGCGACGAGCTGAGCGCGTGGATCGACGCGCAGCTCGGCGTTCGATTGGATCCCGAGTATGACACCGGCTGGCATGTTGCCGCCACGCACACGGATGCTGGGGACACGGTCCTGCTCGTCGTGGTGCACCACCTGTTCGGCATCGCGCGCGGGCTCGTCGGAGCGATCTACGCCGGCGACTCGGAGGATCCGACGTTCGGGACCACCGGGCTGCGCTTCGATGATCCGGCAAACGACTACACGATGCGAGCCGAGCTGCACGGGTTACGTGAGCGGTTCACACTTGGATTCCAAGGTCTCTCGCCATCGCAATTTCGGACGATGGCAGCCGAGGCTGCCGAGGTGCGCCGACGAGCGACAACGCGGCTCGACGGCTACGCGGCGATCCAGCCGCCCCGCGGACGCGACCGCACTCGTCTGCCACTGTCCGACCATCGCGTGGCGGCGTTCGCGTTCATGCCTGCACAGATCTGGGATGAGACCGCGGCCACCTGGGGTGGGACGGCCAATACGCTCATAACCGCGGTGACCGCGAACCTCCTGCGCCGCGCCCGCCAGGCCCGCGGCGGCCCGAGCGCGCGCCCGTTGCAACTCGTACTCCCGATTGACCTGACTCGCCGCCGGGACATCGACCGCAGCGCGCGGATGGGAGCGGGTGTGTCCGCCGAGATGACGATGACCACGGCAAACCTCGTGCTCCCCGGCGGCGCGCCCGCTCGCGGCGATCTGCGCGAGACCCGAGCACGCACGCGGGCAGCGCTCGCAGCCGACGCGGCGACTGCTCCGACGATCCGCGGCGTTCCCGACGTCGCGCGATTGTTGCCGGAGCGGGTCACACTGTACGCGGCTTACCGCGCCGCCGTGTCGTTCGACGGCTGTGTGTCCAACGTTGGCGAGCTACCGCCGGCGATGCTGCGACTAGGTCCGCACCAGGCTTCGCACGTTGTGATGCTAGGTTTCCCGATCGGCAACGAAGCGCTCGGCGCGCTGCTGCGCTACCGGGACCAGGTGTCAATCAGCGTCGTGACGGATCCCACCAGGATGGGGAGGGACGCGGATCTGCGGAACTGGTTTGCCGAGGAGCTCGCCGCGTGGGGACTGCGCGACGTTGTGATGTGAGATGCGACAGCTGCCCCGCCGTTCATCAAACACGAAATGGATTTCGGAGGGATTACGATGAACCTACCGCTAGACGATCACGCAGCGATGTACATCACCGCCAGCCGGTCGCGCCTGCACCCGCCGTGTCTCGGGCTCATCCAGCGCTTTGACACGGTCATTTCGCGCGAGACTCTCGACGAACATGCCCGCGACCTCATCTCCAATCCGTTTGGGATGGGCCGCCGTGTCGTCCGCGCAGCAGTACCCGGAGCGCGCCCGCGGTGGACGCCGTCAACCGAGGTTCCGGCGTGGGCATTTCGCGTACGGCCGGAGCCGGTCAGCGACGCCGAGCTCGCGGAGATCATCGATGACGAGATCAGCCAACAGCCGGATCCGCTGCGCAACCACGGCTGGCGCTTCCTTGCCGTGCCCACCGAAGACGGCGGAATGATGGTGATCAACTGGACCAACCACGCGTTCGGCGACGCGCGCAGCATGCTGTACTCGGTCTTCGCTCCGCGCGAGGTCTGGGCGTCCGAGACGGAGACGAAAGCCCCCGTTCAGCGCCCCGCCACGCTGGACGAGTTCAGCGACGTCGGCGTCCGCCTGCGTAGCGGGGTCCGTGGCAGCTTGCGGCTTGGGCGAGATGCGGCCGTCGCGTTGTGGAAGCCGGCACGGCACGGTGAGGAGCTGGCGCTGCTGAAGCCGACCGTAGAGGCTCTGCGGCGGCGCAGGTCACGCGTTGGCGCGCTCTCCAGTCGCCGCGTGATCGCACTCGCGCGCGTGCTGCACGAGGACTGGAAGCGCGTCGCGATTGCCCACGGGGGGTCGAGCAACACGCTGTTCCTCGCGATACTCGGGAATCTCATCCGCACGGCGCGACAGGCCCGTGGCGAGGTCGACGACCGTGGTGCCGTCAATGACCGCGAACTCCGGCTGCTGCTGCCAATCGACCTCAGCCCGTTCCTCTCCCAGCTCTCAGACTCAGCCGCGGACCGCACCAAGAACACCATCATCGCGGCGGTCGTCGAACTCGAGCCGGGGGCGCCGAGTTACGGCGACCTCGGCAGTGTGCGCGCGGCGACAAGCGTCGCAATCGAGACCGCGGTCGCCCAGTTTCAACAGGTGTCATCCAACCGTCCGCAAGGCATGGTTGACGCCATGCACCTGCTGCCGAACCCGATAGCTCACCGGGTCGCGCTGCGGGTGCAGTCCGATGTCGACGGCGTCGCGTCCAACGTCGGCCCGATGCCCCCACACATCGGCGTCATCGGAGAGCACGTGGCGACTGACATGTTCCTCGTGGCGACGCCATCGCGGACCGACATCACCGGCACCTTCGGGCGTCACGATGAGACGTCGACGCTGAGCTTCGTTGCCGACCCGGCGCTCCTCGGCCCAGCGGGAACCTTGCGGGAGCGCGTCGCGGCCGAATTCGATGCCTGGGGCGTCCGCGCCGACTTCCTATGATCGCTCACCTCCACGACCGCGGGGTCCCATGCAGATTGCAACGGCAGAGCTGACCGTCATCGGGCTTGGAAGCTCGGATCCTGCAACGAGCGGCGTTCTGGCCGCCATCCACCAACGGCTCGCCGCACAGCAGAGGGTGAGCGTGTCGGTTCGCGACCTGGGGGCGTCGCTGGATGGCCCGCTCGATGACATCTTCGCGCTGGCAGCCGAGCTGCACCGGATTCCGCTGGAGCTCGGGATGCCACGAGTCTGCACGGTCCTGAAGGTGGAGCAACAGGCCCGCGGCCACGGAAGGCCGAGCGAGGACGGCGCTGGCGCGGCTCAGTCGTTCAACTACGCGCAGGCGTCTGGGCGAGCGCCACGTGAGACCGAATCGACATCCGGTCACCCGGCCGAGGTGCCGCTGGCGAGCCGCAACGGTTTGCATCACCCCAGCCCGGCGGCCGGCGGGCGCGGCGACACGATCGTGCACGCGATCGCAGCCGGACTGGTCGACGCTCCCGAGCTACTGCATCCCGCCAGCGCCTCGGCGCCGCTCGGTCCCACGCCGGCGCAGCCACCGGTTGCCGCACCCACGCCGCCGACGGTCGTGGCGGCGACGCGACGGACGGCCGCACCGACACGCGGACTCTTAGCCCCAGCGTGCCGGCGGCTGTCACGCAGCCTGCCGCCCGCGCGCCGCTGGTCGAGCAGACAGTGTTGCTACAGCCGGTATCCGTGCCCGCGTCGCAACCAATCACCGTTCGGGTCGCGAGCCTAACAAAGACTTATGGCGAGGGTGCCACCAGCGTCGAGGCGCTCAAGGGCATTGACCTCGAGATCCGGCGCGGGGAGTTCGTCGCGGTGATGGGGCCGTCGGGCTCGGGCAAGAGCACGTTCATGCACATCCTCGGGGCGCTCGAAGCGCCGAGCTCGGGAACGGTCGAGATCGGTGGCGTCAGCTACGCGGGACTGAACGACAACGCGCAGACGCAGTTGCGTCGCGACCGAATCGGCTTCGTCTTCCAGTTCCTCAACCTCCTCAAGACGCTTAACGCGGAAGAGAACGTGATGCTGCCCTCCCTGATCGCGGGAGAGCCGGCGTCCAAGTTACGAGACCGCGCGCGCGAGTTGCTCGACCTCGTCGGCCTCAGTGCGCGGCGCGACCACCTGCCGTCGCAGATGTCCGGGGGAGAGCAGCAGCGCGTCTCGATCGCGCGCGCGCTCATGCGTAACCCACAGATGCTGCTCGCCGATGAGCCGACGGGCAACCTCGACTCCCGCAACAGCGCGGTCGTGCTCGACCTACTGGGTCGCCTGCGAGCGGAGTCTAACCACACGATCCTGATGGTCACGCACGACCCCGTCGCGGCTAGCCGCGCGACCCGTGTCGTGTTCCTGCGCGACGGCCTGATGGCCGGCGAGGTGCTGGGCGGTGACCAGGACCGCGTCGTCGAGTACTTCTCGGCACTGGCGCAGACCGAGGACTGAGGGAAGCCTGCCTTGCTCTGGTGGATCGCCTCCCGCAATATCCTCTCGCATAAGCCGAGAGCGGCCCTGAACGTGATCGGCATCGCCCTCGGCGTCGGCCTGATCTTCGCTGTCCTGTCGCTCTCGAAGACGTTGGTCGACGAGCTTCGGTGACCTCTACTCGTCGGTCTACGGCAAGGTCGACCTCGTCGTGTCCGGCGCAAGTGGCGAGGGCACGCTCAAGCCGTCCGTGGTCGGAACGGTGCGCGACACGCCTGGGGTGAAGGTCGCGACGGCCGACATCCAGTCGGTCCTGTCGGTGCTGAAGAACGGCAGGGCGTCGACCGCGCAGGACGACCAGCTCACCGTCGTCGGGGTCAACCCGAAGGTCTCGGACCTGACCGCGCGGGCGCTGCCCTCCGGGCAGCGAATCAGCGCCACGGACAGCATCGACATCGACTCCGACTTCGCGCAGCGTCACGGGCTCCACGTTGGACAGACGGTCAAGCTCGCAACGCCGAGCGGCGTCGACTCGTTCAAGATCGTCGGGCTGACGCAGTCGGGAAGCGACGCGCAGTCGGGCGGCCAGGGGTTTGCGTCGATTCCGCTGAGCCGGGCGAGATCGCTGTTCGCGATCAGCTCGGGTTACAGCGAGGTCGACGTGCAGGTCTCATCCGCGTTCAGCGTGTCTGCTGTGCAGCAGGCGCTCCGACGCAAGCTGCCTTCCAACATAGAGGTCACGTCGCCGTCGCAGCGCACGAGCGACGTCAACAACCAGCTGAAGGCGTTTAACTCGATCCTCGACTTCTTCGGAGCGATGGCGGCGTTCGTTGGCGCGTTCCTGATCCTGAACTCCTTCAATATGACGGTCGCTCAGCGCTCTCGCGAGATCGGCGTGCTGCGGACCGTCGGCGCCTCGCGCCCGCAGATCACGCGTTCGATCCTGCTCGAGGCGCTGCTGCTCTCGTTCGTCGGCGCCCCACTCGGCCTCGCGATCGGGTTCATGTTCGCCCATCTGATGGGACTCCTCGTGCAGGCCGTCAACTATCCGATCGGCTCACTTCAGCACCCGCTCGTCGCGTTCATCCTGGCGCCGCTCGCCGGCGTCGTGGCGACCGTGGTCGGCGCGCTGCGCCCGGCGCTCGTGGCCGGCCGTATCGCGCCGATCCAGGCGGTACTGGCCGAGCACGGCGCCGTTGGGCTGAATCGCCGCCGCCGCCTGGTCGCGGGTGTGATCGCAGTTCCGTTCGGGCTGTGGGGCGTATATATGTTCGCGGCGGCCACAGCATTGCCGCTGAAGACCTACGTGATCGGAATCGCGGGCATCGTCCTGCTCTTCGGCGGGGTCGTCATCGTCGCGCCGCTGACCATCCCCTACCTCGTGCGCGTGCTCTCCCGACCGATTCGCCTGGTAACGCCGATCGAGGGTCGGCTCGCGGCGGACTCCACGCGCGCCAACCCGCTGCGCACAGCCGCCACCGCGTCGGGGCTCATGATCGGCGTCGCACTCGTTGCCACGATCGGCTCGCTCGGCGCGAGCCTGATCGGCAGCATCTCCGATCAGCTCAACAAGCAACTACTCACGGACTTGACCGTGCAGCCCGCGAACTTCCGCCAGGGCGGCTCGGGCACGACCACGCCGACCAGCCCCGCAGTCGTGCAGCGCATTGCATCCCAGCGTGACGTCACGCTCGCCACCGGCGTCGGGTTGCTGCTCGTGTCCAATGGCTTCAAGGGCGGCGACTACCAGGCGCTTGGCTACGATCCGCGCGTGCGCGCGCGCGTAACTGCTTTGAACTTCATCGGCCAGACCGCACCGGCAGTCTACGCCAAAGTCGCGCGCGGCGAGGTCACCGTTGGCGGTCAGCTGTGGCGACGGTCGCACGTCGTCGCCGGGGATCGCATCGGTCTCAAGGGCCCTGGCGAAAACATGAAGGCAACGGTTGCGGGCGTGGTCTCGGGCTCATCGCTCGAGGACCAGCAGATCGGGATGTCGCTGAGCACCTTCCGGAAGCTCACGGGCATCGACGGGTACTCGCAGATCGACGTGCTCGCACGGTCCAGCGCCGACCGACCTGCCGTGCAGCATGAGTTACAGGCGCTGGTGCAGCGCACCTATCCGAATCTGACGGCCCTCTCGAACGCCGGGATCAAGGATCAGATCGAGACTCAGACCAATCAGGTGTTCGCGATCTTCTACGCGATCATGCTCGTCGCGATCATCGTCAGCCTGCTCGGCGTCGTGAACACGATGACCATCAGCGTGCTCGAGCGTACGCGCGAGATTGGCGTGCTGAGGTCGATCGGCGCGAGCCGGCTGTCCGTTGGGCGCATGGTCACCGACGAGAGCGTACTGTTGACCGTGGCCGGAGCGGCGATCGGTCTCGTGGTTGGCTTGGCGATCGGCTATTTCTACGTGCACGGCGTGAGTTCCGGTCTGTCCGGCATCAGTTTCCGGCCGCCCGTCACGGTGAGCATCGTCGTAGCCGTGGCCAGCGTGTTCTGCGGTCTGGTGGCCGCAGTGCTGCCAGCACAGCGTGCGGCAGTGATGAATATCATCGAGGCGGTGAGCTACGAATGAGCGCTCACGCGGCCGCCCGGCGCTGGGCGCCCGCCCGCCGGGCGCGGATCGCGGCGCTGGTCGTCTTCGCCGCGGCGATCGCCGTGCTCGCTGCCAGCCAGGCGTTCCTCCCCGGACTCGTCGCCGGCCGGCTAAGGGACAATCTCACACCGTTCGCGTCGGACGTGAGCGTCTCCGTCCGAGCGTCGCCGGCGATCGAACTCCTCTTCGGCCGCGCCGACGACGTCAACATGCACATTGGAACGTTGCACGCTCGTCAGCAGGCGAGCGTCCCACCCCTGTTGGCACAGCTCAGGTCGACGACCAACGCCGACGCGTCGGTGGCGCAAATGTTCACGCCGAACGGGGTGCACCTGGAGAGCGTCTCCTTGAGCAAGCGCGGCGCGAAGCTTGTGGGCAGCGCGGCGATCACCCCCGCGGAGATCCAGGCGGCGCTCCCGGCCGGGATCAGCCTGACGACCGTCGGCAGCAGCTCACACATGCTGGTTGTCTCGGCGAGCCTGAACGTGCTCGGCCACACGCTCAGCGCGTCCGCGCTCCTCGAGGCCGTCGGGGGAAAGATGGTGCTCGTCCCGAACGTGCCCCTGCTGCCGTCTTTCACCTTGTTCAGCAGCCCGCAGGTCGCGATCGACTCCCTAGAGCTCAACACCGAGAAAGGCATCTACGTGTTCTCGGCTCGCGGGCATCTGACCTGACGCCGCGGATCGCGGTAGGGACCGCCGTTGCTGGAGGCCCCCCGCGCAGATCCCAGCGTGCACTGTTAGCGCACTGGGCTCCTCCCTTGGGTTCTGCTGGCGTCAAAGCGCGCGTCGGGCCAAGGATGCATGATGCGGGCGGGTGGGAGCCATCGGACCGAGAGGCGATTCATCCGCGCCCAGCTCAGCCGGTGGCGCTGGCTGCGGCGTCGTAGCGCCTTGAACCAGTGCCTGGTCGCCTGGGTGCGGAACGCCGTCACGGCGTCGATGTTGCCGGGCACGGCGTAGTAGGCGGTGTGTCCGCGTACGACGCTCGCGAGCCACGCTCCTTGATCCGGGATCGGGAGATGCCGACGTCGGCATCAGCTCTGTCTTGACCGAGCGCAGCTTCGCCGCCATCCGCCGCTTGATCGTGGTGCGCCGTAGCAGGAAACCGCCCTTCCGGTTCTTCGCGCAGCAGTGCGTGAAGCCCAGGAAGTCGAAGGTCTCCGGCCGCCGCAGGCCACGCGCCTTGCGATCCCGGGCGGCGTGCCGCCCGAACTCGATCAGCCGCGTCTTCTCCGGGTGCAGCTCCAGCGCGAACTTCGCGAACCGCTCGCGCAGATCGGCGTGGAAGCGCTCGGCGTCATCACGATGCTCAAAGCCCGCAACGAAGTCGTCGCCGTAGTGCACGCGATGATCACGTCACCGCGCGCGTGCCGGCGTCTCCATTGCTCGGCCCAGGGGTCCAGGACGTAGTGGAGGTACACGTTGGCGAGCAGCGGCGACGCCGACGCTCCCTGCGGTGTGCCTTGATCACTGACTGTCCAGGACCCGTCCTCGATCACTCCTGCGCTCAGCCATTTCTGGATCAGCCGCAGGACCCTCTTGTCCGCGACACGATGCTCGATGAACTTCAGAAGCCACGACTGGTCGAGGCTCGTGAAGTAGTCGCTGATGTCAGCCTCGAGCATCCAGTTCACCTTCTTGCCCACGATCCCGGCGGCAGCGCGTCCAGCGCGTCATGCGGGCTGCGTCCCGGCCGGAACCCGTAGGAGAACCCGAGAAAGTCCGTCTCGTAGATGGCGTTCAGCACCTCGACCACCGCCCGCTGGAGGATCTTGTCCTCCAACGCGGTTGCGACGCGAGGTCGCACACTGACGAGCGAACACGCAGATAGGAGGTTCGACTGATGTCGAGTGCGTAGTTCCAGGCCCGTGCTCATGGCCTGTCCCCACCCCGACTTGCGCCGTCCGGCTCCTGGTCGGCGGGGTTCGAAGCTCGCTCGAGGGCAAGCCCGTCAGCCGCGATCACCGACAGGGATTCACACGTGAGGTGTCATGCCGTGCCCCCGCGGCGCGAAGCGCTCTGAGTAGTCCGCGAACGCGGTCTCGATTTGTCCGCGATCGAGACCGTAGCGGTCCGCGGTGTAAGCGTGCCTGCCGAAGTGTCCCTCGCGGCGCCGCGCGGCGTATGCACGCATAGCGTCGCGCGAGTCGGCTGTCAGCTCACGGCGAACGCGGGAGTAGATCTTCTCGATCACCGCTTCAGTATCGTCACGGATCCGCTCGTAAGGCACATCGATGATTCGCTCCTCGTCGACCTGGGCGCGATGCTTGATGTTGCGCTGCATCTGGCCCGAGAGGAAGTCGAGCATGTCGGCGCCGATCTCCTCGAGGTCGACGTCGTCGCTGCCCATCCGACGGCTGGCCTCCACCAGGCTGGCGAACGACACGACCGCGACCCACGGGTCGCGATGGCAGTGGACGACGGTCGCGTCCGGGAAGACATCGAGCAGTGTCGGCAGGTTGCCAATGTGCACCGGCGACTTCATGATCCACGGGCGTCCGCGCCCGCCACCGTCCTGCCACTGCAGGTACTGAAGCATCGCGCGCATGTACTCATAGGTGGGCCGCGGGTCGCGGCATTCCACGAACGCACGGTGCTGCGGCGCGCGGCTCTTCAACGATGACACGACGCACTCGAAGGACATCTCCATCAGGAGCACCTCCTCGTCCGGCTCGAGGGCCTCGGTGGGGTGTGCCGCCATGTAATCGCGGAACTGAGTCGCGAGCACCCGCTCGACGACGAGAGCAAAGTTGATCCGCCCCTGCGGACCAACGACACGCTCGCTGGGGAACGGCGCCGGATTGAACAGCTTCCACACGTCTAGCCGCTGCACACCGGGATCGGCCGAGATCATGCGCTGCAACTTAGACGTGCCGGTACGAGGCAGCCCGGTAATGATGATCGGCGCGAGGATCTCCTCCTCGAGGATCTCGGAATGTCGGGCGAGGTCGCGCTGAAACCGCAGCCGGTTGGTGAGCATCCGCACGAGGTCGCGCGACAACATCATGCGGCCCATCCGGTTGAGCCGAGCGTCGGAGCGCAGCGAGTCGGTGAGAACCGTCAGGCCCTCGATGAAGCCCCGGTCGCCGTAATCATTCAGTCCGGTCTCAGCGGTCCCCGCGGACAGCACATCGTCGGCGGACAGCGGTTCGTTCATTCGCCAGCGTCCGGACTTCGCCACCGCACCGATCGACGACCGCGGACCATGACCGGTTGGACGTAGGAGTCCTCATAGGAGGACGGGGGAAGGCCGCGGTCGGCGCTTCTCGTCACTAGAAGCCAGGCGGCCGAGCCGACACCAGACATAGCTCATTTCCGGCTCGTCGAGCGGGGCGTGCAAAGGGCCAAGAGGGTGCGGCGCCAGGAGACTCGAAGTGGCGTGTGATCCGCCTGTTGACCCGCACGTTGTACGGGCCACAGGTCACCACGAGGCTCTCCGCAATGGCGAGGTACACACGTCAAGTTAGCTTACGCCACGCCAGTCAAGAACCCATGAACGTGTGTCCAAGGGTCGCGGTGGAAATCTTGGCCGCGTGGACCTTGATGGCCGCGAAAAAATATGAGCCTCTGAAAACGACCCGATCCGATGGGACGCAGATCTTCAGAATGAACGATGAGCGACCGCTGTGAATGATCAGAAATTAGCATGTTTGGCGGGAGGCGAGAATGACCGCACAAGTTTTCACACCCATACCGACGCAATAGCTACTTTTCGACGGCAAATGGCAACGCTCTGCCGGAGTCACTTATCCTGGCCTTCGGGACAAGGACCGCTTTGATGGGTAAGCACTGACAGGTACTGGTCACCCCGAACCAAGCGGCGCGTGTCGGCGAAAGGCTAGGACGATGAGACGGCCCATCGCTTCTGCGTCGCCGGGCGACGGAGGGCCGGCTGCCAGCTCGACGGCCGGTGCCAACGACATGCGATCCCACCTCACTGCCTACGACAACAAGACGCTCCTGCGCTTGGTCATGTGCGGAAGCGTCGACGACGGCAAGAGCACGCTGATGGGACGCGTGCTGTACGAGTCGCACGCGTTGGTCGCCGATCAGCTACCAAGTCCGGAAGCAGACTGCGAGGCGGGGGGTACGCGGGACGAGGGTCTCGACTTCGCTCTGGTCTTGGCTGGCCTGGCGGCGGACGGTGCGCAAGGCATGACGATCGAGATCGACTACCGGCAATGGTCCACTGACCGCCGCCATTTCATCGTCGCAGACGCGCCAGGGCACGAGCAGTACACGCGCCAAGTGATCAGCGGGGCATCGACCGCCGATTGCGCGGTGATCCTCGTCGACGCACGGAAGGGAATACTCACGCAGACGCGCCGACACAGCCTGGTCGTGGCGCTGCTCGGCATCAAGGACGTCGCGCTTGCCGTCAACAAGATGGATCTGGTCGGCTATTCCGAGCGCCGTTTCCGGGAGATCGAGGAGGAGTACCGGAATTTCGCCAGACAGATTGGCCTCGCGCGTACCACGTGCATTCCTGTTTCGGCGCTGACGGGCGACAACGTCCTCGCCAAGAGCGATCGGATGGCCGGCTATAACGGGCCGACGCTGATGGCCTACCTCGAGACCGTGGAGGTCGATCAGGCACACATGCGGGACGCTCCCTCGCGGCTACCGGCTCAATGGGTCAATCGTCGCGATCACGACTTCTGCGGGTACGCGGGACCCATCGCCAGTGGCGGCAGCCGCCCGGCCGACCAGATCGTGGCAGCGCCTTCGGGCAGAGAGAGACGTGTCGAGCGGGTCGTGGCTTATGACGGCAACGGCGACGTGGCAGTTAGCCACCGCTCGATCCCGGTGACCATCGACGAGCTCGACGTTACGCGCGGGGACGTGACCGCGCACAGCGATCAGCCGCTGGTCGTGGCAGACGAGTTCGAGGCCACAATCATCTGGATGGCTGAGGAGCCGATGCTGCGGGGTCGCGGCTACCTGCTGCGACTAGCGGGCCAGGCAGTTACGGGAACGATTGCCCGGATGAAGTACAAGGTCAGCGTGGACACTCTCGAGCATCTGGCCGCGACCAGGCTCGAGACGAATGAGATCGGCGTGTGTGGCGTGGAGTTGGGTGAGGCGATTACGTTCGATCCCCGGGAGAACCGCGAGACGGGCGGGTTTGTCCTCGTCGACAGGATCACCAACATCACGGTCGGTGTGGGACTGATCCATTTTGTCTCACGCCGTGCGCACAACATCTCGTGGCAGTCCATGACCATCGATCGGCGAGCCCGTGCACAAAGCCTGCATCAGCGCCCGCTGGTGCTGTGGCTGACGGGGCTGCCAGCTGCCGGGAAGTCGACGATCGCGAACCTGGTCGAGCGCGAGCTTCATCGCCGCGGCCACCACACTTACCTGCTCGACGGCGACAACGTTCGACACGGTTTGAACAGCGATCTGGGATTCACCGAAGCGGATCGCGTCGAGAACATCAGGCGCGTGGCCGAGGTCGCGCGGCTGATGTTCGACGCAGCACTGATCGTCCTCGTCTCCTTCATATCGCCGTTCCGCGCGGAGCGCCAGATGGCCCGATCCCTGTTCGAGCAGGGAGAGTTCATCGAGATCTTCGTCGATACGCCGCTTGGGGTCGCGGAAAAGCGCGACCCCAAGGGCCTCTACCGCAAGGCGCGACGCGGCGAGCTGAAGAACTTCACCGGGATCGACTCTCCATACGAGCCGCCTGAGAGCCCTGAGCTCCGAATCGACACGACAAAGCTGTCCGCTCGGGCAGCCGCGCAGGCGATAACCGAGAGCCTCGGGCGGGACGGGCTTCTATAGGTCGTTGCTGCCGGGGCTCTCGGGCCGGAGGCGAGGCTGTCGGCGGGTCGGCGGTTGGGGGTGGCGCAACCTTCGCCAGCGCGTTCGCGCGCGGCGACCAATACCTCCCGATCACCGACGTGCCCCTCCAAGAGCTCGTCGAGAACCATACGAGTCGGCAAGCAGACGGTCACGAGAGAACGCTGCATGGTCTGTCTGCAGCCAGGTCCGGTGCGGCGGCCGAAGGAGTGTGATGCACTGATGTCTGTGAGTTCGTTGCCATCGTCGCCGACCAATTCCGGTGCGCCCGGAATCCTCGAACGGTTCCATCCGGCGGTACGGGTGTGGTTCGAGCGGCGGTTTGTCGATGGACCAACGGAGGCGCAGGCCGGGGGCTGGCCGGCGATCGTCGCAGGCCGGCACACGTTGGTCTGCGCTCCCACGGGCTCGGGTAAGACGCTCGCCGGGTTCCTCGCCGCGATCGACGCTCTGTATCACGCCCATGAGGCTGGCGAGGCGATCGAGGGCGCTACTCAGGTGGTGTACCTGAGCCCGCTGAAGGCATTGGCGGTCGATATCCACACCAACCTTGAAGAGCCGCTCGCGGAGATCGCCGAGGTCGCCCGGGAGCTGGGTTTCGACCCGGCGCCGATCACGGTCGGCGTGCGGACCGGCGATTCGACCTCATCGGAGCGGCAGATGATGATCCGCCGGCCCCCGAACCTCCTCGTCACCACGCCCGAATCCCTGTATCTGTATCTGACCGCCGAGCGGTCACGGGGCACCCTCGCGACCGTCGAGACGGTGATCGTCGATGAGATCCACGCCCTGGCTCGCGACAAGCGGGGCTCGCATCTTGCTCTCACCCTCGAGCGACTCCGGGCTGTGACCGAGCGTCCCGCGGTGCGGATCGGGCTGTCGGCGACGGTAAAGCCTCTCGAAACGGCAGCCCGGCTGCTGGTGGGGGCCGGTGAGCCGCTCCCCACGATCGTTGACAGCGGACACGGGCGCCGTCTCGACCTGTCGCTCGAGCTCCCCGACGGCGAGCTAGAGGCCGCCATCTCGGGTGAGCAATTCAACGAGCTCCTCGACCTGATCTCCGCTCACGTCGCGAACCATCGAACCACCCTGGTGTTTGTCAACACCAGGAACCTATCCGAGCGCGTCGCCCATCAGCTGGGCGAGCGGCTGGGCGAGGACAAGGTCGCCGCTCATCACGGATCGCTGTCGCGCGAGCGCCGCCAGCGGGTCGAGCGCCGCCTACGCGCCGGTGACCTGCGGGCTCTGGTTGCCACCGCCTCGCTCGAGCTCGGGATCGACGTGGGCCCGGTCGAGCTGGTGTGCCAGATCGGCTCGCCGCACAGCATCGCGACCTTCCTTCAGCGAGTGGGCCGAGCCAACCATCACCGCACCGGTGTCCCGCGAGGGATCATGTACCCGACCACGCGGGACGAACTGGTGGAATGCGTGGCGCTGCTGGCGGCGGTCAAGCGGGGACGCCTCGATGCCCTGCATCCACCCGAGCAGCCGCTGGACATCCTCGCCCAGCAGATCGTGGCCGAGGCGGCGGCGAGGGGCGAGGACGGTGTTGGCGAGGACGAGCTGTTCGCTCTGGTCAGCCGGGCCTGGCCATACCGGCGGCTCACGCGCGAGGATTTCGAGGAGATCGTCGAACTGGTCTCGATGGGCATCGACACCGGGCGCGGACGGCGCATGGCCTATCTCCACCGCGATCGCGTCAACGGGCGGCTGCGCGGCCGCCGCGGCGCGCAGCTGGCCAGCCTCACGTCGGGTGGAGCGATTCCAGAAACCGGGGACTATCGGGTGGTGATGGAGCCGGGCGACGTGTTCGTCGGCACCGTTAACGAGGACTTTGCGATCGAATCGATGCAGGGCGATGTGTTCCTTCTCGGCACCCACCCGTGGCAGGTCGTGCAGGTGACCAACGGCGTCATGCGGGTGCGCGACGCCACCGGCAAGCACCCCACGGTCCCGTTCTGGCTCGGCGAGGCGCCGGGCCGCACCGACGAGCTGTCCCAGGAGGTGTCCCGGCTGCGCAGCGCGGTAGCGGAGCGGCTGGATGCGCGCGGGCGGGAGGTCGCGATCGGCTTCGTTCAGGAGGGGTCGGGTGTCGACGGCGTGGCCGGCGCCTTGGTCGTCGATTATCTGCGAGCCGGACGGGCCGCGCTGGGCGGGGTGCTCCCGACGCACGAGGACATCGTGTTCGAGCGGTTTTTCGACGAGACCGGGGGCATGCAGCTGATCGTGCACGCCCCGTTGGGCGCGAGGGTCAACCGGGCGCTCGGCCTCGGGCTGCGCAAGAAGTTCTGCTTGACGTTCGATTTCGAGCTCCAGGCGGCGGCCAGCAACGACGCCGTGCTGCTGTCGCTCGGCCCCCAGCACTCGTTCCCGCTCGAGGACGTGCCTGCGTTCCTTCGCTCGCACAACGTGCAGGACGCGGTCTCCCAGGCGGTGCTGCGCAGTCCCATGTTCACTGCCCGGTGGCGCTGGAACCTCAATCGCTCGCTAGCAGTGCTGCGTCGCAAGGGCGGTCGGCTGAACCCGTTCAACATCCAGCGCATGGAGGCGGCCGACCTGATGGCCGCGGTGTTCCCGTCGCTGGCCGCCTGTCAGGACAACGCCCCGGCCGGTCCGATCGAGATCCCCGATCACCCGCTGGTGCGCGAGACCCTGGGCGACTGCCTGAACGAGGCGATGGACATCGACGGCCTCAAAGCGCTGGTACGCCGGTTCGAGCAAGGGACCGTCCGGCTCCACTTCGTCGACACCGTCGAGCCCACCGTGCTCGCTCACGAGATCCTCAATGGCGCCCCGTTCACCTACCTCGATGAGGACACCGAGATCGGCGAGCGCCGCTCGCGAGCGGTACCGCTGCGCCGGGGCCTGCCCGTCGAGCCGCGCGAGCTCGGTCGACTCGACCCAGACGCGATCGAGCGGGTGCGGTCCGAGGCGACCCCGGACGTGCGCAATCCCGACGAGCTCCACGATGTGCTCCTGTCCCTCGTCGCTGCTCGCCCTCGGCAGGAGTGGGCGGAGTATTTCGAAGCTCTGGCGCGGGACGGACGGTGCTTCGAGGTCCGCGGTCCTCGCCTTACCGGCGTCCTGTGGGGGGCTACCGAGCGGCGGGGCGAGCTCGAGTGCCTGTTCCCCGGCGCCTGGTTCGTCCCCGATCACCGGCTTCGGCCCGGCGTAGTCGGTGTGCTCGACACGGGGGTTGCCGACGACGCAGCAGTGATTCTCGTCCAGGGCCATCTCGAGGTCTGCGCTCCGGTCACCGTCGACGAGCTCGCCGCGGCCACCGGGCTGTCGCGATCTTCGGTGGCCATCGCCCTCGAGGCGCTTCGTGCACGCGGGTTCGTGGTGAGCGGCCGGTTCGAGCCGGATCGCGGTGAGCAGTGGTGCGCCCGCCGGCTGCTAGCCCGCATCCATGCCTACACCCGGGACCGCCGCCGCGCCGCGGTCCGTCCGATCACCCGGGAGGAGTGGCAGGCGTTCCTTGAGAGATGGTGGCATGCCGCCCCCGGGACCCAGCGCCACGGCCGCGCCGGGCTGGCCGAGGTGATCGAGCAGCTCCAGGGGTTCGAGTGGCCGGCCGGGAAGTGGGAGCAGGTCTTCGCCGAACGGGTCGAGTCGTATCGTCCTGAATGGCTCGACGATCTGTGCCTGTCAGGCGAGGTGGTCTGGGGTCGGCTGTCCGTCCTCGAGCCGGCCAAGGAGGTTGACGATTCCGCGGCCGAGAAACCCCACGGCGCGGCCAAGACGCCATCGCGGCGCACGCCGATCACGTTCATGCTCCGGGAGGATCTGCCCTGGCTGCTGCAGGCCCACCGCGGGACCACGGCGCCGGCCGAACCCACCGCCGGGTCGGGGCGAGACGTGCTCGACGCCCTGCGCGTACACGGCGCCCTGTTCCACTCCGACCTCGAGACGATCACCAAACAGCTCCCCACCGAGGTCGAGGAAGGCCTGTGGGACGGCGTCGCCCGGGGACTCATCTCGGCCGACGGATTCAACGCCGTCCGCTCACTGCTGAACCCCCGCGCCCGGTTCGCCCGCCGCCAGCGACCCTACCCCCGTTCGGGTTCGCGCGGCCGGCGAGGCACATGGCGCCAGGCTGTCGAGGGCCGCTGGACGCTGCTGCCAAACGCGCACCCAATCGACGAACCCGAGGAGCTCGCCGAAACCGTGGCCTGGCAGCTCTTGCTGCGATGGGGCGTGCTGTTCCGCGACGTCTACCTCAACGAACGGCTGGCAGGTCCGTGGCGGGAGATTCTCTGGGCCCTACGTCGCCTGGAGGCCCGAGGCCTGATCCGAAGCGGGCATTTCGTCACTGGCGTCACCGGCGAGCAGTTCGCCAACGAAACGACCGTGCCCTCACTGCGTCGCCGCGGCGTCGGCAAAGTCCTTGTCCCACCGACCTGAGTACTCAGCCTTCCACCGCCTCCGCGTTGCGCCGGCGGACAGCCGACAGAAACGCCGCGTAGCTCCACGTCAGGTCCCGGACGCTTTTCTCGTAACCGGTGGTGCCGTCGAACTGCTCGCTCAATTCGAGGTTGTCGCTGTGGTAGATGACCGCCTGGAGCATCGCGTCACCGGCGTTACGCAGAGCGGTGACCGCGTCGGCAGCTGAGGTCGCCGGGGTTATTCCGACCTGGCCGAAGAACTCCGTGGACATAGCATCGACCGGCACGGTCTGGCTGCGCGAGATCTCGTTGGCGACGCCGTAGTAGAGCTCGGCAAAGTTAGACGTGCAGAGCGCCCACGGATGGCCTCCGGGCACCGGTGCGGACGTGTCGCCGTCGTAGAAGTCGCCGGGATAGCGGCCGAGCAGCGGTCCAAGACGGAGCTCGCGGTCAGCGAGGTTGATCTGATAGACGTGCGGAGAGCTACCGTCTGCCCACTGCCGCCACAGCTGACCCGCGGTGGCCAGAAGCTTCGTGTCCGTGAACGGAATGGCGCCATAGACGCTCGCCTGGACGATGTCGATGTTCGGGTCGTAGCCCTGATCTGGGGGAATCGTCGGCGAATTGGCGTTGCCCGGAGCCGGCGGGGCGAGAAGCGTCACGTAGTACGTCCCATTCCAGTGAGCTTGCAGCGCGTTCTGCAGCCACTCCACCGCCCCGGCGACGCCATCCGGAACATCCACACCGAGGGTGTTGCCCGTGACCTGTTGGAAGCACTTCAGTTGCACTGCCCGGGCGAAGAACGACAAACCGGAGTGCTCTTCCCACAAGTTCGTGGTCGGGTTCTCGTAGACGCCGAGCAGATACTCGGTGTTCTTGTTCATCACCGCCACGGCGGTCGCCTGCGTGCCGGCGTCGAGCTGATCAAACGCCTGGACCATGGCCAGCGTCTGGATCGCCGGGCCGTCGTTCTGTTCGGACCACGGACGCGCGTTGCCCTCGATTGTGAAGACGGCATGGCCCATGGTCGGGGTGGCGTTGTTCTGGCAGAGTTGGGCAAAGTTGACGTAGTCGACCAGCGGCTCGACGCCCGCGCCCGGGGCCGTCGGCATCTTCGCCGCCGCCAGCTCGATCGCGGTGATGGCAGCATCGCGGACCCAGTTGAACACGTAGTCCTGGTTGACCCCGGGAGTGTCGGCCGGATAGGAGGGAGCAGCGATGACGCACCCCGGCTTCGAGAAGTTGCCTGGCGAGGAGGGATCAGCGAATGGATAGCCGTCGCTCGACACGTTGCGCAGCATGAGCGAGAACATGTGCTGAGCGACTGTCTGCAGATCGGGTGTCCCGGCCGCCGCTTGGGGCCGGGCCCGGGGTAGAGTCGCCTGCGGTGATGCGGTCTGGGCGCGGACGAACTGGTTCGTCGACATCAGATTCGTTCCTCGGTTCGGGGTCTAGGACGCGGTAGGACGGATGGCTAGGGAGCAGCGAGACAGGAGAGACGCTGGGTGAATAGGCGCGCGCAAAATGCCACTCAACCTAACCAAACCTCACTAAATCCCTCCGGTTGTCGCCGGAACGTAGAGGCAGTCGACGGTCGCTGGGACGTGCAGGCAGCCGACGGCCGCAGACCGCGATGTCACGCCTCGCGCGTCCAGCTGATCTCGTTGACTAGGGGGCCGTTCGGGCCGTCCACCGCCGGGGTGCGTAGGACCAGCTCAGTGCCGTCGTAGGTGAACGGACGGACCTGCTCGGCGCCGGACCAGTTGGGGTACAGGCTCTCCTCGATCCGGTGCACCACCGTGTCGCCCCGGACCTCGTAACTACCCACGTAGGCCAGGCAGGTCGAGTAAGCCTGGGCGCGCTGCTGGACGTCACCGCCGAGCGGATCGTCGCTCGTCAGCGACGGCCGGTTCGCGGCGGCCATCTGCACGGCCATGCGACCGTTGGCGGTGTAGACCAGCAGCCCCGAGGCGTCCGCGCCGAGCGGATAGCTGACGGTTGCGTCTCCGGCGATTCTGCGCCAGGCGAGCAGCTTCCATGTTCCAGTCAGCTCGACGGACACGTGCCAAGCTTGAATTGTCGAAGCGGCGGTGTCAAATTCTGCTCAATCACACGAGCTTTGGCGGGCGAGGCAGACAGCGACGGAGAGCGGCTCCGAAGCGGAAGATCTCGGCTGCCACGTGCGACGGTCTCTGATAAGTTCTGCTCGCCGGGAACGGTCCGTCCCGTCGGAACGGGAGATAGGGGTTTGACGAGTTCAATGGTCCGCGTGGAGGAGCGTTCGGAACCGTTTCTGGGTCTGTCAGCGCTGCTGACCGGCTTTGATCGCGTGCAGCTGCTCGGCACGGGCATGATCGACGAGTACTCGCGCGCGCTCGAGGCCGTGCTGCCGGCGGGCGTGCTCGACGAACTTCTTACGGCTTACGAGCGGCTGCCGGCGGGAGCCGATCGAGAGGGTGCGCTCGCCTCCCAGATCCTCGGCGATCCAAAGCTGGGACCGGTCGCCCGGAATGTGATCATCCTGTGGTATCTGGGCGCCTGGGCCGGAATGCCCGATGACTGGCGCGCGGCCTACGGCGCCTCTCCGCTGGACGACCACCATGTGATTTCGGCGGCGGCCTATCAAGCCGGTCTGCAGTGGCTGGCCGCCGGCGCCCATCCTGCGGGTTCCGCCGCGCAGGGTTTCGGCTCCTGGGCGGCGGCTCCGGAGGGGAGCGTCGGATGAGCGTCGACGAGCCCTATGACGTCGTCATCGTCGGCGCCGGGATCGCCGGCTCGCTGCTGGCCAAGCACTTGACGCGCGCCAGGTTGCGCGTGCTCGTGCTCGAGGCCGGACCGGCCACAGCGTGGACGTTCGACGGCTACACCAGGCACCTCGAGCACTTCTACGCGGCATCGAGCAAGGGCCCTGAGGCCCCCTGGCCGCCGGCCGCGAACGCCCCTCAGCCGGACACGGCCGACCTGCGGTCGGGCACGGGCTACTTCGTGCAGAAGGGTCCCGACAAGTACGCGAGCAGCTATTCACGGTTGCAGGGCGGTTCGACCCTGCACTGGCTCGGGGTCTCTCTGCGGATGCTTCCGGAGGACTTCGAGCTGCACGCGCGGTACGGCGTTGGGCGCGACTGGCCGCTCGGCTACGGCGACCTCGAGCCGTACTACAGGCAGGCGGAGCGGGAGATAGGCGTGGCCGCCGACGTCGCCGACCAGGCTCACCTCGGGGTCACGTTTCCCGAAGGCTACGACTATCCGATGCGCCGGATTCCACCGAGTTATTCCGACCAGATGCTCGCTGCGGCGGTCGACGGGATGGAGGTGACCTTCGGCACGGAGCAGATCGCGCTGAAGATCCGCAACTATCCCGCCGCCCGTAACTCGATTCCGCGCGGCGACTACGCCCCGGTGGGCGCGGTCGATGCGCGCGGAGAAGGTCAGCCCAGGATGCTAGACCTTGGCCAGCGGTGCCAGGGCAACACCGCGTGCACACCGATCTGTCCGGTTCAGGCCAAGTACAACGCGGGACGCTCGCTGGCCCAGGCCGACCCGGGGCACCTGCGGATCCTTGCCCAGGCGGTTGCTTCGAAAATCCACGTGGACGCCGTCAGCGGCGCGGTCCAGAGCATCGAGTACCAGCGCTACGTCGATCCGGCGTCGCCTCGCCACACCGTCCACCAGGCGAATGGTCGGACCTACGTGCTCGCCGCGCACGCGGTCGAGAACGCCAAGCTGATGCTGGCCTCGGGGCTGGGCGGCGCGAGTGGACTGCTCGGAAAGCGCCTCATGGACCATCCCTGCCTATACGCCTGGGGACTCTCGCCGGTCCCGATCGGCGCCTACCGGGGGCCGCTGTCGACAGCCGGCGTCGATGATCTGCGCGGCGGGGCGTTCCGCTCAGAGCACGCGGCGTTCCGCTTCGACATCGGTAACGACGGCTGGAGAGCGACGACGGGCGCGCCTGACACGACGGTTACCGACGCGGTCACCAAGCAGAACCTGTTCGGGTCAAGGCTCCACGAATATCTGGCAAGCAATCTGCCGCGCCACGTTCGCATCTCGCTTGCGGTCGAACAACTGCCCTCTACCGACAACACGGTCACCATCGATTCGGGATATGTCGATCCGCTGGGCAATCCGCGGCCCGTCATCAGCTACAAGATCGATGACTACACGCTCGCCGGCATGGTCGCAGCCACTGACGTGTACCGTGCCGTGTTCAGCCGCGCGGGGATCACTGACTGTACGAATCCGGATGAGGGGACGTGGTTCCCGTCGGTGAGCTACGGTGACCGAGTCTTCCATTACCACGGTATGGGTCACTTCGCCGGCACGCACGTCATGGGCGATTCGCCCGGTTCGGCGGTTGTCGATCCGGACCAGCGCTCATGGGAGCACAGGAACCTGTTCCTTGTCGGCGCCGGCAGCTTTCCCACGATGGGAACGTCGAACCCGACGCTGACGATGGCGGCGCTGGCGCTGCGCACGGCCAAGCGGCTGGTCACGGAGTTGGCGTGATTGCGTGGCTGATCGCGGTGCGATGGTTTGACTTGACGGGACGCCGGTGTCAGCATGCCGGCGTCTGTCCCAGCCGTCCACGTCTGACTGGTCAGACGGTTGCAAAAATGCACTGGCTTCGTGCTGGAGCCGATCCAGGATAGGGGGTACGAGTGATCTTTCCACGCGGCGCGGCTCGACGGACGGATCATGCATCCGCCGGCGAGGTCCTCTACGACGCGGTAATTGTGGGCTCGGGGATCAGTGGCGCGATCATCGCCAGCGAGTTGGCGGCGGCCGGGAACCGCGTTCTGATTCTCGAGGCCGCGCCCGGCGACGACATGACCATCGACAGATACAACGAGTATCTGGCGCGCTTCTACGGCACGGCCTACAAGGACAACCAGTCCCCGTATCCCCGCAACCCCGATGCGGACATGCCGCGAAGCACGGACGCGCAGAAGATCCGTCCGGGCCAGCCGGACCACTCGGCCTACCTGGTGCAGAACGGGCCGTTCTCGACTGACACGGTCTACACGAGGGTGTTCGGTGGCACGACGATGCACTGGGAGGGGAAGACCCTGCGCATGCTCCCGCAGGACTTCGAGATGCAGACCAATTTCAGCCAAGGGTTGAACTGGCCGCTCAACTATGACCAGCTCGAGCCTTACTACCGCGAGGCCGAGCGCGAGATCGGCGTGTCAGCCGACGTCGAGGATCAGGCGTACTTGGGGATCAGCTTTAGGCCGGGGTACGTGTTCCCGATGAAGGGGCTGCCGCTGTCCTATCTCGACAAGATCGTGGCCCGGGACGTTGACGGCACCAAGGTCGAGCTCGACGACGAGCAGTACGAGTTGAAGGTGCAGGCTTTTCCCCAGGGACGCAACGGCATTCCAAATCCGGCGTACGACAACGGCAAGGGGTACGTGCCGGTGGCCGCCGTCAGCACCTCTCAGGTGGAAGCAGGGCGGGCGCTGCCAGGGCAACAACAACTGCGTTCCGCTCTGTCCCGTCCAGGCCAAGTACAACGCCGGTAAGACGCTGGCCAAGGCGTTCAGCAGCGGCCGCGTGGACATCCTGGCACAGACGGTCGCCTCGAAGGTCGAGATCGACAAGGACACCGGACGAGTAGCCCACATCGAGTACAAGGCGTATCGCGATCCCGCCTCGCCCGCTTACATCACCGGAAGGGTGCGCGGCCGCATCTTCGTGCTATCGCGCGAACGCGATCGAGAATCCCCGCCTGATGCTCGCTTCCGGGCTGCCCAGCAGCAGCGGTCTGATCGGGCGCAATCTGATGGATCACGCCTATCTGCTGAGCTGGGCTCTGCTGCCTGAGATCGCCGGCACGATGCGCGGGACCAACTGCACGGGAGGAATCGTCGCTCTGCGCGGCGGCTCTTTCCGCCGCCGGCAAGCCGGTTTCGCCATCGACATCCACAACGATGGCTGGGGGTGGGCGATGGGTTCACCGTACACGGACCTGATCGACATCGTCGAGGATCACAACCTGTTCGGGCCGGCTCTGCGCCGCGCGCTGGTCGACAAGATCTCTCGCCAGTTGCAGTTGGCGTTCATGGTTGAGGTCCTGCCCAACCCGAGCAACCGGGTCACCGTCGACCCGCAGTACAGGGACCCGCTGGACAACATGCGCCCCGTGATTTCCTACAGCGTCCCCGACTACACGATGCGGGGCGTGGCCTTCGGCCGCCAGCTTGCGCGTCGCATCTTCCAGCGACTCGGGGCCGCTGACTACACCCAGAATCACCCCGAGGACTACGGGTACGTGACCTATGAGGGCCAGGGGTACGCGATCCGGGGCGGGAACCACCTAGCCGGAACGCACATCATGGGCACAAGCCCGAGCAACTCCGTCGTCGACGCGCAGCAGCGGTCGTGGGACCACGAGAACCTGTATCTGGTCGGCGGGGGCAGCATGCCCTCGATCGGCACGTCGAACATAACGCTGACGCTTGCCGCGCTCTGCTTCAGGAGCGCGAAGCACATCATCCAGCAACTCCAAAAAGAAACAGCGCCGCGCGAAGTGGCGGTGCGCTGAACGATCGGACAAGAACGTGGCTTCGCCAAAGATCACCACCGTCGACGAGCTGCACACGTATCTCTACGCAGCGATGCAACTCGAGCACGCGACGATTCCGCCTTACCTGACGGCGCTTTACTCGATCCACCCAGGTACGAACCTGGACGCCGTGCAGGTCATTCGCGTGGTTGTCGTGGAGGAGATGCTGCACCTCACGCTCGCGGCGAACATCCTCAACGCCGTCGGCGGAACGCCCGATCTCACACGGCCCGACTTCGTACCCGCCTACCCCGCTTTCCTACCCGATGGGGAGACGGATTTCCAGGTTAACCGCCAGGGTTTCTGCGAGGCATGCCTCGAAACCTTCCTGAAGATCGAGCGCCCGGGCGAAGCACCGAGCGAGGAACGTAGGCTGCTCCCCCGGGAGCGCAGCGAGGGCATGCTGCTCGCCGCCGCTCCGGATGAGTCGGGCATGCGGTTCTACAGCATCGGCGAGTTCTACGAGGAGATCGGCCGGGGTCTCGCGCACCTGCACGAGGAGAAGGCCAAGCAGGGTGAGAACCTGTTCGCCGGCGATCCGGCGCTCCAGGTCTTACCCGAGTATTACTACTCCGGCGGTGGCGAAGTGATCCCGGTCACCGACCTGGACTCGGCGCGCGCGGCGATCCGGGTGATCGCCGAGCAGGGCGAGGGGAAGACTCACGACGTCTATGACGAGCAGGGCGAGCTGGCGCACTACTACCGCTTCCAGCAGCTTCAGAAGGGCAGGTATTACCAGCGGGGCGACGAGCCCGACAATCCGACCGGGCCGCCGCTCACCGTCGACTGGAAAGCCGCCTATCCGATCAAGACGAACGTTTCGATCAACGATTACCCGGACGGCTCTGAGCTCAGGGCGGCGGGTGTGGAGTTCAACGAGGCCTATGCGGACTTGCTGACCTTGCTGACGCGCGCCTACACCGGCCATCCCGCGCTTCTGCTCGACGCGGTGCCGGAAATGTTCCGTCTGCGCGACAAGATGAACCGCCTGATTCGCAACCCTGTCCCCGGCGCGCACGGCGTCAATGCCGGGCCGACCTTCGAGGTCGCGAAGGTCCCTGGGAAGGTGGGATCGTGACTAAGCACGATCGCCGCCACGCGTTTCTCGCCTTCTCGGCCGAAGTGACGGGTTTCACAGCGTTCGAGCTCGAGGGAACAGGACAGGCGGGGGCGTACCTGAAGACGTGCGACCTTGTGGTCGGCGACGATGTGGTGGACGAGCTGCTGGCAGCCTACGGCCGCGTCCGGGCCGAAGCCGAGCGGGATGGTTCGCCCGCTGAGAGCCCGATGCGCCGCGAGATTCTCAGCGACGAGAAGCTCGGCGCCGTGGCCAGGAACATCATCAAGCTCTGGTACATCGGCACGTGGTACGAGCTTCCGCCGGCCTGGACGGAAGCCTTTGGTGCGCGAGAGAAGAACTTCACCTTCATGGTCTCGCCGAGTGCGTATACCGAAGGCCTCCTGTGGCCGGCGATCGGCGCCAACCCGACCGGTGCCAAGGCGCCTGGTTTCGGTTCGTGGGCCGCACCGCCGCGGATCCCAGAGATCGCGGCGGTGTCCACCGGAGATCCCCACCTGTGAGCGCCGGGTAGTTGTCGATCCGCTTCGGTCGAGAGGTCGCCGGGGACCTGGAGGTCGCCGAACAGCTCGAGTGGCTTGTGACCAACGGGCTTGGCGGGTACGGCTCCGGCACGGTCGCCGGCACGATCACGCGCGGGTACCACGGTCTCCTGGTGGCGGCAATCCAGCCCCCCGTCGATCGACGGCTGATGCTGGTCAAGCTCGACGAGACTCTCTCCTACCTCGGTGGCTCGTACGACCTGGCGGCCAATCGCTGGGCCTCGGGCGCCGTCTCTCCCACCGGCTACACCAACACCGAGAGCTTCGAGTTGGATGGGTCCGTGCCCGTGTGGCGGTTCGCCTGTGCCGATGCGCTGATCGAGAAACGGATCTGGATGAAGCAGGGGGCGAACACGACGTACGTGGCATATACGCTGGTGTCGGCGGCGGATGCGATATCAATCTCAATCCGAGCGATCGTCGACAACCGCGTGTTTCACAACACCGGCCAGGTCGCCTGGCCCGCCGACGCACAAGCGATCGAGGGGGGAATCCGCGTCGTGTCCGGCGCCGACGGCGCCCGGCCGCTGGTGCTGCTGATGAATTCCGGCCAGGCCACGGTCACCAACGAGCTCTACCAGGGCTATTACCTGCCCGCGGAGACGGCTCGCGGGCTCAATGATCATGACAACCACGTGCACGCCGGGACGTTCCAGGCGAGCGTCGCACCGGGCGCAACCGTGATGTTCCTGGCCAGCGCCGAGGACAACCCGGCGTTCGACGATGGCGCGCTGTCGCAACGCCAGGAACGCGACCGGACGCTGCTCGCCGGTTGGCAAGGAGCGCGAACGGCCGGGCGCGGATGAGCCGCCCCCGTGGATCGAGCAGCTCGTCCTGGCTGCCGACCAGTTCATCGTCTCCCGGCCGACCGCGGCCCAATCGGGCGGGCGGAGCCTGATCGCCGGGTATCACTGGTTCAACGACTGGGGCCGTGACACGATGATCAGCCTCCCCGGCTTGGCGATGGTGACCGGCCAAGCCGAAGTGGCCGGGACGATTCTCCGTGCCTTCGCGCAATACGTCAGCCAGGGAATGCTGCCCAACGCGTTTCCGGACGCCGGTGAGCAGCCGCAGTACAACACGATCGACGCGACGCTGTGGTACTTCCAAGCGATCCGCGCCCATCACGAGGCCACGGGCGACGATTCGCTCCTGCGCGATCTGTGGCCGACACTGACCGAAATCATCCAGTGGCATGTGCAGGGCACGCGCTACGACATCAAGGTCGATCCCGCCGATGGGCTGTTGCGCGGCGGGGTCGAGGGCGTCCAGCTGACGTGGATGGACGCAATCGTGGACGGCACGGTGATCACGCCCCGCATCGGCAAGCCGGTCGAGGTGAACGCGCTGTGGTACAACGCGCTGCTGGCGATGGTCGCCTTTGCCGAGCGGCTCAATGAACCGAGTGGGTCGTTTCAAACGCAGGCCGACGCGGCGCTGAGCGGTTTCGAGCGCTTTTGGAACGCTCAGACCGGCTACTGCTTCGACGTCCTGGACGGCCCCGGCGGCAACGACGCTTCGCTGCGGCCCAACCAGCTCCTGGCCGTCTCGCTGCCGCAGAGCCCGCTCGCCGCCGACCGCCAGCGCGCCGTTGTCGACGCCTGCGCCCACGCGCTCCTGACCTCACACGGCCTGCGCTCGCTGGCCCCGACAGATCCCTCCTTCGTGGGCTTCTACGGGGGAGATCAAGCGCACCGCGACGGCGCGTATCACCAGGGAACGGTGTGGGCCTGGCTGATCGGGCCGTTCGTCGACGCCCACATGCGCGTGCACGCCGATCCAGCGGCGGGCCGGCGGTTCTTGGAGCCGTTCGGTGACCACATCAGCGCCGCCGGCGTGGGGACGATCAGTGAGATCTTCGACGGCGACGCGCCGTTCACCCCGCGCGGTTGCATCGCGCAGGCGTGGAGCGTGGGCGAGATTCTGCGCGTGTTTGCGGCCCTCGAGCGCGGGCCGGCGGCTTCTGGGAGCAGCTGAGCTTGAAAAGGCCCAATCGTGCAATTTGCTCTTGGGTGAACTCGAATGAGAGGGGTTAGACAATGAGCGCCACGGCGGGGAAGCTTGATCCTCAGAAGGTCCGGCTCGGCATCACACCGACGCTCTGGTGGAACGACGACTTCCCGTCGATCGACATCGGCATTCCGTTCGGGCAGTGCGTGAGCGAGATGGCGCTCGCCGGCTTCCAGGGCTGCAGTGTCGGACACAAGTACCCCGCCGACCCGCAAGTCCTCAAGGCCGCGCTCGATCTGCGCGGCCTGCGGGTGTCGGAGCCGTGGACGAGCACGTACTTCACGATCAAGTCGATGAGGGAACACACCACCACGTCGTTCCAGACCGAGATGGAGTTCATCAAGAGCCTGGGCGCCACGGAGATGGTCGTGGCGGAGTTCGGACAGGCCGTGAACCCGTTGCCGGACGTCGCGCTGTTCGCTAATCGGCCGATCTTTGACGACCGGCAGTGGGACGCACTGACCCGAGGCCTCAACCAACTCGGCGGGATCGCGAACGTCAACGGGATGCGTCTGTGTTATCACCATCACATGGGAACGGGGGTGATGACCCGGGCCGACGTTGACCGCCTGATGGCCTCCACCGACCCGAACCTCGTCCACCTGCTGCTCGACACCGGTCACATGGCGTTCGCCGGGGACGATCCGCTGTCTGCCGCGCAGGCCTACGGCGAGCGCATCAAGCACGTCCACCTCAAGAGCGTCCGGGGCGATGTCGTGCGCCGAGTCCGTGAGGAGAACCTGTCCTTCCGGGACGGCATCGAGAACGGCGTCTTCACGGTGCCAGGAGACGGTGACATCGACTTCGTGCCGATCCTCGACGCGCTGGCGCGGGCCAACTTCGAGGGGTGGCTGGTGGTAGAGGCCGAGCAGGATCCGGCCAAGGCGAATCCCCTGCAGTATGCGCAGATGGCTCGCAGGTATCTCCGGGAAGTGCTCGGGTGGTGACGATGGCCAACGCCGCTCAGCACGACCTGTACCTCAGCTTCTTCATGTTCACGGCCGACCTGCGGCCCGGAGACAGCGGTTACACACAGCTGATAATCCAGCACATCAAGGAGCTCGAGGCGCTTGGTTACGCGGGATTCGACCTGCCGATCGCCCCGACTGACACGCACGAGCATGCATCCGAGGTTGCGAGCTACGTCGCCCTCAAGCAGGCGTTCGACGCCGCCGGCCTCGATGACGTGAAGTTCACCACGAACGTGGCGGCGACGAGGACTTTCGATCCTTCGTCGCCGTACGCGGAGCAGCGCCAGGTGGCGCTGTCCTACCTGAAGTCACGGGTAGACATCACCGCTGCCCTCGGCGGGACGATCATGGCCGGCCCGATCATCTTCCCGTACAACGTCTTCCCGACGACCGACTTCGGCGAGCCGATCTGGAGTGACGCCTTGCAAGCCTGGGCCGCTCCGCGGTACCGGTACGCGCAGCCGATCCTGAGCGAACTGGCCGACTACGCGCAGACCAAGGACGTGCTCTTGGCGATCGAGCCGGTGGATCATTGGGAGACGCCGGCGCCCAACACCGTCGCGGACGTGATGGATTTCCTGGAGGGCGTGGCAAACCGCCAGATGGGCGTGTGCGTTGACAGCGCGCACGTCGTGCTTAGCGGGAGCGGACCTTCCGCGTTCAGCGAGGAGGCACGGCGCGCCTCCGAAGCTGGCCGGGTGCATTACGTACACATCTCGGCTCCCGACCGCGGAGCGGTGCGCGGCAGCTGGATTCCGTGGCGGTCGTTCCTGGAGCCGCTCCTCGACGGCTATGGTGGCCCGCTGCTGATCGAGACGTTCAACGCGGTGCCGATCTTCCTCAACTCTCTGCACCTGACCAGGCGGAGGTTCTGGATTCCGGGAGAAGACCCTCCGGAGGCAGGGCGTCCAGACGCCTACACCGTGGCCGGCGAAGCGATCGAGGCGGTCCGGCAAGAGCTGAACCAACTTCAAGCCGTCTAGAAAGGAACGACAAGCTATGGCCGACTCACAACAGACCGCCCGTCTCGGCGCAGCGGTCATTCCCCAGAACGGGGCCCTAAACCCGAATAACCTCAGCTCGTACCGGGCCGTCTCGGCGCAGCAGGCGACGGCGGACAGGCTCGGTCCGCTGCAGGATCTGCCCGGTTTCTGGCAGGGCACCGGCATCAACATCATCGCCCGGCCGGATTTCTCGGCCGGAAACGAGAACGGGATTTTCCTCGAGTTGAACCTCCTCCAGGAGACGATCGAATTCACCACGATCGGCTCGCCGGTGATGAACCGAGGCAGCCTCCAGGACGACATCGCGCTGTACGGGGTGACCTACCTGCACCGGGTGGTAGACGCGAACACGGGTGGGGCGCTGCACATCGAGCCTGGTGTGTGGTTGAACGTCCCGTCGACCACGGCGCCCGCCGGAGACGCGAGCATCGTCCGCCTGTCGACAATCCCGCACGGGAACTCGGTGTGCGCGGTCGGCTTCGTCCAGGAGGTCGTGCCCGACGGAATGCCCGAGATCCCGCCGGCGAACACCGTTCCGTTCCCGATCGGCGGTGCGCCGCCGGCGCCGGGAACGAAGAACCGGTTTCCCGAATACGACCTCAGCACGCCCACCAAGTTCCGCACCATACCGGTGCCGCCGGAGATCACGCAGGCGATCATCGACGATCCCAACGTGGCGGTCAGGGAAGCGCTGGTGGGTCACACGCTGACACACATCACCCGCCTGATCGTCTCAACCGCATCGGCGGGCAGCGTCGGCAACATCCCGTTCATCGTCCAGAATGCCAACGCGATGAGCCTGGAGTCGGTGTTCGCGATCGAGCAGGTGCAGGGCCCGCTCGACACGGAGTTCCTGCAACTTCAGTACTCGCAGACGGCGCTGCTCAACTTCCGCGAGATGAGCTTCCCGCACGTCACTGTGGGCACGCTGATCAAGGCGTTCTGAGCCCGAATCCACCGAGGAAATGGCTGGTTGCCGGCGACCTCGACCGCCGGACACGTTCGCTGGTACTTGGCGAGGTGACCCTGGTCATCGAGGGCAAGGAGATTTCGCCCGGCGAGGGCGAGCCCACCGGCGCCAGCTCGTCACGTCGCGGCACTGCGCGCGAGGCTCGCGCGCGATGGCGCCCCCGGCCACAGGACACGGACCCCCTCTGCGGGCTCATCGGGCCGGATCAGCTGTCACCGTCGTCGGGTTCCTGGTCGAAGTCCCCGCCCCATGCGCGAGCGAGCGCGCGCGGCAGGAGCCATGATCCGAGGGGCGTCAGGCGTTGGTCGGGGTCGGTGAGGCCCAGCACGTGCCACGGGAGCGCGACGATCCAGAACGCCGCCTCCAAGTGCGACTCGTCGTCGAGGTCGAGATCCGATCCAAGTTCGACTTCTGGGCAGCTACGGATGCCATCTACGAGGCGGTCCGGCGACGTGTCCGCGCCGGGGCCGGCGCGGACGGCGGTGACGATCGCCCCCAGCCAGTCGGCATGTTCGAGGGAGAGGAGAAGCGACTCCTCCTCGACGTCGAGGCCAGTCTCCTCTCGTGGTGAGATCGTTGCTGCGGCGCAACGGATCAGCAGCTCGGCGTCATCGTCGGGCAGCGGCTCGTGGTCGAGGCCTGCAGACTGCGCGATCCAGGCGAATGGATGATTGGCCTCGGCAAGCCCGCCGCGAACCGTGTGGGCGGTCTGGGCGAGTGCAACGGGTATCGGAGCTCCTCGGTGATCGTGCAGCGCGCGGCGGAGTACCTCGACGGCGTTGCGGTCAGCCTCGTCCCACTCCGCCAGCCACTGTTCCTCAAGTTCCTCGTCGAACTCGAGATCGCCAACACCCTCGTCCGGCGGGTCGCCTTCCCACTCTGCGCTCACGCTGCGCAACGTAGCGCAGATCGATGCCTTGCGTTTCGGATCACCACCCGCGCTTACGATCGAGATGCAGCTCAGCTTCCAGTTCGCGCTCGACCGACTCGACGACGGTGAGATCGGTCTCGTAGCGCGTAATTTGAAGCAGCGGAAACTAGGTGGGGATAGGCTAGGAGGCAGAGTCGATTGGGAAGTGATAGAACGTTATGAGATAGAGATTTAGATACTAAAGAGTAGAGAAGCTAGGAGGTGGAGATGATGAGAAAGGAAGATAGGAGTTGAAAGTGTAAAACTCGGTATAGCACGAGAGAGGGAAGCGCGCTAGAAAGACGGATGAGTAGCGACGAGTAAAAACGTGATCTGAGAAGGAGATGTAGGAGTGTGAAATGACTGCTGATCTCGTATGGAAGCTCGTTTTCGGGATGGAGAGGGTAGGGTGAGCTGCGAGAGAGGGAGATCGCCGTGCTATTCGAGCAGCGAGTCCTACTGCTTGGAGGTAGCCGAAATGGAAGGTCAGGGCAGAATCGTTGCTGTGGGGTGGGCGATAGGGGCGCTGAGCTGGAGGCTCCGGAGGCGATAAACTGGTGGATGGTGTTCGGGAGGGGCGAGGTAAGGAAGTGGCGAGCGAGCGTCAGAGGGTGGTAGAAAGGTTTGGTGCACGGTGGCTGGGGAGCGGTTTGGTGCAACGCCTGGCCTTGTCGGTAGATGGAGACGCCCGGAGCTAGATAGGCCAGATACCTGGAATAGAGCTAGGCGAGGATGTTGGCGTGACTCAGACGGGTCTCGAGCCAGCAAGCACCTGGATGCTGCGCAAATCCACGACGACGTGAGGTTGTATCTCCGTTTGTTTTGTTAGTGTACGTGTAGCGTGTTCGCGCGATGCGTCTGTGCCTATTTCGATGCCGAGGAGCTGAAGTGGAGCGTCTGGGTGAGGTCGCCCCGGCAGCTTCATTTTGATCTCGCTACGTCGTTGGCGGATGATCTGTGTAAGTAGTGTGGAACTCCAGAGAGGCGGCGTTGCGGCCCGCTGCAAATCGCGGATGTGGATGTCGAGATCGGATCTGGTTTGTGTTGGGAAGCAATCAGTGTCGGGTATGTCTGAGGTGTTGCCCAGATCCGACAGCCGGTGTTTGTTTTGGGTCGCGTTCAGTAGTAGCGGGTCGCCGGCGCGCGTGGCCATGGCGCTCTCGGCGGCGAGCAGGCGATCGGTCATACGCACCTCATCTGAGAGCCGGCCGCGAGTCCCGGCGGAAAGTCGTCCGCGACGGCGACCCGCAGGCGTCCCGGCGGCGTCTGTGCGGCTTGCGTGAAGCGCCGCTCCTCAGAACTGAGCACGTCGAGGATGACGCCGGTGTCGAGCACCGAGCGCGTCAGCCCACCGAAGACCACCCAATGGCCGCCGTCTCGATCGTCGGGAGCGCGCGACACCCGATCGCGCTGCGGCTTTAGCCCGAACACCCCGCAGCACGCTCGCTAGAGTCGATGCTTGTGTTCGATGAGCGTCAGGGCATGCAGGTGAAGGACCGGGACGGTCCCGGTTGGATCGCGGCTACGCTCGGTGATGTCGATCCGAGCGAGGCAAAGTGGATCGAGAATCCTGGCATTGGCGACAGGGGCCATAAGGCCGACCAAGCGTGGCTCGACCACCAGGAGGGTGATCGCGCCGGGACTCCGAGACGCTTTCAAGGTGGGCCCGCAGTAGCGGCGAGTTGCCGAGTTCGTGCCTCAGCGACGACCCTCTGCGGATTCACGGTCAGATCGCGCTCTAGCCCCGACTTGCAGAGGGGCGGGCGGGCGGTGCGTTCGCTCCCGGACGTGCGCTTTATCGAGGTCAACCCGACAGGCCGAGCGACCGTCCGGTCATTCGCGGCCGCCAGTAGTTGATTGCAAGCGTAATGCTCGCCACTAAGGATGCCCATTTGCACGACGAGCGGGATGCTTTCAAGATCGACGGGACGTCGAGCACTGATTCTGCGTTCTCGTACTTGCCGCAGGTTCTGGTAGCGACGACCCTCGCGGCCGTAATTCCCGCAGCACTGGTGTGGGGGCTGCACGCGGATGGGATTATTTCGGAGGCCTGGATTTGTCTGGGCCTAGCAGTCGTCCTGTCGTTGATTGCCTCGTTTGCTGGCAGCGCGTATTGGATGCGCCGTCGACGAGCAGGCGACGTGCTGTTTAGCGACTTGTTGGTGTGGGGTTGGTTACGCCGCGTGTACGTCGAGCGCCAGATAGCCCGGGTGATCCCGGTACTCGGTCAATTGGGTTCGAGTGAACCAGGCGAGAGCGCCGAGCAAAGAGTGCGGTTACTCAAGCAGCTTGCGATTGCGTTGGACGCTAAAGATCCCTACCTCAATGGCCATTCGCGCCGCGTCGCTCGCTACGCCACGGGCACGGCGCACAGGATGGGTTTATTAGGTGAGCAAGCGATCGGCGTCCAGACGGCAGCTGCCATTCACGATGTCGGCAAGCTTCACACACCACCTGAAATTCTCGGGAAGGCGGGCAGGCTCACCGACGCTGAGGTTGCCATCATGCGGCGCCACGCCGACGAGGGTGCCGCGATGGTTGCCGGTCTCGGGGATTCCGGGCTCGAAGCGATTGTGCGCCATCACCACGAGCGGTTCGATGGAACTGGCTACCCATCCGGGTTGAAGGGTGCACAGATTCCGCTGGGGGCGCGGATCATCGCGGTGGCCGATACCTTTGACGCGATCACATCGGACCGCCCCTATCGTCCAGGCTTGGCCCACAAGCAAGCGCTCGATGTTCTAGCTACGGAGGCTGGACACCAATTTGATCCTGTACCGGTGCGCGCGTTCATTGCGTACTACTCCGGCAGACGGGGATCGGTCTTGTGGTCGTTGGCGACCTCACCTCAAAATGCTTTCGCCCGTACGTTGCGCTCTGGGACGGCAGCGGCTTTGACCGCGGTGACCGTTGGCGTGGCTGCCGTCACGGCTGTACCTCTCGGCGTGGCCCATAGGCACGGGCGGCATCCACTTCTCGTGGCAGTCACCGGAACCACCGCGGGTGTCACGGGAAGCATTACACGCGCTACTGAGGCCTTAATGTCTCATGAAGACAGCGCGCGTGTGAGCCCATCGCACGGTGCTGTGCGTAGGCGCGGAGGGAATGGATCTATCCGCACTCGTGCACCGCAAATTCCTAGTAGAACAAGTTTTAGCTACAGCGTGCCGGTAATCGCTGCTGTATCGAGGTCCATCGGTACCCGGTCCGCCAGGACCACGAATGGCGTTTTCAGTGGTTTCAGGCTTGCTTCTCGAGCGCCGGCGTCAAGCTCGCCCGCATCGCAGACTACTCCACCGCTTATTACCGTTCCGAACACACCACCCCCTGGCACTCCACCACGCACCCACACGACATCACCACATCCAAAGCCACCCGCGTCTACACAGCCGCCTAGTACACAACCGCCTAGTACGCAACCGAAACCTGCGCCTACCAATCCTACGCCACCAAGCACAGCGCCCTCAAAGCCAGCGCCGCCGAGCAGTACTCCGCCGGCCACGACGCCGCAGCCCACAACTCCAGCGGTTACGACGCCTCCGACGACTACGCCACCGTCGGCGCCTCCTAGCCAGCCTGAGCCGCCTACGCCCCCAATTCCGCCCACCGCGCCTCCGGACAACTCAGGCAATCAAGGCGACCAGGGCAACCTGGGCCAGGGCGATGAGGGTCAAGGCAATGGAGGCGTCCCGGGTCAGGGGCAGGGGAACCAAGGCCAGGGCGATCAGGGTCAGGGCAACGGTGGACTTCCAGGACAAGGGCAGGGCAATCAAGCCAACGCGACCTAGGTGCATACCCGGTTCGGGGCGGGTCTTAGCTGACTCAACCGTGTAGGACTGGGCCGCCAATCGGCCTAGCGGGGCGGCTCGACGGCCGTGCGGTTGCTTGGGCTGCCGTAAATCGCGTCGATCGTCTCCGCGTACTTCTGCTGGACGATGCCGCGCTTGACCTTCATCGTCGGGGTGAGCTCGCCGGTTGGCTGGGAGAGGTCGTTGGGCAGGATCTCGAAGCGCTTGATCTGCTCCACGCGCGCGTAGTGCGAGTTGACCTCGTCGATCGCTGTCTGTATCTCGGCGCTCATCGCTTCGGACCGATGGACCTCGTCAAGCTTCAGGTTGTGCTCGCTTGCGAACGCCGGCGTCTCCTCGGCGTCGAGCGTGATCAGCGCCACGAGGTAGGGGCGGCCGTCGCCGAGGACGACGGCCTGCGAGATCCAGCGGTTGTGCCGCAGCGCGTGCTCGAGGTTCGCGGGCGCGATGTTCTTGCCCCCGGCCGTGATAATGATGTCCTTCTGGCGGCCGGTGATGAACAGAAAGCCGTCCTCGTCGAGTCGCCCGATGTCGCCGGTGTGGAGCCAACCGTCCACCAGCGTCTCGCGCGTCGCCTTCGCGTCGCGGTAGTAGCCGTTGAAGATGTTGGGGCCTTTGATCAGGATGCCGTCGTCGTCGGCGATTCGCACCTGGACCCCTGGCAGCGGCCTGCCGACGGACCCCAACCGGAACGCGTCGGGAGTGTTGACGCTCGCCACGCTGGCTGTCTCGGTCAGTCCGTAGCCCTCCATCACCGGCACGCCGCAGGCGTAGAAGAACTCCAGGATGCCGGGAGCGATCGGCGCCGCCCCGGTCACCGCCTGGCGCACGCGCCCGCCGAACAGGTTGCGCACGTTGACGTAGAGGGCCTGCTCGGCGCGCTCGAACGCCGCCTGCATGTCGGCGGGGACCTCCTCGCCGCGAAGCTGCGCCTGCCGCACCGCCATTCCCACACGCGTTGCCTGCTCGAGCTCTCCAGGGTCGCCGGCAGTCGTCGTGGCCAGCGTATGGATCTTCTCGAAGATCCGCGGCACCGACGGGAAGAACGTCGGCTTTAGCTCCATCAGGTTGGCCACGATCTTCTGCGGGTCCTTCTCCCAGTAGGCGATCGTGGCGCCGACGTCGAGCACGAGGAACTGGACGACCAGCGCGAGGGCATGCGCCAGCGGCAGGAATAGGTAAACGATGTCGTCCTCGCGCACCATGTCCTGCGTCTCCACTGCAGACGTGATAGCGCGGTAGTTGCCGTGCGTGAGCTCGCACGCCTTCGGCGGTCCGGTCGTGCCCGAGGTGTAGAGGAACAGGCAGTCGTCGTCCGGCGTGACGCCGTCGACGCGGTCCTCGAGGTCGGTCTGCGCTCGCCCTCGCCCCCGCTCGCGCAGCGCATCGAGCGAGATCGTGCTGCCGTCGGCATCAGCGGGCTGCATCACGATCACGAACTCCAGCGCCGGCAGGTTCGCCTCGACCGCGCGGACCTTCGCCAGTTGCTCGGCGTCCTCGACGAAGACCGCCCGCGCCCCGGAGTGATGCAGCACGTAGTGGCACTCCTCCGCCGAGTTCGTCTGGTAGATCGACACGGCAATCGCGCCGGCGGCAAAAGTGGCAAAGCACGCGTAGGTCCACTCCGGCCGCGTGTGCGACAGAATCGAAACCCTGTCTCCCGGCTCGATGCCCAGGTCGACGAGCCCGAGCGCCAACTCCTTCACTGTGCGGTCGAGCTGCTGGTAGGAGACGTCAACCCACTCGCCACCAAGCTTGTGCCTGAGCGCTGGCTTGCCGCGGTGCCGCGCCGTCGCCAACGGGATCAGGTCAGCCATCGTCCGTGAGCCCGTGCCAACGCTCCCATGCATCCGTTTGCCCCTTTCAGGTTCGCCCAAGCCAGAGATTCTACGACGCCAGGGCCCATCACGACGCCTCGCCTCGGTCTGCTTCGCTGGCACGCCGCGGGTGACGTCTTCTTCGACACGGTGCGGAGCGCCGGCGCACTGCGATCCCTCGACCGCCGATGCGGTTTGGTTAGCGCGACCGTGCCCCTGCGGCGATTGGGATTGACTGCGCTCAGAGTCGGCGAAGTCGACCCTTCGCGCAGCGAGCGGGGACACACCCGCGGCGAGATGCATCCTGACTCCCGCGAGGTAGCGGAGCCGCAAACGAGACGACGCGGCACGGGCATCCCGATGGTCGTTTCAGGGTGCCGATGGACTCGAGCAGAGACGCTGCGTGGGTCGCAGGCGGCCGGGGCGCGCGGAACGCGAACGAGGCCGGGCATTGCCCGGCCTCGTTGTGCTTGCTGTCGGGACAGCTGATTCCCGAGCTTGTTTCGGTTGGTGTCAGCGGTGGGGAGTAGCGAGCATGCCGTCGACGTTGCCAGCCGGGTCGGTATAGAAGCCGACCAGCTGTCCGTCGTCGTTTATGCCGTTGACGGTAGTGGTGCCCATTCCGTGCGGGTCGTCAACGGTCGTGAAACCGTGCCTCGCGGTCCAGGTGAACCCGTGCGTCATGGGGGTGCTAGCGGTGCCGAGCTGGTAGACCCCGACGACCTCGTCCTGGTCGTTGACGCCGAGTGCCTGCGTCATCGTCGCGTCCGGGACGTTCAGCGCCTTGAAGCCGCCATCGGAGCGCAGCAGGAATCCCTCCGTCTGGCCGTTGACGGTCGCGAACCCGGCGATGTCGTCACGGTTGTTAATCGCAGCTGCCGTGTCGCTAGTGACATCGCTTGGAAGGCTCAAAGCATGGAACCGCTGCCTGGGGATGCTGTACACGTATCCGTGGCTGTTGCCGTTGGCGTCGTTGTAGAAGCCGACGGCGATGTTCGAGTCGTTGACGCCGAGCAACTGGTTCACGGGCGGGGTCGAGTTGCCGCCAGTCGGGTTCGGGAAGTTGACGTTGCGGGAGCGCTGACCGGGAACCTTGTAGAACCCGAAGTTGTTGTTCACCTGGTTGGCGGTGTTCATGTCTGACCAGAATCCGACGGTGACGCCCCGATCATTGAGGCCCGTCACCTGGGTCTGGACCGAGCCCGGGAAATTCTCGTTCAGGTAGTCGCCCCGCGAGTAGGGGCGAAACAGCAGATAGCCCTGGTTGGGATGGTCCTGGGCGCCGGAGCCGAAGTAGCCGGCGATCACGCCGGACTTATTGATGCCGAGCAGCTGGTTGAAGGTCGGATCGTTGTCGTTGTTCAGCTTGCGGAAGCGATAGTGCTGGCCGCCGCCGTTGTGGGCGGCAGCAGGGCCGGCGAGCGCGCCGCCTCCCACGAGCAGCGCTCCCGAGGCAAGCGCGCCGATGGCGAGGCGAACCCGGGCGCGTCGTTGTGAGCGACGCTCGGAATCGGTTGCGGCACGGCGATTGGTACGCGGCTTGATGCGCATAATGTCCCCCTTGAGGAAGGTGAGTGAGGATTGTCCGTGGCCCGCCCCGCGGCCGCTCAGAAGGACCGCCTTCTGCAACCACGGTTTGGCCAACACCTCCAGAGACGCGGCGCCTTTCTGGTCTATTCCATTGGGTTGGAACTTTCTTCTTCTGTGTGATTGTTCTCACACCCGCCAGCTGTCGATTGCAGTGAGTACGGCTCGTTGTGGCGCATGGCGGCAAGCCGCACGGGCGCACGGTGGAAACGCGGCGGGACAACTGCCGGGGGCGAGACAGCGCAGGTGGCGCTGAGCGGAGGAAATTCCGTGCATCCCGACGCGTCCGCTCCGGGTGGGCGCGCGGAGTTCCGCTCGAGTGGAAGCTCGCGACTAATGCCTCTCGGAAAGGGGGCGATTGGGTTCGCGGCGCGCGGGACTGGCCTTTGCGGTGTCCGGCCTGGCTGGCGGCCGCCGCGAGCGGCCGCACGGCGGCTGTGGATCGGCAGGGGCGGAACCGGCGCCCCACCCGCCGACCGCTCCGACTACGTCCCTAGCTGCTGCGCGATGCGGCTGCGCCCGCGGTGCAAGCGGCTCATGACCGTCCCCTCCTTCGTGCGCAGCGCACGCGCGGCGTCCTTGTAGGACAACCCGACGACATCGACCGCGATCACGGCCTCCCGAAGCGGCGGCGTCAGCCCGCGTAGCGCGTCATACAACGGCCCCATCTCGATCGCCTGGGCCACAGGATCGCGCGGATCCTCGATCGCCTCGATTTCCTCGCCCCCGGGATCCACGACCGCCGTCGCCGCTGTCCGTCGCGAGCTGATCCAGGTGTTCCGAAGGACCCGCAGCAGGTAGGCGAGATCCTGGTCATGACGCAGGAAACGCGGCCGCCGCAGCACCTTCTCATAAGTGTCCTGCACTAGGTCCTCGGCGTCCTCACGCGAACGGCACAAGCCGTACGCCGCCCGATACAGGCGCGACACATGATCGCCGAGCAACTCCGGATCCAACTGCCGCCCCCCCGGCGACGCCCCACGAGACCGCTCTTCAGTCACCCAGCCGGCGCCCATGCAGCAACGATCCCAGATACCGCCCACGAGCGAACAGCCGACCGCGAGGGAATGACGGGGCGAGCGCGGGCGTCCTTAAGGATATGCACGGCAACGACATCCAACCCCAGCGCCAATCGCCACCAATCGCAGCGGGCGACCGGCGCGCGCCCATCGGTCGTGTGGTCGCGCGTTACGATCATTCCTGGTGAAGCCGTTCGAACCGAAATCCGAGGAAGAGGCCGCGCGCGCGATCACGGGGCTTGCCGACGGCGAGGTCAGCGAGGCCGAGCGCCCAGCCGTGGAAGCCTGGGCGGCCCAGCGCCCCGACGTGGAGTTGCAGGTTGCAAACGACCGCCGTGTCGCCCGGGCGCTCAGAGAAACCGGTCCCGACGCGTCGCCCGCGCTGATCGCGACCATCGAGGCACGCAGCGAACGCGCCTCCGCCCCCCGCGAGCGCAGCTTGCGCCCGCGGCCGGCGCTCGCGGCGCTCGCCGTGACAATCGCCGCGCTCGCGCTCGTCGTCGGCATCACCCTCGGCGGTGGGTCGTCTCCAAACAGCCCGGCGGGAGTCGCCGCCGCAGCCAAGCTCGCCTTCAGCCCGGCGACGGAACCCGCGCCGGTCGCCAAGACGGCGACCTTGCTCGACGTCTCCTATGCCGGGATCACCTACCCGAACTACGGCCCGGCATTCGGCGTGACCGCCGACGGCGCGCGCCTTGACCGGATCGGTGGCCGTCCCGCGCTGACCGTGTTCTACAGCCTGCGCGACGGCGGGCGCCTCAGCTACACCGTTTTCTCCGGGAGTCCCGTGCCGCGACCGACCGCGGCCAAAGCGGTCGTCTTTGAGGGGGTACCGCTGCACTCCTTCTCGACCCCGTCCGGCCTCCAGGTCGTGACCCTGGTTCGCTTCGGTCGCACCTGCGTGCTCGCCGCGCGCACCAGCCGGGACACATTGCTCACGCTGGCCGCCGCGCCGGTCCGCGCCCAAACGGCCTAGGAGGTGATCGGGTGCCGGCGCGATCAAGGGGCAAGACCAGTCGTTCCGTCTCCCGAGCACCGCCCCATCCTAGACCGCCGCTCCCGGCTCCTACCCTGTGGGCAGGACCGCGGTGTGACCCACCGGCCGTCGTTCAGCACGGGCCGCGACCCGGTGGCGTGCGGTGCGGTGGCCCCCAGCGCGCTGGGCGCTGGGCGGTCTCAGGTGAGTCGGAGGCCGCCGTCGCACGGGAGGACGATTCCGATTAGGAACGTGTTTTCGAGGAGGCCGACGATCGCTTGGGCGACGTCGTCGGGTGCACACTGGTCCCCGTCACACGGTTCCCGTCGGCCCGTTCACAGAGACTCGCCGCCTACTTCACCACGCCGATCGGCACAACGCAACACACCTACGGCTCGCCTTCGCGGCTCAGCGCGGGGCCAACCGACCCACAAGCGCGAAGTCCTGGGGATTGACGACCCCCGCCGGTGGTCATCGGCGGATGTCGGCTAGTAGTCTGACGCCCCACTGGACAGATGGCATTCGACCTGGTCATCGACATCGAGAACGCCCCTGGGGCGCTGGCGCAGGTCGCGGCCGCGATAAGTGATGCCGGCGTGAACATCGCAGCAGCCACGTGCATCGGGTCAGGCGAGCGAGCCGAGCTCCACATCCTCGTCCCGCACGCCGAGGCCGCGAAGCATTCGCTGGCGATTTCGCATCTCGCGGTCACCCGCGAGCGCGAGGTCGTCGTGGTCGATGTCGAGGACTGCCCCGGCGTGCTGGCCGACCTGACCCGCAAGATCGCCCGGGCTGGAGTCGACCTCGATCTCATCTATGTGGCCACCCGGAATCGGGTGGTCTTCGGGGCGCCTGACCTCGCTGGTCTGCGTGCCGCGCTGGACGCCGCGACCTGACGGGCGTTCCGCTACGCAGCTACCCGGGCGGCTGCCGGCCGGTCGCGGAATCTTTTCCAAACCTGGTTGAGCGGCTGACCGGCAGCGGCCCGTGCGCGCCGGCCGATGTTGCCGTAGAACTCCGGGGTATGGCCGCGCGTGAGGCAACGATCGTTGACGCTGGTGGGCGCGATTTGCGCGTTTCCAACCCGGACCGCGTGATCTTCCCGATGACCGAGCGCTCGAGCGCGGTCACGAAGCTCGACATCGTCAAGTACTACCTCGCAGTTGGCGGCGGCATCATGCGCGCGCTCGAGCGGCGACCGACGACGCTTGAGCGCTGGCCGAAGGGTGTCTTCCCGGGCGTCGTGGTCTCGACGCGTGAGAAGGGCGGCGGCGATGCGTTTTTTCAGAAGCGCGTCCCCCGGGGAGCTCCGGATTATGTGCAGACGGCGCAGATCCGGTTCCCGTCGGGGCGACATCGCCGATGAGGTCTGTCCGACTGAGGTGGCGGTGGTTGGTTGGGCGGCGCAGATGGGGACGATCACGTTTCATCCGTGGCCGGTTCGCCGCGAGGACGTCGACCATCCAGATGAGCTGCGGATCGACCTCGATCCGCAGCCCGGGACCGACTTCGCGGACGCCGTGGGCGTCGCCGCTGAGGCGCGCGTGCTGTTGGACGAGCTCGGCTACACCGGTTTCCCGAAGACCTCGGGCGGCCGGGGTGTCCACATATACGTTCGGATCGCGCCGCGGTGGACGTTCACCGACGTCCGCCACGCGGCGATCGCGTTCGGGCGTGAGCTCGAGCGACGCCTTCCAACCCAGGTGACGACTAAATGGTGGAAGGAGGAGCGCGGCAAGCGAATCTTCGTCGACTACAACCAGAATGCGCGTGATCGCACCATCGCCTCGGCGTACAGCGTTCGGCCGAAGCCGGGTGCGCCGGTCTCCGCGCCGCTGGCGTGGGACGAGCTCGCCGAGGTCGCGCCCGAGGACTTCACCGTCGCTGACGATGCCGGCTCGCTTTGCCGAGGTGGGCGATCGCCATGCCGCGATCGACGACGCCGCCCACTCCCTCCAGCCGCTACTGGACATGTACGAGAACGATGCCGCCGAGGGACAGGCGGACATGCCTTACCCGCCCGACTACCCGAAGATGCCCGGAGAGCCAAAGCGCGTACAGCCTTCGCGCGACCGCGACCGCCCGCGGCAATGAAGGCGTCCAATGCCCCGGCCCGCATGGGCCGTTACCGTGACTGGGGCAGCTTGACCGAGCCGCGCTTGCCGGCCGGCGCGGAGGGCGGCGGCACGACCGGCCCGATGTCGCCGTCCGGTGCCTCGTCGAGGTCGACGATCACCGGCGCGTGATCGCTCGGCCCGCGGCCCTTGCGGGCCTGCCGGTCCACCCATGCCGCCCGAACCCGCGCGGCGACAACCGCACTGGCAAGTACCAGATCGATCCGCATCCCGAGGTCCTGGTGGAACATCCCTGCCCGGTAATCCCAGTAGGTGAACACCCGCTCGTTCGGCCAGCGATCGCGCACGACATCGCGCAGGCCGAGCGTCTGTAGCTCGGAGAGCGCCTCCCGCTCGGGCGGCGTGACGTGGGTCTGGCCGACATAGGCCTCAGGATCGAACACGTCGTCGTCCGCCGGCGCGATATTCATGTCGCCGCATACGATCGCGGCCTCGGGGCCGGCGGCAACCATGTCCCGCAGCGAAGCCAGCCAGGCGAGCTTGTACTGGTAGTGCTCGGATCCCGGCACGCGGCCGTTGGGTACGTACACCGAGACCACCCGGATCCCGCCGCACGTCGCCGATACCGCCCGTGCCTCCGGACGCGGGAAGCCGGGCGCGCCAGCCAATCCGAGTACAACGTCGTCCAGCCCCACGCGCGAGAGGATCGCGACCCCATTCCACGTCGCCTCGCCGTGGACGGCGACGGTGTAGCTGCGCTTGGCGAGCTCGTCCCCGAGCAGCTCGGCGAACGCGTCGTCGGCGAGTTTGGTCTCCTGCAGGCAGACGACGTCTGGTTCGCGCTCATCCAGCCACGGAAGCAGCCGCGGTAAGCGCTGCTTGACCGAGTTGACGTTCCAGGTCGCGATTCGCACCGACGCTACGGTAGCGGCACCGCCGCCGCCCGCGGGTCCCGCAAAGCGCACTCCGCGCGTGAACCGTCCACCGTGCTCCCAGGGCATCGGGCCCAAGCCGTCAGCGTCAATCTCCCCGACGGCCGTGCATGCGCGATTTGCCTACGTGGTCGTGCTGGTGCTCGAGCTCTGACTTGACGAGGTCGTGGTCGTGGTCGTTACGGTTTTCGTCGTTGTGGTGGTTGCCGTCCTCGACGATGTGGTTGTGGTGGGCGACGTGACCGTGCGCTCCTTCGTCGTTGTTGCGGTCTTGGTCGTCGTCGTGGGCTTCACAACCGTTGTCTTGCTGACGCTGACCGACTTGCTCGTCACGGTCGGGGTGGTCGAGGAGCCGCCGGCGGTGGCGATCAGGAGGATCGCCACGAGCGCGGCGATCGCGACAGCGACTCCGGCGACAATCGCCAACTGGCGGCCATCCCGTCCGCCGCCCGGACCGGACTGCGGGCCATCGGCGCGGGGCGGGCGGCCCGCACGCGCAGAAGCGTTGGGGTCGGGAAACGCGTCGGGTGGCGGCTGGTCGCCGGGCGGCGGGGTGTCGCTTTCGTTCATCGTTCGCTACTCGCGGGCGGGTTATCATCGAGCGCGGGCGCGTCGGACGGCATCGTCCCCATCGGGTGAAGGGCTAGGAAGAATCCCGGGGGCGTTACGCACTTCGCGCTGTCCGATTGCGACGGCACGAACGCCGGGGCGGCCGTCCACGACTCGGACCGGCAGCGCGACTCGGCCAAGCCAGCGTTTCAGTCGCTCAGGGTCACCGGCCACCTCAATCCAGGTAATGGCGCGCTCGGCGTCTGGCGGGAACCGAGTCGCGCCGCGCTGAATAAAGAACGGCAGGTACGGCTCGGCGAGGGACTCTGCGACTCCCGTCAGCGACGCGGTCATTCCCTGCCGGCCCACCGCGCTGACCGACGTGCCCAAACGCGCAGCTACCGATTCGACGTCGTCGACGGCGACCGCCCAGCCGAGCAGGCCGTCCCCTTGCGCGATACGGGCCAGAAACGCAGCACCGAGCGGGGAGCCTTTCGCCTCCTGCTCATCGGCGATCGCCAACAGCTCGATGAAGCTGCCATCGCGGAGCGGAACGATCCGATTGTGCGTTCCCAGCCCCTCGTGTCGACCGCCGGCCACGGCCCCCAGCCCAAGGTCGGTCTCAATCCGGGCCTCGGCCACGTCAAGATCGTGGGTTCCGTAGATGACGTGATCGATGCGCATGCCCTCTGAGCGTAATCCCCCGCGCGAGTAGGACCCGAACCGTTAACGGACTCTAGGCCGGCTCCGGCGATGCTTTCGTCTCGGGCCGGAGCTCGGCGGCACGCATCGGCACACCTGCGGCGTGGTAGGCGTCGATCGCGTCGAGCGTTTCAGCCTCGAGGAGCGCGTGAGTGAGGTTGTCGAGCTGGTCGCGATGGTCGTTGAGCATTTGCGTGACCTCGACATGGGCCTCGTCGACGATCCGGCGCACCTCGTCGTCGATCAGCCGCTGCGTCTCCCAGGAGGTCTCGCTGACGCCGGGGAAGAGTGGCGCTGCGCCATCGCTCGGCAGGACCGCGATCGGTCCGACCTTGTCGCTCATTCCCCAGCGGCCGACCATCTGGCGAGCGATCTGGGTCAACTGCTGGATGTCTGACTCCGCGCCGGTCGTGATCTGTCCGTAGACGACCTCCTCCGCCACGCGACCGCCGAGTGCCACCCTGATCTTTGCTTCGAGCTCCTCGAACGAGTACGAGACCCGGTCTGAGTCGGGCGTCGAGAGAGTCACGCCGAGCGCCATCCCGCGGGGGATGATCGAGACCTTGCGCACCGGGTCGGCATCGGGCGACAGCATCCCCACCAGGGCGTGGCCCGATTCGTGGTAGGCCGTGCGCTCGCGATCAGCGGGGCTCAGCACGATCCCGCGCGGCGCGCCGAGCATGATCTTCTCAAGCGATTCGGTGAAGTCCGCCATCTGCACCTTGGTGTGATTGCGGCGAGCGCCGAGCAGTGCTGCCTCGTTGGCGAGGTTGGCGAGATCCGCGCCCACCATCCCCGGCGTCGAAGCCGCAATCGCGTCGAGATCGACGTCCTCGGCGAGCGGTATCGAGCGGGTGTGAACCTCGAGAATCTTGCGCCGTCCGGTCCGGTCGGGCGGCTGCACAGCCACCCGGCGGTCAAAGCGCCCGGCGCGCAGCAGCGCCGGGTCGAGAATCTCGGGTCGATTGGTCGCGCCGAGCACGACGACAGCCAGGTTGCTCTCGAAGCCGTCCATCTCGGTCAGGATCTGATCGAGCGTCTGCTCGCGCTCGTCATTGGCGCCGGTCACCGCCGCGGACCCCTGGCGGGAGCGGCCGATTGCGTCGAGCTCGTCGATGAAGATGATCGCCGGCGCCGCCTCCTTCGCCTTCGCGAACAGGTCGCGGACGCGCGAGGCCCCGACCCCAACGATCGCCTCGATGAACTCCGACGCCGCGATCGAGAAAAACGCCGCATGCGCCTCACCGGCGACCGCTCGCGCGAGCAGGGTCTTACCGGTCCCCGGCGGGCCGGACAGGAGCACCCCATGGGGCATCCGTCCACCCAGACGCTCATAGCGCTCGGGTGCGCGCAGGAAATCGACGATCTCCGTCAGCTCGGCCTTCGCCTCGTCGATCCCGGCGACGTCGGCAAACGTCACGCGGATCTTCTCGGGATCAACGCGCCGCGCCTGCGACCGGCCGAAGTTGCCGAGTGCGCCCATTCCTCCGCCGGCCGTCGCGCGGCGCGCGAGCAGCACGAACAGCCCGACAAGCAGCAGCGTCGGGCCGAAGCCGAGCAGGATCTCAGCGAGTAACGAGGTGCTCGTCGAGGTCGACTGCGCATTGACCTGGACGCCCTCGGAGCGCAACAACGTCGTCAACGACCCGTTATTCCAGAACGTCGGGACCTCGGTCGAGAACAACGTCGTCGGCGTCGCCTTCGCGTCACTCGGCGGGTAGCGAAGCTTGGTCTTGAAGGTGCCGTGGATCGTGTCGCCTTTCGAGGAGATCGACTTCACCTGCCCCGCCTCCAGCTGATTGAGGAAGTAGGGGCTGAACGGCACGGTCACGCGCGGTTGCCCGGGCGGCTGGAAGGCGAGCACCATGATCCAATTCACGGCCAGCAGCACCAGGACGAAGATCCAGAAACCCCGCAGCCGATGCGGCGGGGTCGGCTTGTGCCGCTCCGGTGTCCCGCGGCCGTCCGGCGCCGGCGCGACCCGCCAGCCACCCTCGTCACGCGGCATCGGCACCGGCGGGAGCCCTTTTTCCGCATCCCGGGGGTTTCTCGGGTCGAGAGGCGCTTCGGCCATGGCTTACATTCTGGCGGGTCACCCGCCCGGCGAGCATATCCCGCGCTGTCGTCTCAGGTCTGCCCGAGGTCTCGGCCACTCGAGGGGCCGCTGTCGGGGAACGGCAGGAGGGCACGCTCGAGCCGTGACTCGGGTCGCGCAGCAGCTCAGGGGCCGGCGGATCGTGTCCCCGATGCTCGACCGCGAGCGGCTGATAACCGGGACCAGATCGCAGAGTTCGATCGGGACGGTCGCGGAGTCGACCTAATCAGCCCGGATGACTCATCTTTGCGGCAGCGGGCCATATTCGCGTGGAGCGGACGAGAAGCGGCGAACGTTCTCTGGGCCGATCTCGGCTCCCGGCCAACCGATCGTCAACCGGACTGCTTCGGGATCGGTGAAGACTTGCTCGAGATCGTCCGAAATGCCGGTGGGAGACTGTTGGCGCTGCAGGAGCCGGACGTGATCCGGGTAGCGAGCAAGGTGTTCGGCCAGGAGCGGCCAGCGTAGGTTGAGGATCGTCCACAGCCCCAGTCGGTGCACGGCGTCTGAATCGTCATCGATCGGATGGCCGCCGAGCAGCTGTGCGGTGCGTTGCACGCAGTACGCGGTGCGGAGTTGCTTGGCGACGGTCGGGCCGGGAGCCACCGCGTCGAGCAGCTCCGTGAGGTCACGCGTCGCGCCCAAGCAGAGGCGCTCGCCCGAGTCCGAATCAAGCTCGCCGAGGCGCCGGACGGCCTCCAAGCGGAGCTTCAGCACCGGCTCGAAGACGGGCGAGCCGTCGACGCGCCGGCTCTCCGCCGCGGCCACGAGCTTACGGATCTCGCGCTCCGAGTGTGCGTCGTGAATCTGGTGGCACACCTGGTGCAGGACGGCTCCGCCTTCGTCGATCGCCGGTGCGGGAGGTATACGCGGGAGTCGCAAGGCGAGGTCGAAGACCCGATCGACGAATGCCAGGCCGAACGGCCGGCCGGGCTGCTCCATCGCCCCCTGGAAGTCCTGGTAGACCTGCAGGTAGCTCTCGCACAGCCAGTCGCGCGCTGCGGGCACCAGCACCGCGACGAGCCGAGCTCGATCGCTCCCGGACTCGGGGTTCTTCAGCAGAGTCTGGATTCCCTCGAGGAGTTCGACGACGTACTCGGCACGGCAGCGATCCAGGTTGTCGATCACCAGAACGATCGGCCGGTCCGCGGATCGGACGAGAAACGAGTACCGGAGCTGGAGGTCAGCCATCGGGTCGCTCGTGCGCATCGTCGCTGCCTGCACGTTTGCCGGAGACGCGAGCAACAGCCGTCGGACGACATTGGTTGCCGACCACAGGACCGCGACCAGAGTCGTGAGACCTCCGATCACACCGGCGGACCACGTGAGGAACTTCCCCATCCCCAGTTCGCCAGTCATCAACCACAGCGCCACGGCGGCGAACACCAGCGGCAGCACCGGAACGAGATCCTTGAAGAATTGGCCAAGTCTCCAGCGGTAGTCGGCCAGCCGCTTGCGTCTCAGCACCGCGGCGCCTCGCTTCCGGAACTCCTCGCGCAGCTGCCGGTCCAGCGCGGTGATCAGCCACCACCAGGGCGGGGCAACGCGCTGGTATTGCCACGCGTCGAAGCGGATCACGTTCCACGGCGAGAGCGGTGGGCGCCGCGCGGGCTGATCTCCGGCCGTCGCCGGAGGGCCGACATCGCCGGTGTCGCTGCCGCGTTCATCCTCGGCCGGGTGCTCTCGCAGGCAATCCGCGACCATCTCCACCAGATCGGGGCCGCCGGGGCCGTCAACCTGGATCAGTACCGGAGCCGACGCATGAGTCGATCTTTCTCGCTCCTCCTCGAGGTGCATGATCAGGACGTTCGCGATTGCACCGAGCGCGGCCTCCTGCGCGTGCGGAAGTGCCCGATGCGAAGGGAAACGCCGGGTCGGGACGGCGTGGGTTCCTCGCTGCGAGCGCCTGAGCTCAGCGGACCCCGGCGTGGCGCCGGCGGCCTTGGTGCCGCGCGGCGTACGCCGGCCGGCGACGACAGGCCGATCCAACGCCGCCGGGTGACCCGCCCCGATCTCAGTTCCTGCGCGCCGCTCCTTAAAGTGACTCATTACTGCGCTCCCCGTCGAGCTGTCCACGATCACGCTAAGGCAGCAAACCCACCGGCAAGTGTGATATTTGACGCGCCGGCGCTCGCGTACTGACCGTCACGATCTGCATAATGACCACCGGCCGGGTCGGAGCAAACGATGAACGCGGGGGACCAAGTGATCGAAGCGATCGGGTTGGCGGTGGGCGCGTGAGTACACATCCGGCCCACTCGCGCCAGGGCGCAGGCGTTCACCGGGCAGGACCGCGCGAGATGGTCAAGCTCGCGGCGTTCTTAGTCGCGCTGGTCGTTTCCGTATACCTGATCGGTTGGCTGGTCACTTGGGTTCGGTTTGCCGCTGCGCGCCTTCCAGTCGACGCGTCGCTTCCGGTGATCGACGACAAGGTGGTGTTTGCAGCCGGGCTGCGCACCGTGTTGCTGATGGCGTTCGTGTTCGCGGCGATGTGCGCGGTCGCGTATGCGGCACACGCCTGGACGTGGAATGCGCGCGCCCCGGAGTGGCACGCGGTCGTCAGATACGGGCGCGCTCACGCCCGCGCGCACGTGCGCAGAGCCCCAAGACGGTCAGCGCTTGGGTTGGGCAGGCCAACGCTCAGCGCACTGAAGCCGCAAGGACAACCCAGCGATCTGCACGAGGCTCAGATCGGCGACCCGTTCGTGCGCGTCGTCGCCGGCTTCAACGTCGTCGTGGTCGGCGCTGCGATCGGTCTGGCGGTGGCGCGGATCGTCCAGCCGCTGATCGACCAGATCGACCCCGGCCAGTGGTGGGCGCTCCTCGCTCCGTGGGCGGTGTTCTCACTCCTCGCGATCGTATTCTTCACTTTGGTGGGTCCGCTCCGAGGCGGCCCGGTTATTCATTCGATCCTTTGGGTGGTGGTCGGCGTCGTGGCACTGTTGTCCACGGCCCCGCTCGGCTTACTCGTGCTCACGTGGGCGGGCATTGCAACGCTCGGACGGGTGTTCGGCCGGCGCCACAGCAGGCCGGGGTCGAAGGTCGAGTTCGTGCTCTCGCCGATGCCCTGGATCTTGCTGACGATCTACGCGCTGGTGGGGCTTGCGTATTACGCAGTGCCACCGGTGTCCTTCGCCCACACCGTGGTCGCTACCGCGAACGGCACCCGGGCCGGTGGGTACTTGGCGCGGACCGGCAACGGGGTCTACCTGGTGTCGTGCACTCCGCTGGCCGACGCGACGTCGACCAACGAAGCCGTCTCCGTCATCCCGGCCAGCGAGATAAGAGGGACGGTCACCGGTGGCCCCACATTCAGCGTGAACTCCGGCAAGCCTCCGTCACTGCCAACGCTGGCCCTGCACGCGTTCGGGATCGATGCGAGCACGCCGACGTGGATCCACCCCGAGCTCCGAGCCACGCAGGCGACCTGCGCCGGAACGCCGCTGCCGCCGCCGAGCGTCGGCTACGAGGACGCACAGCTCGGCTCCGGAGTGATCGCCGGACCTGCGCCGCGAAACGGTCGCGCGAATGACGGCGAGGCGCCGATCGAGCAGACGACACCCGGCATGGCGCAGCTCGCCCGCCGCTTCGAGCCGACGATCCTGGTGACGGTCGCCGACCGCTTCTGGCCAGTTTCGGTTGGGGCGCTGCTCGACGACCTCGGCTCGGGCGGCGAGCACACGTGTCTACATCATGTGATCAATAAATGCGCGGTGAGCGCGCCCACGCTCACCGATCTGCAGGCGCAGGGGAGCAGCCCGGATGATTTCCTCCAGTATCCGGCGGCGCCTGCCCTCGATTCAGATCCCACCGGCCAGCTGGGGGCGTTCCTCCGTGGCCAGCAGGGCCTCCAGACGCCGATACGTTCGCTGCACCAATGGCTCGCGGATCCGGGGCTGCTCGATCCATGGAGCAGCGCGCAGATCTACTTCTACTACTCCGGACCTGCCCATCCCTCCACCTGGCCCTCTCCCAATCGAGACATTCCCGCCGGGCTGCTTGCCCTCGAGTACTGGTTCTTCTACCCGTACAACTACTACCCGACGGCGGCGACTCCAGACCTGATGAACGACGCCCCGCTGGCGGCCGACCTTGTGAACACCGATCTACACCAGGGCGATTGGGAGCACGTCACCGTCCTCTTGGACCCGAAGACTCTGGCGCCGCGCTGGCTGTACATGGCGCGACACAGCCACGAGGGCCAGTACTACCCATGGAACAGCCCGCTGCTGTCTTTCGACCAAGGTCATCCGTCGTTCAGGCCGCCTTCGGCGGTCATCCCAGCTATGACGCTCATTGCGGCGAGCGGCGGCGGTTCATCCAGCCCCTGGACGGCGCCGTCAGCGACTGGGTCGTGTGCGGCTCGGACCGGTTCGCGTTCCGGGCGGCGACGACCCCGCTCGTCGACATCGCCAGGGCGCCGTGGGCGTGCTGGAAGGGTCACTTCGGCGTGGCTACCCCGACTGAGGTGGGGAACGCCAGGAATGGCGAGGGATCGGTGCAGCGCGCGATCGATGCGAACTACTTCGTCGCCGGCCCTCGCTCGCCGCTGTGGCAGGCGGAGAACGGCCGTCTGACGGCGGATGGCGCCCCCCAAAACACGGGCGTCTGTGCCAACAACCGGGATCCTGCCGCTCCTGAGCTCGCGGCGATGCGGAGCGGTCTGGGAGCCGTGCTCGCCGGCCACCGGCCCGGGCTGCGCCAGCGGCCGCGTGGGGCCGCCCAGTGACGCGGCTGACCTTCAGCATGCGCCGGCGGTGGCGCAACCACACGGGTAACCAGGGGATCGACCCGCTGCAGATCTGCGAGCCAAAGACGCTCGAGGAGATCGTCGAGATCGTGCTGCGCGCCGAGCGCGCGGGCTGCACGGTGAGGGCCGTGGGCTCTGGACATTCGTGGTCCGACGTTGCGCTCACGCCTGGGTTCTTGCTGCGGCCGACGGGCTTCGCCAGGCCGCTCGATCTCGAGCGAGGGATCCTTCGCGACGAGCCCACCGCGGCCCCGCTGGTGCGGGTGGAGTCGGGGATCCGGATCCGCGAGCTCAACGCATACCTCGACTCGCTCGGTCTCGCCCTGCCCAACATGGGCGGCTACGACGGGCAGACGATCGCCGGGGTCATCTCGACCTCGACTCACGGGTCCGGGCTGCGCTTCGGTCCGCTCCCCGAGCTCGTTCGCTCGCTGGACATCGTGGGCTCGGGCGGGCGGATCTACCGGATCGAGCGCGCGGGCGGCCCGACCGATCCCGACGCTTACGCGCGGCACTATCCGGAGCGCTCGTTGCTGCAGGACGATCACGTCTTCAGGGCGGCCGTGGTCGGGATGGGCTGCATGGGAGTGATCTACTCGATCATGCTGGCGGTTCAGCCCAAGTTCTACTTGCGTGAGGTCCGGACGATGAGCGATTGGAAGCAAGTCAGCGACCAGCTGCGAACCGGTGCGGTGCTCCGAGAGAACCGTCATTACGAGGTTCTGATTCAACCCCTACGAGCGCGACGGGGTGCACAGGTGCCTGATCACGGCCCGCAACGAGGTGAGCGCCGAGCAGTACGCGCGCGATCCGCATCGCTCCCGTCACTTCTTGGTCGAGTTCCTGTCATCGCTGAAGATCACACCGGCCCTGATCAATCTCGCCTCCGGGATCTGGCCGAAGGCCTCACCGTCGATGATCGATCGAGCGATGAAAGAGCTCGCGGACGTGGATTACACCAACGTCAGCTACCGCGTTCTCAATATCGGCGCCGCCAACCGGCTCCCTGCCTATTCGTGCGAGATCGGCATACCGATCGACTCGCGTGAGCTCCACATCGGAGCGGTCGAGCGCATCTTCGAGGTCGCGGCCCGACACCGTCACGAGGGCAACGTGTACCAGTCATCGCCAATCTCGCTGCGATTCGTGCGCGGCTCCGATGCGTACTTGTCGATGATGAACGGGGGCGAGACGATGATGATCGAGCTGATCATGCTGACCCACACCGAGGGTGGCCTCGAGCTGCTCGCCGATTACGAGAACGAGCTGTACGCGTTCGGGGGTCGCCCACATTGGGGTCAGGTGAACACGCTGACCGGCAGCGACGGCCTGGTGGCGTCGATGTACCAGCAATTGGACTCGTGGCTGGACGTACACGCCAGGCTCAACGCCAGCGGCGTGTTCGACAGTCCGTTCAGCAAGCGGGTCGGGATCGCGAAGTCGAGGTTCGTCGGATGACGCAAACGCCCAGGTCGGATCGCGAAGGTCGCTACGACGCAGTGATCGTCGGCTCGGGCTTCGGAGGCGGCATCACGGCCTGCCGTCTGGCAGCCGCGGGCTGGGGAGTCTGTGTGCTCGAGCGCGGGCGGCGCTTTGGCCGCGAGGACTTCATCAACGAGCCCGCGCAGGCGCCCACGCTGCTCTGGCATCACGACCTGAACCCGGACGGCATCTTCGATCTTCGTCTGTTCAAGGACCTGGCGGTCTTGACGGCGTCCGGCGTGGGCGGCGGGTCGCTTGTGTACGCGAACGTGCAGCTGCGGGCGAATCCCGAGGTGTTTCAGACGCGGCTGGCCGGCCGGGATCGACCGCTCCGAGCTCGATCGGTACTACGAGAAGGTGGAAGCGGTGCTGGAACCGACGGCGACACCGGGCACGCCGCCGTTGCCGAAGGTGCGGGCGTTTCGCAATATGGGGAAGCTGGCGGGACGAGAAGCCACGCCATTACCGCTCGCCGTGTACTTCGGCGAGGAGGACCGGCGGAACCCATTCAGCGACGTGCCGCAATCGGGCTGCACCAATCTCGCGCGGTGTGACATCGGGTGTCCTCGACACGCCAAGAACACGATCGATCTGAACTACCTGGGCCACGCGGAACGGGGCGGCGCCGAGGTGAGGCCGCACTGCGAGGTCCTGCGGCTCGACCCGCCGGCTGGCCGTGGCGGGCGCTGGCGCGTCAGCTACCGCGGCCTCGGGGATGTCGAGGACGGCTCGGTGGAGGCACCGGTGGTCGTCCTCAGCGCCGGCACGCTGGGCTCGACGCGGTTGCTGCTGCACAATCGCAAACGGCTGCCAAACCTCTCTGAGGCGCTCGGCACGCGCTTCTCGGGCAATGGCGACGCGCTCGGTGGCGCGTTCAATCCCACCGCTCCGGGCGTCCAGGACGCGCGGACGGACTACGGGCCGGTGATGACGAGCAGGCTCGACTACTGGAAGGAGCATCGGTTCATGCTCGCCGACGGGGCTCTGCCGCCGCGCTTCATGGGCCTGTTGAAGGTACTTCGCGGTGAGGCGGCGCTCGTCGGCTGGCGCGACACCTCTTGCTGCGGCTGAAGTAGCTCGCGGTCGCGCTCGGGTTCAGCGACCGGATCGTGACGCCCCGGAACGGTGAAGCTTGGCCTCGACGGCGATCCGATCGCCAACTCACTCGTGTTCCTGATGATCGGCCAGGACGCAGCCACCGGCAAGATGCGGCTGAGCCCGATCTTCCGCCGTTTCGACATCCAGTGGAGCCGGGCGCCCAGTGAGACGCTGTTCGCGGCGATGCGCCGGGCCACCGAGGCCCTCGGAGCCGCCGCGGGCGCCGAGCCGCTGTTCGCTCTCGATGCCGGCCCGCTCGGCAAGTTCATCACGGTCCACCCGCTCGGTGGCTGCCCGATGGCCGATGACCCCGAGCGCGGCGTGACGGATGCCTACGGCCGTGTGTACTCCTATCCCGGGCTCTACATCAGCGATGGCTCGATCGTGCCCACAGCGATCGGCGTGAACCCGTCGGAGACAATCGCCGCGCTCGCCGAGCGCATCGCCGAGAAGCTCGTCGCCGACGGCCGGCCCGCCAATGCTCATGACACGGTCTCCTCGTAGATCATGAGCGGCGTCGGATCGACCCCGGCGACCTGGAAATAGCGAACCCGCGCGGGATCACCGGCCCCCGCGAGATCGATGATCTCAAAGCCGCGGTTGTACCAACCATCGGTGAGCCCGAGTGTCAGGCGGGGATCCTTCAGCGGCACCGGGTAAGTCTGGGCGTAGGGCTTCTCGCTCTCGTGCACCGGGATCGCGCCGTGCCCGCAGCACCTGCCCTTGGGCAGCACGCGCAGCGTCGCACCGTCGGCGCCGAGATCGCTGGGCCAGTCGGCCGGCCGGTACTCGTCCTCGAAGATGACGAGGTTGTGCTCGTGACCCCAGAACCATGCGGCGACGTGATCCCCGAACAACGGGCCGAGCTGTCGCCAGATGTCGGTATCGACGTAAGCGCGATCGAGATCCGACGGATCGGGAACCGTGCTCCCGCCGCCGCCCGCAAGCGAGCGTTGGGCGGTGCCGCACCCTTCGGTGGCCGAGTAAAGCTGGTGGTGTGAGAGCAAGATCGTGCGCCCGGCGAAGTTGGAGGCGTGCCGGCGGTGCCAGAGCGCCTCGTCGTCGCGCAGGTGGACCGTACCTCCGACCGGGAGCGGCCCCGCTGCCGCGGAGGGCGTGAGCGGCACCGCCGGGTCCCGTCTGTGCAGGACGTGGAGCGCTGCCTGTTGCTCCTGGAGCGGAACGCTCATCGTGTGCCCGTAATAGCCGGTGTCCATCCCCAGGAACTGCCAGCCTCCATCCGCGCTACGAAGCGAGAAGTAGCTCGCCTGCTGGCGTTGATCGGGCTCAGCCGCTAGCTGCTGGGAATCGAGGCAGTCGAGGTAGGCGATCGCTCCGGTGAAGTATTCGTGATTCCCGGGCACGCCGAACACCGGCACGCGCACGTCCTGAGCCTGGAAGACGGAATGCAGCAGGCCCGTGAAGCGGTGGGCGAACTCGAACTTCGTGCCTGCGTAGTAGACGTCACCGAGGTGCAGGATCGCGTCGGGCTTGAAGGAGAGAGCGGCGAGCAGCGTCGCCGCGGCGACGTCGGTGCCGGTGCCGATGTCGCCGACGATCGCCACCCGGCCATCGGCGGGGAGCGTCCAGCGAACGACCCCGAACTGCGGATCGCCGCCGCCGGCGTCGGGCGCCTGCCACGAGCGGTAGCGCGGCGAGCCGGCGAGGTGGTACGGGTACTGCGCGTAGTACTCGAAGTACCGGATCGCCATCTGCTCCCATCGCGCGCCTCCGTGCTTGAAGTCCGCGAGCTGACGGCGTAGCTGCGCCTCGAGTTGGGGTTCGGCGGCGATGCGCGCGTGCGCGATGCGGTGGTGCAGCTCCGACAGGTAGGCCGCGACCTGGGGATCGTCCTGATCCGCTCGATCAGCTGGTGGGCGGGGGACGTGCCGGCCGGCCTCGAGATACCCCAGATGGCGTTCAACGCCCACGAGGATCGGGTGGTCGAGCTCGATGCCGCCCGACGGCCCGTCGACGCCCAGCTCGCCTGCGAGAACTTCAGTCACCGAGGACTTCCACAGGGCCGCGTAGAGGTTCTCGGTGTGGTTGATCGGCTTCATCGTCGGCCGGGGGTCCGACGCTCCAGCTGCAGGTTGATGCACGCAAGCTCGTCGAAGCTCTGGGTCAGCACGAAACCGGACACGACCAAGCCGATACCAGCGGCCGTAAGCAGCGCGTTCGTTCGCTCCCGGATCATGGACCGAGGCGATCATAACCCCCAGCGGTGGCGCACATCAGAGGTGCCCCTGGCACCGGAGGCACCTCGCGTGCACGCGCGGGCGTATCGTCTGTGCGATGGATCCGAAGCTTTCGCTGATCGAGTTCCCCGCGGACGATCCCGAGCGAGCGCTGCGCTTCTGGTCCGGACTTCTGGGCGCCGAGCTCGAGCCTCGCAGCGACGGGGAGGGGGAGGGATGGCAGGCGCGCGCGGCGGCTCCCGCGGTCGGGATCCATGCCCGCGGACGCGGCCCCGGGGACTCGTTCTCGCTGCCGTATTTCGAGGTGAGCGAGCTTGGCGCTGCGCTGGAGCAGGTCAAGGCGCTGGGCGGCAGCGTCGTCCATCCCGGGGCGGCATGGGCAATCTGCAAGGACTCTGAGGGGAGCCCGTTCGGGTTGGCGTTGCGCGGAGCGCCGTGAGGCTCGGCGCCCCGCGCCCGACCTCCAGGGTCATCGGCCCGGAGAGACCGGCGCTAGGGGTAATTGCAAGTGAGCGCGCCGTCTAATCGCCGTCCGCATCCGCGAGCGCGCGCCAGATTCGCTCCGGCGTCATCGGGAGCCGGCGCACCCGCACCCCGCCGGTCGCCGCCGCGATCGCGTTGGCCACGCGCGCCCGGGACGCCGACGACGGGCGCCTCGCCGACGCCCTTCGCGCCGTAGGGTCCTTCCGGCGCCGGCACCTCGACGATCTCCGTGTCGATCGATGGGACGATCGATGCGGTCGGCAGCGCGTAGTCGACGAACGTGCCGGTCGTCAGCTGGCCGTAGCCGTCGTGGGCGAGCTCCTCTAGAAGCGCCCAGCCCAGCCCCTGCGTTGCGCCGCCGCGCATCTGGCCCTCGACGAGCGCGGGGTTCAGTGCGCGTCCCACGTCCTGGGCGATCACATGGCCCAGCACCGTGACTGCGCCGGTATCGAGATCGACGCGGACGTGTGAGAGATGTGCAGCCGACTGGGGAGCCTGCGGCTGGGCGACGCGCCCATGACCCTCTACCGGCGGATAGCTGCTCCCGAAGCGCAGGATCTTCGGCGCAAGTTCGTCGATCGGCAGCGCCTTGGCGGGCACCCCAGCCGGTTGCACCGCGCCATCGACGATCTCGAGATCCTCGGGCGCGATCTCGAGCTCCTGAGCGGCCACTTCCAGAAGTCGTTCGCGCGCCTCGATTGCGGCGCGCTGCACCGCGCGCCCGACGGTATAGGTGATCTTGCTGCCACCGCTCGTGCCGGCGTACGGCGCGCTCGAGGTATCGGCGGCAACGACACGCACGCGCTCTGGATCGACGCCGAACGCCTCGGCGGCGATTACCGCAAAGCCCGTCTCGACGCCGGTCATGTCGGCCGCGCCGGTGACGATCGTCAGGCGGCCGTCGGCGTCGAGGCGGCAGGCCGCGGCGGCCGGCTCGTAGCCGCCCGGCCACCATCCGAGCGCGACTCCGATGCCCTCGCCGGCAGGCAGCTCACCGCGCTGCGCCCACAGCGGGTGATCCCGTACGCGCTCCAGGCACTCGCGGGCGCCGAACACCGGGAACGGCTGACCGGACGGCGCCCGGTCGCCTTGCAGCGCGACGTTGCGCAGACGGAGCTCGAGCGGGTCGAGCTCGAGCCGCCGGGCGAGCTCGTCGAGCAGCGACTCGACCGCGAATGCCGCGGGTGCTGCGGTCGGGGCGCGGTAGGCGCCGAACGTCACGCGATTGGTCGCGACGCCCAGGGCGGTGAGCTCGTGGGCGGTCCAGCGGTACGCCCCGGCGGCGAGCATCGCGGCGATCGACTCGACGCCGAAGTCATCGGTGGCGCCGCGGTCGACGAGCACGCGGGCTCGGATCCCGGTCAGCCGGCCGCCCGCGTCCGCGCCCAGCTCGAGCACCAGCACCTCGGCCCCCGCGGGGTTCGTCGCGGCGATGTCCTCGGTGCGGGTCATCGCGAGCCGGACCGGACGACGCAGAAGCACCGCGGCCGAGACCACGAGCGGCTCGATGATCATCATCTTGCCGCCGAATGCGCCGCCCAGCGGCGCGGTGCGAACTCGAACGCGGTCGGTGCTCATGCCGAAAAGCTCGGCCAGCGAGTCGCGCGTTGCGAACGGCGCCTGGGTCGAGGTGCTGACGATCAGCTCTCCGTCGGGCTCGAGCGATGCCGTCGCGGTCTGCGGTTCCAGGTAGCCCTGGTAAATCCATGGCGTCTCGAAGCGTCCGTGGACGACGATGTGACTCTGCGCCAGTGCCGCGTCGACGTCGCCGTGCTCGAGTCGTGCGGTATCGAGCACGTTCTCGGAGAGCTCCTCGTCGTCGCCGACGCCGGTGGTCGAGACCGACGCGTGGGCATCGGCAAGATCAGATCCGTCGCCCTCGGTCCGCCGTATTGACGCGCGCTCGCGGAGCCCCCGGCCGGACGGCGTCCTCAAGGTCGAGCACCGGCTCGAGCGGCTCGAGCTCGACTTCGACCAGCTCTGCGCCGTCCTCGGCAAGCGTCTCGCTCTCGGCCACCACCAGCGCGACCGGCTGACCGGCATAGATGACCTCCTCCCGGGCGAGCGGTTCGTACATGCGCCCGCGGCCGGTGGCGACCAGCGGCAGGTCGGATGCGGTCAAGACCGCGACGACGCCGTCGAGCGCGAGCGCAGCTCCGGTTCGGATTGCGGAGATCATTGCGTGTGCCTCGTGCGCGAGCACGAGCCGCGCATGCAGCAGCCCCGGAACTGGCGCGTCCGCCGCGAACCGGGTGGTGCCGCGCACCTTCGGCTCGGAATCGCGGCGTGGAATGGAGACGCCGATCGTAGTCATGACCTCAACCTACCAATCCGCCTCCGCGGCGCTCGCGGGGGGCAAGCTCGCGAGCTCACACGCTCTCCCGGGGGCAAGCTCGCCGGGGCGGCGACTCACACGCTTACCCGGTGGCGGCTCAGCAACTCGGTTGCGCTTGCCAGCTCCTGCGCTGTGATCGTCGCGGCTACCAGCTGATAACGCCCGGAGTAGGTGCCGAGCAGTGCGTGCTCGACGTCCTCGATGCTCACCCCGGGTGCCTCGTCCGCGATCGACCCGACGGTGCGCGGTTCCCACCCCAGCCCCAAATCGGCGTAGACGTCGTCGAGCACCTCGCGCACGCGGCCGGCCTCCCGCTCCATGACGATACTCCGCCAGTGCGACGCACGCGATCGGAAGGCGGCTGCGGTGGCGCAGCGCTTTCACTATTGGGGGATTCGCGGGGTTTTGCGAGGATTAACGGCTGGCGCCGGCGCTCGAGCACCCGCCGCGCGCAGGAGTCAGGCGGTCGCGGCGACGGCAAGTGCCGCCGGACTGGCTTGACTACGGCTTCGTAGCCAAGTAGTTTGCGTTGCCTCGCCGCGGGCTCGGCCGATCGGAGATGAATCCCATGCTGCCAACTCATGTCGCGCTTGTGCCCTATCAGGAGAAGCTTGTCGGCACGGATGAGCTCATGCGTGTCGCGGCCGCGCTTCAGACTCAGATCACAGAGACCTCAACCCGATTTGGGGGGTCCTAGGCGTCGTGTCGCCGTTCCCTTCGCTGAAGGATGTCCCTCCGGGTTACATTCCATTGGCGATTGTCGCCAGCGGAACGCTGCTCAAGCGCGAACACGGCTTTCACTTCGCGACGGCTGGACAGCCGCTTGGGCTGATCGAGACGGACTCCGGCACGCCCTGGTCGCTTCTCGCGAGCCACGAGCTGATCGAAATCGTCTGCGACCCGTGGGGGACCCGCAGCGTACGCGGCAGCTCGCTGGCGGAGGACCAAGGCGAGGTCGAGTACCTAGTTGAAGTGTGCGATCCGTGCCAGCATTCGACCTACCTGATCAACGGCGTCCTCGTGTCGGATTTCGTAACTCCGCAGTACTACGGCCCGTTAGATACCGGCGGTGCTCGCTACTCGTTCACGAGGGAGCGTGGAGTCCCCATATCAGCTGCTGCCCGGCGGCTACATCACTTGGCGCACGCGGCTACCGGACGAGCAGGTGTGGCAGGCGTTTGGCGGTCAACGCGGCAAGCCGACCGTCAGACGGCTCGAAGCCGGCGCGCCGAGGCTCTCGCGGGAATGGGTCGACTCGCACCCGACCAAGGGGCGTCCCGATGTCACAGACATCGTCTCCGAGAAGCAGCTGCTGAAGAACGCCCGCGACGCCAGCAAGCTGGCTCGCCGCTCGGCGGAGCGCTACGGCGAGGCGCTGAGGGCGGATATCGGCGGCATCCTCGAATCGCTGGCGCCGAAGCCCCCCCCGAGCCGCGATGACATCCTCATCCTCCTGGAGAAGCTGGCGAACGACGAGGCGTTTTGGAAGGAGTTCACCAACAAGAAGAACACGGCCAAGCAGCTCAAAGCTCACAACATCGATCCCACCGGGCTCAAGCTTCCGAAGAAGTTCCCGGAGCCGGACGAATACCGGACCGCCCTCGAAGCGCTCAGGCGGGGCAGAGGCGTTCGGGCCAGCATTCGACCGGCGCGAGATTGGCGAGGGGCTGGTCTCGCTCGGGATGTTCGGGAGTTCGGGATGTTCGGGATGACGGGCTAGACGAGCGTCCGGTCGTGGCGAAGGTCCGGCGGACACCGTACGCCTTCTTCTACCTCGAAGATGACTATCTGCTCGACGTCGCGGCGCTGCTGCGCGGCGATGCCCCGGAGCCGGCTCCGGAGGCGCGAATCCTCGCTCTGGCCGTCCTGACCGGGGAGCGCCATCAGCTAAGCAGGGAGGAGCTCGAGCTGCTGCTGACCGTACCGGCCGAGCACTGGATCGATGACGACGGTCTCGATCTCGAGGTGACACGCGACCTCACGCAGAAGGGACTGCTCCTGAGCGACGCGGCCGACGGGCGGCTTGGGGTACTTCGCGAGCGTGACGACGCTTTGGCCGCCAACGAATGGAACCTCTATGCCGCGCTCTATCACTACATGACCCAGTGGAGCGGCGTGGACATCCGCGACGACGACGAGGGCGATCTGGAGCTCAGCATCCGATCCAACGCCGCCGCTGCAGGCGCTCGTCGCTCAACACGGGCCCCCTCCGGGAGAATTCGCGAACTTTCCCCCGATCCCGGCTCTGCGGCTTCCCGGCCGCGAACGAGAGGGCTCGTTGTACCGGACCTTGATGGCTCGGCGGACGACCCGATCGTTTGAGCCCGATGTACCGATGACGCTCGAGCAGCTGGACACCGTGCTGCGCTATGTGTTCGGCTGCCATGGCTACGACGGCCGCTGCCGGATGTCGTGTGCATCAAGCGCACGAGCCCGTCGGGCGGCGGCCTACATCCGATCGAGGCGTACCCGATCGTCAACAACGTCGAGGGCGTCGACGCCCGGGATCTACCACTACAACGCCCGCGACCACGAACTCGTCTTGCTGTCGGAGCTCGAGCCCGCCGAAGGCCGGCGGATGGCTACCTCTTTCATGTGCGGCCAGAGCTACTTCGGGACGGCGCATGTGTCATTCGTACTGACGGCACGCTTCTACCGTAACCACTGGAAGTACCGCCGCCATCAGAAGGCATACGCCGCGATCCTCATGGATGCGGCGCATCTCAGCCAGACGCTCTACCTCGTCAGCGCCGAACTTGGTCTCGGCGCCTTCATCACGATCGCGCATCAACGCCCGCGACATCGAGGAGCGCCTGGGGCTCGACGGCGTTAGCGAGGGCGTGATCGCGATGACCGGCTGCGGGCAGAGAGATCCGGGTGAGTCGCCGCTCGAGCTGCATTTCGCCGCCGAGCCGCGAAGCTGACCTGCCGGCCTGGCGAGCGGGTAAGCGTCTTCATGGCGGGGAAGCTCGGTCCGCGACGGGGGCGGCCGGTACCGAGGAAAGCGAGCGGTAGGAGCGACGGGCAGCCTCGGCCGAGACGCGGATGCCCTTGCGCTCGTAGAGCGCGATGGCGTGCTCGAGATCACGCGCCGCCTGCTCGGGCCGGCCAAGGACCGTCAGCACTTCGGCGCGGTCGCTGAGCGCATCGCCGTGGAGCATCAGGAAGTCGGTCTTCTCGGCGAGCGCCACCGCACCGTTCACGAGATCCTCGGCGAGCCGCGACTTCCCCGCGCGCGCCATCAATCTGCCGCGCGTCCCCCGCCAGATCACCTGCGTCCCGAGATCGTCCTCCGACGCGGTCTCCTCGACTGACCCGGCAATAGGACTCGGACTCGTCGTAACGACCCTGGGCGCAGAGGAGTCGTGCCAGCACCGCGGCCGTCGTGGCCCGGCGGTGGCCCTCGCCGATTCGCTCCAGCAACGCGTAGGCCTCGCGCAACCTCAGGCTCGGCGTTCTCGGGAGTCTCGGCCAGCAGCTCGATGAACGCGGAGTACATCTGGAGCGACGGCCACGGTGACGCTGAGGCCGACGTTCTCCAGCCGCCGCTTGCTCGCTCGCCCACCGCAGTGCGGGCCTCGTCAAACCCGCCCCGCATCGCCTCCAGCACGGCCAGCATCGTCTCGGTGACGGCGGTGAGAATCGACGTCGTCGTCGGCGCGCTCGAGGATCGCGTCGCAGCGCTGGATCCCTTCGTCGACCGGTCGCGGTCCGGTGACGGTGGCGCGCGCGCGAGGTAACCGAGGATCCGGGACTGCTCCGCCGATCGCCCGCGCGCTCGGCATGCGTCAGGGCCCGCTCGAGTGCGTGCTCCATCTCGGCGCCCTGGGACCGAATCCAGTGCACCATGGCGATGTGGTGCCAGGCTCGCGCGATCCCGCCGTCGTCGCCGACCCGATCGAACACCTCGATGGCCCGCTCCGCCACCGCGAGCATCTCTGCAACCGGGACGCTCGGGTCGACAAGCGCGCGGCGGAACGAGAGCTCGATCAGTGCCCGCGCGCCCAGCGCATCTGCATGAGTCTCCCTTCGCCTGCGCCAGCGCCGCTTGCAGGACGCGCTCGGCCTCGCCGAAGTCGCCGCTGTCGCTCAGTGCGCCACCGAGGTCGAGCAGTACGCTCCGGCCGCTTGCTGCCGCCGGCCGTCGAACAGGTCGGCCGCGCTGCGCAGCAGCTTGACGCCGGCGTTGCTGCCTCACCGCGGGACAGGGCGCCGGCGGCCGGCCGCCGACAAGTGACTCGCGCCGCCGCGCTCCGCAGCGCCAGGGCAACTCGCGTCGAGACTGCGCCCAACTCGCGTCGGTAACGAAATGCTTGCTCGAGGTGGTAGCCGACGAACTCGTCGTAGCCCTCGTCCCGCTGCGCGAGCCAATCGCGCGAAGCGTTCGTGCAGCTCGCTCCGCAGCGGACTTCGGGGTGCTGCGATAGGCGACGTCCCGGATCAGGATGTGGTGAAAGCGCAGCTGCTCCTCGCCGGCCAGGGTGCTCTCGGTGAGGCTGGATCAAGCCGCGACGAACGAGCGAGCGCAGATGTTGGCTCGGCAGACGGTTGGGCCTCGGGCGGGAGCAACTCGACGGCCGCCTGCGGCCAGAACTCACGTCCGATCACGCGCGGCCCGCTCGATGAACGCGCGCTCGCCGGGGCCGAGTCGATCGAGGCGTGCCGCCAGCAGGCTCTGGATCGTCGCCGGGATCTCGCCGCTCGGCGCCCCACCACGGATCCTCGGCGCTCATCGCGAGCAGTTGCTCGACGAACAGCGGGTTGCCCTCCGCGGTCTGCGAGATCCGGGCGCTCTCAGCGTCGCTCAGCTGCCGCTCGCCGAGCCGGTGATCGAGCAGCCGCAGCGTGTCCTCGATCGCTCAGCGGGGCGAGCACGAGCGAGCTCACACGCGGTCGTCCGCCGCCCCATCCGGGGCGCGACGTCGAGCAGCTCTGGTCGAGCAGAGGCATAGCACCAGCACGGGCGCCGTGAGCCAGTCGACGAGATAGTCGATCAGATCGAGCAGCGGCGGGCTCTGCCCAGTGGGCGTCCTCGATCACGAGCAACACGCGGACGCCGACTCGCCAGCACCTCGAGCAGCCGTCCGAAACGCCCACGGGATCTGCTCGCTGACGCTCTCAGCCGATGCCAGGCCGAGCGCAGCGGCGACGATGTCCGCGACGAGGTCGGCGTCCGGCGCGTCATCGAGCAATCCCCGGATCGCGTCCCGCGACTCCCCGCCGGCCGCCTGAGTGAGCGCCTCGCGCAATGGCCAGAAGGCGATGCCTTCGCCGTAAGACAGGCAACGGCCGGTGAGAACGGTCGCCTCGACCGCCGAGCTCGTCGGTGAGCTCCTGGGCGAGCCGTGACTTGCCGATCCCGGCTTCGCCGATCACCGTCAGCAGTTGGGTGTCGCGCGCGCGGGCGGCCCGCTCGAAAGCACTCCGGCGCGGCGGCCAGCTCGTCGTCACGACCCACCATCGGACTGTGCAGGCGCCGCGGGACGCCGGCGCGTCGGCGACGAGGCCCAGCAGTCGCCAGCCAGCTTCGTCGCGTGCCGGCTCGGTCCAAATCGCGGCGGACGCCAGGCGGCGCGTTGCGTCTGCTCAGCAGCACCTCCTGATTCGCGGCTCCTCGCGCCAATCCGATCGCGCCGTTCAGGGGCTCCCCAAAGACCTCGTCCGGAGCTTCGACGACGACCTCGCCCGTGTCGACGCCAACGCCTACCACCAGCTCTCCGGGACCATCCGCACTCAACGCGGCGATACGCGCGCGCGAAGCTCGTCGGCTGCACGCAGCGCCCGCAGGGCATCGTCCTCCTGGATCAGCGGCACGCCGAAGATCCCCACCAGCTCGCCCCCGAGTCCTGACACGAACGCGCCGCCATGGTGACGCACGATCCGCTCCGCCTCCTGCTCGGGCTCGGGCAATCAGTACTCGCGCCACTTCGGGATCGGCCGGTCCGCTCGCTGTGAGCCTCGCGGCGAGCACGGTCGCCGTCTTGCGCACGATCGTGTCCGAGCCCTGGTCACTCGCCGCGACCTGGGGATCATCGGCGCGGTGCGCGGGTACGGCCGGCGCAGGCTGAGACGGCGCCTGTAGCGATGCGTCCTGGCGAAGGATCGCCCGCTCGAGCTCCCGCAGCGCGTTGCTCGGCTCGACGGCGAGCTCGTCGACCAGCATCCGACGAGCCTGACGGAACGCGTCAAGCGCGTCTGCCTGCCGGCCGCATCGGTACAGAGCGAGCATCAGCTGCCCACGCGGGCGCTCACGAAGTGGCTGCTCTCGCACCAGCGCCTCGAGCTCCGACACCACTTCGGCGTGGTGGCCAAGCATCAGCTCGGCGTCGATCAGCTCCTCGCGAGCGCTCAGCCGCAACTCCTCGAGCCGCGCGATCGTAGCTTGGGCGAACGGCTCGTAGGTGAACTCGGCGAGCGGCGGTCCCCGCCACAGCGTCTCGCTCTCGCGCAGCAGCGCCGCCCCGCGCGGCGCATCACCGGCGGCCAGGGCCGCACGCGCGTCGGCGTAGGAGCGCTCGAAGCGCTCGGCATCGAGCTCTTCGACGGCCACCTGCAGCATGTAACCCGGTGGCCTGGTCAGGAGTCGATCACCGGCCGGCCCCAGCGCGCTCCGCAGACGGGACACGAACACCTGGACGGTGTGGGCGGCGGTGGCGGGCGGATGCTCGCCCCACAGTAGATCGATCAGACGGTCAGTCGAGACGACCTCGTTGGCGTGGAGTACCAGGATGGCCAGGAGCGCGCGCTGCCGAAGCCCACCCAGGGCCAGGGCGTCTCCGCCGCCAACCCGCGTCTCGAACGGCCCGAGGATCCCGAACTCCAAGACGACCCCCACATAGCAACCGTAACACAGCCCGCCGACTGCACCTGAAAGGGCGGTGAGCGATCGGTGAGCACCTCGTGAGCGTCTGGTGAGCGCCCCGCCGGATCGTTACCTCCTGTCAACGACTTCAGGGGCAACCGTGATCATCGACCACCACATCAGCAGGCTTCTCGCGGACGAGCGCGCAGCCGACCTCCGCCGCGCGGGCGCCGCCGCTCCTCGAAAGTCCAGGGTCCGCTCGGGGCGCATCAGGTGGGGGACGCCGGCTGGCAAGCGGCGCCTGAGATTGGCCGCCGCCGGGTCGGAGGACCGCTAGCCATGACTCAGAACGCCGAAATTGCCGTTGCAGAGATCGGGGTTCGTCTGCTCGACGACGCGTATATGGCGTGGTTCGCGGCCGAGAGCGAATCTGAGCAGGCGCTCAGGAGCTGGTCCGAGGGAGGCTCGGGCAAGCGGACGACAGCCTATTTGGCGTACTCCGCGGCGCTCGACCGTGAGGAGGCCGCGGCGCGTGATCTGCAACGGCTGACGGCCTTGACCGAACCGTGCCGGAACAGCCTCGCCGGCCGCGGGCCGGTTGCATCCCAGCCGCCGCCGGCGGTAGTTCCAGACGAGTTACCGACATGATCAGCGATCAAACGCTCGTCGAGTCAGAACGACCCAACGCGCTGATCGGCGACACCGAGCGTAAATTCGTCACGGTCCTGTTCGTCGACGTGAAGGGCTCGATGGACCTCATCAGGGCGGTTGAGCTCGAGGATTGGTGGTCGGTGATCGACGGTCTGTTCGAAGTGATGTGCGAAGGCGTGTACCGGTTCGGAGGCTGGGTCGCGAGCTTCACTGGAGATGGGATCAAGGCTGTTTTCGAATCGCCCGAGGCGACCGATGACCATGCCCGGCGAGCCTGTGACGCGGCCCTCTGGCTGCGCGACGCGATCCGTGAGCCGGCGGCCGAGCTGCTGGGCGAGCACGGGCTCGAGCTCTCGGTCCGGATTGGGATCAACTCGGGCGAGGTCCTGACGGGCACGATCGGTGACCGGTACAGGCGCTGTTACACGGTGAACGGCTATGCGGTCGCCTTGGCCAAGCGGATCGAGACGATCGCTCGTCCCGGCCGGATCTATCTGAGTGAGCACACGGCGGCGCTCGTCGCCGGAGTTGCCCAGCTCCGCGACCTGGGTGCGTACGAGGTAAAAGGAGCTGGGGTGCCCGTCGGCGTCTTCGAGCTCGTGCGCGCGAGCCGCGACCGCGACCACGCGCGCCGCTGGGCACAGAGGCCTCCTCGAACGGCGAGCGGTCGCAGAGAGAGCCGCACCCGGCCCGTGCCCGCTCTCTTGGCCTGAGTATCGTCATCATCCCCGCATGGCATCGATTGGCCATCGCGCCGGGATCGGCGGCGCGCCCGTGCTCGCGAGCGCGGCCGGTCGCCTGGGTACGGAATCCGCCTTCGCCGTGCTTGCGCGAGCGCGAGCGCTCGAGGCCGGTGGCATGGATGTGATCCATCTCGAGATCGGGGAGCCCGATTTTCCGACGCCGGAACACATCTGCGAGGCGGCGTTCGCGGCGATCCGCGCCGGCGCCACCCATTACTGCCCGAGCGCGGGGCTCCCCGAGTTCCGTGCGGTGATCGCCGCTGAGATGGCGCGTAGGCGCGGCATCGCGATACCGGCGGAGCGTGTGCTGGTGGGCAATGGGGCGAAGCCGTTTCTGTTCTTCACGATTCTGGCGGTCTGCGAGACCGGCGACGAGGTGATCTATCCGGACCCCGGATTCCCGATCTACGAGTCCGCGATTCGCTGGGCCGGGGCCACACCGGTTCCCCTGCCGTTGCACGAATCGAGCGACTTCAGCTTCGACGCTGGAGAGCTCGAGGCTCGCCTCGGTCGGCGCACGAAGCTCGTGATCCTCAACTCCCCACAGAATCCCACCGGCGGGGTGATCCCCGAGGCGGATCTGCAGCTGGCCGCCGAGATGATCTCTCGGACCTCTGCCTGGGTGCTCTCAGACGAGGTGTACTCGCGGATCCTCTACGAGGATGCGTTTGCGTCGATCGCGAGCGTGCCCGGCATGCTCGGGCGCACGGTGGTCCTCGACGGACTCTCGAAGACCTACGCGATGACCGGTTGGCGATGCGGTTATGCGTGCGTTCCGGATCAGCTCGTCGAGCCGCTGGTGCGGTTCTTCGTCAACAGCACCTCGTGTGTGCCGCCGTTCGTCCAGCACGCGGGGATCGCAGCTCTGCAAGGCCCACAGGAGGACGTCGAGGCGATGGTGCAGGAGTTCAGGGCGCGCCGCGAGCTGCTCGTCCGAGGATTGGGCTCGCTGCCGGGAGTGTCGTGCCGCACACCGCGAGGCGCGTTCTACGCGTTCCCGAACGTGGCCGAACTGCCGATCGATGCCGACACCCTCGCGACGCGCCTGCTGGACGAGAGTGGGGTTGCGCTCCTGACCGGCTCCGGCTTCGGCCCCGCCGGTGTCGACCATCTTCGCATCTCCTACGCCAACTCACGAGCGAACCTGCTCGCCGCCGTCGACCGAATGGCCGCGATGATCTCGACGCTTTCGTAATCCGCGCTCGTGGATCAAGATATGGACGGTTCCTCCGCACATCAGCCCGACCGTCCCCGCCAGCTCATCGGAGATCCCGTAGCGGACCAGGCGCGCGGTGCCCTCGCCGTCGAGCAGGGCCAGCGCCTCCTGGGCCACCGCGCTCTCCACGCAACCACCGGTGACGCTTCCCTCGATCACTCCGTCCGCGTCCACGTACATGCTCGCGCCGGCGTTGAGCGGCGCCGAACCCTCGATGCCGACGAGCAGTCCCGCGGCAACTCGGCGGCCCTCGCCCAACCACTCGAGGACGGTCGCCGCGCTCCGCTGGGCGGGCCTCATCCGCGCTCCTTTCCCGCGGCGGCTACCGACGCGGTCGTCAGGACTCCATCGATGCGCCGCCAGATCCCGGACGGGTTCTCATCGCGCAGCGGCGCCGGCAATGCCACGGCGGGCGCGTTCTGCCAGCACACCGGTCGCATGAAGCGCCGGGTCGAGGTCAGACCGACGGACGTGTGGTCCTGGAAGGTGGTGGCGGGATACGGGCCTCCGTGCTGCATCGCCCAGCTCACGGCTACGCCTGTCGGATAGGCTCTCAGGAGCTCAGCGCCGCCGCGCAGGGCAGCGGCTCGTCGCTCGTGGTCAGCCAGCCGCGGATCGGCGAATGCCGCGACGGCGCGCTCGACGATCGCCGGCACCTCGCCGACAGGCGTCTCGGGGTAGTGCCCGAGCTCCGCACCCGAGCGCGGATCGACCGCGGTCACGGAAGCTTCAGAAATTGTCATCAAGCGTCCCCTTCCGTAGTTGAGTGCGCGCAGTCCAGGCTATCGGGTCACCGCAGTGTGGTAGCCGCGCTGCGGTGACCCGGTGACCCGGTGACCCGGTGACCGGTGACCGGTGACCGGTGACCGGTGACCGGTGACTCAGATCGTCTGGGCCTGCTTGTAATCGCGCGTTATCTTCCCCAGGAACTCGTCCATCGACATCACCGCGCAGGAGCGGGGGCGTGCGCCGGCAGCACCGAAACTGGCGCCATCTGTTACGTTCGCGCTCGCACCCGGAAATCCCTGAGGAGAGGTCGCGATGGCGGTGAATGCGAATGCGTCCGCGATGCTCGAGCTGGTCGCGCAGGACGCCGAGCTCGACCAGCTCGGAACTGGATTCACGTTCAGCGAGGGACCCCTCTGGAACGCCAGTGGCTACCTGCTGTTCAGCGACATGCCCGGCGACGTGCGCCGCCGCTGGGACGAGCGAGACGGCATCAGCGAGGTCGCTAGACCGAGCAACAAGGGCAACGGCATGACGCTCGATGCCGAGGGGCGACTGCTTGTCTGCGAGCACGTGACGAGCTCGCTCGTGCGCATGGATCCCCATGGCAAGAATGACACCGCAAAGGCCCACATTCGCGTATTCGATGTCGCCACCGACGGGACGATCGCCAACAGCCGCGTGCTCGCCGACGGGATCGGCCCGGGCGATCTCAACATCGGCGATCTCGTCGACGGGATGAAGTGCGACGAGCGCGGCACGTGCTCGTCAACTGCTCAGGTCCGGGCGTGAGCCGCAGCGGCGGTCAGATCCTCGTCGATCAGCTCGTGCTGCACGGCGCCGAGCTGGCGTTCGGAGTTCCGGGCGAGAGCTACCTCCCCGTCCTCGATGCGCTCTACGACGCGCCGCTGCAGCTGATCGTCACGCGCCACGAGGAGGGTGCGGCGAACATGGCCGAGGCGTACGGCAAGCTCACCGGCCGTCCCGGTGTCTGTCTGGTGACCCGCGGACCGGGCGCCACTCATGCGAGCGTGGGCGTCCACACGGCGTTTCAGGACTCGACGCCGATGTTGCTGCTGATCGGGCAGGTCGCGCGTTCCACGTCCGGACGCGAGGCCTTCCAAGAGCTCGACTATCGCCAGGTGTTCGGGGCGCTCGCCAAGTGGGCCACCCAGATCGACAGCGCCGAGCGGATCCCCGAGGTCATCGCTCGGGCGATCTCGGTGGCGAGCAGCGGGCGCCCGGGGCCGGTCGTCGTCGCCCTGCCCGAGGACATGCTCAGCGAGCACGCCGAGGTTCCCGACGCGCTCGCGCACCGAACGGTCGCCGCCTCCCCGGGCAGCGCCGAGCTCTCGCGGCTGAGCGAGTTGCTGGCGAGCGCGCAGCGGCCGCTGGTGATCGTCGGCGAGGGCGGCTGGAGCGCGCGGACAGGTACCGACGTGCTCGCGTTCGCGCGGGCTCACGAGTTGCCCGTCGCCACGTCGTTCCGTTGCCAGGACTACGTCGACAATCGCTCGCCGTTCTATGCCGGGCACGCCGGACTCGGGATCGACCCGGCGCTCGCGAAGCGGATCGAGCAGGCTGACGTGCTGCTGGCGATCGGCGGGCGCCTGGGCGAGGTGCCGACGAACGGCTACACGCTGTTGCGCGCCCCCGTTCCCCGCCAGCGGTTGATCCACGTCCACCCCGATCCCGACGAGCTCGGCGCCGTCTACCAGCCCGAGCTGGGGATCGTCTCGGGCCTGCCTCAGTTCGCCGCCGCGGCGCGCGCTCTCGCACCCGCGGCGGCGGCCGCTCGCCGGGCCGGACTGGTAGAGCAAGCGCGAGCCGAATACAAAAGCAACCTCGGCGAGCACCGCGAGCTCCCTGGCGCGGTGTCGCTCGCCCAGGTGATGGCGGTGCTCCGCGAGCGGCTGGGGCCGGAGGCGATTCTCACGTGCGGAGCCGGGAACTTCACCATCTGGGCTCACCGCTATTACGAGTTCTCGCGCTATCCGGCGCAGCTGGCTCCGCGGAGCGGGTCGATGGGCTACGGCTTTCCGGCGGCGGTCGCGGCAAAGGCCGTTTACCCCGAACGCCCGGTGCTCTGCATCGCCGGGGACGGCGATTTCCTGATGAGCGGCCAGGAGCTGGCCACGGCGGTGCAGGAAGGGCTGGCCGTCGTCGTGCTGGTCGTCAACAACGGCATCTACGGGACGATCCGAATGCACCAGGAACGCCGCTATCCAGGTCGGGTCGTCGGCACCGACTTGCACAATCCGGACTTCGCAGCCTACGCCCGCGCGTTCGGCGCTCACGGCGCGCTCGTGCAGCGCACCGCAGACTTCGCGCCGGCGCTGGAGCACGCGCTCAGCTGCGGAGGACCCGCGCTGCTCGAGCTGCGCATCGATCCCGAGGCGATCACCCCCCGCGAGACGCTCAGCGAGATCCGGAGCGCAGCCGCATGACCCGCCGCGAGCTGCGCGTCGCGGGGCTGTCCGAGCCGATCAGCCAATGCGAGCGATCAGTACGTGAGCCATCTCAGCTCTCCCTCCTGACGGGATTGGTCAATGCACCGAGGCCCTCGACTTCCACGGTGACCTCGTCACCGTCCTTCAACAGGACCTTGGGGTCGCGGAACACACCGACTCCTGCGGGCGTGCCCGTCGCGATCAGATCGCCCGGTTGCAGCGTGATCAGACGGCTCACGTGGGCGATGATCTCCGCCACCGAGAAGATCATCTGCGAAGTCGAGGAGTCCTGCATCGTCTGGCCGTTGAGGATGCAGCGAATCTTCAGCGCCTGCGGGTCTTCGATCTCCTCGCGAGGCACCAGGCGAGGTCCGATCGGACAGAAGCTGTCCGGGGACTTGCCGCGCGTCCACTGTCTGTCGGCGAACTGCAGGTCGCGAGCGCTGACGTCGTTGAGACACAGATAACCGCGGACCGCGTCGAGCGCGTCGCGCTCGGAGGCCCGGCGGGTGCGAGCACCGATCACGACCCCGAGCTCGGCCTCGTAATCGACCTCTTCTGACTCGGGCGGTAGGATGATCGGCTCGCCGGCTCCGATCAGCGTGTTGCCCCATTTGGCGAACAGCAGCGGCGCTTTCGGGAAGCTTCGCGCCCTGTTCCTCCGCGTGGTCTCGGTAGTTGAGGCCGACGCAGACGATCTTGCCGGGAGGATCGATTGGTAGTGCCATCGCCGCAGCCTATAGAAGGGGTGTTTGCGCGCGCGTTGCGGGAGGCCCGGCGTCCACTTCCGTCTGCTCCTGCTGGGTCTTTCCACCCACTGGTCGAGCCGTGCGCGCGCCTGCTCGAGCGACTCCAGATGCGTGCCGGTGCGGGCGAGCGTCGTGATCGCCGGAGCACCGCGCCGGCGGAGACTCCGGCATATTCGACTCGCGCCACTAGCGGCTCAGGCGGCCGACGCCTTCGACCGTCGGGTCGGCGGCGAACAGCGCGCCGTTGATCGCGCCCACCGAGGTGCCCAGAATCAAATCCGGCTCGATCGAGCTCTCCGCGAGCGCGCGCAGCATGCCGACCTCGTGCGCCCCCAAGAGCCGCCTCCGCCGAGCACGAACGCGACCTGAGGGAGGGAGTCCTCGGATTCCATCTGAGCGTCCTACCCGGATCGGCGTTTCGCAGCCACCCGGGAAGGTTTGCCGCTGCGCCGGCGTCAGGCACTTAAAGCCCGTGTCCCCGAGAAGGAGGCCAGCAGTGATTAGCTATCAGGTCGTGGTACGTCGAGCACCGATGTTGGCGCTCGCCGGTCTGCTCGCGTCGTTGGCGATCGGTGCAGCGAGCGCCCGCGCCGCCGGCTCGCCGTTCATCGCCCCGTTCGCACCCAATCCGCCGCCGCTCGCGACCACCGTGCCGCCGAACGGCGACGTGAACCCCTACGGCATCGTCACGGTGCCGCGCAACGTCGGGTCGCTGCATCGCGGTGATCTGCTCGTCAGCAACTTCAACAACGCTGGGAACCTCCAGGGCACCGGCACGACGATCGTGCAAATTCCGCCCGGCGGCAGCACCGGAGCGAAGGGAACAGCGTCGGTGTTCGCGCGGCTCGATCCCGCGCGGCTCGCGGGTCGCTGCCCGGGCGGGGTTGGGCTGACCACGGCGCTCGCGGTCACCCGCAGCGGGTTCGTGATCGTCGGCAGCTTGCCGACCGCCGACGGGATGTCGGCCACGGCCAAAGCCGGCTGTCTGCTCGTGCTCAGCAGCCGCGGGAAGCTGATCGAGACGATCGCCGGCGGCCCCATCAACGGCCCCTGGGACATGACCGCCGTCGAGCACGGGTCGACCACGACGCTGTATGTGACCAACGTCCTGAACGGGACGGTCGCCCACTCACCAAAGGTCGTCCACGGGGGGACGGTCGTGCGGCTCCGTCTGCGGACGATCGCGGGGAAGCGGCCCGTCGTACTCGGCGAGCGTGTGATCGCCACAGGCTTCGCCGAGCGCACCGACCCAAACGCGCTCGTGATCGGACCGACGGGCGTGGCGCTGGGGAGGGACGAAACGCTCTACGTCGCCGACACGCTCAACAACCGAATCGCCGCGGTCTCCAACGCCGCTGACCGGAGCCGTCCGGCCCGGCAAGGGGGACGTACTCTCTCGGTCGGGGGCTCGCTGAACGGCCCCCTCGGGATGACCCTGGCGCCGAACGGCGACATCCTGACCGCCAACGCCGGCGACGGCAACATCGTCGAGACGACACCGGCGGGTGACCAGGTCGCGACCAAGCCCGCCGATTCCGCCGGAGGTGCAGGGGTGTTGTTCGGCCTGACCGTCTCGCCGGGCGTCCGTGGCGTCTACTTCGTCGACGACGGGGACAACTCGCTGCGGCTGCTGCACTGATTCATCTCAGGGCGGGGCCGACCCAACCCCCGGCCCCGCCCGCTCACCGCCTCCGAACCGTCGTCAGCAGCACGGCGCTGGCCGGAGGCACCCGCACCGTGCACCGGCCGCGCAGTCGCCGTAACGGCCGCGCTGTCGGCCGCGATCGTCGGCGTAATCTACGGCTATGACACCCGGAGCATCGATGCGGCTCCGGTGCGAGCGGATCGTCACTCCCTCGGGAACGATCGCCGGTGAGGTCTCGATCCGGGGTCGCGTGATCGACGCGGTGGGAGCGGCGCGCGGCGGTGGGGACGAGGTAATCGAGCTGGGCGACCGCTGGCTTGTTCCGGGCTACATCGATACCCACGTCCATGGCGGCGGAGGCGCGCACTGCAACACCGCGGACCCTGACGAGATCGGCGCGATGGCGCGGTTGCATGCGATCCATGGCACCACGGCGCTGCTCGCGACGACGGTGGCGGCGCCGGTCGATGAACTCGAGACGGCACTCACAGCGATCGCACTCAACATGGGCGAGCACGGCCGGGGACCGGTACTGGGCGCGCACCTCGAAGGGCCGTTCTGAGCGTCGCGCGGCCGGGAGCGATGGACCCGTCGGTTTTCCTCGGGCCCGACGAGCGGGTCCTCGGGCGGCTGCTCGAGGCCGGTGGCGCGGCGGTGCGGATGATGACCCTTGCCCCAGAGCTTCCGGGCGCGCTCGGTCTGGTGGAGAGGCTCGCCCGCGCAGGGGTGATCGCGTCCATCGGTCACAGTGACGCCGACTACGAGCAGGCGCGTGCCGCGGTCCGTGCCGGTGCGCGTGCCGCGACGCACCTGTTCAACGGCATGCGCCCGTTTCACCATCGGGAGCCAGGCGTTCTCGGCGCCGTCCTCGATCTGCCCGAGGTCAGCTGCGAGCTGATCTGCGACGGGCTTCACGTCGCCCCCGCAGCGCTGCGCCTGGTGTATCGGGCCAAGGGTGCCGCCGGCGTGCGACTGGTGACCGACGCGACCGAGGCCGCCGGCATGCCCGACGGGCGATACCGCCTCGGCAGCGCGACGGTGGAGGTCCGCGAGGGGGCTGTAACGCTCGCCGGGGGCAGCGCGATCGCGGGCAGCACGCTGACGATCGACGTGGCGGTCAGCAACGCGGTGCGCTTCCTGGGGATCACCGTCGAGCAAGCTGTTGCCCTGGCATCCGCGAACCCGGCGCGGCTGCTGGGACTCGACGATCGCAAGGGTGCGCTCGCGGTCGGGATGGATGCCGACCTCGTCGTTCTCGATCAGGAGCTGCTGGCCTGCGGGACGGTCATCGGTGGAGAATGGGTGCACGGGCCGCCGAGCTGACGTTCTCCCAGGTCAGCGAGGCGAGCTCGTCGCTCCGCGTACCGGCGCATGCGCCCAGCTTGGCGCGCAGCTGCTGATCGGTGGGCGGGAGCCGAGGCGCCCCCGGCGGGAGCGCGAGCGACGTGTGGACGGATTCGCCGTCGGCAAGCGTCAACTCGATCTTCACCTCGCCGGTGAGCAGTCCGTCGCCCTCGTCGGTCGGACTCGTCTCGACGAGTCCCATCAACCGCCGGACCTGCGGGCGCCGCACCGCCGGGTCGGTGAACGTCGAGAGGTCGGGGCGGCCGTCGAGCAGCGTCGCCGCGACCGCGTATTCGAGGCTGAACTTGCCTTCCAGGCCAGTCCTCGGGCGGCTGTGGATCAGCGGCGCGAGCGAGCTGGCCGGCGTCTGCACTGAGATCCGCCGGATGCGATCAGCCGGGGTCTTGGGAAGTTCGACGAGCGCGGCGATCGGCCGCTGCAGTGCGTAGCAGCATGGGAATAGCTTGATCGCGAGCCCGCCCGGGACGGCGGGCTGCAGGTAATCGCGATCGATTGCTTCAGGTTCGCCGAGCACGAGCGCGAGCCAGTCGTCGAGGGCGCGCGGGTCGGCGCTCGCGCCGGCCTGGGCGAGCCTCGCCGCGCGGACCCCGGCGTCCGCGGCGAAGCCTACCTGCAGCGCTTTCGCGGCCGTGCCGAACGCCCGCTGCACGCCGCCGGCGGCGGGCACCGCCAGCGCCATCGCCCTCGCGGTGCGCTCGCCATCGAGCCCGAGCGCGACCGCCGCGGTCACGGCCGCGGCCGGGGCGCCGGCGGTGCATGTCGCGTGCCAGCCGGCGCTGTAGTGCCTCCACCCGAGCGCCGCTCCCAGCCGGGCCATCACGCCGGCCCCCGCCAAGTAGGCGCGCTCGCCGCCGCCCGTCGCGAGCGCGACCGGCACGCAGATCGCGCTGATGTGCGTCGTCGAGGGCAGGTGCAGGTCGTCGAAATCGAGCACATGAGCGAGCGCCGCCAGGCGGCCGGCGTCCCCGAGTTGATCGAACAGGGGACGCCGGGAGTCTTCGCGGGCCGCGTACACGACCGCCATCGTGTCGAGCAGCGATCGGTTCGCCAGCGCGAGGTCTTCATCGGATGGGTCAAGGCGGGTTGCCCAGTCGGCGAGCTTGCGGGCGAGGTCGGTCATGGCGAGTGGAGCGTCGTTTGATGGGATTCTCGACGAATGATCCTCGTGACGGAGGTCGAGAGCAGTCGCTGAAAGAACGACCGGTAGCGCCGGAGCGCATCAAGACGAACATCCAGGCTTTCCTGATCCACGGCGTCCTCATCCCCAGCTGACCTGAGCCAGTCCGGATGCCGCCGCCCGAGTCGGCGGGACCGGACGCCTCGTCTCACCCGGTCGCGTCAGCCCTGCGCCGCGTCCCCTGGATCGAGGACAGATCACGGGCGGTGGCCGCGACGCGGTCGCCCCGTTCGAGCGCCGCCTCCGTCCAGACGCTGACGAAGGCCGCGAGAGGTGCCGGTGATGAAACCAGGTCTTGAGTGTCGTTTTCGAGGCGATAACCACAGGCCCATCGGGGCGGCAAGTACAAATCGTTCTAGCGCTCGCGCGTATGCGCGGTCAGCACGGCCAGTGCACATGAGGCGACGCGTTCGAGGGGGCCGTCGGCTCGGTTGGTGAGCGCGATCGGCACGCGGCCCCCGAGCGCGATCCCGGCTGCCTGCGAGTCGCCGAGATAGTCGAGCTGCTTGACGAGCATGTTGCCACTCTCGAGGTCGGGGACGACGACGATGTCGGCCTTCCCGGCAACTTGCGAGGCGACGCCTTTCACCCGGGCGGCTGCCGGAGAAACCGCGTTGTCGAAGGCGAGCGGCCCGTCGACGAGCCCGCCGTGGATCTGACCGCGCTCTGCCATCTTGGCAAGCGCGGCAGCGTCCAGGGACGAGCGGAGCCTCGGGTTGACCGTCTCGACGGCTGACAGGATCGCCACCTTGGGCGTCTCGACGCCGATCGCGAGCGCGAGGTCGATCGCGTTCTGGACGATGTCGCATTTGGACTCGAGGTCCGGTTCGACGTTGAGCGCCGCGTCGGTGATCAGCAGCGGACGGGGATAGGTCGGCACGTCGACCACGAACACATGGCTCATGCGACGGTCGGTGGCCAGTCCTGCGCCGGGGGCGAGGGCCGCGTGCATCAGCTCCTCGGTTTGCAGGCTGCCCTTCATCAGCGCGTCGACCTCGCCGCTGCGAGCGAGCGCCACCGCGGTGTCGGCCGCCTGGTGGCTGTGCGTGGTCGCGATCAGCTCCAGGCCGGCGATGTCGAGGTCGTGCTTCGCGGCGATCGCGCGGATTCGGTCCTCCGGGCCGACGAGGACCGGGACGACCAGCCCCTCCTGGGCGGCCTCGAGAGCGCCCAGGAGCGCGTTGCGATCGACGGGGTGGACCACCGCCATCCGGATCGGCTCGAGCGACCTGGCTCTGCCGACCAGCTCGTGCAGGAGGACCGCTCGCTCCTGCAGACGGACCACTGGCAGCGCCACGCGCGGTCGGCGAACCTTCTCGGTTGGTGCGATCACCTTCGCGGTCCCGTCGATCACCGTCTCGTCGAGCTGGTTGACGCAGCGGCAGTCGAACGAGATCCGCTGGCGCTCGGGGTCCTTGACGGTGACCACGACCGAGACCGTGATCGTGTCGCCGATCGTGACCGGGCGGCGGAAGCGGAGCGTCTGCTCGAGGTAGATCGCGCCCGGTCCGGGCAGCCGGGTGCCGAGTAGCGTGGAGATCAGCGACCCGCCCCACATGCCGTGGGCGATGATCTTGTGGAATATGTCGCTGTGGGCGTACTCCTCGTCCACATGCGCGGGGTTCACATCGCCCGACATCACCGCGAACAACTCGATGTCCTCGCGGCTCAGGGTGCGCTCGAGCGAGACGCTCTCACCGACCTCGATCTCGTCGAACGTGCGGTTCTCGATGAACGCCCGGGGTTCGATCAGCTCCAAGTCCGCACCCTGCTTCCGGTTGCGTTCAGTGGCCTTGCGCAGCGGTCGTTCGGCGAGTACCACCGCCACATCCTAAGTGCTGCGCGCCCTAAATTCAGTCCCACCGAGAAATGTTCCTGGCGGATGACTCGGCGAGGACGCCTCGCGGATTGAGGCGAGCAGCCCGGGCAAGGAAGGTCGTATCTTGCGCGACCCGCTCCCTCAGACGACCTCGCGCAGCCGGCCGGTCTCGATCTCGTAGACGAATCCCCGGATCGAGTCCTTGCGCGGGATGAACGGGGAGGCCTTGATCCGGGCGATCGACTGGCGCACGTCGGCTTCGAGGTCCGAGAACGCCTCGGCTGCCCACTCGGGCTTGATCCCGGTGTCCTGCTCGATCGAGGCCTTGAACTCGTCATCGTTGAAGGTCATCATGCCGCAGCCGGTGTGATGGATCAGGATGATCTCCTCGGTGCCGAGCAACCGCTGGGAGATCGCGAGGGAGCGGATCTCGTCGTCGGTCACGACGCCGCCGGCGTTGCGGATCACGTGGGCGTCGCCCTCCTGGAGACCCAGCGCGCCGTAGACGTTCAGGCGCGCATCCATGCAGGCAACGATTGCGAGCTTGCGCGCGGGAGGCGACGGCAGGTCTGCGTTGTCAAACGAGGCTGCGTAAGCCTCGTTGTTCTTGAGTAGCTCGTCCGTCGTGCTCATCGGGCTCCTTTGCGAGCGAAGTGAAGACTTGGTTGTATCAAGTCAATTGATTTAGTGAGGTATGGTGAAGGTGTGCCCGCGGTGGTGTGCGGCGTGGTGTGCTGCGTGGTGTGCCCGCGCGGTGGTGTGCGGCGTGGTGTGCCCGCGGTGGTGTGCGGCGTGGTGTGCCCGCGGTGGTGTGCTGCGTGGTGGGCCGGCGCGCGGTCGCTCGCACTCCGCGCCAGGCTCCCGCGGCGGGCGATCGCGCGCATTCCGCGCCGGCCGTCCTCACGCCAGCGCAGGTGCGTCCGGCAAAGCGGCGAGCGCCGAGTCCAGGTCCGCCTCTGAGAACACGGGGTCCTCGAGCTTGCCGGCCAGGTAGGCGTCGTAGGCGCTGAGATCGAAATGGCCGTGACCGCAGAGGCCGAACAGGATCACGCGCGCCTCGCCGGCCTCGCGCGCGGCCGTGGCCTCGTCGATCACCGCCCGGATCGCGTGGGCCGGTTCGGGCGCCGGGATCAACCCCTCCGAGCGGGCGAAGCGGACCGCGGCCTCGAACGTCTCGTTCTGGCGGTAGGCGCGGGGCTCGACCAGGCCGGCCTTGACCATTCCGCACAGGAGCGGCGAGTCACCGTGGTAGCGAAGGCCGCCGGCGTGAACGGGCGGCGGGACGAAATCGTGCCCGAGGGTGTACATCGGCATCAGCGGCGTCAGGCCAACCGTGTCGCCGAAGTCGTACGCGTAGACGCCGCGTGTCAGCGTGGGGCAAGCTGCCGGCTCGGCGGCGATGAACTTGGTCCTGGCGCCCTCGCGGATGACTCGGCGCATGAACGGAAAGGCCAGGCCGCCGAAATTCGATCCGCCGCCGACGCAGGCGATCACGACGTCGGGCCCCTCGCCGGCGAGCGCCATCTGCGCCAGCGCCTCCTGGCCGATCACGGTCTGGTGGAGCAGGACATGGTTGAGCACCGACCCGAGCGAGTAGTTGGTGCCGGGGTCCTGCGCCGCGACCTCGATGGCCTCGGAGATCGCGATCCCGAGCGAACCGGTCGGGTGCTCGCGCTGGGAGCGGCCGGCCTCGGTGATGTCCGATGGGGAGCGGTGCACGGTCGCGCCCCAGGTCTCCATCATCGAGCGTCGATAGGGCTTCTGGTCGTAGCTCGACCCCACCATCCAGACCTCGCACTCCAGGCCGAACAGCCCGCACGCGAGCGCGAGCGCCGAGCCCCACTGACCGGCACCGGTCTCGGTCGTGAGCTTCTCGATCCCGGCGGCAGCGTTCTCGTAAGCCTGCGCCACAGCGGTATTCGGTTTGTGCGAGCCGGCCGGGGAGCCCCCCTCGTACTTGTAATAGATGTGAGCGGGCGTATCGAGCTCGCGCTCGAGCCGGAGCGCGCGGTGCAGTGGCGTCGGGCGCCACAGCTTGTAGGCATCGCGCACCGGTTCGGGAATCTCGATCTGCGGCTCGGCGGAGACCTCCTGCTGGATCAGGCTGAGCGGGAACAGGGGCGCGAGGTCGTCCGGTCCGGCCGGCTGCTTCGTGCCGGGATGAAGCGGGGGCGGCGCGTTGCCCGGCAGATCCGCCATCAGGTTGATCCAGTGGGTCGGGATGTCCTGCTCGCCGAGCACGAACTTCACTCGCTCGTCGGTCATCGGTTCTCCTTCCCTCGCTCGCCTGCTTGCGGCGCGATTCTATGCTTCCCCGCGTTCGTTGCAGGACTCGAGCCCACGACGGCGAATTCGGCGACCACGAGCTATGGCGACACATCAGCCACAGCCATGGTGGGAACAGCCAGCCAAGTCTCCGGCTGAGGCTGGTTTCGAGGCTGAGCGAGAGCACCTCCGGGCAGAGCTCGCGCGGGCCTGGCGAGCGGGGCTCGAGCAGCGCCAGCTCCAAGAGGATCACTCGAGTGGGCTGACACCGTACCCGGCGGCGGCGGCCTGATCCCGCGCTAGGTTATGTCCTACGCGATGCCCGACGAGCAGGAGACCGAGGAGCTCAAGGAAGCCCAGCGCAAGCGCGAGGAGCTCGAACTCGAACAGGCGCGCTTGACCGATGACGAGCTGGAAGCGGCCCAGCATCAGCGCCGAGCAGAGAAAGCGCGATACCTGCGCAGCAAGCTCGAGGAGCGCGCCTGTGCTGAGCGGGACTCGAAGCCGTAGGCGGCCCGCCCGAAGTGGGATCTTCTCCCGGCCCCGCAAACCTGGCTCTTAAGTCAGCTCTCACCAATCGCCCCTACATTCGGCGGGCGTAAATGAGCTCACCGAAGCATCTCTGGTCTGGCGACTGGCAAGACGATTCCGCCGCGATGGCGGAGGAGCTCGCCCGGCGGCGGGCCCAGACCGGCCCCGCGCCGGCTCCGGTCGAGGCCGCCCCCGAGCGGGTGCGGCCCCGCCGGGCACTGCTGCCGGTCCGCAGGCCGCCGTGGTTGCGCCCGGCACTGCTGCGCCCGGCACTGGTGATCGCCCTGGGGGTGCTGGTGATCGCCGGCGGGGCATACGGCCTGACTCGAGTGCTCGGTTCCGGGGGCTCTCAGACCGCGTCGGCCAACGCCGCGACTCCGTGGCTCGGGATCGACATGGAGAGCCTGCCGGTCAACCGGGTGGTGATCGCGGCGGTGGTGCCCGGAGGACCGGCAGACGCAGCGGGACTGGGGCCGGGGGATCTGATCACCGAGGTGGGCCATAGCCCGATCAGCGAGCCGGGCGACGTCACGGCGGCGCTCGCGCGGCTGCATCCGGGTGATCGCGTCGAGATTGTGATCGAGCGGGGCGGGGTCACGTTCGCGACCCAGGTCACGCTCGTGGCCAAGCCGGCCGGTTATCCATGAGCTTCGGCTCGCCGCTCGTGCTGCTCGCGCTGCTGGCGCTGCCGGTGCTGATCTGGTGCTACGGCCAGCAGCAGCGCCGGCGCGAGCAAGCTGCAGCGGCGTTCGTGGCACCGGCCCTGGCGCCCTCGGTTGCGCCGCGCAGGCCCCGCTGGCGCCGTCACGCGCCGAAGCTCGCCTTTCTGCTGGCGCTCGCGGTGTTGATCCTCGCGGCGGCCCGTCCGCAGCAGAGCGTCGCCGTTCCGGTCGACGACGGAGCGATCATGCTCGCCAACGATGTGAGCAGCTCGATGACGGCGACGGACGTCGCTCCCTCGCGGCTGGGAGCGGCGCGCCGCTCCGAAGAGCGCTTCCTGGCGAGCGTTCCCAGCTCGGTTCGGGTCGGGCTGCTCGAGTTCGCCAGCAAGCCGATCCTGCTGCAATCGCCGACCACGGACCACGCCACGGTACGCGAAGCGCTCGGACAGCTGAGCACGAGCGGCGGGACGGCGATCGGCGATGCGATCTTGACCGGGGTCCGCGAGCTCACCAGCCTGCGCGCCCCGAACGGCAAGCGCCCGCCCGGCGCGATCGTGCTGGTATCGGACGGCGCTTCGAACGTCGGCACCGCGCCGCTTGAGCAGCGCTCGGCAGGCCGCCGCGCAGCACATCCCGATCTACACGATCGCGCTCGGCACGGCGCGCGGCATGATCCCGATCAAGCGGGGATCGACGACGGTCGAGGTGCCCGTGCCGCCGAGCCCCCAGGAGCTTGCGCAGATCGCGCGCATTTCCGGCGGCCGTTCGTTCACGGCTGCCGACACCGGGGGGCTGAGCGCGGTCTATGCCCATTTGGCCGCCCGGCTCGGACACAAGCAGGTCAAACGCGAGATCAGCTCGAGCTTCGCCGGCGGCGGCCTCGTGCTGCTGCTGTTCGGCAGCGCGATGTCTCTGTTCTGGTTCGGCCGCCTCGTTTAGGAGACAGCGACAAGGAGGACTGAAGTGACCGAGATGGAGCAAACAACCGAGTCGCGCCAACAGGCGCGCGACGCCCTGCAGGAGGCGCTGCACGAGATCAAGCGGGTGATCGTCGGCCAGGACGCGATGCTCGAGCGTCTGCTGGTGAGCCTCCTGGCGGGCGGCCACGTGCTGCTCGAGGGAGTTCCCGGACTCGCCAAGACGCTGACCGTCAAGACCTTGGCGGCGGTCCTCGGCGGCTCCTACAGCCGGGTGCAGTTCACGCCCGACCTGGTGCCCGCAGATCTCGTTGGCACACGCGTGTACCGCCCCGACAGCGGTAACTTCGACACGGAGCTCGGCCCGGTGTTCGCGAACTTCCTGCTCGCCGACGAGATCAACCGCGCCCCGGCCAAGGTCCAGTCCGCGCTGCTCGAGGTGATGCAGGAGCAGCAGGTGACGATCGGCGGGACGGCCTACAAGGTGCCGATGCCGTTCATCGTGATGGCGACCCAGAACCCGATCGAGTCCGAGGGCACTTATCCGCTGCCCGAGGCACAGGTCGATCGGTTCCTGATGAAGATCGTCGTCGATTACCCGAGTGTCGGTGAGGAGGCGGCAGTCGTCGGGCGCAGCCTCGGCGAGCCGGCCGTCGTGCGCGAGCATCTGTCGCTCGAGGATCTCCGTCGTTACGCGGCGGCCGCCCGGACCGTGCTGGTCGATCGCGAGACGATCAGCTACGCCGTCGCGCTCGCCGACGCCACCCGCAACCCGGCCGCCCACGGACTTCAGGAGATCTCCTCGCTGATCGAATTCGGGGCCAGCCCGCGCGGTCCGATCGGGTTGGTGCAGGCGGCACGAGTGTTGGCGCTGCTGCGCGGCCGCGGCCACGTCGGGGCCGACGACATCCGCGACCTCGCGGCGGACGTGCTCCGTCATCGGATCGTGCTCTCCTACGACGCGCTCAGCGAAGGTGTGACCCCCGACGAGCTGCTCGAGCGGATCCTCACGGCCGTCGCCGAGCCCGGAGCCGATCAGCTCCTTCGCAGCACGCCGAGGGTGAGGGCGGGCGAGCTGAGGTCGGCATGAGCGCCGCGCTGCTCCAGCCGCCCGCGGCCCGGCTCGGTCCGGGGCCGCTTCCGCAGCCGCTGATCGAGGCGCTCGACCTCGCCGTCAACCGGCTCGTGACGCGCACACTGCCGGGCGACCGCCGCGCCGCGGGCGTCGGCGTGGGCACCGAGCTGGCGCAGCTGCGCCCCTACGAGGTCGGCGATGACGTCCGCCACATCGATCCCGCGGCCACCGCCCGCAGTGGCCAGCCGCACGTGCGCCAGCACGTGCCCGAGCGTGCGCTGAGCACCTGGATCGTGCTCGACGTGTCGCCTTCGATGGCGTTCGGGACGGCACGGCGGCTGAAGGCCGACGTCGCGGAAGGAGTGACCCTGGTGTTCGGGCGCCTCGGCGTGCGCCGCGCCGGCAGCGTGGCGCTCGTGGCGTTCGGCGCCGGAGCGCCGCGCGTGCTCCCGCCCCGTGGCTCGAAGCCGGGAATGGTGGCGCTGCGGCGGGCGCTGGCCGAGGGGGTTGCGACCGACGGCCAGCACGGGCCCGAGGCGCTCGCCGACGGGTTGCGACGCGTGGCTCGGCTCGCGCGCCAGCCGGGGCTCGTCGTCGTGATCTCCGATCTGCGCGACCAGCGCGGGTGGGAGCGACCGCTCGGATCACTTCGGGTCCGTCACTCGGTGCTCGCCGTGGAGATCAGCGACCCGCGCGAGCGGGAGTTGCCGGCCGCCGGGCATTTGGTGTTGCTCGATCCCGAGACCGGCGAGCGGCTCGATGTCGACACCTCGCGCCCGCGTGTGCGGCAGCGGTTCGCCGAGCTCGAGCGAGAGCGGCGAGAGGGCCTTGCTCGCGAGCTGCGCCGGCTGCGGGTCGACCACGTCGCGCTGTCCACCGACCAGGACTGGCTGCCCGCGCTGGGCCGTCAACTGCGATGAGCTTGATCGCGCCCGTCTGGCTCGCCGCCCTGGCGATCATCCCGGCGGCGCTTGGCGCGTACGGCTTCGCCCGCCGCCGGGCGAAGCGCTACGCGATCCGCTTCACCGCGGTACCGACGCTCCGCCTGGCGGGAGGGGGCGTCGCGTCCTGGCAGCGCCACGTCCCCGCGGCGCTCGCCCTCGCTGCGATCGCAGCGCTGGCGCTGGCGCTCGCTCGCCCTCAGATCAGCTATCGCGCGCCGGTCCAGGAGGCCTCGATGGTGCTCGTCACCGACCACTCGGGTTCGATGGCGGCGAGCGACGTTGCAACCGACGAGGCTGGCGGCCGCCGAGCACGCCGCCAACCAGTTCATCGATCAGCTGCCCGCGCAAGGTGCTAGTCGGCGCGGTCGCGTTCTCGAGCTATGCGGACGCCGTCCAGGGGCCGGTGAGCAACCACGGCGCCGCGCGCGCGATCATCGACTCACAGACCGCCAACGGCGCGACCGCAACGGGAGATGCGCTCGAGCTGGCGCTGGCGCTGCTCCGCGGCGGTCAAAGGCATCCACCGTCGGCGATCGTGTTGCTCTCCGACGGGGCGGCAAACGCCGGCGCGAATCCTGTGAGCGTCGCCCGCCAGGCGGCACGCGACAGGATTCCGATCTACACCGTCGCTCTCGGGACGGCGAACGGAGTGCTTCCAAACCCGGACCCACTCGGGGTGCCCCAGGCGGTCCCTCCTGATCCGCAGCTGATGGCGCAGATCGCGCGAGTCTCCGGCGGACGCGCGTACGATGCCCAGAGCGAGGACGAGCTCAGCTCGATCTACACGCACCTCGGCAGCGAGCTGGGCAGCGTGATCCGCCGGCGCCAGATCACCGCGGTGTTCGCGATCGGCGCCTTCGTGCTGCTGCTGGCGGCGGCAGCAGCCTCGACGCGGTCCTCAGGCCGGCTCCCCTGAGCCGGTCGCCGGGTGGGGCCACTGCGTGAGGGCGTAGCCCGCGTCCCAGAAGGCGAGCTCGTGACGGGTTGCCGTGCGGAAGATCCCGGCCAGCGACTCGAACTGGGCAGCGTCGACACAGGCCGCCCGGGCATCGACGATCGCGATCATCTCATCGGCGAACGCGCGCGCCTCCGGGGAGCTCTGATAGGCGAACCAGCCGGCGTAGATCGGATGGTCGGTGTTGAGAGCGCCGTACCGGCGGCCGATCTCGGCGTAGCTCCACGGACACGGCAAGAGCGCGACCGTCAGCTCGAGCAACGACCCGCGAAACCCGATCCCCTGCAGGAAGCCGGTGTAGGTGCTCGCCGCCGGCCCGAGCTCGAGGCTGCCGCCGCGATCCGGCGCGCCTTGGGCCAGCAGCAGCTCGTGCAACCGGGCGTTCTCCGCGAGCTCCCCGTCCAGAGTCTGGCGCAGCACTCCGGCGAACCAGCGCAGCTGTGCCTCGTCGCTCGTGCGGGCGGCCGCCATCGCGATCACGCGCGCGAAGTCGAGCAGGTAGAGCCGGTCCTGTTCGAGGTAGAAGCGAAAGCGTTCGAGCGGCAGCGTGCCGTCAGCGAGCTGAGCGACGAACGGATGTTCCAGCAGCGCTCCCCACAGGGGCTCGCTGGCAAGCCGCAGGCGATCGCAGACGCTCCCGGTCATCCAGCCGGCAGGTACTTGTCGGTCATCACGCTCGAGACGTTGACCGCCTTGTCGATCAGTCCGTTCGCGTGCATCCAGTTCGCGAAGCTCTGCCAGGAGGCCACGTCCATCCGGCCGAAGCCGAGCGGGTTGCTGAGCAGCGGCGCGGTCGCCGCGACCATCTGCTTGACCTGGTCGGCGGGATAGCCCTTGACGACGGCTTGCATCGACGTCAACCCGTCGGACGGGTTCGCGACGGCGACGGCATTGCCCTTGGCGAGCGCGGCGAGGAACTCGCGGACGATCTGCCGGTAGCCGGGATCGGTCTTCAGCCGGTTCGAGTTGGCGATGATCACGAGCTCGTCGTACTCAGGCACGCCGGCCGCGGTGATCGGGATCACCCTCGGTTTGAGATGGAAGTCCCTGACCTCGATCGCCTCGACGTTCCGGTAACCCCCGAGGATCGCGTCGACCTTCCCGGAGACCACCGACGGGAGCAGGCTCGCCCCCACGTCGACCTTGTGGATCGAGCTCTCGGGAATCCCCGCCTTCAATGAGATCGCCTTCAGGAAGGCGTCGTCGGACGGAAGGCCGGACACGCCGACCGACTTGCCCTTCAGCCCGGCCGGGGTGGTGATGCCCGACTTCGCGGGGGCGATGATCGAGTTGAGCGCGACCGGCACGAGCGCCCCGACCGCGGTGATCGGCAGGCCGGCTGCGCCGGCGATGATCGTGTCCGGCTCGTAGGAGATCCCCAACGGAGCGTTGCCCGTGGCCACGAGCTTGGCCACATCGGTGACGTCCGAAGGCGGCTGCAGCTTGACGTCGAGGCCCTCGGACTTGAAATACCCCTTCGCGAGGCTCGTGTACAGCGCGAGGTGGTCAGGATTTGGCACCCAGTCCAATATCACCTCGATCGAAGTGGTCGACTTGGCCGGGGTGGGCGCACCGGAGTGAGTCGAGCTCGAGGAGCTGCTCGCGCATCCGCTGATCGCGAGCACCAGCGCAAGGATCGCGAGCACCAGCGGGGGCACCACCTGGACCCGTCGCCTCACGTGTTTCTCCTCGGTTCCCGTGCCCAGGGCGCGATCAGCCGCTCGCCCAGCGTCACGGCGAGTACCAGCAGGATCGCCATCACCGTCAGCAGCAGCACCGCGGCGAGCACGCGGGCGGTCTGCAGCTCCGGTCCCGCTTGCAGCATCACGTATCCGAGCCCGTTGCTCGAGCCGAAGAACTCTCCGAACACCGCTCCCACCGGCGCGAACGCCGCCGCGACGCGCATCCCGGAGAAGAACGGCGGCATCGCCGAGGGCAGCTCGATGCGGCGGAAGCTGAGCCAGCGAGTGCCGTTCAGCGTGCGCATCATCCGCACATACTCGGGATCCACCGCGCGCAGTCCGTCCAGCGTGTTGATCGCGATCGGGAAGAAGCACACGAGCGCGACGACCACGAGCTTCGAGCTGATGCTGTAGCCGATGATGATCGCGAGGATCGGCGCCAGCACGATGATCGGAATCGCCTGGGAGGCGATCAACAGCGGGTACAGGGCGCGGCGGACGATCGCCGAGAAGTGCAGGAGCACAGCGATGCTGAGCCCGGCCGCGACCGCGATCAGAAAGCCGATGAACATCTCCTGGAAGGTGACCCAGGTGGCGCTACGAAGCACGCTTCCCCAGTCGTTCCAGAGCTCGCTGATGACCTGATCGGGCGCGGGGAGCACGTAGACGGCGACCAGCCCGCCCCGGCTGATCGCTTCCCATACACCCAGGATCAGCAGGAACACCAGCGCCGAGAGCCCGTAGTCCCGGATCAATCGGAGCAGCGAGGTGCGCCGCTGCGGCGGGGCCGGCGGGGCGGGGCGGACACGCGTCGGGGTGCTGGACGGGCTGGAAATCATGTCTCCAGGGCCTCCATGGCTCGCTCCCGCAGGCTGACGAACTCGGGCTCGGCGACAATCTCCCGCCGCGGTCGGTGCTTGGGAACCGAGACCGAGATGCGGTCCACGACCCGGCCGGGACGGGCGGACATCACCACGACCTCTTCGCAGAGCAGCAGCGCCTCCTCGACGTCGTGGGTCACGAGCACGACCGTGCGCGGCTCGGCATCGAGCGTCGCGCTGAGCCAGCCCTGCATGCCGGCTCGGGTGATCGAGTCGAGCGCGCCAAATGGCTCGTCGAGTAGCAGGACCTCCTTGTCCGCCAGCAGCGTGCGCAGGAAGGCGACCCGTTGACGCATCCCGCCGGACAGCTCCGCGGGGCGCCGGCGGTCGGCCCCGGCGAGGCCGAAGCGCTCGAACATCGGCGCCACGCGCGCCCGGGCTTCGCGCCGGGAGAGGCCCTTGTTCTCGAGCGCCAGGCCCGCATTGTCGATCGCCAGGCGCCAGGGCAGGAGCAGATCACGCTGGGGCATCAGCGCGCAGCGGGCGAGACGCTCGGCGGGGCTCGTGTGGCCCATCACGTCGACGTCTCCGGAGTCCGGCTCGTCGAGACCGCAAATCAACGAGAGCAACGTCGACTTACCGCCGCCGCTCGCGCCCACGATGCCCAGCCGGCCGTGGAGCCCGAGCTCGAGGTCGAGCTCGTCGAGCACGTGATTCTCGCCGAACCAGCGGCTCACATCCCGCACGGCGATGCACGTTCTCGGCGGGGCAGGGCTGCCTGGCGAAGTCGGCATCTCGTAGCTCACGTCTCAAGGGTAGAGTCGCCCTGCTGCGAGGCGGCCGCGGTCGCCACGTCGCGGGGGTAGGTGTGACGGGCGCGAGCGAGGAACACTCCGGCGGCCACGAGCGAGCTGATCATCACCAGGAAGCTGATCTCGAGGCCACGGGCGGCGCCTGGCGAGATGATCCCCGGGTGCGTGCCGATCGGGGCCTGCGCGGGGGCGATTCCGGCGATCAGGTCCGCGAAGCCGCCGAACACTAGCGGTGCCAGCCCCTGCGCGAGCGAGCGCAGGAAGGTTCGAACGCTTTCCGCCCGGCCCCACAGTCCGGCGGGCATGATGTCCAGCCTCGCCGCGTCGAGTCCGGGGTTGGCGGCGGACACGAGCGCTGCCCCGGCGACGTCGAACCACAGGGCCGGCGTCAGGGTGCTGCTGACGAAGCCCGGGATCAGCAGGATCGCCGCCCCGAAGTAGCAGATCGCCGGGACCACGACGCGCGCCGCCACGAAACCGCGCTGTAGCAGCAGGTCGGTGAGCCGGCCGCTGACCAGGGTCCCGACCAGCGCGCCCAGCACCAGCAGCGCGAGCACGAGCTCGGCGGTTGCCTGGTTGGCGTGGTAGTGGCCGCGGACGAACAGCAGCGCGAACGTCGACAGTCCGGAGAAGAAGAAGTAACCGAGTGCCGAGCCGATGATCAGCAGCAGATTGGTGGGGACCATGAGCGTGTAGCGAACGGCGCGCCCGAGGGGCATCTGCCGTGGATCCTCATGGAGAACGAGCGCGGGATCCGGACTCACGCCGCGCCTGCGCACCTCCTCCTGGACCGGTTCCGCCGATGGTGCGGTCGCCTGATCGTCCTCCACGGGCGGAGCTTCGGCCTGCGCGTGGGCGTGGGCACTGACCACCGCCTCTTCGAGGTCGAGTACCCCCGGCTCGAGCCGGCTCTGCCCACCGCGCAACGGCTCGGGAACCGTGCGCCACAGCGATCGCGCGAGGAAGAAGCCCGGAATCGCGAGGGCGATGAACGCCGCCCGCCAGGAGATGGCGCTGGCCAGCGTACCGCTGACGATGAAGCCGGCGGCGGTGCCCGCGATCTCGCCGCCGAGAATGTATGCGTACACGCGCCCTCGCTCGCGGGCCGGAAAGTAGTCCCCGGTCAGCGACGCGATCGCGGGCCCGGCGGTCGCGGTCACGGCACCGAGCCCCAAGCGCGTGAGCAGCAGATGCCCGTAGCTGCCCGAGAACGCGCTGAGCAGCGAGGCGACGCTCCACAGGACGATGCTCGCCGACAGCATCGGTATCCGCTTGAAGCGGTCGACCAGCATGCCGACCGGGATCACGAACACCGCGCCCGTCAGCAGCGCGACCGAGCTCAGCAGCCCGATCTTCGTGTTGCCGATGTGCAGCGAGTGCTCCAGCTGTGGCGCCACCGCGCCGACGGTCGCCGTGTCTGCGCCGTTGAGCGCCAGCACCGCGCCGAACAGGAAGATCACCCGGGCACGGGCTGGGCCGCCCACGGCCTGGACGACCTGGCCGCGTGCCACACCGCCGGCCCAGCGCGCGCCGCTCAGCACCGAGCGGCCGGCACTCCTGGCCGCGCCCTCATGTGGAATCGCGTGCTCGCCGTTCGCCATCTCAGACAGTCAAGCGAACTGGAAGTCTGTGAACTCGCAAACCACTCGCGGGCTCGCCGGCGCGAACAGTTGCCGCTGCGCCAGAATCAGGTCCCATGAGCCTCCACCAACTCGAACACGAGCAGCGTCGGATCCGCGAGCTCTCCAGGGACTTCGCAAATCGGGAAATCGCACCGCACGCATCGACATGGGATCGATTGCACGAGTTCCCACTTCCCGTGCCGCCACTTGCGGCCGGCGAGGAGCTCGCGGCGTTCGCGCTGACCGAGCCGGGAAGCGGCTCCGACGCGGGCGCGATGCGGAGCCGCGCCGACGAGCGCCGCCGGATCACCGGAAGCAAGCAATGCGGCCTGTTGGGCGAGACCGCTCGGGGATGAGCGTAAGGCGCAGCTCAGGTGCCGCTGCACTTGCGATGACGCTCGCGCTCGCCTCCTGCGGGTCGGGCTCGTCGCCGAGCACCGGCTCGAGGCCGCTGGCGCCGACAGCGCTCGCGAAGCCGACCGCCGTCACGTTGATCCTCGATTTCATTCCGAATGCCGTGCATGCCGGGATCTACCGGGCGATCGCGTCCGGCTACTACAAGGCCGAGAACATCGATCTGCACGTGATCCAACCGACTTCGACTGCCGACACGCTGAAGCTGATCGATGCGGGAAAGGCGCAGTTCGGTCTCGCCGACGGCAGTGACGTGGCCAACCAGATCGCGCTCGGGCGGGACGCGGAAGCGGTCGCGGCGCTCGTCCAGGCGCCGCTCGGCGGCATGATTGCGCTCGCCAAGGAGCACCTCAGCTCCGCCGCCGAGCTGCAGGGCAAGACGGTCGGGATCACCGGTGTCCCGTCCGACAGCGCGACGCTCGAGACGGCCGTCGAGCACGCCGGCGGGAAGCCCGCGAAGGTCCGTGTGGTGACGATCGGCTTCGACGGGGTGCAGGACCTCGAAGCGGGGAAGATCGCCGCGTTCACTGGCTTCTGGCCCGACGACGGCGTCCAGCTCGAAGTGAGCGGGTACCCGATCAAGGTGTTCCGATTGGACGAGAACGGCGGCCCGGCATATCCCGGCCTGGTGGTGTTCACCACCCAGCCGGTGATTCAATCCGATCCCCACCTGGTGCGAGCCTTCCTAGCCGCAACGGTCGAGGGCTACGAGGACACGGTTCACGATCCGCAGCGCAGCCTGGGCGATCTGCTGAGGCTCAATCCGGGTCTGCAGAGAAGGTTTACCCGGGCTTCGCTTGCCGAATACCTGCCACTGTTCACGGGCGGGGACGGTGCCGTTCGGCACCGTGCAAGCCGCCAAGGTCGCGGCGCTCGTGAGCTGGATGCTGCGGTACAAGCTGATCGACAGGCCGATCAGCCCGGCCCGTTACGCTACGAACGCGTTCCTGCCGACGGGAGCGTGATCCGGTGAAGCTCTCGTGCTCCGATGTGACGATGACGTTCCGCGGCCGCGAGGGCGAGGTGGTGGCGCTCGACGGCGTCGACCTCGGGGTCGGCGAAGCGGAGTTCGTCTCGATCGTCGGGCCGAGCGGCTGCGGCAAGTCGACGCTGCTCAACGTCCTCGCCGGACTGATCGCGCCGACCAGGGGGGCGATCCGGCTCGACGGACGCGAGCGAGCGCTGCTCGGTCACGTCGGCTACATGCCTCAGAAGGACCTGCTGATGCCGTGGCGCAGCGTGCTCGACAACGTCACGCTCGGACTCGAGATCGAGGGGGTGGGGCGCCGCGAAGCCCGCAGCCGAGCGGTCGCCGAGCTCGACCGCTTCGGCCTTGCGGGTTTCGAGCGCCGCTGGCCGAAGAGCCTGTCGGGGGGCATGCGCCAGCGCGCTGCCCTGCTGCGCACCTTCCTCGCTGGTCGCGATGTGATGCTGCTCGACGAGCCGTTCGGGCCGCTGGACGCACTCACCCGTCAGACGATGCAGGAGTGGCTGCTCGAGGTCTGGCAGACCGACCGCAAGACGATTCTGTTGGTCACCCACGACGTCGAGGAAGCCGTCTACCTCTCAGACCGCGTCGCCGTGATGTCGCCTCGGCCTGGACGGATCCAGATGTCCTTCGAGATCGACCTGCCACGACCGCGGCCGATCGAGGTGATCACGACCCCTGAGTTCGTGGCGCTCAAGCGGCAACTGCTGGAGCCGCTGCGGGCGGCGGCCCGAACGGCCCGAAACCAGTTGGAGGACGCCGCGTGATGCCGGTGTTGGGCGACCGCGCCGTTGTGCAGCCGCCGCCGAACCGGCCGCCGGGGTGGATCTCCGGACGGCGCCCGCCGCGGCCCCCGGCCCGGCTCGGCGCGCGGCGCAGGCTCGGCCAGGTGCTCGCACCGCTCCTGTTCGCAGTCGCGGTACTGGCCCTATGGCAGCTCTACGTCGGCGTCTCCGCCGTCAAGCCCTCGACCCTCCCAGCGCCGACCGAGGTCGCCAAGGCGCTCTGGAACGACCGCGGTCTGCTGGTCGCCAACGGGTGGACGACGGTGCAGGAGATCGTGCTCGGTTATCTGGTTGCGCTGGTTCTCGGCGTGGGGCTCGCCGTCACGGTCTCGATGTCGCGGGTGGCCGAGCGGGCCGTATACCCCTGGCTGGTGATCTCGCAGACAGTGCCAATCCCGGCGATCGCCCCGATCTTCGTGATCTGGACCGGCTTCGATATCCGCCCGAAGCTGATGGTGATCGCGCTGGTCACGTTCTTCCCGATCGCCGTCAACACCGCGGACGGTCTGAAGTCGACCGACCCCGAGCTCCTCGACCTGCTGCGCACGTTCGGCGCGGGACGCTGGCGGCGCTTCCGCGTGGCGCAGTTACCGGCGGCGACGCCGTTCATGTTCTCGGGCTTGAAAGTGGCCGCCGCGCTTGCCGTGATCGGGGCAGTGTTCGCGGAGTGGGTGGGCGCCAGCGACGGGCTCGGATACCTGATCCTCACCTATAACAATCAGACCCTGACGACGGACGTGTTCGCGGTGGTCGTGGCGCTGTCGGTGGTCGGGATGGCGTTGTTCTTCGTCGTCGCCACGATCGAGCGCCTCGCGCTCCCCTGGTACCAGGGGAGCGCCTCGCGCTCCCCTGGTACCACGATCCGCGGCGCGACCGGGGCGCGGCGAGGCTAGTCGGCAGCTGAGCTGGCCAGGATCTCGCGGCCCGACGCGCTGCAAGTCGCCCAGGTAGGCCAGGTGCGCACGCCAGCATTCCTCCGAGGACAGGTCGGCGGCGATTCTGACGGTGTCGTCGTGGGCGTCGAGCAGCTCGTAGACGAGCCTGGTCAGGTCGCCCGACGGCGGCGATCGGCGCGGTAGCCGCCGATCGCTGGTTGCTTGGTCGCTCATGTCCCGTGTGGTCACTCAGCTCGCGATGTATGTACCCCAATGCCCATTTTCTGTGCCGATTATGTATCGGGACGTACGTCGGTCCGGATCGGCCGCCGTCGCCTTCGTCAGCGCGTCGCCTTCTGACCGCGCTACGGGCTTTCCCGGCGGCTACGTCCTACCCGTGGCGAGGTTCTCGGCAACCTCTATGGTTCGAACCGGCCATGAGGAAACATTCGTGATCGTCCGCTGGGGCCTCGACTCGCTGGCGGCCGTGCTGGACGAGTTGTCGCTCGAGCGGCCGCTGCTGATCAGTACCGAACGTTGGCGTGAGCTCGACCTGCCGATCGAGCGGCGCTGCTACGACGCTAAGCCGCACGCTGATGTGACCGGCGTGCGCGCCGCGCAGGCAATGCTCGACGACGTCGACGGGCTCGTTGCCCTCGGTGGCGGCAGCGCACTCGACACGACGAAGGCGGTCTCGAGCGAGAGCGGACTTCCGATCGTCTCGATCCCGACGACCTACTCCGGCGCTGAGTGGACAACGTCTTTCGGAATGCGGGACTCCGAGCGCCAGACGAAGGCCGGGGGTGGCGGTGCCCTTCCCGAGGCAATCGTCTACGAGCCGCGGTTGTCGCTCGAGCTGCCGCCCGGCGAGACCGGGGGGACCGCGCTCAACGCGCTCGCGCACTGTGCCGAGGCGCTCTACACCTCGGGCCACGGCCCGGAGACCGACGAGCAGGCGCTGGAGGGTGCTCGATTGATCTCGCGATGGCTGCCCGTGGTCCTCGAGCGGGGCAGCGACCCGCAGGCGCGCCTCGGTCTGCTCGAGGGAGCGATGCACGCCGGCTCTGCACTGCGGGCGGGGATGGGCGTGGGTCACGCGATGGCGCAGGCCCTCGGAGGCCGCTACGGGATCCCGCACGGCGCGATGAACGCCGTTTGTCTGCCTCCCGCGCTTCGCTTCAATCGGCAGGCGGCGGCTGGGGGGATCGAGCGGCTTGGCCGGGCGATGGGTGCCGGTGACGCGATCGAGCGCGTGGGCGAGCTCGCGACACTCGCGTGCTCACCCCGGTTGCGGGACTACGGAGTACCCCGCGAAGAACTCGGTGCGGTCGCTGAGGCGTCTGCTGCGCGGGCCCCTGCCAGGTCCAATCCCCGCCCCGCGCCGGCCGAGGAGATCGTGGTGTTGCTGGAGGAGGTCTGGTAGTCGATCACTCACGATCGATGAACGGCAGATGCTCGATCGCCCCGGTGACCTCGAACACCCGCATCGCCCGTTGACCGGGCTTATAGATCTCGAGCCTCCACCCATCCTCGTGCGAGATCGCGAGCGTGTCGATCAGGAACTTCGGCCCGGAGGAGTCGACGAACTCGACCTCGCGAAGGTCGAGCAAAAGCCGCGAGGGCCGCTCCGCCAGCACTTGCTCGCGCGCCCTCGCGAGCTGCTGAACCGTCGCGATGTCCATGTCTCCCCGGACGAGGATCGTGGCGCCGGTCTCCCGCTGCTCGGTCTCGATCTCAAACGCTGGCGGGTCGATCATCGGGGGCGAAGCTTGACAGGATCGTGAACTTTGAGCCGCTGGGCTTTGTGCTTATCAGACGCGCTCTCTCAGTGGAGGATCGTGTTGACGGCCAGTACGAGCAATCCGAGCACCGCGCCGATGCTCGCCTGCTTGACGAGCTCCTTCCCGGACAGGTCCGCGCGGACCCCGGCGACGACCTCGATCAGCAGGATCATCGCCGCGGCGGCGATGGCCCCCGTGTTCACGGCGGTCGAGAGCTTCACTCCAATTGCCCACGAAGCCAGCACCACCGCGAGCGGGACCGCGGCGCCGCTCACGATCGAGAACTCGCTTCGCATCGCCTGAGCCAGCCCGGACAGCGTCAGCGGGGTTCCGTCTTCCAAACGCCGCCCGGCCAGCTCGGAATACGAATGAGCGATCCAGTACAGCAGTATCGCCAGCCCGATGGCCAGCACCGTCTTGCCGTAGGTCTCGAAGCGACCGTTTTCGCCTCCGAGGAGCGCGCCGATGGTAATGACCCCGTACACGAGCGCGCGGAAGTTGGAAGCCATCCGGAGATTCTGCGGCTTGTCCCGGACCGATGGCGCGCCCAGCGCCAAGGGCGTCGAGACTAGAGTTGCCGGGGAGATGCCTGACGCCGAACTGATGCTTCGCCGCGCCCGCCGTCCGCTGATCCTTGGCATGGGGGGCGGCGGAGACGTGGTCGGCGCGCTGGCCACGGCTGAGCTGGCGCGGATCTACGACGGCGCGGACCCGGTGGTAGGCGGTCTCACGTGGGAGCGCCGTCCGATCGATCCGGTTCCGGGGCCCCGGAGTGTGGCTGAGATCGAGGGCGGAGAGGAACTTGCGCCGGGAATCCTGCTGGCCGGCCCGGGAACCCGGGTGCGCGGCCGGGAGGTGTACTTCGCGGAGTCTCGGATGGCCGAGTATCTCGAGCGGCCCACGGTGCTGATCGATATCCACGAGGGAGCGGCCGCGATCGCCAATGGGCTGGCGCGGGCGGCCGGCCGGCTGCGGTGCGATCTGATCGTGTTCATCGACGTCGGCGGCGATGTGCTCGCCCAAGGGCAGGAGCCTGGACTGCGCAGCCCGCTGTGCGACGCCGTGATGCTGGCGGTCGCCGAGCGCCTTGCCGGCGCCGAGCATCGTGTGTTAGCCGGGATCTTCGGAATCGGCTGCGACGCCGAGCTGACTCCGGACGAGGTGCTGGCGCGGCTGGCCGATGTGGCGGCGGGCGGAGGCTTCTGCGGGGCCCGCGGCCTGACGGAACCCGTCGCGGAGCGGCTCGAGGCCGCGATGCGCCTCGTGCCCACGGAAGCGAGCGCCCAGGCCGTGAGTGCGTTCCGGGGCGCCTCGGGCCTCGCCACGATTCGCGGCGGCGCGCGGACGTTTGAGCTGAGCTTGACCGCGGCGCTTACTTTCTACCTCGACGTCGATGTCACGATGAGCGCCGCAGGCCGCCTGGCCCGTACGGTGTCCTCGGCGACGAATCTCCAGGAAGCCAACGACCGATTGCACGCCATCGGGGTTCGGACTGAGCTCGACCTCGAGATCGATGCTGCTCGGAGGGGCGTGGAAGTGGGTGATCTCAGGTCCTGAGAACGACGGGCGTTCCGGCGCTCAGCTGCCGTCGTAGCCGCCGCGATCAGCCGGTGCTGGCAGAATGGCGAAATGGCTAGGGTCACAGCACACGCGAGCAGGCAGCTCGGAGCTTCCGCCGAGCAGGTGCGCGCGTTCCTGCGCGACTACCGTGAGGCCCGCCCGCGGATCCTGACCGACAACTACAGCGCCTATCGCGTGGAGGCGGGTGGGGAAGGTGCCGGGACGGTCGTCGCGTATCACTTCGCGGCCGGGCGGCGTGAACGCGACTACAGGCTCCGGATCGAGGAGCCCGATGGCTCCTTACGCGAGCGCGACGAGCTGTCGTCGTTCGTCAGCACTTGGACGGTTGCGCCGGCCGGCTCGGGGAGCACGGTGTCGATCGAGAGCTCCTGGGAGGGGGCGGGTGGGGTCGCCGGCATCTTCGAGGGCTTCTTCGCGCCGCTGGGGCTGCGCCGGATCTACGGCGCGATGCTCGCCCGGCTGGCAGCCGCGATCGACGGCTGACGGCGTGATCCCGCGTGTCCTGCTCGTCGACTACGGCGAGGTCGTCAGCCAATCGCAGCCACCCGAGGCGATCTCGGCGATGGCGGAGCTTGCCGGGCTCGACGAGCAACTGTTCCTCGAGCGGTACTGGGAGCACCGTCCCTCGCATGACCAGGGCGGCAGCGCCCGGGAGTTCTGGTCCGCCGTGCTCGGGATCGAGCTGACCGATGAGCCGCTGCTCGCTGAGCTCGTACGGCTCGATGTCGCCGGCTGGAGCGACCTCAATCCCGACACGCTCACAGTGCTGAGCGACGCCCACCGGCGCGGTGTCACGCTCGCGCTGCTGTCGAACGCTCCGCATGAGGTCGCCGTCGCTGTCAGAGCGGATCCCGCGCTCGCGATCTTCGACCACCTCAGCTTCAGCGCCGAGCTGGGGGTCGTCAAGCCTGACCCCGCGGCTTTCAGCGCCGTGCTCGAGATCCTCGATGTCGCACCCAGCGAGGTCTTGTTCATCGATGACCGCCCCGAGAACGTCGCCGCCGCGATTGAGAGCGGGATGCGCGCCGTCCGGTTCAGCTCGGCGGAGCGGCTCGCGGACACGTTGCGGGCGCCGTAGCGTTCTTCGAGATGCGAGTCGCGATTGTCGGCGGCGGAATCATCGGGCTGGCCACGGCGCGCCTACTGGCGAGCTCAGACCCGGACGTGGTGGTGCTCGAGAAGGAGGCTGCCGTTGCCCAACATCAGACGGCTCACAACAGCGGCGTGGTCCACGCCGGGCTGTACTACGCCCCCGGTTCGCTGAAGGCGACGCTGTGCCGGCGAGGGCTGGGCATGCTGCGGGAGTTCTGCTCCGAGCGCGGGGTTCCCTATCAGGCCTGCGGCAAAGTGGTCGTTGCGACCGAGCCCGGCGAGCTGGGCAGGCTGCGGGGATTGGCGGAGCGGGCACAGGAGAACGGCGTGCCGGGGCTCAGGTGGCTCGAGCAAGATCAGCTAGCCGAGGTCGAGCCGAACCTGCGAGGGATCGCCGGGCTGCACTCGCCGGAGACGGCGATCGTCGACTTCGGCGCCGTGGCCGGCGCGCTCGCCGTCGAGGTGGTGGACAGGGGTGGCGAGATCCGCACCGGGGTGGCAGTGGCTCGCGTGGTTCGTAACCGGCGAGTTCCGAGCGTCGAGCTGACAGACGGCTCATGGCTCGAGGCTGACCGCGTCGTGGTCTGCGCCGGTCTGCACGCCGATCGCCTGGCCCGAGCGTCGGGCGAGCCGGCGGAGCCGCGAATCATCCCCTTCCGCGGCGAATACTGGAAGCTTCGCCCCGAGCGCTCAGAGCTGGTCCGAGGCCTCATCTATCCGGTGCCGGATCCCGGGCTCCCGTTCCTCGGCGTGCACCTGACGCGCAAGATCGACGGCTCGGTGTGGCTCGGGCCGAACGCCGTGCTATCGCTCGCGCGTGAGGGCTACCGGCGGACGGACCTCGACTTCCGTGACCTCTACGACACCGTCGCCTGGCCGGGCACCCGCCGGATGGTGCGGCGCCACTGGCGTGCCGGAGCGGGCGAGCTCGCCCGCTCGCTGCGCAAGCGCTCGTTCATCAGCGAGGCCCAGCGGTATGTCCCGGCGCTGTCCGCGGATGATGCGGTCCACGCCCCGGCCGGCGTGCGCGCTCAAGCGGTCGACCGGGACGGGGCACTCGTCGACGACTTCCGCCTCGGTGTCAACGGCGGCGTGGTGTGGGTCCGAAACGCTCCTTCGCCGGCCGCGACGTCGTCGCTGGCGATCGCGGAGGAACTGGTGGCGCGAGCGCTCCAGTAGCGCTCGGCCTCAGGCCGCGCCGCGTGCCTAGCTCAGACCGTGAACACGATCTTCCCGACCATTTCGCCGGAGAGCATCGCCTCGAAGCCCTGGCGAGCATCGCGCAACGGATACGTGCTGTCGATCGCCGGCCGGACGCCCTTGTCGACGCAGAACCGGGCCAGCCGCTCCAGCTCATCGCGTGTTCCCATCGTCGAGCCGATCACCGACAGCTGCAGGAAGAACATCCGGGTCAGCTCGGCGGGTGACGCGTCTCCGCTCGTCGCGCCCGAGATCACGATCTTCCCGCCCGGCTTCAGCGAGCGCACCGAATGGGCCCAGGTGGCGGCGCCGACCGTCTCCATCACCGCGTCGACCCGCTCCGGCAGGCGAGCGCCGGGTTCGAACGCCTGCTCGGCACCGAGCGCGAGCGTGTGGGCGCGCCCCCGCTCGGATCGCCCGGTTACCCAGACTCTGATCCCGGCGGCGCTGGCGAGGACCGTGAGCGCGGTGGCGACGCCGCCGCTCGCTCCCTGCACGAGGATCGTCATGCCCGGAACGACTCCCGCGCGCGTGAACAGCATCCGGTAGGCGGTCAGCCACGCGGTCGGCAGGCACGCGGCCTGCTCGAAGGAGAGCTCCGGCGGCTTGGGTAGTAGGTTTCGGCGTGGCACCGCCACCCTTTCGGCGAACGTTCCGGGGTACTTCTCGGACAGCAACGAGCGCGTCGGGTCGAACGTCTCGTCGCCGCGCCAGGCGTCGTCGGTGATCACCGAATGGACGACCACCTCGTTGCCGTCCGGATCGATTCCGGCCGCGTCGCAACCGAGGATCATCGGCAGCCGGTCGCGGCTCAGGCCGACCCCGCACAGCGACCAGAGCTCGTGGTGGTTGAGCGACGCGGTCTTGACCGTCACAACGGTCCAGCCGTCCGGCACCTCGGGCTCAGGGCGTTCGTCGATCGCGAGGGCGCGGAGCGGGTCGTCCGGATCGAAGTCGAAGGCAAAGACGGCGAGCATCCACGCATCATGCCTTACTCGCGCCGCTCGTGGCGGCGAGCACGGCTCGCGCGCGTTGTGCCCGGGAATCCCGCTGACCCGCCGCCGCGCCGGGCTCCGGCCCCGCACAGCCATACGTTCGGGTGCATCGTCTGGGCGCCCCAGGTTCCGACCTCGTCCGCGTTCTCGGCATACGGCCACGCCAGATCGCGATGAAAGATGTGACCGCCGGGCATCGCGAGCTCGGCCTCGAGCTCAGGCGGCGCGATCGCCTCGAGGCACGGCGTTCCGCCCAGTGAGCTCCACAGGCAAGACTCGATCGGCTCGGCAAGCACGGAATTGACCGAGCGCAGCGTCGCCGCGACCGCCTCCTCCTTCTCGAGACCGGCTGCCAGTCGGTCGCCGGGCTCCCGTCGACCGCAGCGAGCGCCGGCGCGCCAGCACTCCTTCTGGCATCCGCACTGTGGCGAGCGGTAGAGCGCTGACGCTCCGGACGCGTCCGGACCTGAGCGCGAAACCTGGGTGGCGCGTCGCTAGCATCGCGGCCGTGGCGCGTGCTGTCGAGAATTAACGCCGATGAAGCAGCTTCATGGACAGGCGAGCGGAACGGTGCTCGCCCCGATCGACAAGAGCTTTGCCTTGCTGCAGGCGATCGAGCGCTACCCGAGCTGGAACGCCAACGTGTTTCGCGAAGTCGAGGTGCTGGAGCGCGGCCCGGACGGTCATGCCGCAAAGGCGTGGGCGAAGCTGCGCGTCGTCCGCGGTCGCTTTAGGAAGGATTTCGAGCTCGTGGTTGCGGTGCGGGCGCGGCGGCCGAGCGCCGTATACGTCGAGCGGATCCCCAACGAACCCTCCGACGGGGAGCGTCTCGAGCTGACCTGGAGCCTGCAGGACGAGGGCGCGACTCGGATCGCCCTGAGGTTCAGCGCGACCTTGTCATTGCTGCCGCCGTTTATGCCGCTGGGCGGCGCCGGGGATCAAATCGCGGCTTCGCTCGTGAGAGCCGTCGGGCGAGCGCTCGAGTAGGCGAAGCTCAGTACGCCCGCCTCGAGGTCGAGCAGCCGCCGTTTGCGCTCGAGTCCTCCTCCGTACCCGGTCAGGGTTCCATTCGCGCCGATCACCCGGTGGCACGGCACGATCAGCGCGACCGGATTGCGGGCGTTCGCCAGCCCCACCGCTCGCGCGCCTCCAGGTTGTCCGATCGACGCTGCGACGGCCCCGTAGCTGCGCGTCTCGCCGTACGGAATCTCCCGCAACGCCTGCCAGACCCGGAGCTCGAACTTGTTGCCGGCGAGCGCGAGCGGCAGGTCGAACTCGCGCCGAGCACCGTCGAAGTACTCGAGAAGCTGGTCGCAGGCGTCGCCGAGAGCCCGCTCGGCGCGCTCCCAGCGCGGATCGATCGCGAGCGGCGCGCGGCCGCTCTGCATGTGCAGCCGGTGAAGCGCCCGGCCGTCGCCGACCAGCAGCAGCTCGCCGATCGGGCTGTCAAGGGTGGTGTAGAGGTGAGCGTTCGACATGCGAGTAAAACGATCGTCACGGTCGGTGCGTGAGGTCAGGCCGGGACCGCGGCGAGCGCGCGCGGTTGGAGATCAAAGACCTCTGCGAGCAGCTCGTAGGAGCGCCGGCGCGCCTGGTGGTCGTGGGTGATCGTGACGACGATCACTTCTTCGGCGCCGTACTCAGCCGCCAGTTGCTCGACTCCGAGGCGGACCTTCTCGGGCGAGCCGATGATCCCGCGCCGCCCCGGTAGCCCGCCCGGCGTCGGCTTGCCCTCTCCGGCCAGGAATGCGGTCGCCTTCTCCGGGGATGGCACCGGGACCAGCTGCCCGCGACGCAGCAGCCTCAGCGTCATGGCACTGCTCGCCGCGAGGTGGTGGGCCTCCTCGTCGGTCGGAGCGCAAAGCACCCATGCGGCGACGGCGGTGCGGGAGGCCATGAGCTCACGTTCGGGTGAGAAGCGCTCGCGGTAGAGCGCGGCGAGCTGTGCTCCGTCCGGGTTGATGAAGTCCGCAAACGCGTATGGCAGTCCCAGCTGACCGGCCCAGATCGCGCTCTGCGGGGAGGACCCGAGCAACCAGGTGACAGGCAGCTCCGGCCGGCCCGGCAGCGTGGCGGCCAGACGATGGAAGGGGTGGTCGGCGGGCAGGTCGTCCTCGAGGTACGCCAGCAGCTCCGCGAGCTGCTGGGGAAAATCGTCGGGAGCGGCGTCGCGCCGGTCCCGTTGGAGGGCGAACGTGGTCAGCGGATCGGTGCCGGCCGCGCGGCCGAGTCCGAGGTCGATCCGTCCGGGAAACAAGGCGGCGAGGATCGTGAACGTCTCGGCGACCTTGAGCGGGCTGTAGTGCGGGAGCATCACCCCGCCGCTGCCGACCCGGATCTCGGTCGTCCGAGCGGCGATCGGACCGATCAGCGCTTCGGGGCTGGCGCTGGCAAGCATCGGGCCGCCGTGGTGCTCGGCGACCCAGTAGCGGTGATATCCGAGGCGATCGGCGAGCCGGGCGAGGTCGAGCGTGTTGTGAAGCGCATCGGCGCCGGTGAAACCCTCGGAGATCGGTGACTGGTCGAGGACGGAAAGAAGCATCGAGTTGATGGTAGGGGCTCCGTCTCAGCCCCGGCGCATCAGGCGGCCGACCGCGGCCATCAGCTCGCCGGTCTTCTCGTCGCGCTCCGCCCGCGACTGAGCGCCGATCACGCAGTGATGTGCATGGTCGTCGAGCAACCCCAAGCGCCACCTTGTCGAGCGCCGCCTGTGCCGCGCTGATCTGGGTGAGGATCTCGATGCAGTACCGATCCTCCGCGACCATCCCCTCGATCCCGCGAATCTGACCCTCGATCCGGCGCAGGCGGGCGAGGAGCTGGTCCCGGGTGGCGCTGTAACCACGGGTGGGGGGAGCGAGCTCTGACATCGCGCAACCAGCTATACCACTACCCCCTAGGGGTATTCGTGGAGAGATGAGCTCGAGTGTTGAACGTCGATCGGCAACGGCGTGAGGGACTCCTTCTTGATGGCCTGGGAGGTCTGGTGGGCGCTCGTGCTCGGCTTCACGATCTCAGCAGTCGTGCAGGCCTGGGTCCCGCGCGAGCGCGTCGAGCGCGCACTCAGCGGCTCGCGGCCCGCGCCCGATCGCGTGGGCCACGGGCCTCGGTGCCGCATCCTCGTCGTGCTCATACGCGGCCGTCGCGATCGGCGAAGTCGCTGTTTCAGAAAGGGGCGAGCGCGGCCGGCGCGCTCGCCTTCCAGTTCGCCTCGACGAATCTGGTCTGGGAGCTCGGGCTCGTCCTGTGGGTGCTGATCGGCTGGCAGTTCACGGTGGCCGAGTACCTCGGTGGAATCGTGATGATCGTGCTGATGAATGTGCTGCTGCGGCTGTTCGTGAGCCGCCGGCTCGAAGCGCGATGCGCGCGCCCACGCCCAAGCCGCCGACAGCGGCCATCAGCACCAGACGGCCGGCGGCGAGGGCTCCTGGGGCCGGCGGTTCGACTTCGGGGCAGGCCTGGTCGGATGTCGCCCACAACTTCCGCGGTGACTGGCAGATGCTGTGGCGAGAGATCACGGTCGGATTCCTGCTCGCCGGCTTCATCGCGCAACTCGGCAACGGCTTCTTCGGCGCGCTGTTCGTCAGGCACGCGCCGCAGCCGATCCCGGCGATCGAGGGCGTGATCGTCGGACCGGTGATCGCCGTGCTCAGCTTCGTCTGCTCGGTCGGCAACGTGCCGCTCGCGGCGGTCCTGTGGTCCGGTGGGATCAGCTTCGCCGGGGTGCTGGCGTTCCTGTATGCAGATCTGATCGTGCTGCCGATCGTCGCCATCTACCGCAAGTACTACGGCGGGCCGTACGCGCTGCGGATCAGCGCGCTGATGTTCGTCACGATGGCGCTCGCAGCGCTGGCCGTGGCCGGTCTGTTCAGCCTGCTCGGGGCGGTCCCCTCCGGGCCCCGGCCGACCCGCGCCGACATCTTCGGAACGCTGGAGGTCAATTACAAGCTCGCCTTGAACGTGCTCGGGCTGCTGATCTTCGGCGTCCTGTTCTGGATCACCGCCCGCCATGGTGAGACCGACCCGGTGTGCGGCATGTCAGTCGACCGCGCGAGGGCGATCAGCAAGCGGGTCGAGGGCGGGACGCTGTACTTCTGCTCGGCGCACTGCCTGCACGCCTACGAGCGCGTCCCCGCCTTTGGCGCGTCAGCATCGCCGCGCCCGCCGCCGGAAGCGTGAGCACGTTGCGGCCGCGGAGGGCCCAGCTACCGAGCGCCCGCGTGCGTGGTCTCGAGTAGGATTTGGTCGTGCCCGGTTGACGTTAGAACGAGGCGTTTGGTCCAAGCCGTTGGCGGCTGTCCGCGAGCAGTGGCGGACAGTCCGGATATCTGCGGGCCGCGCGCGGCCCCGAGTGGTTCGGCGGCGGCGGGCGGGCGCCCCCTTGTCAGGCTGCTGGTCGCGCACCAGCCGCGATACATGAGCCCGCTCAGCTCGGGGAGATCGCGATCTGGCCGTGTGACGATGCAGTCGAGACCGACTCGCGTGGTTCGGCCGGCGCGGACGTCGGCTCGCCCGCTCCGTGCACGATCAGGACGGGAATCTTGCAGTGGTTGAGAACGTGGTGGCTGACGCTTCCGAGCAGCGACGCGGTGAACGCTCCGCGACCCCGGGAGCCCATCACCACCAGGTCGTAGTTGCCCGTCTCGGCCCGTTGCAGCAAGGCGTCCCGGATCGGGTCGTGGGTGAGGATCTTCGTGACCGGCAGATCGTCGGGGACGCTGTCCACTGCTTTCTGGAGGATCTCCTTCGACTCGCGTTCTAAGTCGACTGCCAGCTGCTCGGACGCGCAGGCCGTCATCGGCGTGCAGATCCACCCCGGAGGCCTGGGAATCGCAGTCAGGATCGTGAGGCGCGCCCGGTTCGCCACCGCGATGTCGATCGCTTCGGCGAGCGCTCGCTTGGAACACTGCGATCCGTCAACGCTGACGAGGATGTTGCGAAACATGGCTGTTCGGTTCTGCAATGTTGCGGAACATGGCTGTTCGGTTCTGCAAGGATTACTTGGCATGCCAAACGTTACCACCTCTGATGTAGCCTTCAAGTGATGGAGACGTCAGTGCTCGACGGCGTGAGCTCGCTCGGCGAAGACCATTTCCTAGCGGCGTTCGAAGCACTGGCACAGGCTGTCCGGCGCGCCCGGGGTGCGCCGGCTCGGGCCGGCGATCGGTCACTCACGCTCTCGCAGTACTCGCTGCTCCAGGGGCTGACGGATCGGGAGGCCGCGAGGGTGCAGGAGCTCGCGCTGGAGGCCGGCATCACCGCCTCGACGGCGACGCGGATCCTCGACGTGCTCGAGCGCAGAGAGATCGTCGAGCGGACCCGATCCGATCGAGATCGTCGCGCCGTGCTCGTGACGCTCACCGAGTCCGGACGCGCGTTGCTGCGGGGTCAGGCCGACTGGCTGCGCGGCTGCCAGCGCGAGTTCTTCGCCACGCTTCCGCGAAGCGAGCGTGAGCTGGCCCCCGACCTGCTCATGCGACTAGCCGAATTCATCGACGAGCTGGCCTCGGGGCCCGACGAGGTGTAGCGCTTGCCCTGGCCGGCGAACGCGTCGCAGGAGGGTGCGGCACCCGCTCCGGGCTGGGTTCTCGTGGCGAGCGGCGCGGTCGCTGGAGAGCCAGCAGACCCGCGACCGCGACCACCACGCAGGTCACGGCGCCAAGGCCGAGTCCCGCGCGCGCTCCGGCGGCTGCCATCACCCAGCCGACGATCGGGCCGCCGATCGGCGTCGAGCCCTGGAAGGCAACGAACCAGAGCGACATCACCCGTCCCCGCATCGATGGCTCCGCGGTCAGCTGAAGCGTCGAGTTGCCGGTCGACATGAACGAGATGCTGGCTGCGCCGGCGAGCGCGAGCGAGATCAGCTCCAACCCAAGACCGGGAGCGATCGCCGCGAGGGTCATCGCGACGGCAAACACACTTGCCGCGATGACCAACGGCATGATCCCGGTGCGGCCGCGGGCGGCCACCAACAGGCCGCCGATGACCGCGCCGACGCCCATCGCGGCGGTCATGAAGCCATAGCCGGTGGCGCCGACGTGCAAGCCCCGGCTGGCCATCACCGGCAGCGACACCTGAAACTCATAGGTCAGACAGCCAACGGCCCCCATCATCAGCAGCGGCACGGCGAGCTGGCGGTTGGAGCGAACGTAGCGCAGCCCTTCGCGGAGCTGTCCACGGGCACGAGGCGTCGGCTCCGTCGGCCGCAGGGCGCGACGGTCCATCGTTACCAGCGAAGCGACCACTGCCACGAAGCTACCGGCATTGATCAGGAAGCAGACCCCGTCGCCGACCGTCGCAATCAGGATCCCGGCGACCGCGGGCCCGAGGGTTCGCGCGACGTTCACCATCACCGAGTTGAGGCTGACCGCGTTGCGGAGATGATCGGGCCCGACCATCTCGAGCATGAACGATTGGCGCGACGGGTTCTCGAACGCGTTGTTGATCCCCAACAGAGCGGCGAGCAGCCCGATCTCCCACACCCGTACGGTGCCGGTGACGGTCAACAATCCGAGTGTCAGCGCCTGTAGGCCCATCGCCGTCTGTAGGGCGATCATCAGCCGTCGCTTGTCGACCCGGTCCGCGATTACGCCGCCGTACGGGGCAAGGAGCAGCACGGGCAGCGTCTGCAGCGCGACTACGAGGCCGAGAGCGGTGCTCGAGTGCGTCAGACTCAGCACGAGCCAGGCCTGGGCGGTCATCTGCATCCACGTGCCGATCAGCGAGATCGACTGACCGCTGATGTAGCGGCGGTAATTCGGTACGGCTAAGGCGGCGAAGGTGACCCGGCCCGCGCGCATGACGCGCGTCACGAGCGACGTCCCCTGAGCGCCTCGGCCAAGATCTCGAGCGCCGGCAGTGCCTGCTCGAGCGCGCGCCTGTCGGCAGCCGGAAGCGAGTCGAGCGCCCGGTTCAGCACGTCGGTGCGCTCGCGGCGCATCCGCTCCGCGAGCCGGCGCCCATCGGTGGTGGCGTTGACCAGCGCCGCGCGGCGATCGCCGGGGTCGCTCACCCGCTCGAGCAGGCCGGCATCGCTGAGGTCGCCGATGATCCGCGAGAGCATCGTTGGGTTGACGCCCTCTGCGGCTGCCAGCTCAGAGAGCCGGATTGGCCCCTCGCGAACGACCGTGTAGAGCAGCGAGATGCGGGTAGGGGTCAGACCAGCCGCGGCGCCGGCGGCAGTCGGGCGAAGGCGGCGATGAAGCCGCCCGACCGCGGAGCGGAGGCGGGTGGCGGTATCGGTATCGACAACCAGCGCGGTGGCCGGCAAGAAGACCTCCAGAGTGCCGGAAAACTTGCTTATTGGCAAGCAGTATTTTAGCGCACGGGGTCGCGGCCCTTTCTTGCGCATCGGGGTCGGGCCCGCCCGGCGAGTCGCTCATCAATCGGTGTCGATTCGGACGTGCTTGCCTCGTCTTAGAAGATGAGGCCGCCGAGCGAGCGGCGAATCCCCAACGAAGGAGGCGCAATGCCGCAGTACATGCTGTTGATCTACAACCCGGTCGAGGGTGGACCGTCCCCCGAGGAGATGGCGGCGCAGCACCACAGGTGGAATCGGTACACGGAGGACCTCAAGGATGCCGGGCTGCTGGTCGCCGGGGACGCGCTTCAGGGCGTCGACGTCGCCACCACCGTGCGGGTCCGGGAGGGACAAGCGCAGATCACCGACGGGCCGTTCGCCGAGACGAAGGAGTTTCTGGCGGGCTACTACCTGATCGATGCCCCCGATCTCGACACGGCGCTTGGATGGGCCGAGCGGATGCCGAACATCGCCTATGGCTCAACCGAGGTGCGGCCGATCTGGGATCTGAGCGGCGCGCAGGCGGCGGCGGACGGCGCGCAGGCGAGCGCATAAGGTGCCGCTCGAGCGGGCCGCGCACGCGACCGCTCGAAGCGGCTCAGACGGTGGCGGAGGGGTATGCCCTCGAGCGCCCAGCGAACCCCCCGCCTGTCGGGTATTGCTCCCTCTGCAGTTGGTCTGCTCCGGCTCTTAGAGCAGCTTGTCGGAGGTGAGCGCGACAGCACAAGCAACCGAGCCCCTCGCCTCGGCGGTCGACTCGGCACAAATCGGGGCCGCAATCGCGTCGGTCGGGGTCAGCCTTCCGGCCCAAGATCGTCGCGAACGCGGCGATCGAGCAGCGACTGGGCGTAACCGAGGACTGGATCGAGCGGCGGACCGGAATCCGTGCCCGCCGGATCGCCGAACCCGAGGAGCGACTCGCCACCCACGCGATGCGTGCAGGCGGACTTCATGTCGCGGGTCACCGATCCTCACGACGCGCGACTGCGGCCGTGGTCGCCGCCGGCACCGGCGAATGGAGCTGACGCGCCCTCCGAGACGCGCTCGCGGGTGGCGTGGGCGCTTCCGTCCCTCCAGGGTGCCGCATGAGCTCAGCCGAAGGTGCGGTCCTGCTCACCGGCGCGACCGGATTCGTTGGGATGGAGCTCCTGGCCCGGTATCTGGAACAGGACGGTCGCGACGTCGTCACGATCGTGCGCGCCGGCAGCGACGAGGCGGCGCGCGCCCGGGTCGAGACGGTGCTGCAGAACCTGTTCGGGGCGAGAGCTTCGCGTTACGCCGTGCGTGTCCAGGCGGTGGCCGGGGAGCTGACCGCTCCGCATCTCGGACTGACGAAGTCACGCTGGCAGGAGCTCGCCTGCCGGGTGAGCACGATCGTTCACAGCGCTGCATCCGTGTCGTTCGCGCTGCCGCTCGGAGAGGCGCGTGAGATCAACGTCGAGGGGACCAAGCGGATGCTGCAGCTCGCCGAAGGCGCTGCGGGTTGGGGGGGCCTTCAGCGCTACGCGCACGTCTCGACGGCATACGTCGCGGGTACTCATGCCGGCCGGTTCAGCGAATGCGATCTCGACCTCGGCCAGCAGTTCCGGAACTCCTACGAGCAATCGAAGTTCGAAGCCGAGCGGCTGGTACGCACGGCGCCCGGGGTGCCGTTCACGATCCTTCGCCCGAGCATTGTCGTCGGTGACCGCCGCAGCGGCTGGACATCGGCGTTCAACGTGCTCTACTGGCCTCTGCGCGCGTTGGCGCGAGGGCTCTACACGGCGGTGCCGGCGATCCCCTCCGCGCCCGTCGACGTCGTCTCGATCGACTACGTCACCGATGCGATCCACGAGCTGTGTGAATCGGACGGCGGCATCGGCGAGACCTACCACCTGACGGCCGGGGCACAAGCGAGCACGATCGAGGAGATCGCCGCCGTGGCGAGTCGGTACTTCAAGCGGCCGATGCCGAAGGTGCTCTCGCCCGTCGAGTTCGCCGCGTTCCAGGCGACCGATCAAAGGATCCCGGACTCGGCGCTCGAGAGCTCGAGCGTCTACTTCCCTTATTTCTCGGTTGGCACCCTGTTTGACGACGCGGGAGCTCGAGCCCGGCTCGAGCCGGCGGGAATCCGGGTCTCGCCGCTGCGCGAGTATCTGGAGCGATTGCTTGACTTCGCGACTCGCAGCCGCTGGGGCAAGCGGCCGATCGCGCGCGTCGAGGCTCTGAGAGCCTGAGCGGTCGCGTCCCCCCACCCGGGGGGTTCTGGGTGCAGACGCGTTGTCCGCGGGCCGCCGGCGGGTCATCCTCACACCGTGGTCAAGCTTGCTGACGACACCGCGCGGTTTCGTACCGACGACCCCGACGAGTTGGTGAGGGCGTCGTTTGCCTGTCCGATCTGCTTGCACGGTGGCGAGGTCGAATGGAAGCTCGAGGGTGATGGATACGATCCCACAGTGGAATGTCTGTGCCATCACTGCGAAGAGCCGTGGCGTGTGTACGTGACGCCCTACCAGGCGCTGCGCCTCGGGCTGATGGCTGTTCGCGCTGCCTAGCGACTTGCGAGCCGCGACGGTGAGCACGCCGCCGTCGATCGGTGGCCAAGCGAGCGTCGAGGCGCTCGAGCTGTTCGTCGAGGTGCTCTCGCAATCCGAGCAGACGGCCGCCGGCGACGCTTTCTACGATCGCCTCTGTGAAGCCGTGTGCCGGCTCGCACGAATGCGCCGCGCGGTGATCTTCCGCTACGACGCTGCCCGCCGGCGGGTCCGGGCAGCCGGCGCCTACGGCCTCGATCTGGAGCAGTTTGCGGCGGCCCACGTGACGGTCGAGTCCTCCCCGATCGCCGCGCAAGCGCTCCGGGCCGACAGAGTCATGGAGCTGTCCGGCGACGTCAGGGGTCAGTTCCCGCCAGAGTTCACCGGCCTGTTCCCCGAGCCGGTCCGGTTCGTGTGCGCGCCAATGGCTGCCGCGGGACGTGCGATCGGCGTGATCTTCGCCGATCGGCTGCTCTCGGCACCGTCGCTCGACGACGCCGAGCGGTACCTGTTGTGGACGCTCGGCAAAGCGGCGGCGCTGGCCTCCGTTGCCCGGAACGTCGCGACCCAGGCAGAGAAGGCACACCAGCTCGAGCACCGGATCGATCTCGCACGAGAGATCCACGAAGGCGTGATCCAGCGGCTGTTCGGCGTCTCGATGGCGCTCGACGGCGCGGGCGATCTGCCGGCCTCGGCACGAGCGCGCTGCGCGAGCGAGACCCAGAACGCCCTCGCCGATCTGCGCATCGCGCTTCAACGCCCGCTGGGTCGCGCACCGCGGGCGACACAGACGACGTTGTTCGCCGAGGTCGAGCGGCTCGCGCGTGTCCATCCCGATCTCGGCGTGACGCTCGAGGCGGGTGCCGAAGGCGACGTGCCCGCGAGCCTGGAGCCGCTCGCCCAGTCGGTGCTGACCGAAGCTGTGCGCAACGCTCACAAGCACGCCACCCCGAGCCGCGTGAGCGTCCGGCTCGGGCGCCTCGACGGGGCGTTCGTGCTCGAGGTCGCCAACGACGGCGTCGCGGACCGCCAGCGACGGGCTGGGATGGGCTTGCGGCTGGCGGCGCTGGAAGCGTTGCAGAGCGGCGGCGTGATCGAGTTCGGCGAGCTCGAGCCAGGCACCTGGCAGGTTCGTCTGGTCGTGCCACATGAGGCCGACGGCGATGGGGTCGGATCCGGTGAGCGGCGGAACGCGGAGCCCTGAGCGCCTCGGCGTCCTGGTCGTCGACGACCACGACGTCGTTCACTGGGGGTTCCGGTTGATGCTCACCCAGCAGCCGTGGGTAGAGCGCTGCGTGAGCGCCTACTCTGCTGAGGAGGCGCTTATGCTGGCAGCGCGCTACAGCCCGCACGTCGCGCTCGTCGACCTGTTCATCGGCGAGGAGTCCGGTGCCCAGGTTTGTGAGCAGCTGCGGGCGGCCGAGCCCAACACGCGCGTGCTGTTGTTCTCGGGCGCGGGAGAGATCTCGCCGTCGGCGGCGCGTGCGGCCGGCGCTTCCGGGTTTGTCTACAAGGACTGGCCTGCCCCCCGGATCGCCAGCGCCGTGCGGCTCGTCGGCCTCGGGAAGACGGTCTTCGAGCGCCAGGAGCGCAGCGGTGTGCTGGGACTCTCAGACCGCGAGCGCGCGGTGCTCGAGCTGATGGCGTCGGGTTCGACCAACCCAGAGATCGCCGGCGCGCTGCACCTTTCGAAGCACACGGTCAAGGAGCACACGAGCGCGGTGTACCGCAAGCTCGGCGTCCGTAACCGCACCGAGGCGGTCCAGCGGGCGGAGCGCCTGGGATTACTCGCGTAGCGATCGCCGGTAGCTTTAGGGGATGAGCGCTCGCCCGTCGAGGAGATCATCCTGGACGCCGGCCTGAGCGAGACCGCGCGTCTGCTCGCGCACAGGCCGCCGTTCGATTCGCTTGCTCCGGATGAGCTCGGCGAGGCGGTCGCACAGACCGAGCGCGCCCATCCATCGTGCGCGGCGGCGCGGCTGCCCGGGATCGGGATCGAGACGCTGCACGGTTGGACCGCTGTGGGTGCGAAGGGAGGGCGCGTCCTCACGCGCGCGGTGCTGGCCCCCGTCGAGAGGCTGCGCCCGGTGCCGCGCTTACGGTCCGGTAAGAGATCGAATGCGATCTGCTGATCGTCTCGGGCGGGGTCGAGGGGTTCGAGCGGTCAAACGGACGGGTCACGGCCCTGCGGACCACCGGGCACGGTCAAGGCAGGCCAGGTGATCAGCGCCACCGCCGGCTGGAGCACGCTGGTCTGCGGGATGGCCGGGGTAGAGCTGCCGATCACGACCCGTATCCTTCAAGCGTGCGTGACCGAGCCCGTCAAGCCGCTGCTCGATGTGGTGATCCTCTTCTCGCAGATGCACGTCTACATCTCGCAGTCCGATCGCGGGGGAGTTCGTGATGGGCTCCGAGATCGAGCCGTGGACGACGTACCGGATGCAGAACACGCTCAATTTCCTCCAGGACCTGGCGCGTCACGCGCTCGAGCTGTTTCCGCAGTTGGAGCGGGCACGGCCACTGCGCGCGTGGGCCGGTTTGTTTGACTTGTCCCCTGACGACAGCCCGATCCTCGGCAAGACCCAGGTCGAGAACTTGCACGTCAGCGCCGGCTGGGGGACATACGGCTTCAAGGCGGCGCCGATCGTCGGTCAGACCTTGGCCGAGCTCGTGCACACGGGGCAGACGCCCGAGCTGATCGCTCCGTTCGCGCTCGAGCGCTTCTACCAGGACCGGCTCGTGTCCGAGCTGGCGGCGGCGGCGGCCGTCAGCCACTGATGGCGTACTCGCCGGGCGGAGCGGCCCGCGGCGCTGACCACACCGCGCGCCTGCTGATCTCGTGCCCAGACGGCCCCGGGATCGTCGCCGCGGTGTCGACCTTCCTGTTCGAGCGCGGTGCCAACATCGTTCACTCCGATCAGTACTCGACCCATCCCGAGCATGGGATGTTCTTCATGCGGGTGGCATTTCACCTCCCCGAGCTGGTTCGAGACCGGACGGAGTTCGAGGCCCAGTTCGCGATGCTCGCGCAGCGGTTCGAGATGAACTGGCGGGTCTCCTACGCGCACGAGCGAAAGCGGGTCGCGCTGATGGCCTCTCGCGAGGATCACTGCCTGTTCGACCTCCTGTGGCGCCACCGGCGGGGCGAGCTCGACGCCGATGTAGCGTTCGTGATCTCCAACCACGAGCTGTCCCGCGCCGAGGTCGAGTCGCTGGGCGTTCCCTATCACTACGTCCCGGTCACCAAGGAAACCAAGCCGCAGGCGGAGGGTCAGGCGCTCGAACTGCTGGCCGGTCACGTCGATGTGGTGGTGCTCGCTCGCTATATGCAGATCCTCAGCGGTGACTTCCTCGAGCGGGTGGGATGCCCGGTGCTCAACATCCACCACTCCTTCCTGCCCGCGTTCGCAGGCGCGGATCCCTACCGCCGGGCGTACGAGCGCGGGGTGAAGCTGATCGGCGCAACTGCCCACTATGCGACCGAGGAGCTCGACGCCGGGCCGATCGTCGACCAGGACGTGCAACGGGTCGGCCATGGCTACACGGTCGAGGATCTGGTCCGCCTCGGTCGCGATGTCGAGCGGGTCGTGCTCTCGCGGGCGCTGCGCAGTCACCTCGACGATCGCGTGCTGGTGCACGAGGGCCGGACGATCGTGTTCTGAGGCGGCGGAAGCGGGCGGCGTTAGGAGACCGCCCCGCGGGCGCGAAGCTCGGCCGGCACGCGCGATCCGATCCGAGCGGCGAGCTGCGCCGCCCGCTCGCCCGCCTCGCGCACAGCCTCCGCTCCGGGTTCGCCCGCCCGGCCGCCGGCGTCACACCACTCGGCCAGCTGGGCGAGGCGTTCGTGCAACAGCGCCCAGGCGGGCTCACGCCAGGGGACGAGGTTGGTCATCTGGTAGTACATCTCAAAGGCGAAGCCGGTGGTCCGATCCGGGTGCTCCGGCCCGACCGGAAGCTTGGTCAGGGCGGTGCCGAGCGGGCGGACGACCGCGGCCATCAGGTCGATTGCGGTTCCGATCAACAGCTCGAGCTGCTCGTCGGTCTCGTCGGTGTGCGTGAAGAACCGCAGCAAGAGATGCAGTACGAGTTCGTAGGCGACCGTCGCGAGCTCGGCGACCCGGCGGCTCCCTGGCTCGGTTATCCGGGGCAACTCCGTGTCGAGGTCGAACGGCTGGCGTGTGTAGCCGGCGAGCACGGGGCGAGCCGGCTCGAAGCTGGGGTCCCGCTCCTTGAGGTCGTGAAACTCATTCCAGATCGACAGGAACCTTCCGTAGTGGGCGTCCTCCCAGTGGCCGCGCGCGCCTTCGCCCTGTTCGATGATCTCGCCGATCGCGGCCAGCGCGGACTCGAGGTTGGTGACCGGGATCACCTGCGGCCAGCGAAAGAGCTCCGGGGTGGCCTGGCCGCGCGGCGACCCGACGAACAGAGCGCGCTCACCGAGGCGAGCGCTCAGGTTCCGCAGCCCATCTTCGATGCCGCGGTAGAGATGGCCGACCGTGAGAAATTCTTGGCCGCGCGGCATCAGCTCCTCGTCCCGTAGCGGCTCGCGAGGGGGCGCAGACGGAACAAATCCTTCTGCGTCCTGGCGCTCCATGCCTTCCGGCCGCTCCAGGTACAGGAAGTGGAGGAGCGCCCGCTCACCGAACGGGAGCAGGTCGAGCTGAACCCCGGACGGAAAATAGCCCGAGCGCTGCGGAAAATTTGGCCGACCGAACGGGGCGGCGGCTCCGATCGACGCCATCAGGTTCGCGACCAGCGCCAGGTGGAGCATCTCCTCAACCGCGATCCCTCGGAGCAGTCTGCGCCAACGCTCGACTGCCTCCGCTTGCTTTGCCGTCAGCCCGTCCGCAGTGCCGTCCTTCAGGCTGAACTCTGCAAACAGGTACTGGCACATGATCATGTGCTCGAGTTGCGCCGCCTCGGCGAGCAACCACCACAGGTCTTCGCGGTGACCGACGACGAGTTTAGGCTCTTGCATGGCCGTCACCTTCGGGGGAAAATTGACAGCGATACTGTACATCAAGGCTGACGATTTCGTCGGCCAGGGTTACCCGGTGGGATGAATCGAGACGGCCCAGCTTCCTTGCCGGAGACGCTGTCGAGTCGCACGGCATACCTCCTCGGACGAGCCGCTGCTCGGGTTCAGGCGATGGGGGAGCGCGACCTCGAGTCGCTTGGCATCACCCCTCGCGAATACAGCGTGCTCGAAGTCCTTATCCAGCAAGCGCCCCTCACCCAGACGCAGATCGGGGCGATCCTCGGGCTGGATCGAACGACGATGCTCAAGCTGGGCGCTTCGCTCGAGCGCAAGGGGCTGGTCGTCCGCCAGCGGGACGCCGACGATCGCCGCGCTTACGCGGTCGCCCTGACGCCGGCCGGCGGTCAGGTGCGAGCGCAAGGGCTCGCACGGCTCGTCAGCTGCGAGGGGAGATTCTTAACGGAGCTGAGCGGCGAGGAGCGCCATCAATTCCACGACCTGCTCTCGCGCGTCACCGAGCTGTAACTGCCAACGCCGGGCAACGGGTTCACGACCCAATCGCAGGCCGGGCGCGCTCGGCCGCTAGCTTAGGAGCATGAACCTACGAACGCTCGGAACCACAGGAACAAAGGTCAGTCCGCTGTGTCTCGGCGCAATGATGTTCGGCGGCTGGGGTAACCCCGACCACGAAGACAGCATCCGCATCATCCACCGCGCGCTCGATGCGGGAGTCAATTTCATCGACACCGCCGACGTGTACTCGCGCGGCGAGTCCGAGCAGATCGTTGGCCAGGCGCTCGCCGGCGGCCGGCGCGAGCACGTGGTTCTCGCGACCAAGGTACACGGCACGATGGGCGACGATCCGAACGAGTTCGGCAACTCGCGCCGGTGGATCATCCGCGAAGTCGAGAACAGCCTGCGGCGGCTGAAGACCGATTGGATCGACCTCTACCAGATCCATCGTCCCGAGGCGGACACGAACATCGACGAGACGCTCGGCGCGCTCACCGATCTGTTCCGCGCCGGGAAGGTCCGCTACGTCGGCTCCTCGACGTTTCCCGCCAGCCAGATCGTCGAGGCGCAATGGGTCGCCGAGCGACGCGGCCGGGAGCGCTTCGTGTGCGAGCAGCCGCCCTACTCGATCATGGTCCGCGCGGTCGAGAGCGACGTGCTTCCCACCTGCCAGCGCTACGGGATGGGAGTGATCCCGTGGAGCCCGCTCGCCGGCGGGTGGCTGTCGGGTCGCTTTCGCCAAGGTGCGGAGCTCCCGAGCTCGCACCGCGCCGCGCGGATCCCGAGCCGCTACGACATGTCGCTACCTGAGAACCAGCGAAAGTTGGAGGTCGCCGAGAAGCTCGCCAGGCTCGCCGAGGAGGCGGGAATCACGCTGATCGAGATGGCGCTCGCGTTCGTGATCCGGCACCCCGCGGTGACCGCGGCGATCATCGGCCCGCGGACGATGGAGCACCTCGAGTCGCAGCTGGCTGCGGCCGATGTCGAGCTGTCAGACGAAGTGCTTGACCGGATCGATCAGATCGTGGCACCGGGAGTCAACCTGAGCCCCGCCGACGCCGGCTGGCAGAACCCGGCGCTCGAGCCCTCGGCGCGGCGACGCTGATCACTATCCTGCCAATCGAGTGGAGGACGTAAGCACAGTCGGAGACGAACGAGAAGCGATCCGGCTGGGCGCCCTGGCCAAGTCGTGGCGGGGCCCGGCCGGTCCCGTGCACGCCGTGTGCGGTCCGCTCCCGCCGGGGGTCGACGCGGTCGGTCCGGCGACGGGTGGGATCGTCTCGGTGCTGGCGATCATCAGCGGCACCTGGTTCCCGGTCACGCATGGGTTCCTGCACGATGTCGGCCAGTTCCTGCCCCTCTTACTGGGCTCGTCCGAGCCGGCCGCGTCGCGCTCCATGGCCACCCGGGGGGCGGGATGGGTTGGGCTGTCGTCCTGGCCTGGACGGTGATCCTGGGGACGCTCGCCGGCCTGGCGTACGTCCGAGACGCTGGAGGGTCTGAGATGCGGCCAGCTAGCCCGCGGCCGTCGTCCTCGAGAGCGTCTCGCGTCCCACCCGCTGGAGCTGACGCAAATAATCGACGTGGGCGTCCCAGTCCGGGTCCCCGATCCGGTCACGCGCCAAGCGTACGGTGTCGTCGTGCGCATCGAGCAGTTCGTAGACGAGCTCGGTTAGCTTCGCAGCGGGATCAACTGTCGGTTTCGCGTGCCAGATCTTCAAGCCGGTCCCTGACGATCGCCCTGTACGACTGATCGACATCATAAGTCGGCGAGCGGCGGCAAGACCGGCCTCGCTCAGGCGGACTTGAGAACCTACTGAGCGATGCCCGAGTCTCGTCAGAGCGGCCGTACTCCGGCGTGGGGCGCTCACCTTCCCCCGGAGCTCGCTCCCGACTCCGTCGACCTGCTCGAGGACCGCAGCCTGACCGGCCGTTTCACTCGTCGCTGGGCAGAGCGGCCTGCGTGGCCGCAGTTGCGAGATCTCGATGGGAGCTGGATCTCGAGTGACGAGCTCGAGGAGCGGACGCGGGTTGCCGCGCGGCGCCTGCTCGGCGCCGGGCTGAAGGCGGGAGACCGCTTTGTGATCTCGGGTGGGACCTCGGCTGCGCTGGTGATCGCCTACATCGGGGCGTTGCGGGCGGGGCTGGTCGTGGTGCCGATGAACACCGCCTACACCCGCGCCGAAGTCGAGCGGATCGCGCGCGACGCCAAGCCGGCTGGGGCCGCGCTCGAGGACGATCAGCGCGCCGCGTGGATCCGGCAAGCGCGCGCGGAAGCCTCGATGCTCATCAGCGGCGTCGAGCTCGGAGAGTTGCCGGACGCGGTCGGTCCCGACTCCGAGATCGACCAGGCGGATAGCGACGATCCGGCGCTGCTGATCTACACGTCGGGAACGACCGGGGAGCCCAAGGGGGCGCTGCTCTCGCACGGGAATCTGCTGGCGAGCGCGACGGCGGTAAACCTCGCCTGGCGCTGGGAACCCGATGACCGCTTGCTGCTGACGTTGCCGCTGTTCCACGTCCACGGTCTGGGAGTTGGTTTGAACGGGAGCCTGTGCGCGGGCGCGGCGGTCGTGCTGCGAGCAAAGTTCGACGCCGACGATGTCGCCCGACGGAGCGGCGAGGTTTCGTTGTTCTTCGCCGTTCCGACGATGTACCAACGCCTTGCGTCATCCGACAAGGCCACGGCGCTCCGCGGCGTGCGGCTGCTGGTCTCCGGCTCCGCACCGTTGCCCGAGGCGCTCTGCGCCGAGATTGCGGCAGCGGCCGGGCAGATCCCGCTCGAGCGCTACGGGATGACCGAGACGATCATGCTGACCTCCAACCCGTATCAGGGAGAGCGCAAACCCGGCACTGTCGGCTTTCCACTGCCGGGGGTCGAGGTGCGGCTGGCGGAGTCCGGCGAGGTCGAGGTCCGCGGTCCGAACGTGATTGCGGGCTACTACGAGCGCCCGGACGCGAACGCGGAGTCGTTCACCGCTGACGGCTGGTTCCGGACCGGCGATCTCGGCCAGTTCGACGACGACGGGTATCTGGCGCTGATCGGCCGCAGCAAGGAGCTGATCATCACCGGCGGCTACAACGTCTACCCACGTGAGGTCGAGGAGGCACTCGCCACGCACCACGCCGTGCGGGAGGTCGCCGTCATCGGCCGCCAGAGCGAGCGCTGGGGAGAGGAGGTGACGGCTGTCGTGGTGGCGAGCAAGCCCGTGGCGACGGGGGAATTGCGAGCGCATGCCGCCCAGCAGCTCGCGCCCTACAAGGTTCCCAAGCGGATCGAGTTCGCCGACGAGCTGCCGCGCAACGCGATGGGCAAAGTGGTGCGGGGAGAGCTGTGAGATGAGGTTGCGAGTTTCGAGCTGAGCGGTCTCAGGGCGTGGGAGCCCTGGTCCGGGCCGCGTCGAGCAGCTCCGAGTGTTTGACCAGCTTGACGCGGGGGCGGCCGTGTGGCTCACCGGCGCGGCGCTCCTGCTCGTCGATCGCCCGCCAGCCCTCCCATGTGACCGCGGTCGGGACTCGCTCTGCGATCCAGGCGGCGGTGGCATCGGCGTCGGGGTCGGCGGGCTCGTTGAGCGCGTCGGCGCCGGCATCCTCGAGCACCCTGGCGACCGTGTCGGCGGCGTCCTTCTTGTTGGTGCCGATCACGCCGGTCGGACCGCGCTTGATCCAGCCGACGACGTATTCGCCGCGATGCGAGCGCTCTTGCTCGTCGCACACCCGCCCGCCCACGTTTCGGATCAGCCCGCGGGCATGGTCGAACGGGATGTCGTCGACCGGCCGACCGCGATAGCCGATCGACCGCAAAACCAGGCCGCACTCGAGCTCCTCGATCTCATCGGTCGCAACGGCGCGCAGTCGCCCGTTTCCGTCGGGCTCGAGCCGGTTGCGAACCACGCGCAGGCCGGTGACGGGCCCGTCCTCGCCCTCGCCGAGGACGGCCAGCGGAGAGCGCAGGAACTTCAAGATGATCTTGTGCGACTTGCCCTGGGGCGGCCGCTGCGCGTACTCGCGGAGCACGTCGACGTTGCGGCGTGCGGTCGCGTCGCCTTCCTGCTCCAGCCAGCGGGCACTCGGCTCGTCGAGCTCGAGCTGGGCGGGATCCACGATGACGTCGGAGCGAGTCAGCTCGCCCAACTCGCGCAGTTCGGGATTCGTGAACGCGGCCTGCGCGGGCCCTCGGCGGCCGAGCAGCACGACCTCTTCGATCCCCGCGGCTCCCAGCTCGGCGAGCGCGTGGTCGGCGGCGTCGGTGAGCGCGAGCTCGCGGGGCTCCAGGACCAGCATGCGCGCGATGTCGACGGCGACATTGCCGTTGCCGACCACCACCGCACGCTTCGCCCGTAGATCGAACTCCTCGTCGACGGCGTCGGGATGGCCGTTGTACCACGCCACAAAGCGCGTCGCCGGGTAGGACCCGGGGCGGTCCTCGCCGGGAATCCCCAAGCGGTTGTCGTCCGCGGTGCCGACCGCGTAGAGGACCGCGTGATAACGCTCGAGCAGCTCCGCCCGGGTTAGATCGGATCCCAGCCTGACGCCGCCGAAGAATCGAAAGCCGGGCTTTCGAGCGGTCTTCTCGTACATTCGCGTCACGGACTTGATCTTCGGATGGTCCGGAGCAACGCCTGTGCGAACGAGCCCGAACGGCGTCGGCAGCGCGTCGATCAGGTCGACCTCGAACCCGGCGCCGAGCAGCTGGTCGGTTGCGTAGAAGCCCGCCGGGCCCGCGCCGATCACCGCAGCGCGGCGAGTTGCAGTTGTTGCGCTCATCACGATCAATTGTGGCGATCGTCGTGGCCGGCGACGTTCTTGCCGATGATCCCGGTGCTTTCAGCTAGGCGCCGCGTTACATTGCCCCCTTCGCTCCTCGCCCAGAAAGGTCTGAGTTCATGTCCGATCGTGCCGCGCTCGTCACCGGAGCTTCTCGGGGAATCGGCCTGGCCCTGGCCGAAGCCCTCGGTGAAGAGGGCCTTGCGCTGACGCTCACTGCTCGCAAGCCAGACTCGCTCGAGCGGGCCGCGGGCGCGCTGCGCGAGAAGGGCTACGAGGTTGAATACCTGGCCGCCAACATGGCCGACGAGGAGGGGATTCGCGAGGTCGTCGGCCTCCACCGCGATCGCTTCGGCCGGCTCGACGTGCTCGTCAACAACGCCGGCGTCGGGATTGGTGCAGCGGCCGGCGAGCACCAGACCAAGTTCGTCGACATGCAGCTCGATGTAAACCTGCGCGCGATCGTGATCTTCTACAGGGAATGCCTGGAGATGCTCCGAGTCGCCGGCGCCGAGCATCGCAATGCGCTCGTGGTCAACATGGCCTCGCTGGGGGGCAAGTCACCGGCGCCGTTCATCTCGGTGTATTCCGCGACGAAGGCGGCAGTCATCGCTTACACGGTCGCGATGAACAAAGAGCTGAACGGAGACGGGATCAAGTCGGTCGCCTTCTGCCCCGGCTTCGTCGACACCGACATGGCGGATTGGGTCAAGGACACGATCCCCGCCGAGGAGATGCTGCGCACCGACGACATCGCGCACGCACTACGGTTTCTGCTGCACGTCTCGCCGGCCTGTGTGGTACCGGAGATCGTTTTCCAGCGACCCGGCGAGACGCTCTAGTTTCTTGTGGGGGCGCCGGCGCCGCGCGCGCGTCGCGGCGCCGGCGACCACGCGCGCGGCGTGCGGCCCGCCCTCGGGATCCGAACATTGGCGTTTGGCCTCCGGGGGGCGGAGGCCAAACGCCAATGTTCGTCGCGCGGAGCTGCTCTCCCCACCCGGCGCCTGGCCCACGCCCGTAAGGCTCGCTGACCAGCCGCGGGGCGATCGCCCGGGCAGTCCGCCCCCCATGGCAAGCTTGCCCGCGTGTCGCAGCCGCTCCGATTCGACCCGATCGAGGAGGCCGGCCGTCAGTGGCGCGAGCACTGGGGCCCGGCGCTGGTCCCATCGATGATGGCCGTCACGTCCGTGATGCGCGTCCAGCAGATCCTGCTGGCGCGACTGAACGAGACGCTCGAGCCCTACGGCTTGACCTTCGCGCGTTACGAAGCGCTGATGCTCCTCTACTTCAGCCGCGCTGGTTCGCTCCCGCTCGGGAAGATGGGAGCGCGCCTTCAGGTCCACCCGACGAGTGTCACGAACCTGATCGATCGTCTCGAGAAGGCAGGATATGCACAGCGAGCCCCGCATCCGCGTGACCGGCGCACGACGCTCGCGACGATCACGGCGCGCGGTCGCGAGGTGGCCGAATCAGCCACGCAAGCGCTGCATGCGATCCGGTTCGGGACTCCGCCGCTGAGCGACGAGCAGCTCGAGACAGTTTCCGAGGTGCTGCGCGCGGTGCGGGTCGCGAGCTCCGACTTCGAGGCCGAATAGCCGCGCGGACCGGTCGGCGCGCCAGCCGCGCGCGCATTCGCGCCCACCTGCGCGCCCACCCGCACGCCCACCCGCACGCCCACCCGCAGGAAATAGTTTGGCGTCCTACTATCGAGGAACCTATAATCGACGCCACGGTGGCAGTTGTCGGCAACATCCCGATTTCCGAGGAGGAGTGGCGGCTGGCGTACGGGCTCTCGCCAGAGCGAGACGCACCGTTCACGACGCTCTCCGCCGAAGAGATCAGGCCTTTGTATACCGAGCGGGATCTGCCGGCCGACCGGGAGGCTTCGATTGGCGTGCCCGGGCAGTTCCCGTTTACGCGCGGCGTCTACCCGTCGATGTATCGGGGGCGGCTGTGGACTATGCGCCAGTTCGCCGGGTTCGGCACGCCGAAAGAGACGAACGAGCGCTTCCACTACCTGCTCGAACACGGACAGACTGGCCTGTCAACGGCGTTCGACATGCCGTCGCTGATGGGCTATGACTCCGACCACCCGCGGTCGCTCGGCGAGGTCGGCAGGGAAGGCGTCGCGGTCGACACGGTGGTCGACATGGAAACCTTGTTCGGGGGGATCCCGCTCGATGAGGTGACGGTGTCGATGACGATCAACGCGCCGGCGGCGATCATGCTGGCGTTCTACGTCGTGGCGGCTGAACGACAGGGCATCCCGAGCGAGCGCCTGGGCGGCACGATCCAGACCGACATCCTCAAGGAGTACATCGCCCAGAAGGAATGGTGCTTCCCGGTCGATCCAGCGATGCGGCTCGTCACGGACATGATCGAGTGGTGCTCAGATCGAATGCCCCGCTGGCATCCGGTCAGCATCTCCGGCTACCACATCCGTGAGGCGGGGGCGACCGCTGCCCAGGAGCTCGCGTTCACGTTGAAGGACGGACTGACGTATGTGGAGCACGCCGTCGCGCGCGGGCTCGATGTCGATTACTTCGCGCCGCGCCTGAGCTTCTTCTTCAACGCGCAGATCGACTTCTTCGAGGAGATCGCCAAGTACCGCGCCGCGCGACGGATCTGGGCTCGCGAGCTGCGTGACACGTTCGGCGCGCGTCAGCCCGAGTCCTGGCGGATGCGCTTCCACACCCAGACGGCGGGCGTCTCGCTGACGGCGCAGCAGCCGCTGAACAACATCGTGCGGACTGCGATCGAGGCGCTGGCGGGCGTGCTGGGCGGGACCCAGTCGCTACACACGAACTCATATGACGAAGCACTTGCGCTGCCGACCGAGGAAGCGGTTCGGATCGCGCTGCGAACGCAGCACATCATCGCTCACGAGACCGGCGTCGCGAACACGATCGATCCGCTCGGGGGCGCGTACTTCGTCGAGGCGTTGACCGGTCGGATGGAGGAGCTCTGCTACGAGTACTTCCACAAGATCGACAAGCTCGGCGGGATGGTCGAGGCCGTCAAGCGCGGCTTCCCGCAGCGGGAGATAGCCGACGCCGCGTTCGAGCTTCAGCAGGAGATCGACGCCGGCCGGCGGATCGTGGTCGGCGTCAACCAGTTCACCGAGGGAACCGGCGAAGAGACCGCGATCCTGCGAATCGACCCGGCCCTGGAGGGTAGGCAGATCGATGGCCTGAAGGCCGTGAAGACCAGCCGTGAGGGAGAGACGGTGCAGCGGGCGCTCAGCGAGCTCGAGGCTGCTGCCGCCGCCGGGCGCAACCTGATGCCGCCCCTACTCGATGCCGCTCGCGCCCATGTGTCCGAAGGCGAGATCGTGCAAGCGCTCCAGCAGGTGTGGGGCGACTACCGAGAGCAGGCTTTCTTCTAGCCGGCGGATGCAGTTGACCGGCGGCTGCAGCAGCTCCGTCGCGACCCCGTCGAGCAGCGGACCGATGTCGCCCAAAAGCAGTCTGAACGTCTGCGTTCGCAGACGAGGGCGCGCGCAGGTTGCCCAGCGTCACGACGGGCTCGTCGGGACGAAGTCCTGCGTACAGCGCCGCGTTCACCAGGTGGACAGGCGCGGCCGGAGGCTTGGCGCCCCCGGCCACCCCATCGCTCAGTCCTTCCGTGGGAGCTAGTGCGGCCTTCCCATCGTTCCACTACCGCCCGCCATTAGATAGGCAGTCCGGGGCTGAGGAACCCCATTACCGCCCGCCATTAGATAGGCAGTCCGGGGCTGAGGAACCCCGTTCCCGCCGTACATGAGGTAGAGATTCGCCACTAATTTTCCTCCTCTCTTCGCTGTCGTAGGGGTAGTTAGGGCAATGCTGGGATCCAACCGTAGCCAACTACGTCTTCTCGGCCTGTGAGCCTCCGCACAGATCGTCTTCTGAGCCTCGGTCGCGTCGGTAGAAGTGGTGTAACGTGCGTCTGGTAGGCGGGAATGGACGGCTGCGGTTGACTTGCTCCCTGGATCGGCAGCGGGCCTACGGATGATCGGGAGCGCGCCGGACAAGACCGCAGTGCTCGCGTTCGTGCTCGACGGCGTCGCCGCCGAACTGTCGGCGAGGCACTCGATCAGGAGGGCATCGCGGTACGCGCAGGCCATCACTGCGCCCAGCCGATCGTCCGCCACTTCGGTCACGAGAGCACCGTTCTGCTTCGCTCGCCTTCTACAACGCCCGCGCAGACATCGAGGCGCTGATCGCGGCGCTCGGTCACATCACGACGCGCACGAGCGAGCTGCCGCGCGGGACAGACCACCGATTCAACGCCGCGATCCCCTGAGCAACGTGCCCGGCACCACAGGCACGGACAGCCCCGGACGGCTAGACAGCAGCCCGGACACCCCAAGTGAGACATCCGGATCGACAACACCTCAATCGACTGGATGGCCGCCAACGTCCCCCAAGGCACCCCAGTCAAGATCACTAGCTGACCAGCAACCGCAGAGCGCCGAAGCCTCACGAGCCGCCTCGTCACACTGGTCTAATTCGCCGCCCCTCTCCCAATTTGAGCGTTCATTTGGGCGACATCGACAACTGTTATCCCGCCGACCAATTAATGCACCGCGTTTGGAGGGCTTTGTGCGACAACTCGTTGGGGAGCGGCAGTCTGAACGGCGTGCTCGCTCTGTGCCGGTCGGGAACGATTTCGGCACTCAGGGCGTCGCCGTGACCGACGGCCGCGGCGGCCGTCGGGTTGTTCAGTCGGAGGTCCCGAGCGGCAGAAGGACTGCATGAAGTCTTCATCGAGCAGGCGACGGATGTTCTGATCACGGCCGCGGCGTGCGGCGCGCGAGCAGGTAGACGAATTGCTGCCGCTGACCGGCGGGTGTCGTGTGCTCGTGTAGGCGGGTCGCGATCGGGCGGAACTCGGCGCCGAGTAGCTGCGTGAGTTCGGGGGCGTCGTAGCGGCGGGTGGGCAGTCCGCTGCAGCGGCCCGGCCCGTCGGGTCCGAAGGTGGCAAAGATTGCGTGGCCGGCGGGGCGAAGCGCCCGGCGGAGCGTGTCGAGGTAGCCGTCGCGGTCCGCTGCGCTGACCATGAAGTGAAACACGGCCCGGTCGTGCCAAAGGTCGTAGCGGCGCCCGAAGTCGTGGGTGCGGACATCGGCCCTGACCGACCGGACTAGCTCGGCGTCAGGGCCAAGGAGCGTCTTGGCCTCTTTCAGTGACGCAGCGCAGATGTCGGCGACCGTGAGGTCGGTGTAGCCGTCGGCCAAGAGCGCTGCGGCCAACACCGACGCGCCGCCGCCGACATCGACAATCGCCGCGTCGCGGGCAATCCCGGACTGTTGGATCAGCGCGAGCGAGATCTCCGGCGAGGGCTCATACCAACTCACCTCCCGCGGGTCACGCTGCGCGTAGATGCCGTCCCAGTGTGCTTCTGCGCTGAGCTGATCGGCGGCCATCAAGGTCCACGATAGTCCGCTGGTCGCGCCGCTCGCGAGCAATGCGAGGGTCTAGGTGCAGCAGTCATCGTGGCACGCGTCGACCGGTCCGCGTGGTGGCGGCGGCACGGCGCAGCAGCCCTCGCCGCGCCAGGTCTCGCCCCCCTCGCGCAGCGCGAGCGCGCCAATCGCGAGCGCGACGGCGGGATCCGCCCACCACAAACCGAACGCGGCGTTGAGCACCAAACCGGCCAGGACGCCGGCGGCGAGGTACGCGCAGAGCATGTTCTGCGTACCCTCGCCGGCGGTCGCGCCCGAGCCGAGACGCTGACCGATGCGCTGTTTGGCGTTCCCCAGTAGCGGCATCACGATGATGCTGGAGATCGATAGGCCGATCCCGAGCCAGCTGGTTCTCGCGTGCTCGCCGGCCGCGAGCGCGCGAATCGCGTCCTGCGCGATGTAGGGCGCCAACACGAAGAACGTGATCGCCACGAGCCGCTGCGCGCGCCGCTCTGCGCGCTCGGACAGCCGACGAGCCCCGGTGAACCGCCAGATCACGATCACCGACGCAAACCCCTCGATCGCGGAGTCAAGGCCGAACCCGAGCAGCGCGACCGAGCTAGCGAGGATCGCCGCCGTGATCGCGATCGCGCCCTCCGCCGTCATGTAGGCAAGGCTGAACCACGACAGCGCCTTCGCACGAGCGATCAACCGATCACGCTCAGCAGACTCAAGCCCGCCCTGCCGCTCGCGCGCCGCGGGCGACGCAGTCACGGTCTGCAGCTCGAGCCACCATGTGCTCATCGCGTCAGCTCGGCGAGCTCGAGATGCGCGTCGAGCAGCTGCCGCCCCGCGTCGGTGAGCGCGTAGAAGACGATCTTGTGCTCTCGCCGCGAGCTGGCGAGCCCGGCGCTGCGCAGCGCGCGCAAGTGGTGGCCCACAAGATTCTCCGCCCGGGCGGTGATCCACGCCAAGTCGCAGACACATAGCTCACTGCCCTCGCGCAACGCCAGCGCGACGGTCATTCGCGTCCGGTCGCCCAGCGCCTTCGCGCGTGCAGCCGCCGCGACGGCCGCACGCTCGTCGAGGTTCTGACGGATGAGCTCGGCGCGTGGAAGGTCCAGGCAAAGCAGGTCGCAGCGATCATCGGGCACTCGCTCATCCTAACGCTCATAGGGATGTGATTGTGGTCGCACCTCTGGCAGGGGCCCGGAAGCTCGGCTCGACAAACCTGATCCACGTCGTCGATCACGGCCGGGCGATCGCGGTCACCGGCCGGCTGATCTACCGCGAGGGGTAAGCGGACGATGGGACCCGCCGCTCCAAGCACGCCGTCTTCGGAAGCGTCCGATTCGGCGCCCCCCCAACGGCGACGAGCCCGCAGAAAACGACCGCCCTGGCGATAACGAAGCCAGCTTCTGAGCTTCTCGCCCGAGGAGTCAACGCTTCCAAGGCGCTTCCATAGAGCGTTTCCATCGACTGAAATCTTGAAATCTTGAAATCTAAAAATCTGGGTGATTTGCAGCGACTTTCGTGCATGGGTCGATTACGTAGGAGGTAATCCCCGCGCCCCGCGCCGCCCGCGCTCCGATACAAAACTTACGTCCCTCCTACGGCTCTCTGACGGGGTGAGCGCATCGTGTAGCCAGTCGACCAAAAGGAGGTGATCAATCAGATGCGACATCGATTCAAGCCTCTACTGGCGGCCCTCGTCGTGACCGGGGCAATCGCCGGTGGGGGCGCGGCGCTCGCGAGCGCCGCCACCTCGACGTCGTCGAGTTTCTCGACCACGCCGAGCACCACGACGACTGCGTCCCCCCACGGCAGCCGTACCGCTCCGCCGGGCAATTATGGCCCGGGCGGTAACACCGCTCGCGGTTCGCACAACTGCCCCAACATGTGATTGTCTCCGGAGGCCGGTCGAGCTTCGACTCGGCCGGCTTCCGCGGACCTGGTCGAGAAGGCGAAATACGTCGTGGCTCTCTCGACCCGGTTCCCTGGCGCGGCTCGGGCGGCGGGCTCTGCTCGCGGCGTCGACGGCCCTGACGTGCATCTGATATATCAGGTGAACGCTGAGCGAGCGGGTCGAGTGCCGATGAGTGGCGTGGCTGACTCTGCGGGGCGGCTGCCTGCTGCGCAGCGAGTGGTGATGTCGCTACGAGGTGATCCACCCACTCAGAGCTGCTCTCGTCGCTCGTGCGCGACGGAAAGCTGTCGCCCAGGCGCTCGGGCGAGCTGACGATCACGTGCCACGGCTCTTGTTATCTGGCGTGCCACAACGACGTTCTTGAGGGTCCGCGCGAGCTGGCATGGTCGGTCGGTCAGACGGTGGAGATGAAGCGCCGCGGGAAGACGACGTTCTGCTGGGGAGCCGGTGGCGCCCACATGTGGATGGAGGAGCGGGGCACCGAGATCGGTGCGGAGCGAGTGCGCGAGGCGGCCGGAACCGGCGCGGACACGCTCGCCGTGGCATGCCCGTTCTGCACCGTGATGCTCGACGATGGTGTCCAGAGCACCGCCGAAGGGCTGAGAGTGGCCGACGTGGCGACGCTACCTGGCGGAGGCGATCGACGAACCGACAAACAGTCCGTCCCCGGCGCCGTGAGACGGATACCGTCTCGATGCGTGCAGAAAGTCTGAAATGCCGGTAGACACAGGCTTTCCATCGGGATGGCTACCTGAGATGGCTACCTTGGCCGGTATAACCGTGCCGTACCACTAGCGCCACGACCTCTCCGCGTGAGCAACGGAATGGCGTTGGGTCGGGTAAAGAAGGAGCGAGAAGCGGGCCGTCGATACGGGCGCAACCCCCTTCCGCCGGATACCCGCAATGAGTACCGCGTCGCTGCCGCTTCAAGTCGGAGCAGTAGAGCAGTAGCGAAGGGACTCGTTGCCGTGGTCCCTCGCCTTCCTCAAGGGGGGTGTCTCGTCGGAGACGATTCGGACCCTGCTTCGTCATGGGCGAGCAGCAGTCTGACGAGGCCCGAAACGACGTTCGTCGCTGCCGCTTGTAGCCCTTTGCAGCAGTCAGCGCCGTGGCGACTGTCGGAAGTCGTCCGCAGCGGCACGCAAGGCCGTGTCACGGTCACTTCTGACTCGCGTGGCGAAGTAGCGTCGCCGGCGTCGGGCGAGACTGCCGCGGCCGTTCCGATGCAGCGTTGTCCAAGTCTGCGCCTAAGGCTCCGAGGCGCTTGCTCTCGGGTGATCGAGCGGATCGCTTCTGGCCCACTGCTGCTTGAGGCGTCGTGCGCGAGACGCCTCTTGGCAGGCGCACATCGACTTCCTCGAAGACCGGCGCATGCTGGCAGAAGAAAGTGCTCTGGCCGGGACGCCCGGGAGCGACGCCGACTGCGGCGGTGATCGGCTCACCGCCAACCAGCGAAACCGTCGGGCGGGCGCCCTTGGCATGCTCGAGGCCGGAGCGATGATCGCGCCGGTCGGCGTCAGCCGCTGCTTGCCGCAGTAGGGGCGACTGCGCCCCCCGACGCTGAAGCACCCGTCGGATCGCGCACGGGGTCGGAGGCGGCGCCCGCGCCGGTTGGGGGGGTGGCCGGAGACGAGTCGCTGGGCGCCGCGGTGGTCGCGGCTGCGCCAGGTGCCGGGCTAGCGGTACCGGAGTCGCTGGGCGCCGCGGTCGTCGCGGCTGCGCCAGGTGCCGGGCTAGCGGTACCGGAGTCGCTGGGCGCCGCGGTCGTCGCGCCCGCGCCGGTTGCGGGGCTCGCCCTACACGATTTGCTGGGCGCCGCCGCGGTCGCGCCCGCGCCGGTTGCGGGGCTCGCCGTACACGATTTGCTGGGCGCCGCCGCGGTCGCGCCCGCGCCGGTTGCGGGGCTCGCCGTACACGATTTGCTGGGCGCCGCCGCGGTCGCGCCCGCGCCGGTTGCAGGGGTGGCCGTACCGGAGTCGCTGGGCGCCGCGGTGGTCGCGCCCGCGCCGGTTGCGGGGGTGGCCGCCCCGCAGCCGCTGGCCGCCGCCGCGGTGGTCGCGCCCGCGCCGGTTGCGGGGGTGGCCGTACCGGACCCGCTGGGCACCGCGGTCGTCGCGGTGTTGGTGGCGCTCGGCGCGGCGGCGGGGGTAGGTTCGGTGCTCGTGTTGGCGGCGCTCGGCGCGGCGGCAGGGGTAGGTTCGGTGCTCGTGTTGGCGGCGCTTGGCGTGGCGGCAGGGGTCGGCGCGCCGGAGATCGCGGTGATCGTCGCTACCGCATGGCGGACGGACGTAATCGAGATCTCCTGGGCAATCGCGGGCCCTGGAACCGGCCCAGGCTCGCTGCCGCGATGGATTGCGCCCGCGGCGCCGGTCGCGATTACGGCCGCGGTGAGGATCTTCGCGACGACCCCCGTTGCACCCACGGCCGTGAGCCCGCTGGCGAAAACCGCGACCGGAGCACCAGCGACCACGGCAGCCCCGGGTGCACCCGCGCCAGCAAGGCCGCCCGCGGCGAGTACGCCAGCGCCGCCCGCGCCACCGGCGGCGGTCGCGCCACCAACGGCGGTCGCGCCGCCCGCGCCGATTGCACCGCTGCCGGCCGCGCCGCCGCCAGCCGCGCCCGCGACGACCGCACCACTGCCAACCGCCCCCACGCCGGCCGCGACCCCACCGCCGCCACCCAGCGCCGCGCCCAGCACCGACGCCTTCAGCTCACCGGTCAGCGCCACCGGCAGAATCAGCGCGAGGGCTGCCCGTTGACGACGGACCTCATCCTCGAACGCCGAGCAACTCGGGCAGCGATCAATGTGAGCACGCGTCATGCTGCGCGGCAGGACCCTGCCGTGCAGCGTTGCCAGCCGCCCCCGGATCTCCGCGCACGGCCGTTCCCGAGCGTGCCGGCTACGCACGAGCGCCTCGCGTGCCTGGAAGATCAGCGCCTTCACCTTCTCCCTGCGAACACCGAGCACCGCAGCGATCTCATTGTGCGAGTGGTCCCCGAGCTCAAACAGCACCAGCGCGGCGCGCTGATCAGCCGGCAGTCGCTGCATGTCCTCGACCATTTCGCGTAGCTCCTCCCGCCGCTGGACCTGGTCCGCCAGGCCGTCGAAAAATGCTCGATCCACCACGACTTGATCGACATCGACCGTATCGCGGCGACTGCGCAGCTCTGACAGGCAACGATTGCGCGCGATCGTGTACAGCCATGGCCGCAGCGCAATCTTGCGGTCCCCGTCACGCAAAGCCCGATATGCGGACACAAACGTCAGCTGCAGCGCATCCTCGGCCGCCTCACGGCTTCCCAGCATGTGCACGCAGAACGCGAGTACACCGCGCGCGTACCGATCGTAGATCGCCTCAAACGCAACATCGTCACCGGCGCGCACCCGGGCCACCAGGTAATCGTCGGTTTGGGCTGCGACTGGGGTGCGGTCCACCGCCTGGCGGAGACCGACGAGTACTGCAGCTGCGCCCACACACCCAGTATCCGCTACACGACCGCGAGAGTCCAGCCAAAAGCTCACCAAAACTTGCGGCAGCTCGGGCTACCACCCCCAGCGCGGCGAGCGTACGTGCGCCGCGGCCGTGCGCCTGCGTGGTACAGAACGGCCGCTCGGCCAGAACGCGCAACGAACTGTCCACCGGCGCTCGCACCAAGCACGCACTGCTAGGCTGGCTCCGGCCGGCTAGATGCCCCCAGAGCCGGCCCGTGCCCCACCGGTCGCCGGTCGGGGCCCAGACGGCGCCCCGGGAGTGCCTACCCCGGGGCGTCGCCCCTAGACCGTCACTGTGAGGGCCCGTAAATGCCCCCCCGGTCGGCAGTGCCCCGCCGGTCGGACCCCAGACGGCGCCCCGGAGTCCCTACCCCGGGGCGTCGCCCCTAGACCGTCACTGTGAGGGCCCGTAAATGCCCCACCGGTCGGCAGTGCCCCGCCAGTCGGGCCCCAGACGGCGTCCCGGAGTCCCTACCCCAGGGCGTCGCCCTAGACCGTCACGTGTCGGCCCGTAAATGCGCCACCGTCTATCTGCCCCCCGAACCGTCAAATGTTGCCCCACATACATAAACGCGCAGCAAGCCGAAAGGTTGGTTCCACCATCGCCTCGACACCGGGATCCTGATGATCGACAGAAACAGCGTCACACCGAGGCTAACAGCGCGATCGCATACGCCAAGAACCAAGCGCTCACGAGATGGCCCAACAGCGGTCCGCGATCCGTTGACGCTTGCGCGGTGAACGGCTGAGGCCCGGCGCGTCAGCGGACCGGATCCGGCCCCTACGACGCAGCAGGCGGCCCGTTGGGGGCCCGGTCCCCTGTTTGCCCGGTCTGCGGACGCTGCAAAGTTCCGGTCGGCTGGGCGGCTGTCGCGTTGCCGGAGCGGCAGCCAGATCGAGGTCGTCGGCGACTTCCGCTTCGACCCGTCGTGCCGCTTGCCGGCGACCCGCTCATCGCCGCGCGAGCAAGTGGGGCAGCCGGGTCAACCGCGGCTGCTGCATTCGTTGGCAGAGCGGCGCTCTCGCCAGCGGCTACCTCGAGAACCGCTGGTTCTCGTCCTTTCCGAGCATGTCGTGAGCCTCAACCGAGACGCGATCTCCCCACGCGGAAGCGGTAGCGCGCCATCGAACCCCGTTGACTTCCCTTCAGGGCCTGGCGCGGCCAGCGGACCGGCGGCTGGGCGCTTTGGCCCGTGCTGCTGGTCGACATCTGATGCGGGATGATTGGACTCGTGAGCGGGACTCATCCATCGTCCGCCGCTGCCCGGGCCCCCAGGAATGTCCAGATCGGGCTGTACCTGACCAACCAGCATTCTGTGGGCAGCGACATGGTCGAGGCGCTGCGGGGCCAGATGCGTCTGCTCCATCATGCCCGCGACCACGGCTGGGATTCCGTGTGGGGCGCGCAGCACTTCTTGCCGACGATGGCCATGACCCAGCCCGTCCCGTTCCTCGCTCGGCTGGCGGCCGAGGCCGGCGAGATGCGCGTAGGGCTTGCGATCCTGCTGCTCGCCCTGGCCAATCCACTGGAGGTGGCCGAGACGTTTGCGTCCATGGACATCGTCTGCGGCGGACGCTTCACACTTGGCGTCGGGCTGGGCTACCGGGACGTGGAATCCGACGCGTTCGGCATGCGTTCGCGCGAGCGGGTACGCCGTCTGGAGGAGAACCTCCGGCTGGTGGAGGCGCTGTGGGCCGGGAAGGCGGTGAGCGCCGACCTCCCGTGGTGCCGGCTGAACGACGCAACGCTCACCATCCTTCCGGTCCAGCGGCCTCGACCGCCCGTGTGGATGGCAGCGGACAACGACCGCGCCGTCGCGCGAGCCGCGCTCATGGCCGACACGTGGATCATCAACCCCACGCGACCACCTCGACGATCGCACGGCAGCTGGAGTTGTTTCACCGGGTCCGGGGGGAGCTGGGCCGGCCGCCGCTCGCAGAGCTCCCGGCCATCAAGGAGGTCGTGTGCGCCCCCACCCGCAGACGAGCGCTGGAGATCGCCAAGCCCTACCTCACAGCCAAGTACGAGGCCTACCGAGCCTGGGGGCAGGACACGGCGCTCCCGCCGGACGAGACGTTCGACCTGCCGTTCGAACAGCTGCTCCAGGACCGCTTCGTCATCGGTACGCCGGACGATTGTCTGCGTGAGCTGCTTGGCTGGCGGGACGATCTCGGCGTCGATCACTTCCTCTTTCGGCCGTTCTGGAGCGGGATGCCGGTGGAAACCGCGCTCGAGTCAATCGATCTGCTCTCCCGCGAGGTCGTCCCGGCCCTTCGGCAACGATGATGGGCCCCCGCAGACCATAGGTAGCTGCCCGACCGACAGTTGCTCGAAGTGCCTGCCTTCCGGCGGTGGGCAGTCGGCTACGAAGTTCGGATCCGGCCGCTGAGTGATCCTCGTCAGAGCGAGCTGCACGCGCCCTTGGAACAGCGCACGCGACCGTGCGCATTCACCGCTCGAGGAGTGAGCTCACCAGGCGTCTCGACGGTGGGCGGGCCGACGGCCGCTCGTCCGGGAGGAAGCAGGAGCCAGCGCCGGCGATCGCGACGCTCTTGCTCGTGAGGAGATCCGAGCTATTCGATGAACGTCGCTCGGCCTCGCGAGACGCTCGCCACTCATCAGAGGCGCTACTAGTGCCGACGACGGCTTGGAGCCTCGGTGGTCTCAAGGCCGGTCGAAAACTGACCCCTTGGGGCCGGTCGAAATGACCTGTAGGCGGCGTCGCGGAGCGAAGGCGCGTAGCGCCTTTAGCTCAGCGAGATGCCGCCTGCGCGCCTTCGGGGCGTCGCGGGCTTGTCGGACAGTGATCGCCTCCACCGCGGGGAGCCCAGGAGGCCAGTTCGCGACGTGTCGAGCGGAGAACGACAGAAGCTCCCTTATGCCGCGACGTCACGAACTCCCCGGATGCCGACGACGTTGCGGTCCGTGATGTCAGCCGCTCGCGCTGCAGTCGTCTTCGCTGCGCTCGCAAAAGTAGCCGGGCTCGACCACTCCCGTCAGCCGCTTGCGCATCTCGGCCGAGAAACGAAGCGCTGCGCCGAGCGGCCGATGGTGAATGGCTGCGTGCACGACCTTTCCGTTGTCGTCTTTGGTCAAGATGGTCACGCCCTTGACGGCCAGTCCTCCAAACGCGGTGGCTTCCCATTCCAGGTAGGTGCGCGGGCCGCTGCTCGCCTCCTGGGTGAACTGGAGTGATTCGTAAATTCCGCTCGCGACCCCCATCACATGCATGACTTGGTCGCGGCCCTCGATCGGCCGCCTGGCCACGCTCGCCCCTAGGACGACATCGTCCGCGAACGCCTCTCCGAAACGCTCCGCCGACTTGCTTGCGAACGCGTCCGACCAGCCTTCGCCCAGCCCACCCGCGCTTTCCGAACGAACCCCCGCCGCCGTGATACCTCCCGGCTCAGACGACAGGACGTCCGCATCTCGGCCGTTCGGCGCTCTAGTACTGTCGGCTGGGCCCATGACTAACGCTTCGACGGCGATCGGGTTACCCAGCGGGCCGAGCGAGTCGTTGGTGCTCCAGACTGCCCGATGGCTGATGCGCCCGATCGCGTTCCTGGAGTCCTGCCGGCGCCGCTTCGGTGACACGTTCAGCGTCCGTTTCATCGGCTATCGGACCCCGCTGGTGATGGTCAGCCATCCGGCGACGGTTCGCGACTTATACTCCGAGCGCGAGAATGGACTGCCGCCGGGTCGCACGTTCGCGCTTCGGCCCCTGGTCGGAAGCCGATCGATTTTGCTTCAGGAGGGCGCGGAGCACCTTCAGCGGCGACGGTTGATGCTGCCGCAGTTCCACGGCGAGCGAATGCGCGCCTACGAGGACCTCGTCGCCGAGATCGCCGAGCGCGAGCTCGACCGCTGCCCGCTCGGCCAACCGTTCCCGCTGCATCCCCACATGCAGCGCGCGACGCTCGAGGTGATCCTCAACGCGGTGTTCGGCGTCTACGAGACCGATCGGCTCGAGCGCCTGCGCCGGCTGCTCCCGCAGCTGCTCGACGCAACGTCGACGGGCCTGCAGCTCCGGATGCTGGCGCGGCGCACCGTGCACGCAGGCCCGGTGACGGAGCTCCGCGCGCTGACCGACGAGATCGACACCGAGCTGTTCGGTGAGATCTCTGAGCGGCGCCGCGACCCCGGGACGTCCGACCGCCAGGACATCCTCTCGCTGCTGACACTGGCACGATTCGAGGACGGCAGCGCAATGGACGACCGCGAGCTGCGCGACCAGCTGATGACGCTCTTGGTCGCGGGCCACGAGACGACCGCCACCGCACTGGCGTGGACATTCGACCTGCTGCTGCGAAACCCAGTGGCGCTGGCGCGCCTCACTGCAGAGGTCGACGAAGACACGGGCGATGAATACCTTCGAGCGGTGATCACTGAGTCGCTACGAATCCGCCCGGTCGTGCCGCTCGCCGGTCGAAGGATCGCCTCGGAGCTCCGCGCTGATGGCTTCGTGCGCTCCCCCGGGCACCGACGTCGGCCCGGCGATATGGCTCACGCACACCCGACCCCGACTTGTATCCCGAGCCGCTCGCGTTCCGACCGGAACGCTTCCTCGCGAAGCCACCGTCGACCTACGGCTGGATCCCGTTCGGAGGCGGCGTGCGCCGCTGTCTGGGAGCCGCGTTCGCGGAGATGGAGATGCGTGTGGTGCTGCGGTCCGTGCTGCGAACACGCACGCTCAAAGCCGCCAGCGCGGACGCTGAACGCCCGACTCGGCGTAGCGTGACACTGTCCCCGCGGCACGGGACCCGCATCATCATTTCGCCCTGTGCAACTGCGTGAGCGCGGCCACGGCAGATTGACCGTGTACGGTCGCAGCGTTCGGAGGATGATTGTCGTTCTTGTATCAAACCGGGCGGGGATCGGCGACGTTACTGAGACTGCGGTCGGTCTGCCGCTGCAGGGTATGGCCGACCAGCGCGAGATTGCTTGCGAACTAGGGCGAGCGCGCTGCTAGCAACAACGCGCCGACGTCCCGCCGACGTCCTACACTCGCGCGGCTTGCCCCGCTCGCGGTCGCGACCCGTCCGCCGTCGGGGTGAACGTCACGTCCAGCAGCCCCTTCTTGCTCCGGGCGTAGATTACGTCGCGTCCGGTACGCGACTCCCACATCGGAAGCGTCGTAACTGCAGGGCCTTGAGCGAGCGGTCGTAGAGCCGCGGACCGCATCGCGAAGGGAACCCCGAAAGGAACCCCCCAGGGAACCGGTTGACGACGCCGGCAATCATCTTCCCCGCTGGGCCTGAACGCGACGAGGGGCGACCGAAAACAGCCCTCTGGACGGTGAAGCAACGGCAGGAGAAGCGGACGCCGTTGCGCGGTTTGCCGCCGGCCACGGCTCACGGCGAGCGGGCGAGCGCGCGGCCGAATTCCAGCCCTGATGTCGGGTCGCGGCGAGCACCAGCTCCGCGAGCGCGAACGATGGGGAGCGCTATTTAGAAAGTCGGCCAGTAGTAATAGCTGGTCACCTGCAGGTCGGGGCTCTTGGCCTTGACCTTGGCGACGACCGCGTTCCAGGATGCCCAGGTGTCCGGAATGACCCAGCTCGGGGTGGTGGGTTTGCGGATCGCCGGACCCATTTCAGAGCACCAGAGCGGCAGTCTCTTGGAGGCCGCCCACGCTGCGTCCTGCGGAATCTGCTCCAGGCCGCCGGCACTTTTGATGTGGTAGCAGTGGGCGGCGATCGCCTGCACGCCGGGCGGGCGGCTTGCCGCGAACCCTTGCTTGTTGGCGATGAATCTCCACGGGCTGAACTCGCCGTAGACACGGATCGCGTGCGGCGCGAGCTTCACGAGGACCGGCTCGACCGCGTTCCAGTCGGCGCGGTAGTTCTCTCCCACGGTTCGCCCGTGGCCGCTCAGGGTGCCGGTGCCCTGCGCATCGGGGTTTGTCGAGGTGAGGTCCTGCTCGTTGCCGACCCCTACCGCCCAAACAAAGGGCGCGTAGGTCGGGAGCACCCGCTTGAAGTACGAGGCGACTTGGCGCGGCGTCCAGCGCGTTGGTGAACTGGAGCGAGATGTAGACCTTGAAGCCGGCGGCATAGGCGTCCTTGACGCAGCCGATTCCCTCGCCAGCTGATGCCTGTTGCGGCGACAGGATCAGACGCAAGACGTTTGCGTGGTTGGCCCGCAGGAACGCGTTGACGTTGTGGTTCGTGAGACAGCTGTACTGCCTGCTGACCGCGAACAAGGATGGTCGTGCGGACGCGGCCGCCGCCCCGATCGCCAGCGCTGCGACTGTCGCGAGTGCTCCGCTGCTGCTCCCGTCGTTCTGAGGACCTTCGTCCTCGTCCGGGTGCCGTTGGCTTCCATGCTTCCTCCGGCTTGGGTCATCCCGGACCTGGCGGCGATAGCGTCGCCCTAGGAAGCTCATCGGCCGGCGGCGTTCAATCCTTGACCCGTGCGTCAATCGCGACCATAGGCGCAAACCGCCAGTCCGGGTAGATCGGCGACAGGGCCTGGCTACTCCGTGTCCTCAAGAGCCGACTCCACTTGCGGCTCACGTCGCAGTCTTGTCGAGGCCGGTTCATGCAGAGGCATGGCGATTCCCCTGGCTTCGCCTGAGGAGCGATCATGATGACCGTGGCGGCTAAGCCGTGGTGTTGCGCGCCCGATATGTTGCGTTAGGCCTGGCGCCCGGCGGCGACTGCCTAGTCGGGTACGCGGAGGATCGCCGCGGGGTGCTTGACGTCCATGTGGTCGCGCTCGAGCTCGTCGGGATCAGCCCGCACGCGCGAAGCTGCCGCGCCTTCCCCCGAGTCAGGACCGGCAGCCGGTCGGTGAGTACTTCCCATGCGTTGAGCAAATGAAGCACAAGAACGGGTCTCGGGATCACCCGGGCCGCGGTTGTGGAGCTCGTCTGTGCGGAAGAACTGTCGCGGAGTTGCCGCCGCACGGCTTGCTGGACTGCGGCTCGTCGCGGACTGGAGGTAGGCACATCACATCAGACGGGGGTTGCGTGTGCTTCGCGCCGTGGTGCGAGAGCGGACTTGCGGTCGTGCAGCATCACGGTGGCGCCCCGCCCGGGGGTGAAGGTGATGCTTCGGCGGCGTGTTGGCTCGGGCCTGTCGCTCGCGGCGGTGAGCCTGTAACGAGTAAGCACGGCCCGTAGCACGATCTTCATCTCTTGCAGCGCGAAGCTCGCCCCGAGGCAGCGCCGGCGGCCACCACCGAATGGGATCCAGGTGTAGGTGCCCGGCGGGTGCTCGAGGAAACGCTCGGGTCGGAACGCGTACGGCTCGGGGTATATGTCCGGGTCGTGGTGGACGAGGAAGACGCTCGCCAGCAGTGCGACGCCCGCCGGATATCGAAAGCCGCCGATCTTCACCGGCTGCTTGGTCAGGCGAGGCCCAGCGGTCGGGAGCACGGGCCTCAGCCGCAGGATCTCGTTGATCGTCGCGGTCAGATACTCGTCCGAGTCGCCGGCGTCGAGTTCGCCTTCCAGGCGCTGCACCACGCTGGTCTCGCGGGCCAGGCGCTCGAGCGCCCAGGCGAGCTGAGAGGCGGTCGTCTCATGGCCCGCGACGAGCGCAGTCATCAGTTCGTCGCGCAGCTCCTGCGCGGACATCACCGAGCGATCCTCGTGGCGCGCGCCGAGCAGCGTTGCGAGGACGTCGTCGCCCTCAGCGTCGCCGCCGCCCGCAGCGGCGCGCCGCTCCTCGATCAGATCGAAGATCAGCCGATCAGTCCGCTGGAGCTGCTCGTTGAAGCGGCGTAGCGGACCGAACCAGCCCGCCACGCGCTGCGCCGCCGGAACCACCGAGAGGGGATTGTTCGTTGAATGCGAGCACCTCGGTGAGCCGATCGCGCAACTCGTCGAGCTGCTGCCCCTGCTCAAGGCCGAACACCGCGCGCAGGATAATCTCCAGCGTCAAGCGCTGCAGACGCGGATGCAGCGCGACTGGCCGCTCGCGCGGCCAGGAGCTCACCTCGCGCTCGGCGAGCTCGCTCATCAGGCCGGTGAGGCGCTGCATCCGCTCTCCGTGGAAGGCGGGCAGCATCAGCTTGCGCTGCTCGAGGTGGGCCGCCTCGTCGAGCAGGATCACCGAGTTGCGCCCAACCAATGGCTCGAGGATTCTGCCGCCCTCGCCGGGATGGATGACATCCGGTGAGGCTGTGAACAGCTCCTTGATCTCCGCCGGATCGGACAGGATCACGAACGGCGGTTGGAAGGGCAGCTGAACCGTGTAACGCTTGCCGTAGCGCCGGCGCAGTCGCTGCATGCGGCCGGCCGGCCGCTTCCAGCTCGCCAGCAGCTGCAACGCCGCCGGCACGCTCGGACCGGGAGGCAGGACCGGCTTCAGATCGCGGCTACTCATGAGGGCTTGCATCGAATCGCTCACTGACAGGTAAATGCGCACAGGATTCCCCCGGTGTGAGATCGGTCACCGACGCCTGCTGTCGATTTCAGCGGACACGCCTCGCTTGAGTGGACCGGAATCCCACACGAGCGGTAGAAAAAAGCGAGGACCATGCGACCGCCGCGCTCGCTCGCTCCCTCTATTGGGACGAGAGCCAGCGGTCCTCCAGCGCTGCCGACCTGACGCTACCGTCGGCCGGGGTAATGCAGCAGCCCGCAGTCTCGTAGCGTCCTTGCACGGCTTCGCGCCAACACGCGCATCCTCCTTTACGAACCAGGCACCCAGCAGGCGAGCGCCCTCAACCCGGCCGAGCCGCCAACCCCACCGACGAGCTCAACAGTTACACGACATCAGACGACTTGACTCCGTTCTCGCGACCGTTTGGGCCACTATTGGTGCTGAGCCTCTCGCCGCCAGTCGCCACGTTGCGGTGCTCGCGAGAGAGGTGTTGCTCGCCGAGCGCGCGAGGTAGCAAGCCAAAGTCAGCGAACATCGCGCGAGCTCCCTTTCGAGTTACGGCGCAGCTTCAGCGAGACCGTCGACGGTGAACGACCCAACGCCTGGCGATACAGCGAACCGACTCGCTGGCGGCGTGGCCCAGCGCATCTCTCACGTCTTGATAACACCAGCACCGGTCCTTCAGATTACGAGTGCGACGACGATCAGCCCAGTCGTGATCGTCCACCGCTTTCCCTTCACCCGGTAGGTCCCTCACCGGGCCCCGCGGCCTCGGCGATGAACTCGTCGCGCGCCAACGATCCAAAACGGATGCATCACCTCGGGCAGCATCCGCTCGCTAAACACAGCCATTCGCACGCTCCGATCCTTGAGATTGGGCGGATCGGCGACGAATAAGCGGCTCTTGCAGCGGCGTCTGAACAGGTACCTGAATTAGTTACCGAGATGACAAGAGCCATGGCACGGCAGGGGAGTGCGGCCCGGTCGCCCCGGCAGATGGACATGCGCATACTTCTGGACATTGCGGGGCTCTCTCCTAAACATTTACCTGGCTCCTGCCCCCGGCTTCGCCCGCCGAGAACGCCGCCGATGCCCCGGCCAGCGGTAGCGCTCAGCGTCCTCGACGGTCAGCTCGCGAGCGAGAACGCTGCGGTAGTTCAGGGTTGCGTTCCCTTCGCGATTAAGGACGGGAACCAGGTTAACAGCAAAGAGCCGATGGCAGCGCGCCCGGTCTAGTGACGATGTTTACGGTCGGTGTCGCGGCCCGCCGAGGCTGAAGCTCCGAGAAAAGCAGTCGATCGGCTTGCAGGCCAGGAACGTGAAGCGCGCAGCAGTCGCGGGCGTTACGCAGACCCAGCCACCCCAAGGAGCCGGACCTGGTCAGGCACCTGGCGGGTTAGCCAGGAGTGCACTGATGTCGGAGGAGCAGGTGTTTTGCACAGAATGTGGGACCGCGTTGCACGGGTGAAGTTCTGCCCGCACTGCGGGGTGGCGACGGAGAACGCGACGAGCGATGTCACGCAAGTGCGACGGGAACGGCAGCGCGGCCAGTGGGAGAGAACCGCCGGCCTGCCCACGGTTGAGCAGGTGACCGCGCCGGTGGTGACGACGGCGGCGGGTGCGCCGGGCGCTCCAGTTGATAGCGGGCCGCCGCAGGTTGCGATCCCGCGGCCGCAAGCTGCGGATGGGTTCGTGCCGCCGCCACCAGCCCAGACGCCGAGGGTGACTGGCGGGCGGCGCCGACTGCTGATCGCCGCGGCCGTCGGGGCTCGGGCAGCTTCAGACCGCGGCCAGCGGCGGGGTCGCGAGCATCACGCTCGCGCGGCCGAGGCGACGATCAATACCGTGGTCTCAAAGCGCACCGTCGCTTGCGGCGTCGGCGACGCGAACGCGCGAACACCGCTGGCGGCTCGGCGCGTGACGTCTGGACCCCTCCTACGACGACAGCCTCAAGAACGATCAGGACATCAACACCTGCCTAAACCAGGCGAACACGGGGACGATCGCGATCATCTTTCAAGGCCGCCTGAGCGCGACCGCCCAGACAGCAACGCGTCCACCGCCGCTAAGCAGCACTTCTTCACGCTCTACAAGCAGCTGCGCAGCCAGGTCGGCCAGCCACCGTCGACGCTCGGCGGTGCGGTCGGAGGGTTGGCGTGCGCCGCTGATGCGCTCGCGAATGCGCTGACGCACTCCGAGGCGAACGGCTGAGCGTGCCGACCTCTCGGTCCGACGCCGGCTAAGTCGGTCGTGCTCGGTCCGGACGGCTCCCTTCGCGGCTTGCACGTTCGGTCAGCGCCAGCGGCGGAGAACCCGAGTGCGAACGCCGGTGATCTGGTCCGCGTCCTTCTCCCACGCAGCCGGGAAGTCGTGGTTGTCTAGCGCGGGTGCCGCGGTGAACGGATTTCGCGAGCTCGGTGGCAAGCGCGTGATCAACTGAGCCGAACGGCGGATCGGCGGGTGGCCGCTTGCTGGGTATGGACGGGAGCGGGCCAGTCGTTCAGCGGCTCAACGGGCGTTTCGGCCGCTGTCAGTCAGGCGCCACTCGCGTTCGCCTGTGCCGGCGTGGCCGTGGCGCTGCTCGGCCCACCCACGCTCCAGCAGCTGCTGCACACGCTCTGCCAGGGCGGCGGCGGACTCCTGCCCGGAGATCGTCAGGCTGCGAAGGATCACCGCTTGCGGTATCCAGCCATAGTGGCTGATCTGCCACAACTCCGCGAGCAGTGTCCGCTCGTCCGGCGGCTTGGCGGTCAGGCGCGCTGAGCCGGCCGGCGGAGCGCCCCCGGGTTTTGTCGGTCGGATCGCCCCGGCGACATCATCACTGCCCGCGAGACCCATCGACGAAGTCTCTACGGCTACCCCCGGACGTGAGAGAGGCTCCGACGCGGCTAGGGCCTCGGCGGGCGCGCAACGACTCGCGCGGCTCGCCCGGTTCAAGTCGCCGTTTGCCGCTCTGGCGTTCACCCGACCACTGAACCAGCCGCTGTAGGGCGGTCACCGAGCCCGGAGAAGCCACGACGCTCCGGCGCTACGGCCGGAGTCGCCCAGCCGAGGCGAATCTGGTCGAGCTTCAGCACCCATTTGCTAGCTGAGCTGGCTTGGCTAGGCACACATGTGGCGTTTCGCTGCCCCGGACAGGACTCCTGCAGGAGCGTCGAGCCATCGCCGGGTGCCATTCATCACCGAAGGAGATTGGTGCTGAGCTCGGCGAGGTCGCACCGGAGTCTCGCTGACGCATCGCAATGGTTACCGCCCCACGGCGTGGGAGACGAGGGTCGGGGAGATCGAGTCGCTGGTCCCTGAGAAGCGTCAGGGCCAGGCGTACCTTTCCGAGCTTCTTGGAGCCCCGCCGGCGCTCTGAGCAGGCGATCGTCGCGGTCGTGCGCAACCTTTGCCGGGTCGATGACTCCGCCCGCGATGCCGTCAGCGAGCTGCTTGAGCTCGAGGGCGCGCTTGGTGAGGTGGGCGGTGAGCTCTGGGGTGGGGTGGATCATGCACGGGCTTGCGCCGGCCCGTGGGTCTCGTCAAGTCGGTGAACCGGATCCTCGTTGTACGGCCGCAGGCCGGGCTCTCACCGACTTGACGAGAGGCCCGAGGACCGGCGGGGGTCTCGGAAGTGATTGGCGCAGCCCGGCGCCTTCCACATGACGGGGATGTCTGAGTGCTGGGGATTGCCGTGCGCTCCCTCTACCGACCGAGAACGAACCCGACTCCGAGAGCAACGAGGAAGACTTCGAGGATCAGCATGGCTGTTCCTTCCGGTGCCCACAATCGGCGCAAACGCGCGTCCGATCGCCTGGCGTACCGTCGCGGGATTCCTCGGTCAGGCGGAAGTGCGAGCAACCGCACTCGGCGCATCTGAAGGGCAGCTCGCGGGCGACCTGCCCGAGTGCGCGGCTGGCGGCGGAGGCGCCTCCGGTGAACTTGATTTCTATGTGCCGGGTCATCATGCCTCCTCAATTTCTGTCGGCCAGCGCTTGAGACGCTTCAGCGCGCCGCTGGTCAGGATCCGGTAAAACGGCAAGAACGCCGTTCACATTGTGGAGTGGAGCACGACGTATTAACGCTGCGGCGCACGCCGTTGTCGAGCTCGACGTCGACCCCATTCCCGTGAATCCGGGTCACGGTCCCGAGATCCCCGTTGTTGACCTGCAGGTGTCGGTCTCGATGATCGTTGAGGCGAAACAGGACGCGATTGTTCTCAGCTCGGCCACCTGGCGGATCGCCTTGGCCGTGTAAGTTTTCCGGTCCCGGCCTGGGCCTCGACAGGGTCTGCGTCGTTGCGTGACGTGAACACGCCCTCAACGACCGCTCGCTGGCGTCGTTGAGGTTCACCCCCCGGCCGCCGTTGCGGAGCGCCTTCTCGGAGGCGATGCACGTGCGGGTGCCCGCGCGGCCCAACTGGGCCGTCTCGCAGGATCGCTCGGCGTCGACGAGGTCTCGGGTCTGTAGCAACCGTTGGCGAGCTCGACGACGTCGGTGCGCTCCAGGAAGCAATCGCCCTGTTGGAGCAGCTCAGGGGCGTGCATCCCCTGCGGTGCCGACCTGGCGATGGCGATGACGACGTTGTTCCGTGCGCCGCGCCGCCGTGCGTGGCCCCGAGCACCGCTCGCAGCGCCTGCAGGTCCTCGGGAGTGTCGACGTCAAGAGCCAGCGACGGTAGCTCGATCACCTCGTGGGCGACTCCGGATGACTCGGCGTGCGCCGCGTGACGCTGACAGCTGGCGGGACCGAACGACGGCTCGAGCGCGTCGGGCGGCGTCAGCAGCAGCGCGTTCGTGCCGGTGCCATGACGATCGGGCACGATCAGCACGGATCGTGCGGGCGCCGAGCGGGCGAGTAGCTCGTCCAGCTGAGCATGATCGAGCGTCGGGCAGTCACCCGGCACCAGCAGCGCGCGATCGGCCCCCCGCTCGAGGGCCTCGGCGATGCCTGCGATCGCAGCATGGTTGTGTCCGCGGTCGTCGTCGGGGCGCACCAGCGCGCCGTATCCGGCGGCGATCGGCCGCGCGCCGCGGTCGACGCTTACGACCAGCGTCTCGTCGAGCGACGCCGTCCGGCGCAGCGCGATCAGAACGTCCGAGAACATCGCCTCGGTCAGAGCGCGCCGCTCCCCCGGGGTGTATTCATCCTGGAGGGGCTGCTTAGCGCCGTCGAAGCTCTTCATCGGCAGGATCGCTAACGTCGGCACGGTCGGCGAACGCTACCCGAGCGCGAACCGCACGCGGACGTTCTCATCGCGCTGCGCAGCCGCCGCGACGCGCACGAGCTAGTCGGTGGCGATGGTGGCCCCGTCGAGGTTTCCACGCTCGACCTCGATCTCTCGAAGTTAGGGCGAGCGCGACTTGAAGATGCTGCAGCGGATTCTCACTCGCTGAGTCAGGGTGACCAAAGCACAGCGACCCGAGAAAGCAGAGCGATTCAGCGGCTCCAGATGGCGCGGCAACTGCGAGCTAGCCGCAGGCAACCCGCGACAACGTCCGCTCCGACGGCACTCACGACCAGTGCTCGCCGGCCCCGCGGGTCGGCTGCGCGCCCACTGGTAAGGTCCTCGCTTCGCTCGGACCCTTCCCGCGGGACGCGCTCCTGAGGGAGAACGGTGGGTGGCCGAGCCTCGGCACCGAACGGCCCGAGGACCGGGCAGCAGCGAACCCGGCAGAACCGCAGGAAGTCACCCGCCGCGATCGTCCGGATGCCGAGCGCGGCATCCCCGCGGCTTGATCGCCCCCGGGTACGCGACGTGTCGCCGGTCGCGGTTCCGAGTCAAAACCCCCCAGGGCCGCCCCAGCTGCTTGCGGCTCCCGCAGCCGATACGCCGCCTTCTCCTCCTCGCTCATCCAAGCGGCCTTGAGCTTCCCGTCGGCGACCTGCTGCCGCATCAGGGCCAGGCCAAGAGCCTCGCGCTCCGCGCGGCGCCGGGAACGACAGACGAACACGTTGACGTCGGTCACGCGCCGCCAAGCCTACCTAGCGATCCAGACCGGTGCTAGCGGCGCGTCACCGAACCCGGCCCGAGCGCCACTCGGCAGGCCGTTTACGCCGGTAGAGTCGTGCCAACACCCGGATCGCCGATCGAGGCGGCCAACGCCGACGCGACCGGAGATGCTTGGCGTCTTCCGAGACCATGCGGCGCAAGAACCCCCAGAGTGGGGACGTTGAATCCGGGTGATCTCAAACTGCCGACTGGGGCGCGCAAACACACGGCCCCTCGCGGATGCAGACTCGCGGGACTGATCGTGCCCGTGGCCGGCTGGGCGCCCGGCAAACGGCCTAGCCGATTACCCACAGTACAGCGTCGTCAAGCAGCGGCCTCCAGGCGTTCGGTCCGTGCGCACTCCTCGCGAAAGTAGCGCGCCCTCGCACGACGCCACGCGGCCAGCCGCTCAGCGATCCGCCTCGTTTCCGGCCCCGCCTCGGGGTCGTCCGCGATGGCCTGGTAGCGGTCGACGAGGTCGACGTTCAGCGCCACTAGCACACCCAGCTCGGGCACGTTGAGCATTCCAATGTAAGTCTCGGTCATCGCCTCTTACCTCCCGTAACTACGAGGACCGAGTGGCCGCGAGCGGCTCGAACACGATCAGGCGTCGCGAGCGCCGGTAGGGCTCGGACGTCTGCGTCCAGGCCCACAGCTCCACGGCGCAGCGCTCCTCTTCTGGGAGTCGCAGCGAGGCGATGTAGTCCTCCAACTCGTGCAGCGGAGCACCGGCGACCACGCGCGCTTCGAGTTCGCGATACGCGGTCGCCATGATGTCCGACAGATCCTGCTCGGGCATTGAGACGTTCCTCCTGATCGGTCTTGAGTTGTGCTAACGGAAGACCCGGCCGGGTCCCTCTACATTCGCGCACCCCGCGCGCCTGCGGAAAGGGCTCAACCACCGGGGGGTGCGAGAAGTTTAGGGCCTATCGCAACAGGTTGGTTGGAGCGCGGCCGCGAGGGCGTCAGGGGACCGCACGTGAGGGGTCGGCGCCGGCGGCATCCGGGAGCCGTATCGCCCGATCAGCCAGGCCGGCGCGCCAGCACGGCCGTCCGGTCCGCGGCCGTCGGTCTGCATGCCACGTCAGTGAAACCTGTCTGTTCGAGGAACTCCGTAAGTTCGCCTACGGACCAGCACTTTCCCGGGGTTGAGTGCATGAGCAGCACTGAGTACTCGGCCACCGGCAGGGGGCCGGTCTTCTCGGCGTTGATGTGGGTGTCGTGATCGACGATCCAACCCCGTGGCGGTAACGCGGCGAAGGACGCGGCGAACAGCTGCCGGACCTGCTCCTCGCCCCAGTCATGCAAGACGTGCGAGAACAGGTGAACTTCATAGCCGCCACCTGTACGTCCCCGCCGGCTGACGCCCCCCTATGCCAGAAGGCAATCGTCCCGGCTCGGCCCGCTCCGGACAACCGCGATGAACGCCAGGCACGCATTCGGTAACGCAGGTGTCGACCCGCGATCGGCGCCGGTGTCGCTAGTCGGCAAACGCGCGACGCGCGATCGCTGCTCGGGACAAGCTCGCGGACACTTCCCCATCCACGAATCAGCAGCACTCCGACGACGGTTTCGGCGAGCTCACGACACTGCTGGGGCCGGCGCGAAGCGGTCGCGACGCCGGGGCGATCGCAATACGCGTGGTTCAGCAACGACGATGGCGCGCGCACGGCTGCTGCATTCCGACTCTCGCGCCAGCGATCGCCGGCATCGGGTCCTCGTCCGGCTCCGCTTCTACGATTTCGCTCGTGCTGCCCGAGGCGGAAATCGACAAGATCCGTGAGCTGTGCGAGGCGCGGGTGCCTCCCGATGCTCGCGAGCATGTTCGGGCGAGCTTGAACAAGAACGGCAAGCGGGTGAACATTGTCGAGCGCAGGCCGCCGTGGCGCGGGGACTACGGCCCGGACTGGTCGAGGTTGCCGGTAGCACGGCTGCGATATGTCGCGTCGAAGCGTCTGTGGACTCTCTACTACCACCGCCACACCGGGCGCTGGGAGCGCTACCCGCTGCTCGGCCCCTCGCGTCGCCTCGCCGACCTGCTCAGCGAGATCGCCGACGACCCGATCTGCGTGTTCTAGGGCTGACCGCTCACCCCACCAGCTCGGATCAACTCAATCATCGGGCCGCGCAGCGCTTCTCCCAACTGGCGCGGGGATGAGCTTTGAAGCTGCAGAGACCCTCGGCTTGCCTCTACCCGCCGCGAATCCTCACACTCGCTGTCTGCGTCGCCGTCGGCGTACTGCAGTCGAACCCGACGCTCGCATACGCCCAGACACTGCTCGGTGACTTCGGACGGGACGATTCCTTTTGTCCTTCGGCCGTGTTGAAAGCTGACGACCGCATTGGCGACAAAGCGGCAGCCCTGCGAGCGCTTGTCTTCGGGACCGTTCACGGTCGGTCTTGGCGAACTCGGCAGCGCCGAGTCGCGGTCCTTGATCAGTGCTTCGGCAGGTAAGACGTCGAGTTCGTGCCCGGTGGCCACTTGCTGACCGGTCTACGCGACGAGCCTGTTAAGCACGGGGTCGCCGGCGGTTGCTGCTGCATCGCCTCGCTAAGCGATGCTGGCGCTTGAAGCTGGACACCGATGACGCACGCCAGCGAGGGTTTGGCCATGGAGACGACTTGCGGGAGCGCCTGATGCGCTCTCGCAGGCAGCCATCTTCGGCCAGGCGCTTGCCGGACGACTCCCGCAGTCGAATCCGTGACTCGCGGCCTGTGCCGCTGGCTCAGTGTGTGAACACGTTCGTGCCGACGTTGAAGAACTCGTTGCTCTTGAGCCCGATCGCCTGGACGTTCGCCGTCTTCCAGATTCCGGTCGCGTTGTTGGCGATGAAGTTCCGGCCAACGAGAGTGTCATTAACCGGGACGACAGCCGAGAAGAGGATGATTCCTGTTGTTGCCATGTCACCCGAGTCGCTGTCGCCAGTGACATTGTTCTTTCCAAAGTAGTTGGCGATCACCCGGTTTCCGTCCACGTCCTGTTGCGGTGCATGGCTGTGCAATTGGAAGCCGCCTTCGCCGTTCCCTACGACGAAGTTGTGGACGAAGGTGTTGTCGTATGCGGCTGTTCCGGATACGGGGTCGCGTCGAGCAAGCCGGCTCCGCCGTTTCGGTGCGACACGTTGTTCACGACAAGGTTGTCGTAGACCCCAGCCAGCGCCGGCTGGGGTTGCCCGGCGTTCGGTCCCGTCATCGACACCGCACGCGAGTCGTGGCTCGGCAGGGTGATCCCGCAATCGAACGCGTTGTCGGTGCTGCGACTGAACGCGATGAGGTTGTGGGCGGCAGGCCCTACTGAAGTCGCGCCGCTAGTAGGTCCGGTTGGCAGCCCGCCGTCGGAGACGAGGATCCCTCCGACATTGTGGGAGACTCGGTTTTCGATCACGCGGGAGTAACTGGTCCCGAGAAGGTGGATGCCCTCGCCGCAGTCATCGCCGTCCGTCGGTGAACTCGGACATGCGAACATTGGCTCGAGCGCGGCCGGAACTGCCCAAACTCGATAGCATCCCCTGGCTCGAGGTGGACGCCTGCTCGTGCGCGCAAGCGGTAGTCAGCGTGTTTGCTGGCGGACCCCCGATCGGCGCGCTGAGCTAGCAGTCTGGTGGTGTCGAGTGCCTCGCTCGGTTGCGGCAAGAGCATCCAGCTTCTGGCGCGGCCGGGTGACCGCGTCACGCCTCTACCGGTCACGGCGGCGCGGTGGCCGCTTCCACCAACCAACGGTAGCCTCGTCCCGAACGCTGAGGCCGCCGTCTCGACGCCGGCGCTTGCAGCCGCTCAGGCGTGGCTAGCCCTCCCAACGGTTGCGCATCTTGGGCGAGTTGCGAAACGTTCGAGTCTCCACCCCATAGGACCCGCTTTGTGCTGGCTGGGGTGCTGAGTTCGCAGCGGCTGGCGGCGGCTTATTGTGCCGACGAAGCACCGGGAATCAGGACGATCTTGCCGTGGGTGTGGCGCTGCTCGAGCTCAGCAAAGGCCTGCCGCACATCTTCGAGTGCGTATGTGGCGGCGATCGGGATCTCGATTTGCGAGCTCGCGATCAGCTCAGCGAGGTTTGCGAGGACCTCGGTGCTCGTCCCGCTGATGCTGCCATCGGTTTTTGCTCCGACCTCCTGGGCCTTCTCGAAGGACGCGATCGAATCGATCCTTTCGGGAGCCACGCTTAGATCGATCGCCAGCTGCACGTACTCGGGCCCATAGAGATCGATGAAGGCGTCGATGCCTCCCGGCGCAGCAGCCGTCAGTCGCTCCGCCAAACCGTCTCCGTAGCCGATCGGGAGGGCGCCGTGCGCCGTGAGCCAGTCATGGTTTCGCTTGGACGCGATCGCCAACACCCTCGCCCCTCTGAGCCGCAGGAGCTGGACAACGAGGGTGCCCACGCCACCGGCAGCCGCTGACACGGCGACGACCTCTCCGTCTCCAGGGTCGATGGCTCGGACCGCGGCCCAGGCGGTCGCGCCGACGACGTAGAGCGATCCGGCTGCCGCCCAGGTCAACTGCGGGGGCTTGGGGATCAGCTGGGCGGCGGGGACGGCGACGTAGTCGGCGTGGCTGGCGCGCTGCCAGGTCCATCCAAGCACTTCGTCGCCGACCTCGAAATCGTCGAAGCCGCTCGCGACCGCCTTGACCACGCCGGCCAGGTCGCTGCCCTCACCCGAGGGGAAGGTGGCCGGAAACCGGCTCGCGAGTGCTCCGGAGCGAATCGCGGTTTCACCCGGATTGATCCCGGCGGCGCGGACTTCGACGAGCACCTCCTCGGGCTGCGGCACGGGAATCTTGACATCAGCGATGTAGAGCACATCCCGGTCTCCGTAACGATCGAATCGGACTGCTCGAGCGACTCCTTTACGCGTCATGCTGGGACCTGTACAGCGAGGTGGGTGCGGAGGAAGGCCTCGACACGCTGCAGGGCGGCCTCGCCCTCGTCCAGGATCGCGGCGAATGCTTGGAAGAGGTGCGGGACGCCCGGCGTTACCTCGAGCGTAACGGGGACGTCGTCGGCGGCGGCGCGGGCGGCGAGCCTGGTCGCGTCGTCGAGCAGTATCTCGTGCGTGCCGACCTGGATCAGGAGCGGCGGCAAGCCGGTCAGATCTGCCTCGCTGTCCAGACTCGCGAGGGTGGCCGTGGCGAGGCCCGCGCCCGCGGACTCCCCAACGAACGCGATCCGTGAGGGATCTACGCCGGTCTGGAGCAGCGCGCGATATGCCGCCAGCACATCTTCGAGCGCCGCCGGATATGGGTTCTCGGGCGCGAGCCGGTAGTCGACCGATATCACCCGCGTCCCGGTTCGTCTCGCGACATTCGAGGCGAGCCCCGCTGAGGTGGCCGGCGACCCCAGGACGTAGAACCCGCCGTGGAACCACAGCAGGACGTCCTCGGCGTCGACCCCGTCGATCTCGATCTTGAGCGTGGGGACTTCGTGAAGCGCTGCTGGCGTCGTGATGACGTCGGGCGGGAGCGGCCTCGCGGTCAGCATCCGCCGAAACACCTTCCGCTGCTCCTCGGGATCGCCACCGATATCCAGCGGCCCGTTTCGCAGTAGCTCATCGAGGGCGCTGCGTTGCTCTTGGCTCATCGTCGCTTCCTTCCTGACGGTGCGGGGGTTGCTTGTTCACGCAGCATCGTCCGCTCTTGATTGTCATGCGTCAATGCCATATTTGACGTAGCATGTATGCGTATGACAGATATCAACGCGGTTGACCTCAACCTCCTCGGACCCCTCGCCGCGCTGCTCGAGGAGCGCCACGTGTCGCGTGCGGCCGAGCGCCTGCGCATGAGCCAGCCGGCCATGAGCCGAGCGCTCGGGCGCCTACGAACCGTGCTCGGCGACGAGGTGCTCGTACGCGGACCAAGCGGCTATCAGCTCACGCCTCGCGCGGAGCGCATCCAGCACCAGCTGGCTCTCATCCTGCCCAGACTCGAGTCCCTCTTCGCCGATGAGACCTTCGACCCCCGGACCGCCGCGCAGGTCTTCCGGCTCGCCGGCACCGACTACAGCACCCTGGTGCTCGGCCGGGAGCTCCTCAAACGCCTGTTCCGGCAATCACCCAAATCAACGGTCCACATCGAGTCCTGGTACCACGCCGTCTACCAGGACCTCGGCCGTGGCGTGATCGACCTCGCCTTCACGGGAGCAGCCGCACCACCACCCCTACGATCCGAGGCGCTGTTCGAGGAGCGCTTCGTCTGCGTGCTCTCCCCAGAGCATCCCCTCGCCGCCGTCGACCGCATCAGCCTTGCGCAATATCTCGGCTGCTCCCACGTCATCGTCAGCATCCTCAACGGACAGCAGGGCGCCATCGACCACCGGCTCGAAGCACACGGGACTCCCCGCCGAGCCAGCCTGACAGTCTCCTACCACGCCGCCGCGGCCGCCGCCCTACCCGGAACGATGCTCGTCGCCACCCTCCCATGGCGACTCGCCGAGCAACTCCCCAACGACGGATCGACGACCGCGATCCCAGCACCTCCTCAGATCGAGCCGATGACCTACTCAATGATCTGGCACCCCCGCCTCGACAACGACCCCGCCCAACAGTGGCTACGCGACACGATCAGGGCGACCGCTCCGCCACCACTCGATCAGGACGCCGCTCGATGGCTCGCCGGCAGCAGACGGCCCGCCCCACCCCGGCGTGCCGCATAGTCACGACCCCCCACGACCCGAAGCAGTCACCCCGGCGATATCGCCGCCGACCGCCGCCCTCCCGGCGTCGCGCGACCAGCGCAGAGCGTCGCTGGCATCACGATGCTCCGCCCGCGGCGTCGAGGCGAGAGACCTGCATCCCCGTTACCGCGGGCACGCCGGAGACGATGGGTCACGTAAGTCTCACCGATGTCGTCGCCGACGGCAGACCGACGGCGACGGCTCCGTCGGACGCTACCCTCGACGCCTATTGCGTCACCCGTGGTTCGCGACCGCTTTGCACCGCGAGCGGCGACGGGGTCGACGGCGAGCGCGCGATCGCAATCGTGGCAAAAGCAGCCGCCCGCCGCCGGCACCGGCCAACGGGTCCTCCGTCGCGATTGCGATCGCCCGCCGTGCGCCGACCAGACGACGAAAGCGATCACGCGGCGGAAGACATGTGGGTGCTCAGGTTTGGGCAACTCCGGCCTCGAGGGCCTTGAATCGGACATGGCTGCTTCGAGTGCAGAGCGGTCGCGCGCAGCGGCGCACGCGAGAGCTCCGATGGCACGCTCATCCCGCTGGCCGAGCAGGACCGCCTCAGCTGGGATCGCGCGCTGCTGGAGAAGGGCGTTCAGCTGATCGAGGAGATGCTGTCGCGCGCCCGGCTGGGCGCCTACCGGCAGAGCGGACGCGGCGCGCTCGCTACCGCGTGAAATCCGAGTGCCAAACAACGACCTGGACGACATCTCCTCGCTTCTGAAAAGTCGCCCGTGCGGCGGTAACGCCTCGAGTCCTGCTTCGGGGGTTCCCGGGGCGGAAGCGGAAGCCTGCGACCGGCCCAGCGGCAGCGTCGAGACGCCCCAGGCTTCAGAAGTCAGCCGGGCTAAGCCCGAGGCTCTTGCGTCTCGCGTATCCCTGAACCTGGAAGTGTCGGTGTCAGGTGCTTGGCGGGCGCTATCGCCGAGGCTCGCGAGTCTCCCTGTGGTCGCCGTCCGGCCGTCCCCGCCGCCATCTACCGTGGCGCCATGCCGCGCCAACCCGACGCCCGCAGCTACGGATGCGTCTTTGATGAGGTCGCCGAGGACTATGACCGTCGTCGTCTGACCTACCCGGACGTACTCGTGGACCGGGCGTGTGAGGGCGCCGGCATTGCCGCGGGCGCCGTGGTGCTCGAGATCGGCTGTGGCACGGGGCAGCTCACGCGCAGTCTGCTGGCGCGCGGGCTGCGGGTGACAGCCGTGGAGCCGGGCCAGCAGCTGATCGCGCTGGCTCGCGATCAGTTGAACGGCGTCGGCGATGTGCAGTTCGTCAACGCGCGCCTGGAGGACGCCTCGCTGCCGCGCGCCCGGTACTCGGCTGTGTTCTCGGCGTCGGCGATCCATTGGATCGATCCGGATGTGAGCTGGCGCAAGGCGGCCGACGCGCTGGTGGACGGCGGGAGCCTTGCTCTGGTCTCGTACTTCGGGCTCGACGATCCCTGCAGCGCCGACGATCAGCGGGCGCTCCGTGCCGCGATGGCGACGATCGCGCCCGAACTCGCCGCCGATTGGCCTGCCTACCGGGACCTCGCCTGCACCCTCGCTGGCGTTGCGGCCCGGCGCGACAACGTCTCGGAGGTGTGGGCGTGGCTGGGGGGCTATGAGATTGCGCGCGGGTATGCGGCGGACCTGTTTGGTGACGCGCAGGTCGCCGCGGTGCCGACGCTGCTGGAGCACACCGCTGACGAGCTCAACGCTCTGCTGGGCACCATGGCGTTCTGGGCAGGACTGTCACCCCGACAGCGCGACGCTCTCGCCGCCGAAAATCAAACCTTCCACCAGCGGCTCGGCCGGCCGATCCGCTCTAGCACAGTCGCCTGCCTGGTGGTGGCACGGCGCCAGCCCCGCCCCTGACCACTAGCGTGCTCCTCCCTTGGCCGCTCAGTGCGCGAGATAGGCGAAGAGACGCTAGGGAGTCTGGAACACGTGGCGCCGCACTTCTATCGGCGCACAGCCGCGGGACCTCTTTTCGTTGTCCGGCACTGGGACGATCCGGCCCAACAAGGCGCTGCTCGACGCGGGCGCAACGATGCTCGAGACGCACGGCGCGTTCTGGGAACGCCAGCCGCCCGATTGCTTCTGCTTCGTCGCCTCGGGGGTCGTGCCGCCATGGCTGCTGCTCCGTCGCTCGGATCGCCCAAAGGAGCAGTCGAGCATTGCGCACCTGACGCCGGCGACGTGGCCGCTGGTTCGTGAGACCAGCAGTGACGCCGTTGGCTCGAGTGCGGCCCCGGTCTGACTCGGTCGGCCGGGAGGGGTGGTGTGTGTGTCAGGAGCGTGCCGCGAGGGGTCGCTCGCGAGGCTGAGACCTAGCTTGAGGTGCCGCGTCCGCCGCTGTTCTAACGCTGATCGCAGCACGCGGCGAGCCAACCTTTCGTGTCCGCCGGCACCCGGCCGATCGTCCCGGACCACGGCAAGCACCCCATCGAGCGTGCGCTCGACGTCTGCCGCGGGGTCGGTGCTGAGAAGCCGTCACATTGCGTGGATCGCTTCGGTGAGCCGCGAAGAGGGCTCCTCGACCCTGAGTTCCGCTCGCCATGGCGCACCGCTGCGTGCCTCGGTGAGGGTTCGCTGGAGTTGTTCTGGAGCCGTGGCCAACGCTTCCGCGATTGCCTCGGCCCAGGACCTGAGGATCGTGAGCTCTTCGGATTCCAGTTGCGGCTCGGCCGGTGCCGAGCTCGTCGGTGTCTGCGGGGTCGAGCTCGAGCCGGCGGCCCGGACTTGGAACACGCCGACGTCGAAGAATTCCGTGCAGTTGTCGACCGGCCGCCGGCCGTCGCCGCTGCGCCGGACGGTGAGGTCGACGTTCGCGGTTAGGAGCACTCCCTGCGCGCCGGCCTCGAGCGGGATCTCGCGGGTTCCCCGGACCGGGTCCTTCCCCAGTTGCGAGGCGACTGCCCCGGTCGCTCGGGCCGCCCGCGGACCCCAGCGATCAGACCGTCAACCCGGTGGCGAGCAAGAACCCGCTCCAGCTCGTCGATCTCGCTTTCCTCGACGGCGCTCTCCGGCATTACCACGGCGTGCACCTGGTCGACCTCGTCCAGGGCGGCGATCAGCGTTCGGTCGACCAGATCGAGATCGAGACCGCCGGACGGCGCAAACTCGAAGTAGCCGAACGGCTCCTTGGTGAGGCTGCGGACGGATCCGGGGACCGCTCGAAAGTCCGACTCGCGCACCCGCAGCGGCCACGGCAATATCAGAAGCGTCGATTGCTCCGCTTGAGGCTCGCGGCCGGGACGCGACGAAGTGAGCTTGTGCCAGTGCGTCGCCACCCCGGGCCGATGGACGCCGGCGTACCGCGATAGCGTTCGTGATGAGGTGCCGTTCGGGGCGGTGCGAACCTTCGGCAGCACCCGAAGGGACTCCACCGGCGCGCGCGACAGCGCGAGCAGCTCACGACCCCGGGCCCGATAGATCGCTCCGTACCCGTCGGACGCGGTCAGCGCGACGCCGAGCCCGGCGCACGCCTCGTCAGCGATCGCATGCAGCGTCAAGACCGCCTCGACCAGGCCCCAGTCCTGCGCCTCGGTCAGGGGCGTGAGCGGCGTTTCTGCGGCCGAGCGAAAGACCGCCCACTCCTCAGCGAGCAGCTCCGGGAACGGCCTATCGCGATCTTCGACCCAGGCGCTCCACCGGCGGCGGGCGTCCGCTACGGCGCTCGCCCAGTCCCCGAACCGATCGGGCGGCCAGCTCGCTCCACCCGGCGGCGACAGGGCGAAGCGATGCGCCTCCGAGCGCTGAAGCACCAGGTCGCTCAGCGTGAACAGGTCGGGTGGCCACTCCAGCAGCTCCTCATCGATTTCGCTTCCCGCGACAGCTCGCCACACCGACGCCGGCGTCATCTCGAACGACCCAAATGCTATGTCCTGCAGATTGGCCACGCTGGGCTCCCATCATCCGTTCATTTGTTGCTTGAAACCCGCATCAGACCTCAGCGCCGAGCTCGGCGCACAGCGGTGCGCCTCCGACGAGCGAAACCGCGGTGGCGCCGTGCTGCCGCTCGAGGGGCAGGTGACTTCGACGAGCCTCACGACACGGGTCCCAGCAAGTGGACCGCGGACCGATGCGGCGGCCTTGAGGAGTAGGGCAGGACGTCGACCTGAACGACCTCAGGGGTGAGCGCCAATCCGGCTGCGCTCGCCGCGACCCGCGAAGGTGGCGGGTCTCGGTCCCAGACGAGCCGAGCGACGATGCGGTCGCCGAGCGGGTCGGCATCAACCGTGATCGAGCACAGCTCGCGTCCGAGCGCGGGCGGCTCGGGATCGTAGACCCAGTCGAGGTAGTCGCCGGCCGTGATTCCGGTAAGACGGACGGTCAGGTGCTGTTCACAGGGGGCGTTCGTAGGCATATGACGATCCCGGTCAGGTCTTGGCCCGCTCGCCACCCGTCCGGCCGTCCGGCCAGGAGCGCGACTCGGACACCTCGACCATGGCAACCGGCCCCCATGCTGTTCGTCGCGGATGAGTGCAAGCACGTCAAGCTCCGTTCGTCGGACCGCGTGGTGGTTGTCTGGCGTGTTGGGGGGTGGGTTGTTCATTGGTTCTCTGTCTCGGGGCTCGTGCTGTTAGTTGACTCCGCCGTTGACTCCGATCGTCTGGCCGTTGACCCAGTGGCCGGCGGGGCTGGCGAGGAACGCGACAATCGGGGCGATATCGCGCGCAGTCCCGAGCCGCTCCAGCGGAGCGGCGTTGGCCAGACGCTCGAGTGACGGAACGAGGTCGCGACCGTCTCAGGATCGATGTTGACCGTGGTGTTCATCGTGTTCTCCTGCTCATTTCCTTGAGCTATGCGTGTGCGGGAGTCGCGTCTGCCTGGACGATCTCGAGGTGCGCGCGGCTGTCGCGGGTGCGGATCAGGACCAGAGTCGCGAGGAGGCCGAGCGCGGCGATGATCGCGCCGCCGAGGAACGCGGCTTGGAACCCTTCGGTCAGGGCGTGTGGCAGGCTCGCGCTGCCGGTCGTCAGGGCGTGGTTGGTGCGGGCGGTCGCGATCGTCGCGAGGATGGCCAGGCCCAGCGCGCCTCCGACCTGCTGTGAGGTGTTGATGAGGCCGCTGGCGAGTCCCTGCTCCCGGGCCTCGACGCCGGCCACGGCGGCGATCGTCGAGGTGACGAAGCCGAACCCGAGCCCGGCCGCGACGAGCAGTGACGGGCCGAGGATGTCGGTGAGGAAGCCGCCGTGGATCGCGATGTGGCTAAACCAGAGCAGTCCGCCGGCGATGAGCGCCATTCCCGCCGCGAGGATCGGCTTGAAGCCGAGCCGCGTGACGAGCTGGCCGCCGAGACCGGCCGCCACGATGATCGTCAGCGCCAGCGGCAGGTAGGAGAGCCCGGCGTGGATCGGGCTGTAGTGCAGCACCTGCTGCATGTACAGGGTGATGAAGAAGAACATCGAGAACAGCGACGCGCCAAGCAGCAGCCCGACGACGTTGGCGCCGGTCAGCGTCCGCAGCCGGAAGATCCGCAGCGGCACCAGCGGCGCCTTCGAGCGCAGCTCGATCACGACGAACGCCGCGATCAGCACGACCGCGAGCACGAGCAGGCTGACTGTCTTGGTCGAGGCCCACCCGGCCGTGCTGGCGTCGAGCAGCGCGTAGGCGAGGACCGAGAGACCCGCCGTGATCGTGACCGCGCCGGACGCGTCGAAATGACGCGTCGTCGACTCCGAGCGGCTCTCCGGGACCAGGCCCGGGGTAAGGGCGAGCGCGGTCAGCGTCACCGGGACGTTGACCCACAGCACCCACTTCCAGCTCAGAGTTGAGGTGAGCACGCCGCCCAACAGGACGCCGACCGCGCCGGCCGCCCCCGAGACCGCGCCCCAGGCTCCGAGCGCCTTGTTGCGCTCGGCGCCGTCGGTGAACAGCGTCGTCACGATCGAAAGCGCCGAGGGTGAGATGAACGCCGCGCCGAGCCCCTGCGCGGCGCGCGCGGCGATCAGCTCGCCACGCGTGGCGGCAAATCCGGCGGCCAGTGAGGCGACGGCGACCGCCGCCAGCCCGGCGATGAATACACGGCGGCGGCCGAGGAGGTCCGCCGCTCGCCCGCCGAGCAGCAGAAAGCCGCCGAACGCGATCACGTACGCGTTCACGACCCACGGAAGGTTCTTGTCGGAGAAGTGCAGCCCCCTGCCGATGCTCGGCAGGGCCACGTTGACGATCGAAGCGTCGAGAACGACGACGAACTGCGCGACCGTGAGCAGCATCAGCGCGATCCACCGCCGGTCGGGCTTGTCGGATGTGCCTGTCATGTCGAATGGCTCCTGTGATTGCTTTGTGGTCCGGAACGCTCGTTTCCTCCCCGGACCTGTGGGTGGTCAATGGTTGGGCTAGGCGCCGACTCCGTCAGAGACTCGCCTCACACGCGGCCGCTGATGAGGCGACCGAGACTCCGCGTCCGGTGATCAGCGGCCGTTGCGCGCCGCCGTGGTGGCGTGGGGCCGGGGGCGGTTGAGAGTGGTCATGCTGCTTGTTGCTCCAATTCGAGGCCGGCGGGGACGGGGGTCGGCTCATCAGCTGCGAGTTGCAGTTCGGGCCGGGTCGAGCGCGGCCGCAGGAGCGCGAACGCGAGCAAGACCGCGGTGACGGTCGCTCCGGCGGCCACGAGGAACGCGACGTGGTAGCCGCTGATCAGCGACGTGGTGAGGCTGTGATGGGAAGACAGGAGGGCCTTGGTGTGGTTGGTGGCCACGGTGCTGAGAACGGCCAGTCCGAGCGCACCGCTGATCTGCTGCGATACGTTGGTGATGCCGGAGCCGAGCCCGGCGTCGGCGGCAGGGACGTCCTCCATCGCGAGGGTCAGCAGCGGCATGAAAGCGTTGCCGATGCCGAGCCCGATCGCGAAATTGGCGAAGAAGATCGTCGGGAAGAACGCGGTGTGCGGACCGACCGAGCTGAACAGGAACAGTCCGGCGGCCGCGATGGCCATCCCGGCTGTGAGCACCGGAAACGCCCCGAAGCGCCTGACCAGCCCGGCAGTAATTCCCCGGGAGAGCACCGCGACCGTGAGCGTCCACGGCAGAAACGCTGCGCCCGTCTGCAGGGCGCCGTAGTGGCGGACATGCTCGAGATACAGCGTGCCGAGGAAGAAGGTCGAGTACATGCCCGTCACCAGCAGGCCTCTGACGAGGCTGGCGTTGACGAGCCCACGGAGGCGCAGGATCCGCAGCGGCATGATCGGGTTCTCGATCCGGGTTTCGAGGGTCACGAACGCGGCCATCAGCGCGGCGGCGAGGCCGCTAACGCCGAGCACCCGAATGGAACCCCAGCCGTGGCTGGTGGCTTCGACGATCGCGTAGATCGCGCTCATCAGCGAGACGGTCACGAGCAGCGAGCCGAGCCAGTCAACGCCGTGCGCGAGCCCGAGCCCGCTGTCGCTGCGGATGAGCGCGTTACCGAGCAGAAACGTGGCGGCCCCGATCGGGAGGTTGACGAAGAACACCCAGTGCCAGCTGAGCGTCTGGCTGAGCAAGCCGCCTGCCAAGAGGCCGAGTGATCCGCCGGCGACGGAGACAAACACGTAGGCGCTCATCGCGCGCGCCCGCTCGGCCGCTTCGGGGAATTCGGTGACGATGATCGCGAGGATCACCGAGGCCTGCGCGGCCGCACCGACGCCTTGCAGGAAGCGCGCGCCGATCAGCGCGCCCCGGCTCGGCGCCATCCCGCACAAGAGCGACGCGACGGTGAACACCGTCAGGCCGGCGAGGAAGACCCGCTTTCGCCCCGCGAGGTCGCCGAGCCGGCCGGCGAGCAGGAGCAGGCTCCCGAAGGTGACGAGGAACGCATTGACGACCCAGCTGAGGTTCGCCTGGCTGAAGTGGAGGTCGCGCTGGATCGACGGCAGTGCGACGTTCACGATCGTGACGTCGAGCACGATCATCAGCTGCGCGAGGCAGACGATGATCAGCGTGATCCAGCGGCGGCGGTCTGGGGAAGAAGAGAGGAGTTTCATGCGGACTCCCGACTTGTCAAACGGTGGATCGTGGAGCTAAAATGGAGGCTGGCTCCGAAATACCTGGAGGTACCCTCCGGAACTATACGGAGGTTCCCTCCGCTTGTCAAGCGAAATTTTGGAATGAGCACCTCCGAAGCACCCACCGAGCTCCTGATTACGCGGCCTAAGCGCGCCGATGCGCGTCGCAACTACGAGAAGGTGCTCACGGCCGCGCGCGAGGCCTTCGCCGAGGGCGGCGAGGCGACATCGCTGGACGAGATCGCGCGCCGCGCTGGGGTCGGAATCGGCACGTTGTACCGCCATTTCCCGAATCGCCAGGCGCTGCTGGAGGCGCTCTACGTCAATGAGGTCGAGGAGCTGTCTCGCTCCGCGGAGCAGCTCGACGAGGTCGATCCGTGGGAGGCGCTCAACAGCTGGTTCGAGCGCCTGATCGGCTACCTCGGCACCAAGCGGGCGCTCGCCGCCGAACTGACCAACTACCTCGACCCGGACGCCCCGCTGTTCCAGACCTGCCGCGCCGCGCTGTCCGCCGCCGGCGAGCCGCTCCTCAAACACGCCCAGGAGGCTCGCGTCCTGAGGGGCGACGTCGATTTTTCCGACGTCCTTCACATGGTCGCTGGGATCAGCAAGATCCCAGCCAGCGATCCGAAGCAGGTCGAGCACATCATCCGGATCGCACTCGACGGCCTGCGTTACCGCCCAGAGAGTTAGATTCTCCCGGCCCTCCGTGACAGCCCGCACCGGCGGGCTGATCGTCGAGGTGGACCCGGTGTCGCATTCTCACGACGATTCCTGAGGCTGCAGTGGAGCGCGGCGTGGAGCCCCGCGTCCTGGCGGCCCACGTGGTCTGAGGCAGCGGCGCGCCGGCCGGTCCGCGCGAAGATCGTGATCCCGGCCTGTTCCCGCCGACCTTCGAAGGCTTCGGCAACCTGCAGATAGGCGCTGTTCGCCGGGTTCGGGTCGTTTGCGACGCTGGCGCTCGTCAGCTTCGCGGGCTCGGCCAAGGTCTGGCGCCCGACAAGTGGCGAGCGCAACCCCAACCACCGCCCCCGCTCGCCGAACCACGGGTGCGGTCCTCCGGCCGGCATACGCTGTCAGCGCGTCGCTGCGCGAGCGCGCGTCGTGCCCGTCGCAGCCGCGCGGCGGCAGCTTGGCCGTTGATCCGGCTGCCATTTGCAGCGGGCGGTCGCCGAGCAGCACGCGCAACGCGAGGCGTAGCGTACTGGGGTCTGCCTTCAGCGGTGACCCGGAGTCGAACGGCGGCTGGGGGTCGTACTCCATGACGAGCTGCAGCGACTCGGCCAGCTCGCGTCTGTGGACGCGTTCGGTCAGCGACAAGGCCATGCCGATGCCGGCCGAGACGCCGGCGCCGCTGACGTGGTTGCCCTGCCAGACGACGCGGTCGGCGACGACGTCGACGCCCATCGCGCGGAGGTTGTCGCGAAAGCCCAGTCGTCGTCTTCGCGCTGGAGCGGCGGCAGCGGGCGCTCGACGCCGTCTAGGGCTTCGAGCACGACCGAGCGGTGGGGGTGCCGGCGCGCGTCCTCCTCGCTGAGCACGCCGCGGTCGATCAGCATCTCCACCGGGCTCTGGTCTCGGGTCAGGCGCCGGAGTCGCCCGGCGCGGTGCAGATAGGTGCGCGAGTCCCCGACGTTGGCGACCAGGTACTCGCCCTCGTTTGACAGCGCGACGGCGGTCAGCCTGGTGCTCATCCCCGACAGTTGCGGGTCGTAGGAGATCACGAACTCGATGACCGCGTTAGCGTCGGCTGCCGCCGCGGTGGGTTCTTGCTGCAGCGGATGCTCAAGCCGCCGCTTGTCCAGGCTGATCATCTTGGTCGATCGCGAGTCTGCTCGCGACCTCGCCCGCGGTCGCGCCGCCGACCCCGTCGGCAACTGCGGCCACTCGCGGAGAGGCGAATACCGCGTCCTCGTTGTTCTCACGAGGACCAACCTCACTGGCGACCGCAGGTTGCGTCATCAACGCCGGCACAACGGCAGACGCTATCTGGATCAGAGCCAGACAGCCGCTTCTCTGAAGACCGCGGAGCAGTCAGCGCAGACCCGAGCCGACGACCAGACCCGAGCCGACGACCTTGGACCCCGGTGACGGTGATGCTCGGCGAGCCGTGCCGCGGCACGCATCGACCCTCGAATCTCCCCAGTTCGGTCGCGTCGCATGCAGGAGACCGCCTCGGGCCGCATGCGCGGCGCGGGTAGACTCGCCACGTGAGCGACGTGCATGCCGATATCCGGCAGCTGGCGGCTTGGCTGGACTCCAAGGTGCAGGAGGTCACGGATGCCGTGGACGATCGGCTCCACGACGAGGTGCCGGAGTATTTCGTGGGCATCGACCCGAGCATGGCCGACGTCGAACGGGCCAGCGTCGTGGCGAACCTGCGTGCGGTCGCACACGGTTTGGGACACGGCCGCGCGCTGCCTGACCGCCTGCCGCCCGGCGCGGTCGATGAGGCGCTGTTGGCGGCCAACGAAGGGCTCCCGTGGGTGGCGGTCCTTCGCACGTAAACGATTGGCCATGCGAGCCTCTGGGAGCAGATGTGCGCAGAGGTGGAGCGCTGGGGACTTCCGGACGCGCGGCGGGTCGAGGCGCTCCGGGTCCTCTCGCGGTACCTGTTCGCGTACGTTGACCTGGTCACGGGGCAACTCGCTGAGGTGTACCAGACCGAGCGTGACCGGCTGCTGCGCAGCCAGGAGCGCAGGCGCGCGTCGTTGACGCGCGAGCTGCTCGCGGGAATGCCGGTTTCCGAGGAGGAGCTCGGGTACCGCTTGCGCGTGGATCACATCGGCGTGGTTGCGTGGGGTCGGAACCCCGAGGCGGGCGCCACGCAGCTCGCGCAAGAGCTTGGTTGCGCGTTGCTGATCGCGCCCGGTGGGGGCCGCTCGGTGTGGGCCTGGCTGGGTGGACGTCCGCGGATCGCGGCCGCGGCGCCGCGGGCGCTGGAGCGGTTCTTACCTCTGGAAGGAACGTTTCTGGCCTGTGGCGACGTGGCCTTCGGTGAGGAGGGGTTTGTCCAGACTCACCGCCAGGCTCTCCAGGCCTACAGGGTCGCGGTGATCGGCGGTGCGCCGGTCACCCGGTACGACGACGTCGCGCTCGAGGCGCTGGTCGTCCAGGATGAGCGCCGCGCGCGTGACTTCGTCGCACGGGAGCTTGGACCGCTGGCGGCCCGTGACGCCAAGACCGCCCGGCTGCGTGCGACGCTGCGGGCCTATTTCAGCCTGGGTCAGAATGCGTCCGCGGCGGGCGCGCTGCTCAAGGTCCACGAGCGAACCGTTGGCTACCGGCTTGCCACGATCGAAGAACGCATCGGGCGTCCGATCACTCGCCGCCGCGATGAGCTCGGGCTGGCGCTGCGGATCCACGCGCTGATCGAGTCCGACTCCGATGCGGCCGTCGAGGAGGAGCAGGCGGCGCCCGCGCTACGCGAGCACGTCGTCGTGGACGGCGGCGAGTAGCTCCGGCGCGCTTCCTTTCGGGAATCCGACAACAGCGAGTTTGCGGTGTGCGCATGGTGAAGCGTGCCGGCGCCCGGCACTCTGTTCTGAGCGAACGGCTGGCTCGCCAATCGGAGCGGACGGTCGACGTAGCGGCCGCACACGCTCGTCTCGTTCACCACTCGCGCCGCCGACCAGACCCCTGGAGGTCCAATGACGTGCACATCACCGAATATCAATCGCTGGCGCGCGTTCGCGTTGCTGGCAGTGTCGTACTTCATGACGATTATCGATCTGACGATCGTCAACGTCTCGCTGCCGACGATCGGCCGCGACCTGCACTTCACCGAGACCAGCCTGCAATGGGTGGTGACCGCGTACGCGCTCACCTTCGGCGGCTTTCTGCTGCTCGGCGGCCGCGCGGCGGATCTGCTCGGCCGCCGCCGGATCCTAATGCTCGGGCTTGCTCTGTTCACGACGGCGTCCCTGGCCTGCGGCCTCGCGACCGGCGATGCGTTCCTGATCGGAAGCCGGGCCGTTCAGGGAATAGGCGCGGCGATCATGGTGCCCGCTGCCCTGTCGATCGTGATGAACATGTTCGAGGAGGGCGCCGAGCGCAACAAGGCGCTCGGGATCTGGGGCGGGGTCGCTGCCGGTGGCGCGACCGTCGGGCTGATCGCCGGCGGGCTTCTCCGCCGCTACGCCGGGTGGCAGTACATCTTCTAGCTAAACGTCCCGATCGGCGCGGCCGTGCTGGCGCTCGCACCGCGACTCGTCCCCGACAGCCGGCTGGCCACCGGGCGCCGGCGGTTTGACGCGCTTGGTGCGATTGCCGGCACGGGCGGGCTGGTGCTGCTGGTCGACGCGATCGCCCAAGCGCCGCGGTACGGCTGGGGCGCAACGAGAACAATCGCGCTACTCGCGGGATCTGCGGCGCTGCTCGTCGCCTTCCTGGCGATCGAGAACGGGGCGAAGGAGCCTTTGTTGCCGCTTTCGATCTTCCGGCTGCGCACACTCGCCGGCGCGAACATCGCCGGGCTGCTGTCGGGCGGCAGCTTCTACGCGTTCATCTTCGTCGGCACGCTGTACATGCAGCAGGTGCTGCACTACAGCGCCGTTGAGACCGGGGTCGCGTGGCTCGCCGCGTCGCTGACCTCGATCGCGCTCGCCGGCCTCTCGCAGAGGCTGGTCACCCGCCGCGGGGCCAAGGTCGTGATGGCGATCGGGACGACCCTGATCGGCGCGGGCGTGATCTGGGCAACCCAGGTGCCCGTCCACGGGCGCTTCCTGGCCAACCTCGCCGGCCCGATGGTCATCGCCGGCGCCGGAACCGCGTTCGCGTTCATCGCGATCTCGATCGCCGCGCTTGCAGGCGTCGCCGAGCACCAGGCCGGGCTCGCGTCCGGGCTGCTGAACACCTCCCGACAGCTCGGCGGAGCGATCGGGATCGCGATCGCCTCGAGCGTCGCCACCGGCCACACCAACACGCTGCTTCGCGCCGGCAACGCCCTACCCGCGGCTCTCACCAGCGGCTTCCAGGAGGCGCTGTGGGTGCTCGGCGCGATCGCGCTGCTCGCCCTCCCCGCGATTTTCGTACTCGTCCGGCGCGACGAGCCCTCGGACGCCATCGCCAAGACCACTCCGAGAGGCGCAGACCGCCCTCGCCAGCACGAGCTGACCCACATCGACCAAACGCACACAGAGGAGACAGAGCCATGCCCCCAAGCACGACCTTCAGACCGGACCACGATCGTCGCCGAGCAGCGGGGCCCGGTCGACGGCTTGAGACCGATCCTTCGGCCCGCGGATCCGGACAACGCGCCGGTGACGAGCTGGCTCATTCGGACGCGATCACGCCGCCACCCGATTTCACCTGATGACCGCACTGGCGGCAGTGCAGGTGTCTCCCGGCCGCAGACGAGTTCCCTGCTCGTCGCCACGAGCAGGAGCGGACGTCGTTGCGGCGTTGCTACCGGAACCCCCCGCGGCCGATGAAAATCGCAGACAGGCAGGCGCGGCAGCGCCCGCGGGCCGGGTGGCACTTCGCGGCGACTGGTGGCGGTCAACCTATTTTCTCTTCAGCGATCCTCTCGGCCGGGCGAACGCCGAGACCTTTGGCGCCCCGGACACGCGGCGGCGCCGTGTCACTGCTGACGACTAATGCTGCCCACGCCCGTACCTGCGCGCTACGCCCCGGGGGTCGAGGAGAAAGCGTTGGCCGAGCGCCGGTCGCTCAGCGAGCTTTGCCGGTGCTCCGCTTGGACCCGGATACGGTCTTGCTCGAACGACTCCCGGCAGACTTGGTGCGAGCGCTTCCGCCAGCCGTGCCTTGAGCAAGTTGCTTTTGCGCTTGGGCGAAGTCGCGCTGCAGCGCTTTGGCGAACTTGCCGGTGTCGCGTCGCGCGCTGGTGACGAACTTGCGCAGATCGTTGTACAGGTCGCGGGCGCCTTTACTGACATCGCGCCTGGTGTCTTTTCGCAGTTCCGCCACCGCCTCTTGGGCGGCGTCGAGCGATTCGGTCAGCCGCTTGAGCGCGGCCGGCTCCGTGAACGCCACCGGCGAGCGGCGCGTGGACTGCGAGGCGGGCTTCTTGGCTGGCGGCATCGACTACTCCTGCTGTGCTGAGGGCGGGGCACGACCCTATCCCATCCACGCCGCACATGTGGTGGCGACCGCTCACCGCATCCACGGCGATTACAGTTGAACCGCGGTGCGTCGGCTCAGCGAAGCAGAAGGTCGTGCCCATCCAGTCCCTCCCCCCGCGTCGGCGAGCACCTTTAGCGCTTGCAGAAGCGGGTCGGGCCATCACAGCGATTGGATTCCGCTCGCCGACGCCCTCGCAGCCGCTGCCCTCTCCCGTTCCCACTTTCAGGTCCAGCCTGGCGGTGAAGATCCGCGATGCTGCGGCCAACGGCCGTCTATGCCAGCGAGCGCGACACCATCGTCTGGGTTCAAACTCTCCCCCCTGATCCCGGCGTCGATCGAGCCAGGAGCCCACCATCCGCGGGATGTGCCCGAGTGCGGCGAGGGCCTTCAACCGGCTTGATCGGATGCTCTCGGCTGAGCGGCGTGCCGCACTGGAGTCGTTGTACGGCGAGGATGGCTACCCGATGGCTACTAACAAACCATCACAGGCCGTTCCAGGTCGGGCCAGAATCGCGGACTTTCCGACAAACCGTTAGCTCTTGCCGCCGAGCGGGATACCGTCTCGGTATGTCGATCGCCACCGGCCTGAGATCGGTCGCCGCCACGCGTTACGTTACGGCGCTGAGAGAGGGCGGCTCGCTTCCCGGGCTCGTCGAAGCCGACGACGACGGCCTTTACGTGGCGAAGTTCCGCGGCGCCGGACAGGGCCTGCGAGCGCTCGTGGCGGAGGTCATCGTCGGGGAGCTCGCCCGTGCGCTTGGCCTGCTGGTTCCGGAGCTCGTCGTAATCGAGATCGATCCAGTGCTCGGGGCGGCCGAACCCGACCCGGAGATCCAGGAGCTGATCATCGCCAGCGCCGGATCGAATCTGGGCGTCGACTTCCTGCCGGGCGCGCTGCCCTACACGCCGGCAGGGCGATGGGCGCCCGATCCCTCGCTGGCGGCGGACATTGTCTGGCTGGACGCACTCGCTACGAACGTCGACCGGACCCCCCGGAACCCGAACCTGCTCGTGTGGCACGGGCGGCTGTGGCTGATCGATTACGGCGCGGCCCTGTACCTGCAGCATCAGGGACTGAACCCCGCGGAGCATGCAGAGCGTCCGTTTCCCCAGATCACCGAGCATGTGCTGCTGGGTCACGCCGGCTCGATCACCGCCGCTCACGAACGGCTGGCGCCGAGAGTCGATCGCCCGTTGCTCCAGGAGGTTGCCGGGCTCGTGCCCAGCGATTGGTTCGCAGGGGATTTGCCCGAGACGTACATCGACTACCTGGTCAGGCGCGTCCGCAGCGCTGGGTTCGCGGAGGAGGCCGAGCGTGCCCGGATCGAGGCGTGACCCGTTCTCATACGCGATCCTGCGGATCGTTCCGAGCATCGAGCGCGGCGAGCGCTTCAACGCGGGGGTCGTACTCTTCTGCCGGCAGCGCGATTTCCTGGAGGCAAAGGTGGCGCTCGACAACGAGTGCCTGAACGCGCTCGCGCCCGACGTGTCCGCCGAAGAGGTTCACGGTCACCTGGAGGCGCTCGTCAGGGTGGCGCGAGGCGATGCCGACGCCGGCCCGATCGCCGCGATGCCTCCGTCGGAGCGTTTCGGTTGGCTCGTTGCTCCGTCCAGCACGATGATCCAGCCCTCAGAGGTCCACACGGGCCTTTGCGAGGATCCGAGCCAGACGCTGGAGGCGCTGTTCCGCGAGCTCGTGGAGCCACAAGAACGATGAACGAGGTGACCGCGAGCACGGGCGGCATTCTGGAGCAAGGATCTTTCTGACCCCCGCCACAGTTCTTTTCAACCCCCGGCCAACAGTCCAAATGGCTTGAATCGTCTTAATACGCGCCTCAGCGCCGCCATCGACGCCAGCGCCGCGGCCTGGGTTCGTCTGATCCGAGAACTTCTTTGAGGATTCTTTCGCGATCGGGCGCAGCTTCTGGAGGCCCTGACTGTTGCCTGGGAGGCATCCTCTTTGGCAGCGCCGGCTTTGGGTGGGGCAGCTCGGGGAGCTCGCGTTGCTGCTCGCTGGACCCCCGGGAGTAGGGAATCGTAGGCGGGTCTACGACCGCTTCGTCTACCTGATGTGGAGCCGGTTCGATCGCCGCGATTTCCGCTGGGGACGTCTGCTCGACAGCGGTGAACACCGACCGGTCGAGCCCGATCTTCTCCGCGATGATGGTGATCTTCCGGGCAGTCTGTTCGCCGGCGCAGTCATAGCGCACCCCGCCATAGCGTCCCGAGCGGATCGTGTCGCGCCACCCCTCGAGGATCGCTCGCTGCCGCGAGCTACGTCTGAATCCCGCTTCGGCCACGAGCCCGATCGGCGGTGCATCCTCCGTCGGCCATACCGCCAGGTCGGGCAGCACCCCTCTCCAACCGCGCTCATCACGCACCCGGACCTCCCACCGCTCGCGCTCCAGGGCCAGCTCGCGCGCCGAAAGCCATACGTGCCCGCGGCGCTGCGCCCTGGCGGCAGACCAGCCGACCAGCACCCCATGCGCGGCCAGCGTCGGGCTCGGCGCCGGACTGGCGCGCACCGCTGCCAGGCCGCCCAACCCGATCGCGCCGAGCCCCCTTTCGGTCAGCCACATCACTGACCCCTCACCCCACACCCCCGCCGCCCTACCAAGCCACCCCGTCTCCTGAAGACGAGCTGCATGGCGACGCACCACCCGCTCATCCAGATCAAGCGCTGTCGCCACAACCGGCAACGACACCACTCCCAGCCGACCCACCCACCGACCCACCCGCACCGACCCTGGACCCGGTAACCGCCCCTCCCCCCTCAAAGCCATCCTCGATCCATCTGTACCGACAAGACCGCCGAGTACACCAGCCACGAACCCGGCATCGACTGGCACATGACTACCCGAGCAACCAACCTGGAGGCCGGGTAAAGCATGCGCCACAACGAAGCCGGGAGATCACGAAAACCACATCTTAGCGGGAGATATACTGGTGTTGAGCGGTCCGCAAACCAGACCGCATGGCTGCCCAGACGCGGAAACTGTTCGCACCTCCCTGGTTCAGCGTCTTGAGCGTGCCCGGACCTCCCCGGTTGAATTGCACAACCGGGCGAACCAGCGTCATCTCCCAGGCTCCCATTGGGGAGGGGCCAGGTATTACGAACTACCCGCTGCGGCTCGCCGAGGATGAGCAGCCGCTCGTTCGGAGAGATGGGGAGATATCTCCCCACCCCAGATTAGGTTTGGCTCCTGTAAAACGGGTAAACGAACAAGGATGCTCTGGATCCGTCTCAGGCTTCTCATCGCAGTCGCGGTGAGCATGATCGCTGTGGGAGCCGGCTCGATCTGGACAGCGAGCGCGTTAGCCGCCAGTCCCTCGTCGCCCCTTTCGAGCGTGACCGGGACTGCCTCTTCGGCTACCGCTCCGGTCACGAGCACGGTCACTAAGACGGCTGCCGCGACGGCGAGCGCTTCTGCGCCGGTCGCGAGCACGGTCGCGAGCACGGCGAGCGCTTCTGCGCCGGTCGCGAGCACGGTCGCGAAGACGGCGAGCGCTTCTGCGCCGGTCGCGAGCACGGTCGCGAAGACGGCGAGCGCTTCTGCGCCGGTCGCGAGCACGGTCGCGAAGACGGCGAGCGCTTCTGCGCCGGTCGCGAGCACGGTCGCGAAGACGGCGAGCGCTTCTGCGCCGGTCGCGAGCACGGTCGCGAAGACGGCGAGCGCTTCTGCGCCGGTCGACCAGCACGGTCGCGAAGACGGTCACGGCGCCGGTCGCGAAGACTCTGGCGACGGTCACGGCGCCGGTCGCCAAGGCGGTCGCGCCGGTGACCAGCACGGTCGCGAAGACGGTCACGGCGCCGGTCGCGAAGACTCTGGCGACGGTGACGGCGCCGGTCGCGAAGACGGTCTGGCGACGGTGACGGCGCCGGTCGCGAAGACTCTGGCGACGGTGACGGCGCCGGTCGCGAAGACTCTGGCGACGGTGACGGCGCCGGTCGCGAAGACTCTGGCGACGGTGACGGCGCCGGTCGCGAAGACTCTGTCGACGGTGACGGCGCCGGTCGCGAAGACTCTGGCGACGGTCACGGCGCCGGTCGCGAAGACCCTGACGACGATCACGGCCCCCGTCGCGAAGACCATCGCACCGGTTACTGGTGCTCTGACGACCATCACGGCCCCTGTCACGAAGACCCTGACGACGGTCACGGCGCCGGTCGCGAAGACCCTGACGACGATCACGGCCCCCGTCGCGAAGACCATCGCACCGGTTACTGGTGCTCTCACCATCGCGACGGTGACGGCGCCGGTCGCGAAGACCCTGTCGACGGTGACGGCGCCGGTCGCGAACACTCTGTCGACGGTCACGGCCCCGGTCGTGAAGACTCTGGCGACGGTGGCGGCCCCCGTCGCGAAGACCATCGCACCGGTTACTGGTGCTCTCACCACCATCACGGCGCCGGTCGCGAACACTGTCGACGGTCACGGCCCCGGACTCTGTCGACGGTGACGGCTCCGGTCACTAAGACTCTGTCGACGGTCACCGCTCCGGTCACCAAGACCCTGACGACCGGTCACCGCTCCGGTCGCGAAGACCATCGCACCGGTTACTGGTGCCCTGACCATGCCGCTGGCGCCGGTCACGAGCACCGTCGCGAAGACGGTCGCTCCGGTGACGGGAGCTTTCACTACCCCGCTGGCGACGGTCACGAAGACCATCGCACCGGTTACTGGTGCCCTGACCGTCCCGCTGGCATCGGGCGGCATCGTCGCCAAGTCGGTCGCACCGGTGACAGGAGGTGCTATTTCGTTGGCGCCGGTCACGCAATCTCTCGCGCCCGCTGCTCGGACGGTGGCGGGGGTTGCTGAGGTGCCGCCTTGGGAGCGTTGGGCGACGCAGCTGGCTGCGGGGATTGCGAGCGTTGGCGCTTCCTCGCTGTCGGCTGTGGCGGGTGGCTTTGCCCGGCCTGAGAGTGGGCTGAGGGGTGGAGGGCGCGCGGTTGCGCCTGCGCCTGGTTCGCCGGCGCCGGCTCCCAGCGGTTCCCCGTTCGGGACTGGGGTTGATTCTGCCGCTGGTGGCGGTTCCGGCTTTTTCTTCTTCGGTGTTGCAGGGCTCGACCACGATGTCGCGGCCCTGTTCGTGCCGCGTGTGATCGGCACGTTGCGGCTGTTCGGACGCTCGCTCGCTCCGGAGCCGTTTGTTCTCTTGCTAGAGCGCCCTGGTTAAGGCCCGAGTCGGTCTCCAGGTTTCTCGCAGCCGGGCTTTGGAGCCCGGGTGCGTCCCCCTCTAGCAATTAGGAGAACGACTCATGTCACGCTCAAAGCGGGCGTGGATGAACGGATATGCGCCTGTCAGCGCCGCGGTCGGTGCTGGCGAGCAGGCCGGGCTCGAGGAGCAGGCATCCCTCGGACGCGGGCCCCTGCTCGGTGCAGCCTCATCCACCAAACGCCTAGTCAAGTTGTTGGTCGCAAGCATGCTCGTGATCGCCCTCGCGCCGGCCTCGGCGCTGGCGGGGTCGGCGAGCGGCCAGCTCTCCAAGTCATCGACCACCCAAAACAAGCAACAATCAGCACGTGTTCACCACGCCGGCGGTGTGGCGCTGGCGTTGGGGAGCGGCTACTCGAGCCGGGACGGTGTCGCGCGCGTGCGGGTGCTGCAGCGTCGCCTGGCCCGGGCGGGAGACGCGCCCGGACCGATCGACGGTCGCTACGGCCCGCGCACCGAACAGGCCGTGACCCGCTTCCAGGCCGGCCACGGCTTGCGGGCCGACGGGATCGCCGGTCCGCTCACGCTCGCAGCGTTGAGCAGGCCCTCGCAGGTTGTGCTGTATCCAGGGGCGGGTTACGCCGGACACGGCTCACGGGCGGTGCGCGCACTGCAGCGTCGCCTGGCCCGGGCGGGATACGCACCCGGACCGATCGACGGTCGCTACGGCCCGCGCACCGAGCAGGCCGTGACTCGCTTCCAGGCCGCCCACGGCTTGCAGGCCGACGGGATCGCCGGCCCGCGGACACTCGCCCATCTCGGCAACCAGCAGCAGCTAACGCCCCATCAGGCCACCCGTCCCTCGCGTCCAGCCAGTTCGCATCACCAGGCCAATCGCCGGTCGCCTCAAGGGCGCTCGGGGCCACATACGGCTCCTCGGCAGCCAGCGCGCGCTTCTGCATCCAGGAAGGTCCTGCCGGCGACCCGTACGAGCTCACCACTAGTCGGTCTGCTCGCGCTGCTGATCGCGCTCGCCGTGGTCCTCTGGCTCGCGGTGGCATGGCTTGTCCGCCGGCGTCGTACCAAGCGGTACGCGGACGCCGATGTGGCGGCCAACCTAGCTTCGCGCAGCGATCCCGCTGAGGCGATCGCGGCTCACCCCAACCCAACAACAACCCCCAAGCCAACAACAACCCCTGATTCTGAAGAGTTCGACGACGCTGATCGCGCCTTCAGGCATGCGCTGCTGCTCGAAGAGCATGGCGACCAGATCGGAGCGATGGCGGCCTACCAGCGAGCCGACCAGCTCGGCCACGGAGCCGCCGCCTGCAACCTCGGGGTGCTGCTCGAAGGGCATGGTGACCTGGCGGCCGCCGAGGCCGCCTACCGGCGAGCGGATCAGCGCGGTGACGCCAACGCCGCGTTTAACCTCGCAGTCCTGCTCGAGGAGCGGGACGAGCTCGCCGAAGCGATCGAGGCCTACCGCCGAGCCGACCAGCTCGGCCACGGAGCCGCCGCCTCCAACCTCGGGGTGCTGCTCGAAGGGCATGGTGACCTGGCAGCCGCCGAGGCCGCCTACCGGCGAGCGGATCAGCGCGGTGACGCCAACGGCGCGTTCAACCTCGCGGTCCTGCTCGAAGAACGAGGCGACCAGCTCGGAGCCCTGCGGGCCTATCAGCGAGCCGACCAGCTCGGGCACCCCGCGATCGCGGACATGGCCCGCGCCGCCGCACACGATCTAACAAGACAGATCAGCAGCGCACCCGCCGCCGGGAACGGAGGTGGCCACGATGGCTCATAAGCCATTCATGCTGGTGCTCGGGGGATTCGCGGCGCTCGGGCTCGCGACGACGTTGCTCAGCTACGCCCGAACCCGTACCCGTGAGCGCCGCGCTCGGACGACCGCACGGATGCGGCGCGTTCGAGCGAACACGCGGCTACGGACCGCTCAGGTCACGCCCCAGCAAGCACCGAACGGCTCACTGGTGGTAGGGCGCGAGGAGCGTGAGCGATGATCGGCCAGGCGAACGGTTCCCAGCGACCGGAGAAGCGAGGAGCTTACGGCCGGTGGCGATCAGCGCCTGCGGGTGCTGATCGCCGATCACGACGGGCTCGCGCGATGCATGATGCGCACCGCGTTGCGTGAGGGCGACAGGGTCGCGCTCGTGCTCACCGCAGGCGACGGTCGCGAGGCGCTCGAGCTCGCGCGCTACTACCGCCCCACCGTGATCATCATCGACACCGCACTGCCGCCCAACGGCGGCCTCGAGCTGATCGCCAAAGTCCTGCAAATCGCGCCCGAGACGCGGATTCTGACGATCTCGGTGGACGATCCGCAAGCGGCGATCGCAGCACTGCGTGCGGGCGCTGTCGGACATATCGGCAAAGACACGGATCCCAGCGAGCTCGTGCGGCTGGTCGTGCGGGCTGCCGACGGCGAGGCGATCGTTCCCCAAGGGCTGATCGAGCCCCTACTGGAGCTACTGCGCGAATCACCCGACACCGGATGGCGACCCCTGCACAGCCTCCTGACCACCCGCGAATGGGAGATCGTCGAACTACTCGGCGAGGGCGCCACAACCCGACGTATCGCCGAACGCCTCGTGCTCTCACCCACCACCGTCTACAGCCACGTCAAGAGCGTGCTGCGAAAGCTCGGCGTGCACACACGCCACGAGGCAATTGCCGCCGCAGAACGCCTACGCAGAGAGGAGGCCCTTGGGACAAAATCCATCCACCCCGCCCACCACTAGCCGCAACCAGGCGGAAAAGCTGAGAGCCAGATGGCTCAAGCGTCTGTCGGCGGGAACGGGGTTTGTTTCTGTAGCGCCCCGATCCGGCCGCTGAACGTGTCCGTAGGGCCCCCGATCTGGCCGCTGAACGTGTCGTAGGGCCCCGGGACGGAGGGATATTTCAATGTCCATACGGGATGATCTACCAGGCTATCGCCACGCTCTGACGGTGGGAGCCGGTCTCGGAAGCCGTGCTCTGAGGGATGGGGGCTGGTCTTGGAAGACACCGCACGCTCCCCGAGCAGCTCAACCGAGCGCTTGCGCGACCTGGCCGAGGCCGATCGGCAGGCGGCGAAAGCGGTGCCCGGTGGCGTGGTGAACCGCGCTGGCGACTGCGGCCGCGGTGCCGACGATCCCGATCTCGCCGATGCCCTTGCTCCCCGTCGGGTTCAGGTGCGGATCGGGCACCCCGTCGCCGGTATGGAGCGGCGGTCGGCGTGGCGTTCCGGGTCCGGCAGCGCCGACAGCGCGCGGCGAGGGCCCCGGAGCGGCGGCGAGCCTCACCAGCGGCGCCGCTGAGAATCACCCGAGCGTGATCACGCTGCGGATCCCGTCCTGGCGCTCCATCAGCTCAAACCCGCGACCCACCTGATCGAGCGTGATCCGGTGCGAGATGAACGGATCGACGTCAAGCTGGCCGTCGAGGTAGAGCTGGACGAGCTCCGGGACCTGGTCTCGGCCCTTGACGCCGCCGAACGAGGACCCGCACACGCGCCGGCCGGTGATCAGGTAGCGAGGAACGACCTCGAGCGTCTCGCCCTTGCCGGCGACGCCCGCGATCGTGCACAGGCCCCAGCCCATTCGCGCTGACTCGACCGCCTGGCGCATCACGGCCACCCGCCCCGTCGCCTCGAACGTGTAATCGGCGCCGAACCCGCCGGTCTCCTCCAGCACGTGAGCGACGGTCTCCGGCCCTCCGAGCCAGGTCTCGGTGGCGCCCTGGCCGCGGGCCAGCTCGAGCCGCTGCTCGGACATGTCGACGCAGATGATCCGCTCGGCGCCCTGCAGCCGGCTGCCGGCGACCGCACCGAGCCCGACCATCCCGGCGCCGAACACGACGCACGTGGAGCCGGGCTCCACCTTGGCGGTGTTGATCGCGGCGCCGAGGCCGGTGGAGAGGCCACACGCGAACAGGCACGCTCGGTCGGCAGGCGCGTCGAGCGAGACCTTCGCGAGTGCGATCTCCGGCATCACCGTGTACTGCGCGAACGTACTGGTGCCCATGAAATGGCGGATCGGCTCGCCTGCGCGCGAGAGACGGGTGGTGCCGTCGGGCAGGTAGCCAAGGTTTTGTTGCTCGCGGATCGCCAGGCAGAGGTTCGTCTTCGGGCTGCGGCAGTGAACGCACTCGCGACATTGGGGGAGAACAGGGTCACCACGCGGTCACCGAGCGCCAGGCTCGTGACGCCCTCGCCAAGGCGCTCGACGATCCCCGCCCCCTCGTGTCCGAGCACCGTCGGGGCGTAGCCGGAGGGGTCGGCACCCGAAGCCGTGTACAGGTCGGTGTGGCAGACGCCGCATGCTTCGAGCCGAACGAGCACCTCGCCCGGCTTCGGCTCGGCGAGGTCGACCTCGGTGACGTTGAGCGGCTCGCCGAATTCCTCGAGCACCGCGGCTTGGATCTTCAAGGCGTTCTCCTCTCATACATTTGATCTCCTGCGCCCCGATCGAGCCCGTCGATCAGCAGCTCGAGCATTCGCCGCCACGCCGCTGGCTCGACCTTCCGGGCGGCGCGCGTCGCGGCGAGCAGCAGCCGGAAATCGAACGGGGTTGCGTCTGCTCGCAGCCGGCCCTGTGCGCGCGCGCCGGCAAGCAGCTCCTCGAGCGCGGCCTGAGCGCGCGCCTCGGCGGCGCGAACGTCCGGGTGCTCGGCGGTGGCCAGGAGTGCATCAGTCAGGAAGTCGTCACCTGACTGCTGCTCGACGATCGTCCACAGCATCGCCGTCAGCGCTGACCAGCCCCCACTGTCGCCTGCGACGGCACCGGCAGCGGTCGCGGCGACCCCGTCCAGGCGACGGACGACGAGCGCGGCAAGCAGCTCGTGCTTGGAGGCGAATTGACGGTAGACGCTGGCCACACCCGCGCCGGCTGCGATCGCGATCGTCGGTACCGGAGCGTCGAGGCCTTCGCTGGTGAAGACTTCGGCCGCCGCTTGGAGCAGCCGCTCGCGCTTGGCCTCTGGGGCGAGCGCGGCCCACTCGCGCTCGGCTATCGGAATGGTCATTCCGGTAGAGTACCCGCAATGGCGTCAGGAGCGCATCAGCCTGGGCGCGTTCATCCAAATGTGATTCTGGCGGTGCTCTCGCTGGCCGGGCTTGCCTACGCCGTTCTGAGCTCGGCGGTGATTCCCGCGCTGCCGACGATCCAGCGCAGCTTGCACACCAGTGAGACGGGCGTCACCTGGTTGCTGACGGGATATCTGCTGTCGGCCTCGGTGGGCACGTCGATCATCGGGCGGCTCGGCGACATGTACGGCAAGGAGCGTCTGCTGCTGTGGACGCTGATCGTGCTGACTGGTGGCACGTTGCTCGCGGCCGTCTCGACGTCCTTAGCGCTACTGGTGCTCGCGCGAATCATCCAGGGCGCCGGCGGCGGCATCTTCCCGCTCGCGTTCGCGATCACCCGCGACGAGTTCCCGCGCGAGCGCGTGGCAGGCAGCATCGGCCTGATGTCCTCGATCCTCGGGGTCGGCGCGGGCTTTGGGATCGTCACCGGAGGACTGATCGTCGAGCATCTCAACTGGCACTGGTTGTTCTGGATCCCGCTCGTCACGATGGTGATCGCCGCGGTCTGCACCTGGAGATTCATCCCCGAGTCACCCGTCCGCGTGCCCGGGCGCGTCAACTGGCTCGCGGCGGGGCTGATGAGCGCCGGCATCTCCTGCGTGCTGATCGCGGTCTCGGAGACAACCGTCTGGGGATGGGGATCGCCGAAGACGCTCGGGTTGGTCGCGGTCGGCTTCCTGATCTGCGCGGCGTGGGTGATGGTGGAGGTCCGCAGCTCCGAGCCGCTGATCGACATGTCGATGATGCGGATCCGTGGCGTATGGACGACCAACCTCGCCGCATTCCTGCTCGGCGCGGGCATGTACTCATCGTTCATCTTGTTCCCGGAGTTCGCCCAGCTGCCCAAGAGCACCGGCTTCGGCTACGGCGCCTCGGTCGTAGTGTCCGGCCTCTACCTGTTGCCATCCGCGCTCGGGATGGGCCTGCTCGGGAGTGTTGCGGGGAGGGTCGCGAGGCGCTACGGGTCCAAGCTCGCGTTGGTGGCCGGCTCGGCGGTGACCGCGTTGGCGTTCGCCTGGATGGCGGTCCTCAACAGCCACCCGTACGACATGCTGATCAGCTCGGCGCTGCTGGGCGTGGGGATCGGGCTCGCTTTCTCGGCGCTTGGAAACCTCGTCGTGCAGGCCGTGCCGCCGCATCAGACCGGCGTCGCCAGCGGGATGAATACCGTCATGCGAACCCTGGGCGGCGCGCTAGGAGGCCAGATTGCCGCCACCCTGATCGTCAACAACACCGTGCACGGCGTGCCGACCCTGGCCGGGTTCACGGAGTCGTTCCTGATGGCGACGGCCTTCCTCGTGGTCTGCACGCTTTCGGCGCTCATCGTTCCCACCCGGCGCGAGGCGCGACGGGTAGTCGCGCTCGAGCCGCAGCCGGCGGCGCAATAGCTGGCCTGAGGGCTGGGCCGTCTGGGGGCCGGCATCGAGCCCTCCCCGGGCGACGAGCGTTGCTCGTCAACCAGGGCCGCGACCGCCACCAGCTGGCTGACCAGCCAGTTAGGATCACCGGATCGATTGAGCGGCGGACGGAGGAGGTTCGGGTGTCCTTGACCGGGGGTGACGATCTGCAGCAGGTGCTGGTCACCGAGCGTGAGCTGTGGGCGCAGGGGCCGCCGCACGAGCTGTTCGCGCGGCTGCGTGCCGAGTGCCCGGTCCACTGGACCTCGCGGCTGACCGACTATCCGGACGAAGCGGGGTTCTGGTCGGTCACCCGCGCCGAGGACGTCCATACGGTCAGTCGAGATTGGCGCACGTACTCCTCGGAGCTGGGTGGGATCACCGCGGTACCGAGGGGTTCCCGCTCGAGCTGCTGCGCGCGATGTTCATCGGGATGGATCCGCCCAAGCACGACCGGTTGAAGATGCTCTTCCAAGCAGGCTTTACGCCGAAGCGGATTGCCGCGCACGAGGCGGCGATCCGGGCGATCGTGGTCGACGTGCTCGAGCGGCTCGGCAGGCCGTGAGCGCTGCGATCTCGTGAGCCACGTCGCCCAGCCGGTGGTCTCCCGCGTGATCGGGCGGTTCATGGGCATCCCCCCGGAGGACGATGCGGTCTGGGCGAGCATGATGACCTCGACGCTGGGTCCGGAGATCCAGACCTCAATCCGGACGGCGACGTCGCGCAAGGACATCCCCGAGATCTTCGAGCGATGCCGGAGGATGATCGCCGAGCGGCGGGAGCGGCCCACCGACGATCTGACCAGCGTGCTCGTGCACGCCGAGATCGACGGACAGAAGCTCGAGGAGCACGAGATCGTAATGGGCTTCTTCCTGCTCGTCGCCGCGGGCAACGACAGCACGAAGGCGACATATTGCAGCGGCATGCAGGCGCTGATCGAGCATCCCGACGCAGCGTCGACTGCTGCTCGATGACCCCTCCCTGATCCCGAGTGCGGTCGAGGAGTCGCTGCGGATGTTTCCCGCTTTTGCTCACTTCCGCCGCACGGCCACGCGCGACACCGTGCTCGGTTCTCAGCAGATCCGAGCGGGCGAGAAGGTCGTGATGTGGTACGTATCCTCGAACCGCGACGACTCCGTCCACGAGGAACCTGACCGGTTCGACGTGCGACGCAACCCGGACCACCAGGCTTTCGGCGCCGGTGGCCGACACTTCTGCCTCGGCGCCGCGCTCGCGCGGCTCGAGCTGACGAGTGATGTTCGAGGAGACGCTGGCGCGGTTTCCGTCGATGGAGCTTGACGGCATCCCGGCAATGGTCGAGTCCCCGTTCATCAATCAGTGCAAGACATTGCCGGTGTGGCTGGCGCCCGTCGAGAAAGCTTGAGCAGTCAATACTTGGCGGCGCGCACGATTGGATGTTAGAATTATCACTGCTTAGTGTCTGGTTAGGGAAGGGTTGCCGGCGTGGAGCAGCGAACAGCCGCGGACGAAGTCACAACTCCCGATCGCGACGCCCACCGCCTGCGCAATGGCGTGATCTGGACGGCGGCGCTGCTGCTCCTTCTGCTCGGGATCGGCCTGGCGGTTCCCGATCTGCGTGGCGTGCTCGAGCGGGTCGCCGACGCCGGCCCTGGATGGGTGCTCCTGGCGATCGCGCTCGAGGTCGCGTCGTGCCTTGGGTACGTCGCAACGGTCAGGCTGGTGCTCAGTCGGGGTCCTGCTCGCGAAGTCCGCTGGCTGGCATGGGCCGAGATGGCGTTCGGCGCGGTGGTCCCGGTTGGCGGTGCCGGCGGTCTCGCGGTCGGTGCGTGGGCGATGCGGGCCTGGGGGATCGAGTGGTCTCGGATCCTGAACCGCTCCGCGGTGATCTTCCTCTTGACGAGCGCCGTCAACGGCGCGGCGCTCGCGGTGGCGAGCTTCGGGATCACGCTCGGGATCGGCGGTCAGTCCGGCAACTTGGTGTACGACCTGGTCCCGGGAGTGGTCGCGACTCTGGCTCTCATCTTCTTCATGCTCCTGCCCCGCTTTCGCCCGCGGGACAGCCGCTCGGGCCCGATCGCTTCAGCGCTGCGGCGGAGCGCGGACTGGGTCAGCGACACCGAAGCGGTCGCCTTCCACCTCAATTGGCGGCTGCTCGGGACGGTCGGTTACCTGGTGTTCGACATCGCGGTCCTCTGGGTGTGCATGCGCGCGGTCGGGCTCGACCCGCCGGTGCTCGCGCTTGTGATGGGCTACCAGATCGGTTATCTGGCGAACCTGATTCCGGTCCCGGGTGGCGTCGGAGTGCTCGAAGGAGGACTGCTCGGGGCGCTGCTCTTGTACGGCTTCCCGGCTGCGCCGACCGCAGCGGCAGTGGTGATCTACCACGCGATCGCGTTGTGGGTCCCGACGCTGGGCGGCCTCGCCGGGTTCGCGAGGCTCCGTCGCGCCGTGTCCTCGGGGCTTCCCGTCGGAGCAAACTGCAGCGGTTGAGGCGGGCGGGTCGGAACGAGAGCGCGATCTCCAGCCGTCACAGCGCGCGGCCCGAACCGAGGTCACTGACTTCGCGACCTAGGCGCCGAGAGACGCCTGGGCGCACTGCACTACGATCAGGGCGGTGAAATGAGCGGGCCGCTGGCCTGCTCTGTGGCTGATGAGCGCATGACAGTGGCCGACCCAACACCTGTCGGTCCTGGCGAAACCGCTGCCCGCCGGCCGCAGGCGCGCCGCTGGAGCCTTCTGGGCGACCGCCTGGGCTGGAGCTGGTTGAGTCTGGGACTGGCCGGCTCGATCCTGATCACGGTCTCCGCACCTCGCCTGACGGGTGGCGGCTGGTGGTTCGATGTCAACCTGCCGGCTGGTCGCCCTGCCAACGTCGCAGCCGTCTATCTCGGCATCGCCGCCATGTCGTGTGCGTGGCTCGGGGTCGGTGCTCGTCTCACCCGCTCGCCTTCGATACGGCTCGCGGAGCTGTGGGCCGCGGGGGCGATCTGGTGCGTGCCGCTGCTGCTCGCGCCACCGCTGTTCAGCAGGGACATCTACAGCTATCTCGCTCAGGGAGCGATCTTCCATCTTGGGCACAACCCCTATCACGTCGGACCGGTGATTCTCGCCCGCCTCGGACAGCAGCATTTGCTCAACGCGGTCTCGCCGTTCTGGCGCTCTACCACCGCGCCATACGGCCCGACATTCATCGCGATCATGAGTTGGGTCGTCGGCCTGAGCGGCTCGCACCTGGTGGCGGCGGCGACCCTCGCGCGGCTGCTCGAGCTCGCGGGCGTCGCGCTGCTCGCCGTCTTCATCCCGCGTCTTGCTCGCCGGCTCGGAGCAGACCCTCTGCGAGCCACTTGGATCGCCGTCATCAGTCCGCTCGTGCTGCTGGAGCTGATCGGCGCCGGGCACAACGACGCGCTGATGGCCGGCCTGATGGTCGCCGGCCTGGCCGTCGCGCTGGAGCGCCGTCCGGTTCTCGGGATCGCGTTGTGCGCGGCGGCGGCGACGATCAAGCTACCCGCGGCCGCAGCCGCGGTGTTGATCGCGGTGGCCTGGGCGCGTAGCGAGCCGACCGCGGCCAAGGGGGCTCGCGTTCTGGCGCAGGCGACCCTGGTGGCCGTTGCCGTGATCGGGGGAGTCGGCCTGGTCACTGGACTCGGCCTCGGCTGGCTCTCGACCTCGCTGTTCTCAACCCCGGCGAAGGTGCACCTGGCGATCACTCCGACAACTACCGTCGGGTGGACGATCGGTCCGCTGCTCGGAGTGAGATCGCGGACGATCGCGCGCGCGCTCAGCATCCCTGCGGCGGCGGTGACCGCGGCGCTCGGTGCGTGGATCATCTGGCGCGTGCGCTTCGAGAACCTGGTGCGTTACCTCGGGGTCCTGCTGCTGGTGGCGGCGCTCGCCGGTCCTGCAGCGTGGCCCTGGTACTTCTTGTGGGGCCTCGTGCTCGTGGCCGCCTGTCCGGAGTTCCAGCGGTCCCGGGTGATCCCCGTGGCAGTGGTGCTGGCCGTGTTCGTCGTCAAGCCGGGCGGGACGTTCCTGTTGCCGGTTAGAGCCGCGCCGTTCGTGTTGGTCGTCTACATCATCCTCGCCGGGGTCGCCTGGCAACGTGCCGCCCGGCGGGCGGCCGCGAGCCGGGCGTGAGTCGAGAACCCGCGCTCGAGCGCGGCGCGGTCGCGATTCCGGCCGCTCTCGCCCTGGCGTTGTGCTGTTACCAGATCACCGCGCGGAGCCTGGGATTCGACGAGGCCGCGACGGTTACGATCGCCTCGCAGCACGGCTCTGCCCTGTGGTCGGCGATCGCGCACGACGGCGGCAACATGTCCGGCTACTACCTGCTGCTGCATGTCCTGATCGGCTGGTTCGGCGAGGGGGCGTTCGTGGTGCGGTTCCCGTCGGCGGTGGCGACGAGCCTGGGGGTGGCCGCCGTCAGTGCGTTCGCGATCCGACTGTTCGACACGAGGATCGCATTCGCTTGCGGATTGCTGGCCGCGGTCAGCCTGCCGCTCGTCTTCTGGGGTCAGTCCGCCCGCGGCTATGCCCCGATGGTGGCACTGATCAGCGCCTCGTATCTCGCTTTCGTGGTGCTCGTCGAGCGATGGCTCGATGGGCGGCCGGTCCGGTGGCCGTGGCTGGCGTACGCGCTCTGCACCGCGCTGGCCGTGTATATGAGCTTTGTCGCCGTGCTCGTCGTGCCGGCGCAGCTGATCTCGCTCGCACTCCGCCGACGGGCACTTCGGCCGGTGCTCTCGGCGCTCGCCGTGGCCGCGATTTGCTGCCTACCGCTGCTGGTGCTGGCGTTGCGCCGGGGCTCCGGCCAGCTGTTCTGGGTGCCGCGCCCGAACCTCAGCGGCACGGTGGAAGTCATCGAATCACTGGCCTCATCGGCGCTTCGCCCGAGCTTCCACCGGACCGCGACGAGCATCCCGCTGCTCTGCGTGACGGTCGCACTGATCGTAGCCGTCACGGTCACGGTTGTTCGCCGGCCACCGCGCCACGGCGATCAGCGAACCAGGTGGTCGCTCCTGGTACTGCTGGGATGGCTCTACGTCCCGGTAGTGCTGGCATTGCTCGAGTCGTTCGTCGGGCAATCGATCTTCGTGCCCCGCAACCTGCTGATGTCCCTGCCCGCTGTCGCGCTGACGCTTGCGCTCGGAATCGGCGATCGGAGACTGCCGGACGTCGTCGCTGCCTCCGCGCTGGCAGCGCTGCTCGTGCTACGAGCGCTCCAGCTCGCTCCGAGCTATGGCGTCTCGCCCGAGGACTGGCGCACCGCGACCACGTATGTCGACACGCGGTCGCGTGCTGGCGACTGCGTGGCGTTCTATCCCTCGGATGGGCGGATGGCATTCGAGTACTACCTCGGGCACGGAGGCCCCGCCCCGCGCTCGGTGCTGCCGGCCGTGCGCTGGGGCGAGGTCGAGCCCTACGTCGAGGACTACGCGACCCTGAGCGCGCGAGCGCTCTCGCGGGTGACATCGGAATGCCGGCGCCTGTGGTTTGTCTCGAGTCACGAAGGCCAGCTGAGCGGGCCGGCGGGCTCGAGGGCCAACTATGCCCGCTACGTGGCGCTTCGGGGGTCTCTCGGCGCGGCGTTTGCGGTTCGTCAGCCGGCGATCAGGTTCGGGTACGCGGCGCCGGTGCGGGTGCAGCTGTTCGCGCGGTGAGCGTCGTCACGGGCGTAGCGTGACGCCGACGAACTCGGATCGAGCGGATGCGGAGTTCGGCGATATTCGCCCGAACCGGTTCAGATGGGTCTCCAGCCCTGCCCGCGCAGGCGATGCCGGGCGACGCTGGCGATCATCGCGCCGCGCGGCGAAGCGAGACCGCGAGGAGCGCGAGCACTGCCGGTGGCATCACCCACCAGGCGGCGGCTCCGGCGCTTGCCAGGACCGCCGTGACCGCGAGCGCGACGATCACGCCGGCTGCGGTGATCCAGTCGTCGCCGACAACGAACTCCCAGATCCCGCGCACGATTCTCGTCACGACGCTCATGCCGTCTCCGTGATCGCCGAGCGGGCCGGGCCGTGACGCAACCAGCGGACCATCGCGAGCGATCCGATCAGCACGCCGGGCACGATTGCCAGCAGCGCGGCGTCGCCACCGGGCCACGAGGCGCCAGCGCCCTCGGCGCCCCAGAACATGCCGAACGAGGTCAGCATCACGCCGACGGCGAACTTCATCGCGTTCTCAGGCACACGCGCGAGCGGGGCGCGCGCGGCGATCCCGGTCAGCACGACGACGGCGACCGCGGCTCCGGCCGCGGCCGCCGCGAGCCCGATCCGATGCTGGTTGGCCCCGAAAGTCAGAACGATCACCGCCACCTCGAGCCCTTCCAGCAACACGCCCTTGAACGCGACCACGAACGCGTAGGCGTCGATGCCGGCCACCACGCGCGCGACGGCCGACCGCGCCGCGGTGGTCTCCTGCTCAAAAGCCTGCTCTTCATCGTGCAGCGCCTTCAGTCCCGCAGCCCGGAGTACCGCCTTGCGCAGCCATTGCAAGCCGAATACCAAGAGCAGCCCGCCGACGAACACCCTGAGCGCACTCAGGGGCAGCGAGGTCAATGCGGGCCCGAGGGCGCCAACCAGCACGGCGAGCGCGACGAGCGCCGCTCCACTGCCGTACAGCGACGAGGACCAGCTCCGGGTGGAGCCGACCGCGAGCACGATCGTGAGCGCCTCAACCGCCTCCACCGTGCAGGCCAGGAAGACCGACAGGGCGAGTCCAAGCTCAGTGGCTGACATGCAGGTCAGTATGCCGCGAGTCGACGCAGTCAGCGTCGTACCCGGTCCTACCGAGCGACTCCCGGGACCGCGAATGTCAGAGCGCGCGGTGCGTCATCATGGGTATTGACATGAGCTTCACCTCAGGACGCGGATTCAGCTCGGCGCACGGCGCGGCGCCCGGTTCAATGCGCTCGCTGCGCACCCCAGACCGCAAGCCGCCGCCGCTGATGGACCCCAGTCGCGAACGCGAGCGGCGGCGGATCCTGAGGTTGTTCGCGCCCTACCGCTGGCGCCTGACATCCGTACTCGTGCTGATCGTGTTCTCCTCTGGCCTGAGCATGATCTCGCCGTTCCTGTTGCGCGACATCCTCGACGACGCGCTCCCGAACCACAACGAGATGCTTCTGACGGAGCTTGTCCTCGGGATGATCGCGATCGCGATCGCGACCGCCGTGTTCAGCGTATGGCAGACCTACATCTCGAACTCGATCGGCCAGCGGGTGATGCACGACCTGCGGGCGGCTGTGTACCGCCGCCTGCAAATGATGTCGCTGGCGTTCTTCACGCGTACCCGTACCGGCGAGGTGCAGTCGCGGATCGCGAACGACATCGGCGGCCTCGACAGCGTCGTCACCAATACCGCGACGACGATCGCCCAGAACACGACCACCGTGCTCGCGACGATCGTCGCGATGTGCTTGCTCGACTGGCAGCTGGCGGTGATCTCGCTCGTGTTCGTGCCGCTGTTCGTGTGGCTGACGAGGCGGGTCGGCAAGGTGCGGCGCAAGATCACAACGGAGCAGCAGCGACGGCTCGCCGACCTCTCGGCGCTGGTGGCCGAATCGCTGTCGGTGTCCGGGATCATGCTCGGTAAGACGATGGGGCGGAGCAACGACCTGGCCGGCCGCTTCACGCGCGAATCAGGGGAAATCGCCGATCTCGAGGTGCGCTCGCGGATGGCGGGGCGCTGGGTGATGTCGACGATCCAGATGACTTTCGCGATCCAGCCGGCGATCGTGTACTGGCTCGCCGGACAGAGCTTGGTCGGCCACTCGATCTCGATCGGGACGATCGTCGCGTTCACGACGCTCCAGGCCCGACTGCTGTTCCCGATCCAGAGTTTGCTCGGGGTCGGTGCCGACGTCGAGGCCTCGCTGGCGCTGTTCGACCGCATCTTCGAGTATCTGGACCTGCCCGTCGACATCGTCGAGGCTTCAGATCCCGTCGAGCTGCGCCGGGATGAGGTGCTGGGCGAAGTGAGGTTCGAGGGAGTGTCGTTCCGCTACGGGGCAAACGGGGACAGTCGCTGGACGCTGCGAGACATCGACCTCGTCGTGCCCGCGGGCACGCGCACCGCAATCGTCGGCGAGACCGGAGCGGGCAAGACGACGCTCGGGTACCTCGTCGCCAGGCTCTACGAACCGCTGGAGGGACGCGTCACGATCGACGGAGTGGACGTGCGCGATGCATCGCTTGCCTCATTGGCGGCGACGGTCGGCGTGGTCTCTCAGGAGACCTACCTGTTCCACGCGAGCGTGCGCGAGAACCTCCGCTTCGCGCGCCCTGACGCGTCCGATCAGGAGATCGAGGAGGCGGCCCGGACGGCCCGGATTCACGAACTGATCGCCTCGCTCCCCGACGGCTACGAGACGGTCGTGGGCGAGCGGGGTTATCGCTTCTCGGGCGGCGAGAAGCAGCGCATGGCGATCGCGCGCACCGTGTTGCGCAACCCTCCGGTACTGGTGCTCGATGAGGCGACGAGCTCGCTCGACACCCAGACCGAGGCGGCGGTGCAAGGGGCACTCGAGCGGCTCGCCGAAGGCCGGACCACGATCACCATCGCGCACCGCCTCTCGACCGTCCGCGACGCAGACCAGATTGTGGTGCTCGATCAGGGGCAGATCCGCGAGCGCGGCACGCACGAGGAGCTGCTCGAACACGGCGGGCTGTACAGCGCGCTCGTGGCGCGTGACGTGAGCGAACAGCCGGTCGAGGGCTAGCGCAGCTCGACGTAGCGCATCGCGACCGATCCGACGGTGATCAGGTCGCCGTCGCTGATGTTGGTGGCGACGATCCGCCGGCCGTTGAGGAACGTGCCGTTCGAGCTGCGGTTGTCGAGCAGACGCGCGTAGCGGCCGTGCCGAACCACGATCGCGTGGCTGCTCGAGACTCGCTGGTCCTCGAGCCGCACCTCCAAGCCGACTCCACGTCCGATATGCGTGATCTTTTCCGCGAGCGGAAGCAGCCAAGTGTCCTCGCCGTCCCGGAAGGAGAGGTAGTAACCGCGGGGTGCGAGGCGCGGGGTGAGCGCTCGGGCACGTGTGCGGTGATCGAGCAGTGCGAACGAATCGGTGGTCGGCTCGCTCGCTGGCGCCTCGATCGGGGCCGTCTCGAGCTCGCGCGGCGCGGCGAACTTGTATGGCCCGATTGGCTTGGGTGAGGCCTGGGTCGTCATGGACCTAATTCATCACCTGATCGACAGAACAACGTCAGGAGTTGCGAAGAGATTTCGAAGAGCGCTTACGCTGCCCTGATGGCCAACGACTCTCTCACACTGTTGCTCGTGGGCGGACCGACCGCCCTGATCTCCTACGGAGGGCTTCGGATCCTCACCGACCCGACCTTCGATCCTCCGGGTGAGCATCCGCGTCCGGGAACGAACGTCATGCTGCGCAAGCTCCAGGGCCCGGCGGTGTCCGCGGAGGAACTTCCCGAGATCGACGCGGTGCTGCTCTCGCACGATCACCATGCCGACAACCTAGACGTCTCCGGCAGGGCGTTCCTGCCGCGAGCCCGCCGCGTGCTGAGCACCGATGCTGGTGCAGAGCGACTCGGTGGCGGAGCGATTGGAATGACAGCCGGGGATGCGGTCACGCTCGAGCGCCCGAACGGAGGCGTGGTGACTGTCAGCGCGGTGCCGGCGGAGCACGGCCCACCAGACGTCGCTGCCAAGAACGGACCGGTGACCGGTTTCGTGCTGCGGGGCGAAGGCCTGCCGACGCTTTACGTCAGCGGCGACAACGCCTCGGTCGACGTGGTGCGCGCGGTCGCCTCCGAGCACGGACCGATCTCGGTCGCAGTGCTGTTCCTCGGCGGTGCGCAGGTGCCGGCGGCATGGGGCGAGGCGTTCTTGACGCTCACGGCCGCTACGGCGGTGGAGGCTGCCCGAGTGCTCGATCCGGCCGTGATCGTTCCGATCCACCAGGACGGCTGGGAACATTTCAGCTCACATGCCGGCGATGTCCGCGGAGCGTTTGCGGCGGCGGGCCTGAGCGACCGGCTTCGTTCGCCGGAGCCGGGACAGACGGTGTTCCTGGCCTAACCGGGGCGGGCAGGCACCACGCGCCCCGATTGCCGAGCGTAGTATCCCTGGGGGACCGTCAATTCGTTCTTCATGCCGGTCCGGCGCTCAGACTTCGCCAAAACCCGCCTGCGGCCCCCTCCGCTGCGGGAGCTGGTAGGCGCGGTTCAGCAGTCTTGCCAGCTTGGCGGGGCTGTCGTGCTCGGGTAACGGCGTGTAGAGGATCAGGCGGAGCTCCGGGTCGATCGAGGGGTGCAAGACGGCGTGCTCGAAGAGCATCAGACCGGCTTGCGGATGGTGGACCTGCTTCCTACCTTCCCCGGTCACGGCCACTTCGTGGCGCTTCCACGCCTTGCAGATCTCCGGGCTCGACTGCCGTAGCGCTCCGATCAACTCCTCGAACGCTGGATCGCCGAGGTGGCGTGCGCTGTCGGCGCGGAACTTGGCGACGAGCAACCGGGAACTCCGCTCCCGTCGGGGAACAGCTCACGGCGTGCCGGGTCCATGAAGTGCACCCAGACATGATTGAGAGACGCCCGCGGAATGGTGTCGAAGTCGCCAAACACGGCGAAGGCGGCGCTATTCCATGCGAGGTAGTCCCAGCGCCGGCCGAGGATGTAAGCGGGATTGGCGCCCAAGTTCTCGATCAGCCGCCGGAGGCCGCCTCGACGGGCGCTTCGCGGCGTCGGTGGCCCGGTCCGTGCAGGATGCGATCGCGCGCGGCTGGCCCGATGCCGGCGGTGGAGTGTGGCTCGTCGAGCGGGAGCAGAGCCTCAGTGGCGCCGTCGCCCTGACCGATGAGGGCGCCCGCACCGGGCGGGTCCGGTGGTTCGTGCTCAACCAGGAGTTACGCGGTCGGGGCGTCGGGCGCTCGCTGCTGAGGGAGTTGCTGGCGGCGGCGCGCGCCGCCGGAATACGCAGGCTCGAGCTCGAGACGTTCAGCGCGCTGACTGCCGCCGCTCACCTCTACCGCGACGCAGGCTTCAGGATCGTCGGCTCGCGCCCGACCGATCAATGGGGGCCGCCGATCATCATGCAGCGCTACGAGCTCGAACTACGATGAGGCAATGGCTGCTCGGAGCGCCGCCATCCTGCTGTATCGCAGGCGCGATCAGGCGCTCGAGGTGCTGCTCGTGCACCCTGGCGGGCCGCTGTGGGCGAGGCGGGACGCGGGCGCTTGGTCGTTGCCGAAGGGCGAGTACGAACCGGGAGAGGATGGGCTAGCGGCGGCGCGCCGGGAGTTCGCGGAAGAGCTGGGAATCTCGCCGCCGGACGGGCAGGTGCTGGAACTCGGCGAGGTGAGGCAGAAGTCCGGCAAGGTCGTGTCCGCGTGGGCGCTCGAGGGGAACCTGGACGTCACGGCGCTCGCGAGCAACACATTCGCGCTCGAATGGCCACCCCGGTCGGGCAAGATGCAGGAGTTCCCGGAGGTCGATCGCGCCCAGTGGTTCACGCTGAGGGAGGCTCGGGAGCGGGTCAATCCGGCGCAGGTAGCGCTGCTGGAAAGACTCGAGGCGTCGTTATGATTGAGGCATCAATCGAATGGTCTCGGCGACGCTCTACAACGATCCGGCATGTCCGTGGGCTTACTCGGAAAGCCCCGCCCTGCGCGTGATCGAGTGGCGCTATGGCGATCAGCTCGAGTGGCGCTTGGTCGTGATCGGCCTGACCGAGGCCGCGTCGCAGTACGAGGCCCGCGGCTACACGCCGCTGCAGGGCGCGCTCGGGCAGGTGAGATTCCGGCAGCGGTACGGAATGCCCTTCTCACCCGCGCCAAAGGCGCGGGCCAGCGCCACCGCTCGGGCCTGCCGGGCGGTGGTGGCCGCTCGGCTGGAGCAACCGGGGAGCGAGTGGCGGGTGTTTCGAGCGCTGCAGCTCGCGAACTTCACCACGCCGCTGCTGCTCGACGACGACGAGCAGCTCGCCGCCGTGCTCGCCGATCTGCCCGGGATCGAATCCGGGACGATCATTGCCCGGCTCGACGACTCCGAGGTCACCGAGGCGTATGAACGGGATCGTGCCGAGTCGCGAACGGCCGCCGGCTCGCCGGCCGAGCTGCAGGGCAAGACGTCGAGAAGCGATGGCCCGGTGCGCTTCACCGCGCCGTCGGTCGTGTTCGAGTGCGACGGGCGGCGGTTGCTCGCCGGGGGCTTTCAGGCGGTCGAGGCCTACGACGTGCTGGTCGCGAACCTGAGCCCGACCCTCGAGCGGCACGCGGTCCCGGAGACGCCCGCGCCGCTGCTGGAGCGCTTTCCGGATGGCCTGACGACGCAAGAGGTCGCGGCGCTGATGACGAACGGCAACGACGTGCCCGACCGGGCCGCCGCAGAGGTCGCGCTACTCGAGCTCGTCGCCGCCGGACACGCCGTGCGTCAGCCGCTCGGGGACGACGCGCTTTGGGGGCCGGCTGATCGAGGGTCAGAGCTCGAGCATCAGCGGACGCGACTCGAGCCCGTAGATCCCCGACGCAGTACCGAACTGCGGGGCGCCGTGAAGCTCGACCGCGCCCGCCCGCTCGGCTAGGAACGCGATCGCCTCCTGCAGCTCCGCCCGGGCCAGGTTGGCGCCAAGGCAGTGATGGATGCCGGCGCCGAACGTCAGCATCCGCGAGCGCGGGCGACGGCCTGCTCGATCTGATCGCGCGCAGCCTAACCCGGGCGGGCGCTGCGCTCCGTCCGACCGCCGATCACGACTTGTAAAGCAGGGTCGCTGCGGCTTCGGTCCGCGGCTGCCGATGCTGGTGATCTCGCCGGTCGCGAAGCACAACTACGTCGACCACAATCTCAGTGACCAGGCCTCGATCATCAACCTGATCGAGTACAACTGGCCTCGGCGGGTCGCCGGGCAGCTGGCGGACCAGACGGCGAAGACGGTTGTGCTTCATAGCCCCGAACCTCCCGGAGATTCCCGGCTCGGCCGATCAGGTACTGGCGGGCACCGACCGTTACGAGCGGGTGCCGTTCGATCTGGCGGGGATGTTCCGTTTCGATGGCCACCGGCAAGACGGCCGAAAACTGTTCCTCGACCCGTCGACCGGGCAGCCTCTGTCCAGCCCGTGAGCGTGTGGTTGACGGGCGGCCGGGGCCTCCGAGGTCCCGGCCGCCCCTTCTACGCCGGTGGTGAGAGCACGCCCGTGAGCCACTCGCTCGCGGCAGGAATGTCGGCAGGATCGAGGTGGTGGCCGGCGCTCGACTCGCGGTAGGTGACCTGCAGGCCGGCGCGCTCGAGCAGGTCGCGCGCGCGCCGCGCGAAGCCGACGTCGATCACGGGGTCGGCCTGGCCGTGAGCGATGAACACGGGCAGACCCTCGCGAGCGGGCAGATCCGGCTGCCATCCCTCCACCGTCGGGAGAAAACCGGAGAACGCGAGGATCGCCGCGGGTCGCGGACGCCGGCTGCCGAGGCCGAGCGCGTAGCTCATCACGGTGCCCATCGAGAAACCGCCGAGCACCGTCCGCTCCGGGGAAACGCCGGTGCGCTCCCACAGCAGGTCGTGAAGTGCGGCGAGCTGCTCGACTGCGCTCTCGAACGTCGCGGGGTTCGGGATATCCGACACGCGGCACCAGGTACCAATGAAAACCCGGTGAGCCCGGCAATCGCAGCGGTGCGCGAGGGGTGACGACGTGCAGCCGACGCTGCGGGTCGAGCGCGTCGCCGAGCGGCAAGAGGTCACGCTCGTCCGTGCCGCGGCCGTGGTGAAGGATCAGCATCCCCGCGGGGTCGCCTACAGCCGGTCGCTCGAGGAAATCGAGCATCCGTCAGTCCGTGATCGCGACGTGACGCGGCTGGGCGGCGACTCGCTCGAGCCAGGCCCGCACGCTGGGGCAAGAATCCAGCTCGAAGCCGCCCTCTGGAGCAACGTGCGTGTACGCGTACAGCGCGATGTCGGCGATCGAATAGCGCTGCCCGACCAGAAACGAGCGCTCGGACAAGTGGCGCTCGAGCGCTCGGAGCGCCGCCCGGCCGCCGGCGAGCTTCGCCTCGCGCTCAGGCCGCGAGGGCTCGATTCCGGCGAGCCTCCAGAAGCGCGCCACTGCGATGTAGGGCTCGTGGCTGTACTGCTCGAAGAACAGCCACTGCAGCACCTGCGCACGCTCATAGTGATCGGGCGGCAGATAATCCGTGCCGTCGGCGAAGTAGAACAGGATCGCGTTTGACTCGGCGAGCGCTCGGCCGTCGTCGAGCACGAGGGTCGGGACGCGCAGAGCCGGGTTCAGATCGCCGAGTACCTCGGAACGGTTGGAGCGGTCGATCACGTCGAGCTCGCGGCGCTGATAGTCGATGCCGAGATGGGCGAACAGCAGCCGGGCCTTGTAGCAGTTGCCCGAGGCCTGAGAGTCGTAGAGCAGCACCACAGCGAATCATGCACGAACCGGGCAAGCGCTAGGGTCCCGGCGACGGTGAGCGTCACTAAGCCCGACCGCCACCCCGCAGACCTGAGGCCTCCCGCTCACGTGCCGGAGCCTTCGCCGACCCACCCCTCGAAGGCGCAGGAAGCACCGCCGCGGCGGCGGTGCGGATCATCGCGTTCGTCGTCGGTGCCTCGAGCCTCGGCGCGGAGATCTCGGCCGCCCGGCTGCTCGCCCCATACTTCGGCGCCTCGACGATCATCTGGGCCAACACGATTGCGACGGTGCTGGTCGCGCTGTCCGCCGGCTACGCGATCGGTGGGAAGCTGGCCGACCGCCGAGCCGACCTGCGCGGGCTGTGCGCAATCGTGCTTGCGGCCGGGACGCTGCTCGCGCTCGTGCCGTTCGTGGCCGACCCGTTCCTGCGACTCTCGGTCAAGGCGCTGGGGGCGCTGTCGGTCGGCGGGTTCCTCGGGTCGCTGGTGGCGGTCCTGGTGCTGGTCGCGGTGCCGGTGATTCTGCTGGGGACGGTCGCGCCCTACGCCAACCGCCTCGCGCTCGCCCGAGTCAGCGACACGGGGACGGTCACGGGGCGGCTGTATGCGATCTCGACCGCCGGCTCGCTGGTCGGAACATTCGCCTCGGCACTGCTGCTGATTCCTCTGATCGGCACTCACCGGACGTTCCTGGTGTTCGCGCTGGCGCTCGCGATCGTCTCGGCGCCGGGACTGCGGTCACGCCGCTTCCTGCTGATACCAGTCGCGGTCGGTGCTCTGCTGGCGGTCCCGCCGGCTGCCGTCGGGGCAGACGTGGCGGGCGCGAGGGTGATCTTCGAAACCGAGACGCCGTATCAGTACGCCCGAGTGCTTCAGTTCCGGAGCGGCGAACGGTGGCTCCAACTAAACGAGGGAGTCGCGATCCACTCGCTGTACTTGCCGGGGAGCTACCTGACCGGAGGCTACTGGGACGATTTCCTCGCGCTGCCGTTCGCCGGCCAGCGAGGGGTCGCGGGACGGATCGCGATCCTCGGCGACGCCGCTGGCACAGTGGCTCGGGCCTACGGCCATTTCTTTCCCTCGACCCGTGTCGACGCGGTGGAGCTGGACGGAGAGCTGACCACGATCGGCAAGCGCTACTTCGACCTGCGGGGCCCGCGGCTGCATCTGTACACCGCCGATGCGCGTCCGTGGCTCGAGGAGAGCAAGGCGCGCTACGACGCGATCTTCGTCGACGCCTACCGGCAGCCGTACATCCCCTTCTACCTGGTCACCCGCGAGTTCTTCTCGCTGATCAGAGACCACCTGCGGCCCGGCGGTGTGGTGATCGTCAACGTCGGGCACATCCCCGGCTCCGACGGACTCGAGAAGGCGGTCTCGGCAACGCTCGCAGCGGTGTTCCCGTCGGTGATGCGTGATCCCGTCAGCACCGCGAACTCGCTGGTTCTCGCGAGCGACGGGTCGCTATCGTCGAGCCGGATCCTCGCCTTGCCGGGCTCGATTCCGCCGGCTCTCGACGGCCTCGCCACGGTCGTCGGTGTGCGCCTCGCACCCGCGCTCCGCGGAGGCCCTGTCTACACCGACGACCTCGCGCCGGTCGAGTGGCTGACTGATCTGTCGATCCTGCGCTACGCGACCGGCACGCGGTGAGACTCGATGGTCGTGCGCCTGGCTCGAACCGAGGAAGCGCGGAGCCTGGCGCTGGTCATCGCAGCCGTCGCGGTGGAAGGATTTCTGGGCGCCGGGCCGCCGGTGGACGTCGAGGAGCGAGCCCAGCGCCTGCGGGAGGCGATCGAGGGAGGGGGAAGTGCCGCGGTCTGGATTCGAGGTGGAGGGCGTCCGTCGGGATCATTACCGGCGGCGGGACGGCCGGCTGCGGAGCACGATCGTGATGGCCCGCCGGCTCACGCGGATCGTCGTCCTCGATCACGTCCAGGTCGCTGCGCCGGCTCGGTGCGAGCAGCGGGCGCCCGCTCCTGAATCACCCGCAAGCCGGTTTCGGGGGCGAGCGTGATCGCCCTGAACTGAACCTTCTCGAGCTCCGGATCAGCGGCGCGGAGCGTTGTTCGCTCGAGCACTTGTCGCAGGACGACGCGCATCTCCATCAGCGCGAAGCTCGCACCGAGGCAGCGGCGGACGCCGCCGCCGAACGGAATCCAGCTGTAGGTGTCAGGCGCATCGTCATCGAGGAATCGCTCGGGCCGGAATGCCTTCGGGTCCGGATAGAGATCAGAGCGACGATGGATCATGCGGATCGATGGGGTGATCTCGACCCCGGGTGGAATCACGTAACCGTTCAGGCGGAACGGCTCACCGCGGACGGCGCGTCCGATGCCTGCAATCACCGGGCGGACCCGGAGCGCTTCCTTGACGACCGCGTCGAGGTAGGCATCGTCGCCCTCGCGAGCGCGCGCGAGCACAGGCTGAGAATGAAGCAGCAGATCGAATGTCCAGGCCAGGCCGGTGGCGGTGGTCTCGTGGCCCGCGAGCAACAGCGTCACGAGCTCGTCGCGCACCTCGCGGTCGCTCAGTCGTTCGCCGTGCTCGTCCTCCGCAAGTAGCAGCGACGAGAAGACATCGCCACGCCGCGAGCAGCGCGTTCGCCTCGCCGGCATGGAGCTGGTCGCCGGGACCCTGAAAGAGCTCCTTCACGAGCGCCGGATCGAACAGCATCACGAATCGGGAGTCGAACAGCGTCCCGAACGTGACCGCGTCGCCGTACCGGCGCCGGCAGGACTCGAGGAACCGAGGCCCGGCGAACAAGAATCCGGCGGTCTGGAGAATCCGCGGAAGCCGCGGGCCTGGTGGGAGAGCTATCGCCGGCGCGGTCACCAAGCTCGATGGTCGCAGACGCGGCCATCTGTCAAAGTAATTTCAAGCTTCTGGCCTACCGTGACTCCTGTCACGAAGAAAGGTGGAGTCGTCATGAAGTTCCTGCGCACAGCCTCAACGAGACGCCTGCTGGCGACGATCGCCGGTGTTGTCGCGTTGATCGCTGCCGGCACGGCGATCGCGGTGGCGGCCTCCGGCAGCGATCCGGTGCCAGCGAAAAGGAGCCTTGCCCAGGCAATTCACACCGGGCTCTCGGCCTCGGCCCCGCAGGGCATCAGCGCCCGGATCAGCTTCACGAACCACCTGATCGATGCGAGCGACATTCAGGGGTCCGATCCGATTCTCAACGGCGCGAGTGGACGCCTGTGGATCTCCAGCAACCACCAGATGCGGCTCGAGCTTCAGGGCGACAACGGCGACGCCCAGGTAGTCGTGAGCGGCCGATCGTTCTGGATCTACGACCCGACCTCGAAGACCATCTATGAGGGCAAGCTGCCGGCGGACACATCCGCCTCTGGCAACGCGAAGGCCAAGCAGGAAGCGATCCCGTCGGTGGCCCAGATCCAGTCCGACATCGGCCGCCTGATGGCGCACGTCGATCTATCGGGCGCGCGCCCCGGCGACGTTGCTGGACGGGCGGCCTACACGGTGCGCGTTTCGCCCAAGCACGACGGCGGCCTGCTCGGTGCGGGCGAGCTCGCCTGGGATGCGGCGCGCGGGGTCCCGCTCCGGATCGCGGTCTATGCCCGTAACGACGGCACGCCGGTGCTCCAGCTGAAGGCGACCCACATCTCCTTCGGGCCGGTCCCCTCGTCCGACATCGAGATCCCACAGCCGAACGGTGCGAAGGTCGTGACGGTCTCGACGCCCAGCGGCTCGGCCGCCGATCATGGCGCGAAGCAGCACGGTGCGAAGCGGCGTGCCGAGGTGACCGGGGTCGCCGCGGTAGCGCGTCATCTGCCGTTTGCGCTCGTGGCGCCGAAGACGCTGGTCGGATTGCGGCGCCAGTCGGTGACGCTGCTCGACTGGAAGGGCAGCCCGGCAGCGCTCCTCACCTACGGGCAGAACGTCGGCGTGATCGCGGTGATCGAGCAGACGGCGAAGACGACCGCCTCGAGCCAGAGCAGCGATCATCAGGGTCTGAACCTCCCGACCGTGTCGGTCAACGGCGCCACCGGTCAGGAGCTCGACACAGCTCTCGGGACGCTGATCCGCTTCAGTCGCAACGGCGTTGGCTACACGGTCGCCGGTTCGGTGCCCCCGACTGCGGCCGATCTCGCCGCCCGGGCGCTCGCCGCCCCGAAGCGATGAGCCTAGATCCAACCGCGGGGGCGGAGCCGCCCCCGGTCGAGGTCCGTGGCCTCGTCAAGCGCTACGGGGACTTGACCGCCGTCGCCGGCGTGGACCTGACGGTCCACGCCGGCGACGTGTACGGCTACCTCGGGCCGAACGGCGCCGGCAAGACGACATCACTGCGGATGATGCTGGGGCTGATCCGGCCCACGGCAGGTACGGTGCGCCTGTTCGGCCGCGACCCGATGGAGAGCGTTCACGCGCTCGAAGGGGTCGCCGGCTTCGTTGAGGCGCCGACCTTCTATCCGTACCTGAACGGGCGGCGGAACCTCGAGCTGCTGGGAGCATTCGACGGGAATGGCGCTTCACGAAGGATCGACCAGACGCTCGAGACGGTCGAGCTCACCGATCGGGCCGGCGATCGCGTCGGCGGTTACTCACACGGGATGAAGCAGCGGCTTGGAATTGCGGCGGCGCTGTTGCGTGAGCCTCGATTGCTGATGCTCGATGAACCGGCGACCGGTCTCGACCCGGCCGGAATGCGCGACATGCGGGTGCTGATCAGGCGCCTTGCCGATCACGGGATCACGGTGCTGCTCTCGAGCCACCTGCTCGCCGAGGTCGAGGATCTTTGCAACCGCGTCGCGATCGTGCGCCGAGGGGAAATCGTCTACGAGGGCGAGATCGCGACGCTGAAGCGCGGTGCGGGGGCGACCTACCGGCTCTCGACGACCGACGACGAGCGCGCGCTGGCGGTGTGCCGCGCGCAGCGCGGAGTCAACGAAGTCCGCGAGGAGCACGGCCGGATCAGCTTCACGGCCGAGGAGGACGCGGTCGCCGACCTCTCGCAGGCGCTGATCGAGGCAGGGGCCCTGATCCAAGCTCTGGCGCCGCAGACGATCACGCTCGAGGATCTGTTCTTCTCGCTCACCGAGGGCGATGACGCGACCAACGGCCGGCGGCCGGAGACGGTGGAGGCGGCTCGGTGAGCCCCGGAGTCGCGACCGTCTACCGCTGGGAGCTGACCAAGCTCCGCTACCAGAAGCGCACCTACCTCGGCCTCGGCGCGGCAGTGCTCGTGCCGATCATCTTCGTCGTCGCGGTTCACTTCCGTCACGACAAGCACGGCGGGGACTTCGCGTTCTCCTCCTACCTCACCCGCAGCGGGCTGGCCGTGCCGCTGGTGATCCTGCTGTTCGGCGCGGTCTGGCTGTTCCCGTTGATCACCGCGCTCGTCGCCGGCGACATCTTCGCCTCCGAGGATCACAACGGCACCCTGAAGACGATCCTCACTCGTTCGCTAGAGCGGGGACAGATCTTCGCCGGGAAGACGGCCGCGGCGTCCACCTACGCAATCGCCGCGATCCTGTTGAGCGGGACGGTGGCGGTTCTCGCGGGGAGTCTCCAGTCGGGGTTCAACTCGCTGCAGAGCCTGTCCGGCACGATCGTCTCGGCGCCGAAGGCGCTCGAGCTCGTGTACGTGAGCCTGCTCGTGTACCTGATCCCGATCGCAGCGATCGTCTGCATCGGGCTGCTGCTGTCCACGGTCACGCGCAACAGCGCTGCGGCGGTGGTCGGCACGCTGATGATCTCGCTGCTGATTCAGCTGGTCGGGATCCTCCCTGGACTGGGCTCATTGCAGCCGTACCTGCTCAGCACGCAGTTCAACGCCTGGCAGGGCCTGCTGCGCACGCCGATCGACTGGGCGCCGATCGTCCGCGCCGCCTGGGTCTGCGCCCTGTACGGACTCCCCGCGCTCGCCGCCGCGTACCTGGTGTTCCTGCGCCGCGACGTCGCTGGTGGCTGAAGCCGCCCGCCGGGAGCGAGTGCTGGTCGTCGATGACGATCCGCCCCTGCGCCGGATGCTCGAGCGGACGCTCTCGGCGGAGGGTTTCGAGGTCAACGTCGCGCCCGACGGCGGCGCGGCCCTGGTCGCGGTCGAGCGTCTTGCGCCGGACGTGATCGTGCTCGATGTGGCGATGCCGGTGCTCGACGGGCTCGCGGTCTGCCGGCGGCTGCGTGGCAAGGGATTGCCTACCCCGATCTTGATGCTGACCGCTCGCGACGCGGTGCCCGATCGCGTCGCCGGACTCGAGGCGGGCGCGGATGACTATCTCGTCAAGCCGTTCGCGTTACAGGAGCTGGTTGCGCGGCTGCGCGCGCTGGTGCGCCGTGGCTCCGAAGCCGGGCCGCTGCTCTCCTACGCGGACCTGACGCTCGACGTCGGGGCGCGGACGGTCACGCGGGGCGCGCGCAGCGTCGAGTTGACCGGACGCGAAGCGGCGTTGCTCGAGGTGCTGCTGCGTGAGCCGGGACGTACCGTCACCCGTGAGCGAGCGATCGAGCAGATCTGGGACGGGGCCGCGGAGGCGAACGTCGTCGATCGCTACGTCACGCGCTTGCGCCGCAAGCTCGGGGCGCCGCCCCTGATCCGGACCGTTAGGGGTGCCGGCTTCACGGTGCGGGCGTGAAGGCCAGCGCCGTACAGTTGCGATCAATTGGGCCGGCTCCTCAACGTTCCGCGAACGCTCCGCGGTCGTCTCGTGATGGCCGCCGGAGGATCGATCGTCGTCGCGGTCCTCCTGTTCGGCGTGGCGAGCGTGCTGCTGGTCTCTCATCAGTTGCGCGGATCGCTCGATACGGCCCTGCGTGAGCGCGCGCAGGCGGTCGCGGAACTCGCCGTCTCTGCCCCGGCCGTGCTGGGTGCGCCGGGGGCGCTCGAGAGTCCCGTTTCCGGACGTCAGATCGTGGTCGAGGTGATCGACGCCCGCGGGCGGATCCTGGCCCGGTCGCTGACGCTCGGCGTGCAGCTCCTTCCCGAGGACCGGCTCGTGGACGAGGCGCTTCGCGCGGGCCGGCCAGGTTTCGAGACGATCCGGATAACGGGCCGGTCGTTCCGCATGTACGCTGCACCGATCGCGCAGGCCGGGGGTGCGGCAGCGGGCGGCGCCGTGCTCGCCGCTTCCGACACGACCGACATTTCGCAGACGATCCATCACCTCAGCATCGTGCTGACGCTCAGCGGCGCAGCCGCCGCCCTGCTGGCGGTGCTCGCCGCTGCGCTGCTCACGCGTCGTGGACTACGTCCGCTGCGCCGGCTTGCGGCTGGCGCCGGGAAGATCGAGCGAACCGCGGACCCGGCACGGCGGCTGCCCGACGCGGGCGCCGGAGACGAGATCTCGAAGCTCACGGGCGTGCTCAACCGAATGCTCGCGTCGCTCGAGCAGGCTCGGACGAGCGAGCGTCGGTTCCTGGCCGATGCCTCGCACGAGCTGCGCACGCCGGTCACCACGCTGCGCGGGAACGCCGAGTACGCCGCCCGCCACGGAGCCGACCCCGAAGTCCTCGCCGATCTGGAACGCGACGCGGCACGGCTCGCGCGGCTCGTCGACGCGCTGCTCGTGCTCGAACGAGAGGCGGCAACCATGGGTGAGCTGAGCGTGTTCGATCTCGGCGACCTCGCGCGTGATGTAGCGCGTGAAGCCGAGGTCTCGAGCGAACGAGTCCGGCTGGGTGAGGTGCAGGCCGTGCAGGTGCGAGCGGACGAGCCCGCAATCCGCCGGGTGCTCGAGAACTTGATCGAGAACGCGCTCGTGCACGGTCCCTCGGACGGTCGCGCGACGATCACGGTCAGGCGCGATCGTGATCGGGCGCTGCTCACCGTCCAGGACGAGGGCCTCGGCCCCGACCCGTCACAGCGTGATCGCCTGTTTGAGCGCTTCTGGCGCGGACCGGATGCTTCTGACCGACCGGGATCGGGGTTGGGGCTATCGATCGTGGCGGCGATCGTCGAGCGCCACGACGGCCGGGTCACCGTTGCCGGCTCGGCCTTTACGGTCGATCTGCCGGCGGCGGCGCCGCGCAGCCAGTAGGACAATTCTCATCTGGCTCTTATCGAAAGCTGATCGACTCAGCGCATATTGTGAACATGGCTGGGACTGACACGCGGAGCGCTGCGCGACGCAAACCGTCGCCGGCGCAGCTCCAGCGCGATGCGGCACTGAAGCGCATTGGCCGGACGCGGGCCTGGGTGATCGCCGGGGCGGCTGCGCTGACGGCCGGGCTGGCGGCGCTGGTTTCGACGATCGCCCCGGGCCGCACGCTCGCCGCGCGCCCCGCTGCTCGCGAGGGCCCCAGCGCACAAGTCGCCACGACCAGTCCAGCCTCCGTCAAACGGATGCCGCCGCTCGCGCCTCCAAACGCTCTCCTGCAGGGACCGGGGCAGGTGCCTCAGGCGTCCTCCGGCCCATCAGAGCCTGCGCCGGCTCCCTCCCAATCAGCAGCACCACCCGCTGCGGCCGCTGCTCCGTCGGGTGGTGGCGGCGCGGTTGTGTCCGGCGCCTCGTGATCGTCTCAGGGCTCCGGTGATCACGCGCACCGACTCTCGCGCCCGATTCCCGGCGCTCGGCACGACCGCCCTGGTGGCGGTGACCGAGCCCGGGCAACTCGGGCCCGCGCGCGAGGCGGTCGAGGAGACCCTCGCCGCATTCGACCACGCGTGCTCGCGGTTTCGCGAGGACTCGGAGCTGAGCGCCGTGAACCGCGCCGCCGGCTCCTCCGTGCGCGCCGGCGCGCTGCTGATCGATGCGGTGCAGGCGGCGCTGAGGGCCGCCCGGCTGACCGCCGGCGATGTCGACCCGACCGTCGGCGAGGCGCTGATCGCGCTCGGCTACGACCGTGACTTCGAATCGTTGGGAGCCCGTTCGAGCGTCTCGATCGCGTCCGTGCCCGGATGGCAGAGCGTCCAGGTCGACCCAGAAGCGGGGACGATCCGGGTGGCGCTAGGGGTCAAGCTCGACCTCGGGGCGACCGCCAAGGCGCTCGCCGCCGACCACGCAGCGGCGGCGGCTCTCGATCGCGCCGGTTGCGGAACGCTGGTGTCGCTCGGCGGCGACATCTCGATCGCCGGACCGGTGCCGGAGCCGGGGTGGCGCGTCCGCGTGACCGACGATCATCGTTCCGGGCTCGAGGCGCCGGGCCAGTGGATCGCGCTCCGATCCGGAGGGCTTGCCACCTCGAGCACCACGGTGCGGCGCTGGCGGGCCGGGGACGGAACCGTCCACCACCTTGTCGATCCCGCCACGGGCGCTCCGGCGATCGAGGTGTGGCGGACGGCGAGCGTCACCGCGGCCTGCTGCCTGGACGCGAACATCGCGAGCACGGCGACGATCGTCCGCGGGTCCGACGCAGTCGGATGGCTGGAGGACCTCGCGCTGCCCAGCAGGCTCGTCGGCGTGGACGGAACCGTGTTGCATCTCGCGGGGTGGCCCGCGGAAGGGGATGACCTTCTCGGCGTGCCCCGGAGGGCCCCGGCATGAGTTCCTTCGCCGCCGCCGGTCCGAGCGCCTACTGGTATCTGACGCGAGGCACCGGCATCGCCGTGCTGGTTCTGCTCACCGTCAGCGTGGTGCTCGGGATCCTTGGCTCGCTCAGGTTCGCCGTCGCGCCGCGCTGGCCGCGATTTGCGATCGACACGCTGCATCGCGACGTATCGCTGCTGGTGATCGTCGTGTTGTTGCTGCACATCGCGACGAGCGTGCTCGACAGCTTTGCCCCGATCAAGCTGACCGATGCGGTGATTCCCTTCGTCTCGAAGTACCGGCCGTTGTGGGTGGGCTTCGGCGCGCTGTCGTTCGACCTTCTGCTGGCGCTCGTGATCACGAGCCTGATCCGGCGCCGGCTCGGCTACCAGACCTGGCGCGCTGTCCACTGGCTGGCTTACGCGAGCTGGCCGGTTGCCGTGCTCCACGGCCTCGGAACCGGGAGCGACACCAAGCTCGGCTGGGTGCTGGCGATCACCCTCGCGTGCGTGCTCGCGGTGATGAGCGCGATGCTCGTCCGGATCGCTCGTGCGGAGCCCGAATATGCCGTTCGCCGCCGGTCGGCAATCGCGCTGACGATCGCGGCTCCGCTGGGAATCGCCATCTTCACGCTCCAGGGTCCAATCCAGCGCGGCTGGGCCCGGCGGGCGGGAACCCCGGTGCCATTGCTCGCCAAGACCTACCGCCCGGTCGCGGCAGACGTCACGACGCACCCGAGCACTGGGACGGCCGCGCGCACGCTGAGCGCGCCGTTCGCGGCCCGACTCGCCGGCTCCGTCAAGCAGACCCCCGAGTCCGGAGGGGCGATCGTCGATCTCTCCCTGCGACTGACCGGCGGCGCGCGCGGGAGGTTGCGCGTGCGTCTCGCCGGTGCCCCGCTCGGCGGCGGTGGCCTGTCCCTGACCGGAAGCCAGGTCGATCTGCTCGCCGACGGTCTGCCATCGGTGATGGAGGGGCGGATCCTCTCGCTGCAAGGCGATCAGTTCCTCGCGCGGGTCGCGGACGGGTCGGGATCCGTGCTCGAGCTGCGCGCGAGCCTGAACGTCGACAGCCAGACCGGGAACGTGACCGGGACCCTGTCTGCCGCTCCCGGGAGCGGAAGCCCATGACCACCTGGGCCGACGGACCGCAGGGGCTGCCTCGCCTGCTCACCGGGCTCGACGCCAGTGGCGGGCCGATGACGCTCGCCGATCACGAGCGTGTGCATGGGCCGATGCCACGCATGAAACCTCGTGAGCTGATCGATGCGGTCGAGCGCAGCGGGCTGCGCGGGCGCGGCGGTGCCGACTTCCCGACGGCGGTGAAGCTGCGCTCGGTGGCGGAGCGGCGGCAGGGCGCGGCGCTGGTCATCAACGGAAGCGAAACCGAGCCCGCCAGCGCCAAGGACCGGTTGCTGCTCGCCCGCCTGCCACACCTGGTCCTGGACGGTGCGGTTCTCGCCGCGAGCACGATTGGGGCCGCCGAGATCCTGATCAAAGTCGGCGAAACTGCGCTCGGGACGCTTCAGTCGCTCGAGGGTGCGATCTCCTTGCGCTCGGATCCGGTGACGATCCAGTTGATCGCCGGGTCAGAGGGATACGTCACGGGCGAGGAGAGCGCGGTCGTGCACTACCTCAACGATGGCGTGCCAAAGCCGACGTTCGTGCCCCCGCGGCCGTTCGAGCGCGGCTACCGGGGGAGACCGACGCTGATTCAGAATCCGGAGACGCTCGCGCAGATCGCGCTCGTCGCCCGCTACGGAGATCACTGGTATCGCGAGCTCGGCACCGACGCCGATCCGGGATCGGCGCTCGTCACGATCTCCGGTGCGGTCGCCGCGCCCGGCGTCTATGAGCTCGCGTTCGGGACGCCGATGACCGACCTGCTGGCGGCCGCCGGTGGCTCGACCGAGCCGCTCCAGGCGCTGCTCGTCGGCGGTTACTTCGGAACCTGGGTGGAGTCCTCGCGAGCCTTCCGGCTCCGGTTGGCCCGCGAGGACCTGCGCTCGGTCGGCTGCTCGCTCGGGTCGGGTGTGCTGATCGCGCTCGGGGAGAGCTCATGTGGCCTGCACGAAAGCGCCCGGGTGATCGATTACCTGGCAGCCCAGTCCGCCGGTCAGTGCGGGCCGTGCGTGTACGGCCTGCGGGCGATCGCCGACGCCGTCGGCGCGCTGGCCGACGGCGTCGCCCACGGGCGCGAGCTGGACCGCGTGCTTCGGTGGAGCGGTGAGATCCGCGGCCGCGGGGCCTGCCACCATCCCGACGGCGCCGCCCGATTCGTCGAGAGCGCGCTGAGCGTGTTCGAGACGGAGATCGACTGGCATCGCCTCGAGCGGTGCGCCGCGTTGCCGGCGGGGCTTCCGTTGGGCAACGGCGGGCCGCCGCGGGCCGCTTCCCGGCGAAGGAGCCTCGCGTCATGAGCGCCCGGTTGCGGGTCAATCCGATCATGTGCGAGGCACACGGCCTGTGCGCCGAGTTGCTCCCTGAGCTGATCCGCCTCGACGACTGGGGCTACCCGATCATCGACGAGGCGGAGGTGCCACCGGAGCTGATGGGCCTCGCCCGGCGCGCGGCCGACGCCTGCCCGACGCTGGCGCTGCTGCTGGAGCAGGAGGGTCGGCGGTAGGGGGCCTCGCGGGGCGCGGGGCGCGGCGGGGCGGCGGGCCGCGGGGCCTCGCGCGGCGGGGTGGGCCGTTGGGCGCGGGGCGGAAGCTGGGGCATTTCCATGTCCATACGGAGAGTTATCTACCAGCCTGATCACCGGCTCGAGCTCCACCGGCGGCGAGTCGCACCGGCGGACCCGGGTCCGCCGGTGGCCCTGGTCCGGGCTCGCGCAGCTGCAGCTGCCACCAGCCGACGTCCCACCACCGCCCGTGCTTGTAGCCGACCCGGCGGTAGACACCGACCGGCGTGAAGCCCATCGATTCGTGCAGCGCGACGCTCGCCTCGTTTGGCAGCGTGACCCCGGCGCAGAGGACGTAGTAGCCCTGGCGAGCGAGCAGCTCGAACAGCGCCGCATAAAGGGCGCGCCCGATGCCCCGCCGGTGATGGGCGGCGTCGATGTAGACGGTCACGTCCGCCGCCCAGCGATAGGCGGCTCGCACATGGTGCTCGGAGCCGTACGCATAACCGGCGATCGCCCCGTCGACCTCCGCTACGAGCCACGCGTGCGTGCGCGAGCTGCGCTCGATCCGCTGGGCCATCTCCAGCTCGCCGGGCGCGGCTTCCTCGAGCGACGCGACCCCTGCTCGCACGTACGGCGCGTAGACGGCGGCGCAGGCGAGGGCGTCGCGGGCCGGATCGGCGTGGCGAATCAACTGCCTCGCTAGCTCGTCATCCCGCCGAGCTGGCCACCCGTGATGCTCAGCACCTGGCCGTGAACGTAGTTGGACCAGGGCGAGCAGAGGAAGAAGACGCCGCCGGCCGCCTCCTCGGGCGTGCCGGAGCGGCCGAGCGGGACCAGCAACGGCGCCACCTGGCGCATCTGCTCGGGGATGCCGAGCTGGATCGTCTGACCAGCGATCTCCATCGTGTTGGTCTCCTCCTTGGGGGCGGTGAGACGGGTCTCGATCCAACCGAACGCGACCGCATTGACGTTGATCTTGAACTGGCCCCACTCCTTGGCGAGCGTCTTGGTGAGGCCGACCACAGCGGCCTTGCCGGAGGCGTAGTTGGCCTGGCCCGCGTTCCCCATCGTCCCCGAGATCGACGAGGTGTTGACGATCTTGCGGAACACCTCGCGACCCTCTTCGCGCTCCCGCTTGGCCGGCTCGCGCATGTGGGGGGCGACCGCGCGGCACATCCGGAAAGGGACGATCGAATGGATGTCGAGCATCCGCTGAAACCACTCGTCGCTCATCTTGTGGACCGGGGCGTCGAGCGTGTAGCCGGCGTTGTTGACGAGGATGTCGACCTTGCCCCATTCCTCGATCACCCGCTCGACGAGCCGGTCGGGAACGCCGGGCTTGGTCAGGTCACCCGCGAACACGATCGTCTCGCCCTCGATCTCCCGCGAAGTCTGGTCGGCGACATCGCCGTCGAGGTCGTTGATCAGCACCCTCGCGCCGTGCTCTGAGAGCAGCTCTGCGACCGCGCGGCCGATGCCGCGCGCCGAGCCGGTGACGATCGCGACCTTCCCATTGAGGACTGTCATCTAGTTGCCTTTCCTTTCCGCCGGTGCGAGCGGGCCATGATGCCAGGTGCGCGCGGCGCTGCCCCGCCTCGCGCGGCGCTCCCCCGCGGGACCGCGATCCGGGGGGTCGCATCAGAGACGGATCTACGAGCGGGGTTTGGATTGCGCGATCACGTGATCGTCGACACAAGCTCTGGCGCTGTTTACGCAGCTGCCGCTGGTCGTCGCGATCACGACGTTCAGATGCGCCAAACGACGGCCGCGGCGCTCGTGACCGCCGGTGTGATCTCGGTGCTGGTGTTCCCGAGCGTGGCGATCATCGTGCGGCGGCCGGGCCCGAGAGGAGTCTCGGCTGAGCCCGCGGTAGCGGAGCCGGGCCTCGAGTTGGCGTAGGGTCCCGAGCATGAATGCACGTCAATGGCTCGACGCCTACGCCGAGAAACTCGGCACCGCACCCCCCAGCACCGATGAGTTCAAGGCAGTACTGGATCTTGCGGGGGAGGCGGCGCACTCATCCGAACGCGTGGCTGCTCCCGTCGCGTGCTGGCTGGCGGCGAGGGCCGGGGTCGGGCTCGAGGAGGCGATCCGGCTCGCGCGCGAGCTGTCCGGAGCCGATGACTGATCGCGAGCACGACATCGTCGTGTTCGGGGCCACCGGATTCACAGGGACACTGACAGCGGAGTACCTCGCGCGCCATGCCCCGGCCGGGACGCGCGTAGCGCTGGCGGGGCGCAGCCGCGCCAAGCTCGAGCAACTCCGCAGCCGATTGGCGACGATCGATCCAGCTTGCGTCGAGCTACAGCTGCTTCAAGCGGACGTACACGAGCCTTCCTCGATCAGAGCCGTCGCCGAGTCCACGAGCGTCGTGATCACCACGGTCGGCCCATACATCCTCTACGGCGAGCCGCTCGTCGCGGCGTGTGCGGCTACCGGGACCGATTACGTCGATCTGACCGGCGAACCCGAGTTCGTCGATCGGATGTGGCTTCGGTATCACGAGCAAGCGCAGCGCAGCGGCGCCCGGATCGTACACTCGTGCGGATTCGACTCGATTCCGTACGACCTCGGCGCGCTGTTCACCGTGACGCAGCTGCCCGAGAGTGTGCCAATCCACATCGACGGGTTCGTGGCAGCGCGCGGCACCTTCTCGAGCGGGACCTATCACTCCGCCCTCGAGATCATGGGGCGGCTGCGCCAAGGCGCCCAGGCAGCGTCTGAGCGCCGGAAGCGCGAGGGCCGCCCCGAAGGGCGTTCGGTGAAGGGCTCGCCCGGCAAGCCGCACCGCGACCGAGTGGCCGACGGATGGGTCGTGCCCCTGCCAACGATCGACCCTCAGACGGTGTTGCGCTCGGCGCGCGCGCTCGAACGCTACGGCCCGGAGTTCAGCTACAGCCACTATCTGGTCGTCGAGCAACTCCCGAGGCTCATCGCCTTGACCGCCGGCGCGGGTGCAGTGATCGCGCTCGCTCAGCTGCCGCCGACGCGCGAGGCTCTGCTGAAGCTCAAGCCTCCGGGGGAGGGTCCGTCGCCCGGGCAGCGTGCCAAGGGCTGGTTTCGCGTCCGCTTCGCCGGAGAAGGCGATGGCTCGCGAGTGGTGACCGAGGTCTCAGGCGGGGACCCGGGCTACGGTGAGACGGCGAAGATGCTGGCCGAGTCGGCGCTGTGCCTGGCCCACGACGAGTTGCCCGAGCTCGCGGGTCAGCTCACGCCCGCGGTCGCGATGGGCGAACGCCTGACCGGCCGCCTGCAGCAGGCGGGAATCCGGTTTCGGGTGCTGCCGTGACCGATCTGCGCGCGGACGGCGCAGCGGCGCTCGACTGGGCGGCGAGCTACCTGGAACGCGTCGGCGAGCTGCCGGTGCTCGCTCACGTGCTGCGACTCGCAGTCGGCCAGATGAGCACGACCGAGGACGATCTGCGACGGGCCTGGGAAGTGCTGCGCCGGCAAGCCGCCGTGGTGTGATACGCGCCCGACGCGCTCTTATGGAGTTCGTATATTCACCGGCGATCACCGTTACTCACGGATGCTCCAATCGCCCGTAGATTGGAGGCATTCAAGCCTTGCTCGTCACCCGTGACTACCTGTGATAGCGGAGTCTCGGTTGCCATCTCTTGCCCATAGCGCACCTCTAGAGTCTCGAGTCGGTGGAATTCCCCCGATTTTCCGGACACCGGAGCGCTTTCGTTGAAAGCGTCTCGAAAGGATGGTGTCCAGCATGCCGAAGTCTCGCCCACCGTACCCGGAGGAGTTCCGTCGCGAGGCGGTCCAGCTCGTTCGGTCAGGCCGGACGATCAAGGACGTGGCCGGGTCGCTCGGGGTCACCGAGCCGTCGCTGCGGACGTGGGTCAAGCGTGATCAGCTCGAGCGCCGCGAGCGTGATGACGGGCTGACGCTCGCCGAGCGTGAGGAGCTGCGAAGGCTTCGGCGCGAGAACAAGCGCCTGGAGCAGGAGCGCGATCTGCTCAAACGAGCCGCGGCCTTCTTCGCGCGGGAGACCGAGACCCGGTGAGTGCCTACCGGATCATCTCAGCGGAGAAGGCCTCGGGTGTCCCGGTCTCCCTGGCATGTGAACTGTTGGAGGTGTCTCGCTCGGGCTACTACGAGTGGGCGACCCGCGCGCCGAGCGATCGTGAGCTCACCGACGCGTTCATGACGGAGAAGATCGGTGAGATCCACGCCACCAACCGCGGGGTGTACGGCGCCCCGCGGATCCACGCCGAGCTGCGAATGGCGCACGGGATCAACGTCGGGCGCAAGCGGGTCGAGCGGCTGATGGCAGCCGCAGGCATCTCCGGGCTTGTGGTACGCAAGCGAGGTCGCACAACCGTCCGTGTGCAGGGCGTTCGCGTCGCCGATGATCTCGTGGAGCGCCAGTTCCGCCCCGATGCGCCTGACGTGCTGTGGATCGCGGACTTCAGCTACCTGCGGACCTGGGAGGGGTGGCTGTACCTCGCGGCCGTGCAGGACGCGTTCTCGCGGCGGATCGTCGGCTGGAGCATGGCGGACCACATGCGCGAGCAGCTGGTCGTAGACGCGCTCCAGATGGCTGTGGGGCGCCGCCGACCCGATCCCGGGCTGATCCACCACTCCGACCAGGGATCGCAGTACGTCAGCCTCGGGTTCGGCCTGGCGTGCACACGGGCCGGGATCTCCCGGTCGATGGGATCGGTCGGCGACTGCTATGACAACGCGGTCGCGGAGACGTTCTTCGCGACCCTGAAGAAGGAGCTCGTCCACCGCCGGTCATGGCCGACTCGCCAGGAGCTGTGCTCGGAGGTGTTCGAGTACATCGAAGGGTTCTACAACCCGCGGCGGCGGCACTCCACGCTCGGGATGCTCAGCCCCGTCGAGTTCGAGGACAACCACCACAACGCCGGCTCCGCGCGCACGCGCGCGCGGAAAACGTCAAAAACGTCAACGGCGTGTTGAAAACCCTTCGGGTTTCCAACACCAACAACGACTACTACAACGACAACGACTAGGCTTTCGACTCAAGCGCTGAAGTGTCCGGCGAAGCGGGGGAGGTCCAGTCAGGGCTCTAAGGCGTCGCTTCCGCAACAAAACAGGACCCTTGCCCGGATCATTCAATGGCTTGCCGCCCGTCGTCGTTCCACCATGTGACGGCGTGTTGGTGGTTTGCAAATCCTTGCCCGTGCCGCTCCTGGCGGGCATGACACGGACATAAAAGCCCTTAGGGCTGTGACTGCCTTTACGTGCGTGTGGCTGACGACCGAACGTCGGGCCGTGAACCTTCCGCCCGCGGGATGCTATCAGCTATCAGCCTGATTTGCCGCCGGCCTGCGGGCCCTTGACGAGCCTTCCGCCGCTCCCTGACAACCAGTTCTACGCGCCCTTCGCGTTTGGGCGACCTCTCCCCACGCGCATTCCTAAGTTACCTGCGAGCACGGACTTCGGACCGATGGATGAGGAGGGCTTGGGCGATGCGCCCTTAGCGGCACCCGACGCTCTGGATGACGCCCACCGTGCTCTAGCACCCTGCCCACGGCTCAGACTGCGTCCGCGTGGTGTCCGGTTCGACGGTCGAGGACCGGCTGTTGTGTATCCCCGACTGGATTTGCTTCGGGCTCTTGCCATTTCCCATGAAGATACTCCTACCAGTGGCCGATATCCATGGGACACTCCATGTATAACCCGAGGCATTGTCACGATCCCGCCGGCAAGAGGTGGCTCGCATCGTCAGCGACAAGCATCGAAGCGTGTGTCCCGTGGCAGCACTTCACGAGGCAGGTCTCGCGGCTTGACCATCGATCGTATGTCAACACCAGCAACTGTCAGGAGACACGTTATGAGCGCAGTGCCCGATTTTGATCCAATTGCAGCCATGGACGCGAGGCATGCTGCGGCCAAAGAAGCTGAACTCGCGGCGGCCATTGAGCAGAACATTGAGTGCGAGCGGCGCACCGAGCAAGCAAGGCAGGAGCGGCCGGCCGAACTGCGCGCAGTTGATCTGCAAAATCGCCATCAATATGACAGCGCCAGGCTTTCGAGCCCGGAAGCTGAGGCAACTGGCGGTCGCAGCCTCGAAGCTGATCGACTTTCTCGAAGCCGAGATGGAGTGGACCGCCAGTGAGCTCGCCGAGATCGCTCGGGCTGAGGGCGTGGAAGGCGAACTCAAAAAGTTGTTGAAGTAGCCGGTTGACCGACACGTTCACTGCACTGGCTCGCGCCTACCAGCGCGTCTTAGGCGTGGCCGCGGACGTTCCGATGCCGGAGCGCGCTCATCTCAGCGATGCAGCCAAGGCGGTGGACTTGCACGTAGAGGATTCAGCCGCTTTCGCTCGCCACATGGCAATCAACGGCCTCGATGAAGACTTGGAATGGGAGGAGTGGAGTTCCAACATGACCAGCCGGTGCATTCTCAGCATGCTGGTCGGGATTCAGCTGGAAAGAGACCGCAAACCTGTCAGCTAGGGTTACTGCTCGGCGCTAGAAGCGTCCCAGGCGCCCCATATTAGCCCGCTGGAGGCCTTCCGAGTGGACTTCTGGGGAAATCCCCCTTGTAGGACCGCTCAGAGGCTCAGACGGCTTCTAATGCGGGCGAACGACCTTCAGCTTCTGCTCGCGAATCTCATCGAATGGATCCGCATCAGCCTCGGGTGGCTCGTCGCGGAGATACAGACTGGCCCATAGTTGCATCGCTCCGACCGTTCCTCCACGAACGCCATCCTCCAGGCATGCACGGAACTCCCCCTCGTCCATCTCGGCATGCTGAGGACGGGGCGGCTCCCTGAGTATCTCGGCCAAGGTCTTCGCCCTGCTCTTGCCACGCTCGCGAGCCACAAGATCCAACTGCTGGAGGACCGGTTCGGGCAGTGATGTCGAGCGCCATTTCACCACGATCCAGCTTATTGCAGCGGCGCGCGCGATCGGGAGGCTGGGTCGCGGGGTGCTCGCGATCTCGTGGCGCCCCCCCATTAGGTCCACCCTCGCTTGCCCTCGTTGGAGCGGTTTGCCCGCCGCGTGCCTCGTCGCGGTATCGGCGCTGATGATTGTCGTCCAGCGTGAGGAAGAATTCGAGTTCGTCAAGCGTTTGATCCGCGTGAGGCGATAAGAGAAACGGGGGCGATGCGCGGTCCTATATGTTGCAGCGCGTTCGACAGGTCGGCCTAGAGCGGTGGCGCATAGCCTTGCCAGGCTGGCGTCGCGGTTGCCCCAGCGGGAACAACCGCGCATAGCTCCTGGGCAAGCTGACGCTGATTCTTGTCTCGAAGCGCCTCGCGGAGCTTGTCGGCATCAGCGAGGACTGCGAGAGCTTCATGGCTGCTCCTCAAAGGCCATCCTCAGCGGTCGCCACGAACGGATGCGTCGATCGCGAGAGCCGTACTCATCGCTGGACCCGAGCCTACAGCCGCCCCACCTGTGCTCGCTTGCCTCCCACTGGCCTACCGACCGGGGCGAGGTCCGCTGGTATGGTTCTTTGCCAAACTAAGCAGACCTACCAATACCTCGGGACCCACGAATCACCGTAGGGCGATGAGCTCCCACCCACATCGCGAGGTCGGCGACCGCGTTATGATCGCGGACTCCGAGCACCCCCTAGACGGACATCGAGGCACCGTCGTCCAGGTTGCTCGTAACGGCACGGTCGTCAAGCTAGACAGCGGCGAAACAAGGCGCGTTGCCTGGTGGCGCTTGAGTCGCGTGGACAAGGAGAGCGAGCGTCCTAGCCTATCCCTGGTGAACAGACATGATGCCACCACTACGTGATCCGTGAACACGGCGCGGGCTCGACGTTGAGCCCTGGGGGATGGCACCGCTCGGCTGCTTCACGTGCGGAGAGAGGTCCCCGTGAGGTGGGTGCCGGTCGTCCTCGGCCCTCGCGGCGGGACGCTCCCAAGGCGCCCGCCACGCAATACCGACCGGCGTGCCCGCGCGAGGACGACGGCACGGCCCACACCACGCTGGTTTCCGAGCCGAGCGACGCGACCGGGGGGCCGCGGTTGGGCCAGGCGGGTAGCGGCGCGGGTCATGACTGGACCTCGCTACTCGTCCACTCATCGAAGATCGGCGGCATGATGCCCACGCCACCGTCCGCGATCCGGTAATCGTGGTGGAAGAACCAACACGAGCGGACACGGATCGAGCCGGTACGTGTCAGGGTTGATGCCTTGATCCCCGGACGCAATCCTCCGGAGAATGAACAGTAGCCATGCCCCAGGTAGAACGATCCGCCATTACTCGTCTGGACGAGATCTCCGCCGTCATCGGCGCATCCCTCCCACACGTGGCTGATACGGCGCTCGACGCCATCAGCGAACTTGAAGTAATCGCCGACCTTCGGCTCTGAGCATTCAAGAAATGCGGCCATACGCTCGCGAGTGATCTCACGATCACGCGAGTCCAGCTCTGCGACTTTGGTAAGTGTGGCGGGCAATGCTGCCTCCTGAGTGAGTGTGATTTCTATACTCACACTGTAGTCAGCTATCAACGTCATGTCAAGAGGTACCCTACTGATTTTTGTTGACGGGGAGCAACACGATCGCCTATAATCGGATGCATGGCACGGCGCCGCATCTACCTAGACGAACTGATCGACGCGCACGAGGTCGCAGCGATCCTTGAACTGGCGAGCAACCGCGAAGTCTGGATCTACCAGAATCGGCGTGCGGATATGCCGCGTCCTGTGTTCGATCTCGGACCCGGCAGAGTGAAGCTGTGGCTGCGTCCTGAGATTGAGCGCTGGCAGCTTGAGAGGAGGAGATGATGTCCCCGGCCGGTGCAGGTACCGCGCTCTACCGCCGTGTGAGTGATGGCGTGGTGGCTCGGTTCGCATCATCGAGCGCTCGCGCATTCGCGGTCACGCTCGGGCTGGTCGTCGCCATTTGGCTAGCGGCATTCGTCTGGTATCACGGCGGGCCGAGCTCACCTGGAGATGTCTATCGGCCGATATCTCCGGCATCGGTGAAGCCAGGCGCAGTGAGCGGCGCTCCATGTCCGAACTCATCAGTCGCGCAAGCTTGGATCAGCAACGATGTCGGAGATGGCCTTGTGACGGTTGTTTGCTCGAACGGAGTCACGCTCGAGGTCCCGAAATGACACCTGATGAGATCATGGCCGGCGTACCCGATGTGTATGCGGAGCAGCTGATCGTGCACCAGTGGCGCGCGGCCAAAGCATTGGCCAGGCGCAAGCACACGAGTCCGAAGCTGCGTGAGCGGTTGAAGGTGCAGATTGCTGAGCTCGAGCAGGTGGCGCGTGATCGTGGCTCCTCTGAGCTGCTGCGCGGCTGGAGGCAATATTTCCTTAGCGGCGGGGAGGCCTCAAGTTCGGAGCGGAGCTGCGCGTCGGTGGAGAGATCAAGCTCTCGGAGCCGGTGCAGCGCGCTAGGAAGCGCAACCCTGCACCGAAGCCGGCGCCCGCGGATGGTGGACGTGCTCGGCGCAGCTTGAGGCTAGCCTCGCGCAACAGATGCAAGACAAGAAAGGGGCACACTAGATGCTCAGGCGGATCATCAAGTCATACGCCGATCAGCTCACCGACGGGCCGCGCCGTCGCGCTATCCGGCACCGCGAGGCCCGTAAGCGCTTCGATGCGCAGCATCAGTCCGATTCCACGCGATACCTACGTGAGCTGCCGCCTGACGCACAGGTGATCTTGCGAGTCTGCGTAGGAGTGGCGCTGCTCGTCTGCGTGGCCATCGTGATAGCCCAGCTGCTCTCATAGCGGCAGGCCTGAACTGTCAGGATGGCGCTCTCGCGCGTCCTAATCCATTCTCCGGGCGATAGCCACTGTCAGGTCATAGTTCTCGCCCTCAGAGGATGGAAGGCGGGAGAAGGGCTCAGAAGGACGCATATTGGCGTTGGTATGTCAGCCCGAACTGTCAATATCCAGGTGCGGCGCTCGGTTCCAGCCGGAGCAATCTTTCGGTGGCCACCACTGGGGCCTTGCAAGCGCCGCGCCTCCACGAAGCCGCTGGGCGCCTCCCACTTCTCTCCTAGCGCGGTGGGGCGCTCGGCCTGCTCAGCGGAGGATGACCTGAGACCGCTCACCAGCACCCTGCCAGTCGGGAAGGTGTCCAGCAGGAGTTCAGCGCGTGCAGTCCAAGCGGCAAGCTGCGGCTTCTCCCACCCGCGGACGCCAGGGGTCGCGATCACAAACACGTAGCGAGCGAGGTTGAACAGTTCGCGGCAGCTGACCAGATGCGCAATATCGCTATCGCTGAGCCCACTGTCATCAGAGTGGGTATGTAGGAATCCAACCTCGCAGGTGCCGGGTGCCTGCTCGCGGGCTTTAGCCAGCTGCCCAACATCCCAGCCCGCATCCCTGCTGAAGCTGGATGAGGTCCTGATTGCATTCGGCGCCGGCCTACCAACACGGGAGATATGGAGCTCGGATCGCGACTGAGGCGTCCCGAACAATTGAAAGCCGATCTCCGCCTCTCGTACTCGCATCGCATCCTCAATGCGGCGGCAGACATCGCTCCGGAATAGGTGGTCGGAGATCGTTATGACGGTCGGACGAAATTCATCGGAGATCTTCGCCTTCTCGAACTGCCGTTCCTGACGCATCCGCCGACGATCCCGATCAACCCGCTGATCAATTCGGCCAGCTGGGCTACGTGGCCCAGCTGCACGGCGAAGCGAGGGCACGGGTTGCCTACTGACTTTTTTCCTCGCAGGCGCAGTCGGGGGCTGCACCCAGCGCTGGCGATGTTGGTCGTAGTGCACGCCTGGCGCTGTGGCTTAGGCTTGGTCACCGTCGCGGGCGCTGGAGAGGTAGTGCTGGCGCGACTGCCGGTAACGCGCGCAGCTTCACGCCCGAAGTTCACGCCAAAGCTGTGCCCGCTGCGAAGCTGCGTATCCCGCTCTGAGGCCGGCGCGAAGTGGCCGGGATAGAGAAGCGCCAGCTCGGAGCCTTCGCGTATCCGCGTCACGTCAGCTATCGCCTCGCATCGACCTCGGTAATGGTCGTTGTAGGAGAACGAGCGAGTGCAGACGAGCATTGCGCTCTTCATGGTACGCCGCGCGCCCTTATACCCTCCACGCATGGTCAAGTTCGTTCCTCTGCCAAGTGCTCGCGAGCAGCTGTCGCAGTTCCGTGCCACGCATAAGGGGGGAGCCCAACCAACCACGCCCGATGATGCACAGTCCACAGGCGCTTACCTGATGGACGGGCTGCTGTTCGATTTGACTCATTGCCTGGTACACAACCGACGACTCGCCGAGCCAGAAGTGGAGAACGATCCGGAGGCCGTGGCGTTCAATTCAGACCATGCGGCTCACCATGCGGCCGAGGCCGCTACGGACGCCCTCGCGCTGCTGGATTGGCTCAAGACGCATCCCTCCGACCCGCAGGGTTTCAGCGAGGCGTTTGAGCAGCTGGACGAACAGCTGCCGCCTGCTGCATAAAAGGTAACTATTCAGGTATCCGCACGGTTTAGCGCAAATAGTGCTGGCGGGCGTGGAGGAAGATCGTGTGCGGCGCACGGCCGAGTTGGCGATCGCTACGGCGGCTGAGTCGATGGCGGACGGTCTGGCCGCTTGAGGAGGGGACCGGCGCCACGCCCGCGAAACGTTGGAAGGCGGCGTCGGAGCGCAGCCGGTTTCGACCAGGCGACGATCAGTTGCGCCGTGACGATCGCCCCGGCTCGTCGAGGAGCTGCGGTGCGATGCGCTCACTTGGCTGAGCAGCTTGCGTTCGAGGTCGCGAGTCACGGCTGCGTGGCTCGGTGTCGTCGTGCGCTGCAACGGCAAGGGCTTCCAGATCCGTCATCTCGAGCTTCGATCTCGAGGGGACGGAGGTCTGGAAGCCCTCGGGCCGATGTGTGGGCGGCTGACCACCCGTCGTCGAGGTGATCTGCCAGGAGTCGACACCGGCGGTGCCGCCAGCGGCACCGTGCACCTTGATGTGTCGGGCGGGTTCGAATGACCCGTCTCATGAGCTGGCCGGGCGGGACCCAGACCGCGACCTCGGGCGCGAACTGCTCGGTCACGGTCACCGCACCCGCCCTTCGGTCCCTGGGGCCCGGCGGCCCCCTGCGGCCCGGGCAGGGCCGGCAGGGCCAGCAGGACCGGCAGGACCCGCAGGGCCCAACAATGCTGCCGGACCGACTTACCTCAGTCACCAGGCTCGAATCGGTACCAACTCTGCGCGTACATCGGCTCAAACGCCGAGAACACGGGCTTTCGGGACCGCCGTCTTGTTCGGCTAGGCCGACCGACGGCGGAGTTGGCTCGTTTCGCGGTAACTCCGCGCCAGGTCAGCAGAATGCCTGGAAACTCGGTGTTATGCGTCAACTACGCGCCGGAGTAAGCGCGGAGTTCGGGCGACCGAGCGCGGACTTCACGACCAAATCGGTCGGCCCGCGATCGTCGATCCAGCGCGGCGATAGCTATTCGCTCGCCGTGTCGAGCGCCTCGGCGAGGACGATCTCGATTCCGACTGCGTCCCGATCACGAGCCGCCAGCGCGGCCCTCGAGACCACCTTGCGCGGGGTGTGGTTCATTCTTCTTCGCGAGAAAGGTCAGTCGTATGGCGTCGAGGAAGCCGACGATCGTAAATCCGATGAAGGCATACCGCCAGTCATCCGCGATTCTGACGAATAGGATCGCGCCTCTTAGTTCCCTCTCAGGAACATTCAGAAACGCTGGCGCACTGCAGTGTCCTGCGCCTCGACGCAGGCATCCCTACATCACATGCATGTCATCCAATTCCACGCGCTAGCCCCGGCCGTCTGGAACTAGCCGGAAACCGAATCGTCAGGTCAGTTCGTCCGAAATCTGCCCAGACATCCGCGTGGAGCAAAAGCTCGTCTTCTACCCCGGCCTGGCACCGACATCGTGCCGAACGAACCACGCGACGGGCGAGATCGACCGCTCTGACGGTCTCTCGAGAACTTGAATGCAATGAGAAGGGCGCCGAGGTCAGAGCGTTGACGAGGCGCACCCTCGCGTCGATGACAAATCGGGAAGGGTGAACTCACGGTCGGTAGCGCCTCCCTGGCGCTCGCAAGATGTCTTGCAACACCCGTTGTGAGCGCCAGGGAGAACGTCTTCCCGTGTTCTGCCCGCCGTGCTCCCGAAGGATCCGGGTAGGGACTACCCGGCGGCTACCTCAAACGTGGCAGCCGCACTTCCATTCAGCCCGGTGGAACAGGACGGCCTGCCCGCCGTGACGTTGGGGATTCCAGCTGGGGGACAACTCGACGGCGCGAATGCCGTGCCGACAGCAGTTCCATAGCCGGTGTGTGAAACGATGGACCAAGCATCGCCGAGGGTACCGACGAGCATGATATCGCCGGACGGCCTCTTGACCGTGACTGAGCAGCTCGCGCCCTCCGGACCGTCTACCGTCACCGTCGTACCTGGCCAGACGGCATCGGTGAATGGCCCGCCCGTTGAGCTGGTCATCGGGATCTCGAACGTATGCGATGCGCACGCCGGGGGCCCGGCGGTGTTGCAGATGATGGTCCCGTTCGGGTTGAACCCGGTCACCTGGGTGCCTGCCGGGCAAGAGGTTCCGGCAGCATTGTTGGGCCCTGCCGGCCCTGTCGGGCCGGCCGGGCCGGTATCGCCCTTCGGTCCCGTCGGCCCTGCCGGCCCTGTCGCGCCTGCCGGGCCGGTATCGCCCTTCGGTCCCGTCGGCCCTGCCGGCCCTGTCGGGCCTGCCGGGCCGGTATCGCCCTTCGGTCCCGTCGGCCCTGCCGGGCCGGTCTGGCTCCAGCTGATCGGGACCTCCGACGGCCGGCAACTGTCGCCGGCGCTGGGATCGATCACGCGCAAGTTGCCGACGTTCTTCTGGTAGCAGCCGTTGATGACTCCGTTCGAGTCAGGAATCGCCGCATACGCGGCGCCCCCGGCGAGAACGGCCCCTATGACTGCACCCACCAGGAGCCAGCGGCTCCGTCTGAGGGTGAATCTGCGCACTACGCACTCCTTTCGCTCGGAGGCAGCGGCCACGCGTCTGCGCCGCCGGGGCCCCGCTACCTGACAAAACCACGATCAGTACTGTCTCGTCTGATATTTCGGCGATCACACTCCTCTCCGTAACTACGCTGTCGACCTCCTGCTGATAACTGACCGCTGCGCGTGCGTTAGATCGCCTCACACCGCACGTAGGCGTTACCCGACATATAGGAACCCGGAAGTTCCACCGAGGGAGGTCATTGCTGACCTCGCGCGAGTAACCCTATCCACGACCGATCGCGGAAGTCAAGACCGGTGTAAGCATTTACTTGAGGGATTCCCTGTCATTAGTAGATTTTGCTAACAAACAGGAGATCTCGGTAACAGCAAGCAGCTCTCGGCAATGGCAAGCACATCTCAATAATGAACAACGGATTTTGGTAACGGCAAGCAGTTCTCAATAACGGCAAGCAGCTCTCAGTAATGCCGGTCCAGGAACTCGTGCCGACGCGTCCCGAGCCCGCCGTTCGGGGCTACTTCAGGTCCGGGGTGCACTTTTGACCGGCAGGTCGCTGGTGTTTGCAGGCAATCGGGTTGCATGTCACCGAAAGTGCCGACACTAGAATTGTTGACACATGCGTTTGCAATATGTGAGAGAACTGGCCCGTGCCAAGCCGGGGCGGCAGTGTTCATGTGGCGGTAACTCGTCCCGCGGGAGCACAGGACCACGCTGCTGCCCCGCTCCTACTGGGAGGGCGGCAAGGTCCGGAACGAGACCGTCGGGAACCTCTCGCATCTGCCGGAGTGGGTGATCGACGGCCTGCGAACGCTGCGGAGGCGCCGGGCGGCTCTACGTCCACCACCTTCACTACGACACGTTGGGCGCCGAGACCCTCGCAGATATCAAGGTTGTCTGTCCCGCTTGTCATCGAGTAGAGCACCGCGAGCATCCGGACGCACAACGCCCTGCCGACTTCAGCAAGGTGGAGTTACTGGTCGCGGAAGCGCCAGGCGGTCTACAACGCCATCAAGCGAGCCGGGGCTCGCGGGCAGTAGGACCCTTCACTGAAGTCCGCGCCAAATGCGCAGACGGGCTCCCCTATCAGACGGGCTCCGTATGTTTCCGGCAGGTCCTACGGCAAGGGGACGCCGAGCTGTCGACAGATCGCGCGAAGCGTTCCCAGGGCGATCTCGTTATGTCGCGGAACCGACGAGGGCGCGCCGTTAGGCCCGCGCCACTTGTCGTGCTTGGCTCCATGTCCCACGAACTGGCAGCCGTGGCGGCGTAGATGAGCCTCGAGGTCTCGTAGTCGCATGGAAGCGACTATCGCGCGTTAGGCGACAGTCAGCGTCAGCGGCTCGTCGTCTTCGCTCGGGGCCCCATCGGCGAGCTGCTCATCGGGCGTCAGCACGGTTCGCAGGGCATCGATGACGTTCTCGCGCGCCTCTTCGCGGGTGCGTCCCTGGCTGATCGCTCCCGGAACTTCAGAGATCGTCGCGAGCGTCCAGCCGTCGCCGGCATCCTCGTAGTGGACAGTCAGCCTCAAGGTCTCGGTCATCCCATCGCAGATCATAGCCCCGCACATGCACACGCAGAAGAACCGAGCTCGCGAGCGGTAGCCACCCTCGCTGAAGTCCGTCGGGTTGCCATCGGTTGCCATCCCGGGCGCCATCCCTGTCCCTAAACAGGCGAAAACCCCGGATCTACGGGGCTCTCGCCTAATGCGATTGTTATGGAGTTCTTATCTTCCGCCCGTCATGCTGGCGAGCATGCGCGTGCTGATCGCAGAGGACGAGCACCGTCTCGCGGATGCGATCGCGCGCGGACTGCGGCGTGAGGGGATGGCGGTCGATCTGGCGCCGGATGGGCCGGATGCGTTACTGAAGGCCCGCGTGATCCGCTACGACGTCGTAGTGCTAGATCGGGACCTTCCTGGGATCCACGGGGATGTCGTCTGTCGCACGGTGCGAGGCGAGCGGCCCGAGATGGGGATCCTGATGCTGACGGCCGCTGGATCGCTCGAGGACGTGGTCGAGGGGCTGGGGCTGGGCGCCGATGACTACCTCGCGAAGCCGTTCCGGTTCGCCGAGCTGGTGGCCCGCATCCGGGCGCTCGCGCGCCGCTCGACCCCGAGCCGCCCCCCGGTACTGCTTCACCGCGATCTGGAGCTCGATCCCGCGCGCCGCCGGCTGACCCGTGGCGGCACCCCGATCGAGCTTGCGCGGAAGGAGTTCGGCGTGCTCGAGGTGCTGATGAGCGCGGACCGGGCTGCCGTTTCTGCTGAAGAGCTGCTCGAGCGGGTGTGGGACGAGCACACCGATCCGTTCACGAACGTCGTGCGGATGACGATCATGACGCTGCGTCGCAAGCTCGGCGACCCGCCGGTCGTGGAGACCGTGATCGGCGTCGGCTACCGGATGGTGTGATGCCGGGTCGCTTGCGCAAGCCGAACCTCGAAGGTCCGGCGCCGACGATCCGCCTGCGGATGACGGTGCTCTACGGTCTCGTGTTCCTGATCACCGGTGCCGTGTTGCTGACGATCGGATACGCGCTCGTGCGTCACAACCTCGACGTGCACAGGGACATTCGCGCCGAGCTGAGGAGGCTGGGGCTTCCGGCGCCGGCGGGTCCGCCCTTCTTCGGTCGCCTGGGTTTCCAACCCGGGTCTCCTGGGGCGCGCGTGGCATTGGCGGCGCTCGCCCAGCTGCGCAGCGACGCGCTTCACAAGCTCTTGGTCGAGTACCTGTTCGCGCTCGGCGTGATGACGATGATCTCGGTGGCCGCCGGTTGGCTTCTGGCGGGACGGGCGCTGCGACCCCTGCGCCAGATCACGGCGACCGCCCGCCGGGTCTCGGGCGAAAACCTCGGCGAGCGGATCGCGCTGGTCGGTCCGGCCGATGAGCTCAAGGAGCTCGCGGACACGTTCGACGGGATGCTCGAGCGGCTGCACTCTGCGTTCGCCAGCCAGCGCCACTTCGTGGCCAACGCCTCGCACGAGCTCCGCACGCCGCTGGCGATCATGCGCACTGAGGTCGACGTGGGGCTCGCCGACCCAGATGCCGACGTCGCCGAGCTGCGTGCGATGGGCGACGCCGTGCGGGAGACGGTTGACCGCTGCGAGCGGCTGATCGAGAGCCTGTTGATGCTCGCCCGCAGCGAGGCGGCCACGGGCGGCGCGGAGCCCGTCGATCTCGCAGCGATGGCCGCGTTCTGCATCACCGATCTGCACGCTCGCTCTGAAGAGGCGGGCGTCCAGGTTCGCGACGAGCTCGAGCCGGCATGGACGCAAGGAGAGCCCGGTCTGCTCGAGCGAATGATCGCGAACCTGATCGACAACGGAATCCGCCACAACGTGCGCGGCGGTTTCCTGAACGTCTCGACGGGTGTGCTCGATGGCCGCGCGTCCCTGGTCGTCGCCAACGGTGGCGCGAGGATCGACCCGGCCGACGTCCGCACCCTGAGCGAGCCGTTCCGCCGCCTGGACCGTTCGGCCGGTGGCTTCGGGCTGGGCCTTTCGATCGTGAGCTCGGTGGTCGACGCTCATGGCGGGACGATGCGAATCGCCGCTCCCGAAGCCGGCGGGCTCGAGGTGTGCGTCGAGCTTCCCGCGAACGTCCCCTCCGGAGATGGCGTTCGTAACGGAACGCGAAGAGTGCTTACACAGAGCTGACGAGCTGCTCGTTACAACAACAGCAGAACACCGGTTTTCGGTTCCTCCACCGACGGCGCTCGGGAGGGTCCTCGTACTTGTCGGCAATGAGCCGTGCTCTCGATGAAATCCCCGGCTCCCGCAGATCAGGCACATGAGCGCTCGTCGCGATAGCTCCGGGAGGCCCTGGCATCTGTACGCGCTGGCGCTGGTCGCGGTCGCGGTCGCGGTGCTGGCGGTGCTGGAGATCGGACCGCCGCCAAGCTCAGCTCGTACGTCAAGGGAGATCGTGACCGCGCAACAGGGCGTTATCCAATCGACCGTCACCGGCACCGGAAACGTGGAAGCGGGCACGGACGTCAACGCCAACTTCCGGACCAGTGGCACGCTCGCCGACGTGTTCGTCTCGGTTGGTCAGCATGTCAACGAAGGCCAGCTGCTGGCGACGCTCGACCCAACGGTCGCCCAGCTCTCGCTCGACCAGGCCGAGAAGAATCTGACGGCCGCTGAGGACCAGCTGACGGCTGTCGAGAACGGAACTGCTTCCTCGGCGTCGGGTGCCGGGGCGAGCGGGACGACGGCGAGCTTCACCACCAGCCCCGGCACCACGGAGTACGTCTCCGACACCCGCGGCCGGGGCCGGCCCACCGCCACGACGCCGACAACGACCTCCATCTCGGCCACGTCGACGACGAGCGGCTCGACGGGCAACGCTCGGACCACGACCAGGCCGACCACCAGCTATCCCAGCACCAACTCGCCGACCAGGACCGCACCGCAGACGGGTACGTCCCGCACGGGCAATTCGAGCGCAGGCGCGAGTGCGAGTGGCGCAGGCGCGGGCGGCGGCTCGACCGGGCAGACCACGACGACCACAACCACGAGCACGACCCCGTCTCCCGCGAGCATCGCCTCGGCGCAGGCCTCGGTGTACGGCGCCCAAGCGAGCGTGCAGAACGCCGAGACTGCGCTCGCCAACACCAAGCTGTACGCGCCGACGAGCGGCACGATCGTGTCGCTGGCGAGCCTCTCGCCCGGCGATGCCGTGTCCGCGGGCGCGACGTCCAACGCTTCGAGCAGCAGCTCAGCGTCGGGCTCGTCCTCGAGTGGCGGCTCGGGTACGTCCGGCGCAAGCGCGAGCGCCGGCAGCCTCGGCGGCTCGAGCGGCTCCTCGTCCTCGTCCGCGGGCGGTTCCTCGGGCGGTTCCTCGGGCGGTTCGAGCGGCAGTTCGAGCTCCCCGTTCGCGGAGATCGTCAACACGAGCAGCCTGACGATGACGGTCGCGTTCAGCGAGTCGGACATCAGCAAGGTCCAGGTCGGTCAGCCCGCGACGATCGCGATGGACGCCTTGAGCGGGGTCCAGCTCGCCTCGCACGTGAGTGCGATCTCGACGGTCGGGACGACGAGCAGCGGGGTCGTGTCCTACGACGCGACGCTGACGCTCGACCAGACCGATTCGCGGGTGAAGCCGGGGATGAGCGCATCGGCCACTGTGATCGTCGGCCAGGCGCAAGGGATTACGGTGCCCAATCAAGCGGTGAGCGGGAGCGGCTCGCTGGGCACCGTCAACGTGGTGCGTAACGGCAAGACGGTGCAGCAGCAGGTCGATCGTCGGGCTGAGGGGCGACAGCCGGACGCAGATCATCAGTGGCCTGAAATCGGGTGAGCAGCTGGTAGTGACGATCACCCTGCCGTCGCTCAGCAACTCGACGACCACCGGCAGCGGCTCGAGCGGAACGCTGGGTGGCGGCCGGTTCGGCGGCGCAGGCGGGTTTGCGGCGGCGGCGGCGGCGGATTTGGCGGCGGCGGCGCGTTCCTCCGTGGTGGCGGCTGATGGCTCGTCACGGCTCGCCGATCCGAGCGGCCGGCTGTGATGCGCGCCCAGCGAGCGCTGAATGCGCGCAAGGCGCCGCCGGCGCCAGTCGTCAGTGCGCCGCCGCGACGCGTCCGCGCAGCCGAGTGGGCCGGTGATCGATCTGCGTGACGTGCGCAAGACCTATCGGGTGGGTGACATCGCCGTGCATGCGCTGCGGGGCGTGAGCGTGCGCGTCGAGCGCGGCGAGTACGTCGCGATCATCGGCGCCTCGGGGAGCGGCAAGACGACGCTGATGAACATCCTCGGGTGCCTCGATCAAGCCACCAGCGGCAGCTACCGGTTGAACGGCCTCGACGTTCGCGGGATCGACGAGGACACGCTGGCCGATGTGCGCAACCGTGAGATCGGCTTCGTCTTCCAGAACTTCAACCTGATCCCGCGCACGCGGGCGCTGGCGAATGTCGAGCTGCCGCTTGCCTACGCCGGCCTTCCCCGCGCCGCTCGCCACGAGCGAGCCCTGTCGGCGCTTGCCGCAGGTGGGACTGGGGCGGCGCGTCCACCACTTTCCCTCCGAGCTCTCGGGCGGCCAGCAGCAGCGCGTCGCGATCGCCCGCGCGCTGGTCACCAATCCGGCGATGATCCTCGCCGACGAGCCGACGGGCGCTCTGGACACGGTCTCGTCCGCTGAGGTGATGGGGATCTTCCGCCGGCTCAGCGAGCAGGGCCGCACGATCATCCTGATCACCCACGAGCAGGACGTCGCCGCTCACGCCCGCCGCGTGATCCGGCTCAGCGACGGGAGGATCATCAACGACGAGCAGTCCGAGTCCACGGAGATGGTCAGGTGAGCGAGACCGTTCGGGTCGCGTTCGGCGGCTTGACCGCCAACAAGCTGCGCACGGGTCTGACGATCCTCGGGCTGATGATCGGCGTCGGCTCGGTGATCGTGCTGATCGCGGTCGGCACCGGCTCCTCCGATGCGGTCGAGAACCAGATCGACGCGCTCGGAAGCAACGTGCTGCTGGTGAGCACCACTCCCACCCTCGGCGGCCTTCGTCGCGCGTCGACCAGCAGCACCGAACTGACGCTCGCGGATGCAACTGCACTGGAGAACAAGTTCGAGGCCCCAGACGTCGAGAGCGTTTCCCCGGTGGTCAGCGCCAACGGCGTGACCCTGACCTACAACAACACGACCTACTCCCCGTCGTCGTTCGTCGGCACGACCCCGAGCTACCAGCAGGCTCGTAGCTACACGGTCGCCCAGGGCTCGTGGTTCACGAGCGCGGACCAGCGCGACCACAACCGTATGCTGGTCGTCGGCCCCACTGTCGTCAGCGAGTTGTTCGGCGGCCAGGATCCGGTCGGCGACACGGTCCAGGTCAACGGCACCAACTACCAGGTTATCGGCGTCACCGCGTCGAAGGGATCGAACGGGACCTCAAACCAGGATGACGTCGGGATTGCTCCACTGACCGCCGTGCAGGACACGCTCACCGGCTACGGGAGCATCAGCCAGATCGTCGTTCAGGCGAAATCACGCCAGCAGCTGAACGCGGCGCAAACCGAGGTCACCGACATCCTCAACCAGCTCGACCCGCCCACCGCCGGCTCGTCGTCGACCAGCAACTTCAACGTGATCAACCAGAGCTCGATTCTGCAGACCTCGGCCTCGAGCAGCAAGGTGTTCACCACGCTGCTCGGTGAAGTCGCCGCCATCTCGCTGCTGGTCGGCGGGATCGGCGTGATGAACATCATGCTCGTCTCGGTCACCGAACGCACGCGCGAGATCGGGATCCGCAAAGCAGTTGGCGCCCGCCGCAGTGACATCCTGGTCCAGTTCCTCGTCGAGGCGGTGCTGGTGTCCTTCTTCGGCGGCGTGGCCGGCGTGATCGCGGGAATCGTCGGCAGCCAATTCAAGATCGCCGGGGTCCAGCCGACGATCGCGCCCTACTCGATCGGCCTCGCGTTCGGCGCCGCCGTACTGATCGGCTTGTTCTTCGGCACCTACCCGGCCGGTCGCGCCGCCTCGATGCGACCGATCGAGGCGCTGCGCTTCGAGTGAGGACCCATTTGCCAGCCACCCGACCACAGGAACGCTCATGAACGCAATCCCCTATGACAGCCCCCAGGAGGATTGGGACCGCTACGAGGACGACGACACCGATCAGCCGCTCCCGGGTCGTCCCCGCCGCCAGTTCTTCAACCGCGCGAGCGCAGCCCTGATCGTGCTGATCGTCGGCGCGGCATGCTTCTACGCCGGCGTCCGCGTCGAGAAGAGCCAGGTCAGCGGGTCGTCGAGCACGAGCGCCCTATCGCCGGCCGCAGGCGCGAGCTCCCGGGCGGGGGCCACGGGCGCAGGCGCCCGGGCGGGAGCGGCAGGCGCCGGTTCCGGTAGCGGTGCCGCTGCCCAGTTCGGCGGACGCAGCTTCTCGGGCGCGGGTGCCGCCTTGGGTGGCGGCGGCAGCGCGTCGTTCGGGACGGTCAGCAACATCAAGGGCGACACCTTCTACGTCACCGAAAGCTCGGGCAACATGATCAAGGTCACGCTCTCGAGCGCGACCAAGGTCACCAAGAGCGTCACCGTCGGCAAGTCAGCCGTCCGTCCCGGCGACACCGTCGATCATCCGCGGCCTGAGCTCGAACGGCACGCTGAATGCGACATCGATCAGCGACTCGGGTGCTGGCAGCGGGTTCGGCGCCGGCAGCTCGAGCAGCGGTAGCTCCGGTAGTGGCAGCTCCGGCAGCGCCAGCTCGGCGGTGAACTCTCTCTTCGGCTCCGGAAGCGGCGGCTGATGAATGACTCAAGAAAACCGAAAGGATCCAGATTGACCCTCATGCAAATCGCCACCCGGCGAGCGCCGCTGGCACTCGCTGTGCTCGTCACCGGCTGCTGCGTCGCAGCGTGCGGAAGCTCGAGCAGCTCCAGCACGACAACTTCATCCGCGGCCGCGTCGTCGAGCGGCGCTTCATCCGCAGCCGCGTCGTCCAGCGGCGCCTCATCCGCGAGGCGGGCGGCGCTGGTCGCCTGCCTGCGCAGTCACGGCGTGAAGCTGCCCTCACGTCCCGGAGGCTTCCGTCCTCCGTCGGGTGCCGGCGGCACGGGTGCGACCGGATCGCGGCCGCGCTTCTTCTTCGGAGGCGGGGCGGCCAACCCCAAGCTGCAAGCCGCTTTCAAGGCCTGCGGCGCGAACTTCCGAGGTGGGGCCCGTCTCGGCCGCGTCTCGCACCAGACGATCCAGAAGTACGTCGCCTGCGTGCGCCAGCACGGTTACGACCTGCCCAATCCGAACTTCTCCGGCCACGGGGCGGTGTTTCCGGCAAGCATCCGCTCGAAGCCCAAGTTCCAGTCCGCGAGTCGCGCCTGCCAGAGCTTGCTGTTCCCGGCTCGGAGTGGAAGCCCGCCGTCGAGTGCCTGAGCCACCTTTGACAAGCCGCTCGATGACCGACCACGGCCACCTACGCTCAACTCTGGAGGAGGACTAGGCACATGAAGCTCAAACTGCCGTCCAGCAACCGCGCCGGAAAAGGGGGCACTCCCCGGACCCCGGCGCAACCCGTCCCCGCGACCCCGGCGCAACCCGTCCGGACCCCGGCGCAACCGTCTCCGCGACCCCGGCGCCGCCCGTCTCCGCCTCGCCGGCGCAACCTGTCGCGCCGCCACCCGTGCCTGCGCCGGCGTTCGGTGGCGGGCTCGGCGCCGGCGCACCTCCCGACGCGGCGGTTGGCCAGGTGCTCCCGATGTACTTCGTGGGCGACGAGTCGCACTCGATGGCGGGCGCGCCAATCGCGGCCGTCAACCAGGGCCTGCTCGACCTGCGCGACGAGGTCGCCAAGCACCCACTGATCGGCAAGAAGGTCCGGTTTGGAATCATCACGTTCGCCGACACGGCCGAGACTCGGCTCGAGTTGTCCGAGCTCAGCGAGGATCTGATGCTCCCGACTCTGTCACCCCGGGGCCGGGGAACTAGCTACGCGAGCGCCTTCGAGGCCCTGCGGCACACGATCCCCGGGGACATCGCGCTGCTGAAGGGCAGCGGCTATCAGGTGCACCGTCCGTCGGTGTTCTTCCTCAGCGACGGCCAGCCCACCGAGAAAGAGGAGGCGTGGCGCACCCGCTTGGAGGAGCTCAAGGACCGAGCTTCAAGGAGCGGCCGAACGTGCTCGCGTTTGGCGTCGGCGACGCCGAGGCGAAGGTCATCCAGCGGCTGGCCAGCGCGCCTCGGTACGCCTTCATGATGAGCGACGGAGTGTCGACCGCCGGAGCGATCTCGGAGTTCGCCGCATCGATGCTCAACTCGATGGTGTCCTCGGCCGAGCGGCTCGACCGAGGCGAGCAGACGATCGAATTCGAGAAGCCCGAAGGGTTCGTGCAGCTCGACGCGCCACTCGTGTAACCGCTCGCGATGGCGTCGTTCGAGCGGCAGCGCAGGGCCGAGCGGGCAGATGATGCCCCCCGCCCGGACGGGCGCTTGCCTGTTGAGCGCCCCGCGGTGGTCCGGCGCCGCACCCGATTGGCCCGCGGTCCGCTGACGATCGGCGAGCCGGCTCCCGATGTCGAGGTGCGGCTCGCGGCGTCCGAGCCCTATCGGCCGGATTTGGTCGCCGACGGAGGCAGCGAATTCGGGTTGACGATCCGGGCGGCGTCCGTGCGGGGCTTGTCCAAGCGCTACGTGGGTGGCCCTCGGCAGGACGACATGTGCCTGCGTCTGCACCATCCATCGCGGACGCTCGTGGCGGCCGTCGCCGACGGCGTCTCGGGCGCTCCGCGGTCAGACCTCGGGGCTGCACTCGCCGTGCGTCATGCGGCAGCAGCGGTCGTCCGTCAGCTCGACGGTGAGCCCGACGAGCTGGACTGGGAAGAGGTCTTCGCGCAGGCCGCGTGGGCGCTCGTCGAGGAGCACCGTCGCGAGTCCGGTGATCCCGGTGCCGGTGTCGACGCGGCCGCTGCTTCGCTCGCGAGCACCCTCGTGGTAGCCGCGATCTCCGCCGCGCCAGCCGCCGGCGGAGCGGACGATGACGATCAGGACGGCGGGGCGCAGCCGGCGCGTGTGCAGCTGGCGGCGGTCGGCGACTCTCCGGCGTTCCTCCTGACCGACGGCGCTTTCCGGGCGATCGTCGAGCAGCCGGTGAGTCCCGACGGCCTGCTCGGTGGCGGCGTCGAGGCCCTTCCACGCACCGCCCGCCCGGTATGCGCGGCTGCGCGGACGCTGGAGCGCTCGAGCGTATTGCTGTTGTGCACGGACGGACTCGCGCTGCCGCTCGCCGGAGGGACGGGCGAGGTGGGTCGCACGTTTGCCCGCGAGCTGTCCGATCCTCCACAGATCGTCGACTTCGCCCGCCTGCTGGACTTCAGCCGCAGCACCTATGACGACGATCGAACCCTCGTTGCCGTCTGGCCGGAGCGGTGAGCGCCGTGGACCTCGGTAGTGGGGCTTTGTTTGCCACGGCGGGTCGACCCGGAGATCGAGGTGGGTAGCGTGCGAGCTGCGCAGCGGGGCGAGGAACGGGGTGCGGTGCGCTGTGCGGCTCGAGGCGTTCGGCGAGCTCGCGCCGATCAGCCGGCTGGGCGGCCAGGGACGCGTTTACCGGCCCGCAATCACCCCCCGGGTGCTCGGCCCCGCCCCAGTGGTGATCAAGCTCTACCGCCGATCCCCGCCGCTATCCGCCGCGGGTGTCCTTGCGGAGATGGTCACCTGGACCCGGTCGCTGGAAGTCGGGCAGCGCACGCGGCTGGAGCATCTGGCTGCGTGGCCCGTGGCCGTCGTCAGCGCTGGTGAGCAGCCCCTCGGAATCGCGATGCAGGACGTGAGTGGTCGGTTCGCGGTGCCGTTCGTGATGCCCAGCGGCCGCCGCGAGCACGTGCTGCTGGCGCTCGAGCACCTACTGGGCGCGGATTCCTATCTCGAGTCGCGCGGTCTCAGTGTCCGGCTGGACACCATCATGCGGATCCAGGTCGCCGAGCGCGTCAGCACGGCGCTGGCGTTCCTGCACCGGCACGCGATCGTCGCGAGCGACATCGCGCCCAATAATCTGCTCGTCTCGTTCGGCGCCGGGGGAGCGTCGGTCTGCTTCATCGACTGCGACTCGATGGTCTTCCGCGGCCGTCAGGCGCTCGCGGCGGTGGAGACCGGCGATTGGGAGATGCCAGGCGGATTCGCCGAGCCCGCGCTCACCCGCGGCGCCGATGCCTACAAGTTGGGTCTCGTCGTGCTGCGTCTGTTCGCCCGTTCGCACGACGCGCGCGCGGTCGCGCCTCATCTCGAGCACGTACCTTCGCAGCTACGTCCGCTTCTCGTCCGGGCGCTCGCTCCCGACACGACGAACCGCCCTCCCGCTGGTGAGTGGCAGCGCGCGCTGAGCCAGTTGCTCGCCGACGCGCGCCTCAACGAGCGCTATCCCGGTCCCGCTGCGGCGGCGGTCCCGAGCGCGCCGCGGGTAAGCGCGCGTCCGGGCGCGCACCTGACGAGATCGAGGTCCACCACCCGCGGATCCACCGCCCGCGGGTCCACCGCCCGCGGGTCCACCGCCCGCGGGTCCACCGCCCGCGGGTCCACCGCCCGCGGGTCCACCGCGAGCGTCGCTCCACCACGGGCTGGCTCGCCATACGGTTTGCGGCGCACGGTCGCCGTCTTGTGGATCGTCGCCGGGACCGCGGTGCTGTTCCTCCTTCTGTCCCGGATGTTCGCGTCCGCGATTCCCGCTCAGGACATTGGACCCGGCGGCGCCGGCGGAGGCAGACCGTACGTGTATCAGTACTACTACCCGTCGGGATCAACAGGAGGAGGCACGCCTCTGAGCTCGTCGCCGGGCACACCCCTGGGCGCCGGCCAAGGCACACAATTCCCCTAGAGAGGCCCGGCTTACGGAGACCTTACGCCCAAAATTTAGACTGCCGGTGATGTCGTTTCGGCGCCGCGCAGCGGAGGCTTCGGAGCAAGGGACGGGGTATCCCCGCGCCGCGTTCCTCATACTGCCGTCTCCCAGCACGTCGATCGACTGCGACGAAGTGCGCCTCGTCGCCACGCGGGCACGCCCCGCAACTCCGAGGCACCGGCGGCGGCCTGGACCGCGACTCCCATCCCGCGCCGCTCGCCGGTACCTCGGGCACTAACCGTGCTTCAGCGGGCGCCGGGCGCGTACCGCGAGAGCTGACAGCCCGTAGGCGCCGGCGGCCAGGCCGATGATCGCGCTGCTCGGCGGCACCGAGGGGACGGCGTAGCTGAGCGCCAGGCCGCCCCACATAGCCGCCACCGCGAACGCTCCCGACAGGGCCATGCTGAGCAGTGGGCGGGCGCAGAGCTTGTGCGCGGCGCCGGCCGGCGCCGCGACCAGCCCGAGCAGCAGCAGGGCTCCGACCGCCTCAGTGCTCTGAGCCGTGACGATCGCCAGTGCGAGCAGGAACATCACCCCGAGCGCCCGTACCGGGACGCCGCGGACGGCGGCAAGCTCGGCGTCCAGCGTCGAGAGCAGCAGCGGCCTCGCGGCGAACGCGACACCGGCAGTCACGGCCAGGGCGATCGCCGCAGCCAGTCGCGCCGCTCCGGGGGTGAGCTCGTAGATCGAGCCGAACAGGGTGTTGACGCCGGCGATCCCGTTGCCACCAGATGCACTGGTTGCGAGCAGCGCGAGCAACAACACGCCGATTCCGAGAATCCACGCGAACACCGTTCCGATCACCACGTCGTCGGCATGCGCCCGGCGTCCCAGCGCGCCCATCCCGGCGGCGAGCAGGAGCGTCAGCGCGAACAACCCGATCCGCTCGTCGAGGCCCACGACCGCGGCGGCAACCGCGCCCACGAACGCGACGTGGCTGAGCGCATCGCCGGCGAACACCTGACCCCGCAAGACGACGAACCATCCGACGATCCCGCAGGCGAGCGCGATGAACGTCCCCGCGAGGTAGGCGTTGCGCACGAAGTCGTGGGCGAACATCAGTGCCGCCCCGACGCGGTGAGCGCCGCTCGGGAAAGCCGCACGATCACATACAGCCCGAACGCGAACGTCGTCGTGAAGAAGCCGACCGGGTAGGGGGAGAAGTAAGCGGTCCCGAGCCCCAACCACGCGATCAACACCGCGAACGCGACGCTCAGCGCCAGTCCGGGGAGTGGCCGCATCGTGATCAGCTGGGCCGTGGCCGCCGGCGCCACGAGCAACGCGAACACGAGCAGGATCCCGGTGATCTGGCTGGTGGCCGCGACCGCCAGCCCGAGGAGCAGCAGGAACCCGCCGTCCAGCAAGCGGACCGGAACGCCACGCGCCAGCGCGACCTGCGGATCGAGCGTCGCGAACAGCAGCGGACGGGAGATGAGCGCGATCAGCGTCAGCGTCGCTACAGCGACCGCCAGCAGAACGAGCACCTGGCCGCTGCTGACCCCGAGGAATGTGCCGAACAGGAGTGTCTCGGGCCCACCCAGCACAGCTTGATTGAGCTGCAGGAAGAGATATCCGGCCGCCAGCCCGACCGCCTGGATCGCGCCGATCGTCGCCGTCTCGGCACCGTAGCCGCGGGCCCGAGAGGACCGCGTCCCCCCGATCGCGAGCGCCGCGGCGCCGCACGCGAGGTAGTAGCCGAGCGAAGTGGGCAGGCCGGCCAGCGCCGCTCCCGTCGCCCCCGGGAACGCCATGACAGACAGGGTGTGGCCGGCGAACGTCTGCCGGCGCAGGACCATGTACCAGCCGACGACCGCAGCGAGCACCGCGACGATCGTGCCCGCCTCGAGCGCGTTCACCATGAACTGGTACGTGAGCAGCTGACGCAGGTCCGCGATCAGGTCGAGCGAGAGGGAGGGGTTCACGCGGCTTCGTGGCGGTCGCCGTGGAGGTGGGGGGCCTCGGGTGCGCCGACGACGACCAGGCGGCCGTCGCTGGTCCGCAGGACCTCGATCGCTGAGCCGTAGAGCTCGCTCAGCTTCGGTGCGGTGATCACTTCGTCGATCGTCCCGGCGAGCGCCCGGCCGCCGGCGAGGTAGATCACCCCGTCCAGATAGCTGAGCAGCGGGTTGATGTCGTGGGCGACCAGCAGTACGGAGATGCCCTCGGAGGAGCAGATGCGGCTGATCAGCGCGGCCACCGAGGCCTGGTTGGGCAGATCGAGGCTGTCCAGCGGCTCATCGAGGATCAGCAGCCGAGGATGGCGGACCAGCGCCTGAGCGATCAGCAGCCGCTGCTGCTCGCCGCCGGAGAGCTCGCCGAGCGCGCGACGGGCGTACTCGCCGGCCGCCGACGAGCGCGATCACCTCATCGATCCGCTGGCGCTCGGCCCGTCGGCGCGCGCGCGCTTCGCCGGTCAGCGCGATCGGCAGCCCCCAGCGAGCGCCGTCGAGTCCGAGGCGGACGAGGTCGATCCCGCGGATCCGGGTCGCCGAGTCGAAGCCATGACGCTGCGGGAGGTAGCCGATCTCGGGCCGCGCCTGCGCAGGCGCTCGCTCGAGCACGCGCGCGGACCCCGAGGAGAGGTGCACGAGCCCCAGGATCGCCTTCATCAGGGTCGACTTGCCCGCGCCGTTGGGTCCCAGGACGGCCAGGAATTCGCCCCGTCCGACGGCCAGATCCACGTTGCTGACAACGACCTTACCCCCGAGGCTGACCCCGGCGCCCTCGAGCACGACCGCAGGCGATTTGGTCTGGGGCACCGTGGAGAGGGTCATCGTCCGGTCGCCTGATGAAGCGCGCGCTGGATTCCCAGGAGCTGGACGACCTGCCACTGCTCGAAGTTGTCGCTCGCGGGCGACAACGTCTCGGTGACCGTGGCGATCGGGATCCCGTACTGCCGCGCGAGCGCATTGAGGTGCTGGATCTCCGGCGTCGCGTTCTGGGAGTTGTAGACCCACACCTCGATCTCGTGATGGGTGATCTGTTGCTCGACGGTCGCTGCGTCCTGCGCGCTCACGTCGGTCCCCTCGCTGATCGCCTTCATGAAGTCCGGCGGCGTGAGCAGCTGCAGCCCGAGCGCCGGGGCCTGCAAGGCAAAGATGCTCTCGGAGGCGCCGACGACGACTCCCGCGTAGCGCTTTCTGATCGCGGCGATCACCTGGTGGTATTGCTCGAGGCGCGTGCCCTCGAAGCTCGCGAGCTGCCGGTCGTAGTAGGGCGCGTCCTTGGGGTCGAGCCGCTTCAGATCGCCGGTGATCGCATTCGCGACCGGCTCGACGTCGGCCGGGTCATACCAGCGGTGGGGGTTCTGTCCCTCCCCGAGACCGAACAGATCGCCAACTGTGAGCACGATCCGCCCGGATGCCGGATCGGCGGCCAGCAGCCTCGTCGCCCACGGGTCGTAGCCGATCCCGTTGACGATCGCGAGCTGGGCCGTGGCCAGCACGCGCGCATCGGCCGCCGTCGGCTCGTAGGAGTGTGGGTCCTGGGCGGGGTTGACGATGATGCTCTGGACCGTCGCCTTGGAGCCGGCGAGCTGCGTCGCGATGCTGCCCCAGAAGTTCTCGGCGGCGACGACGTGCAAGCCGCTCGCGGCACCGCTCACCGTCGCGCCGCAGCCCGCCACCAGGCAGCCAACGGCAAGCATCAGTGCTGCGAGGTACCTCGGACTCACGGGGAGAAACTACCACAATCAGTGAGAATGAGTCTCAATCTCGCTCCGGCACGGCAAACGCTAAGCTTCGGGCGACATGGCATCGGCCGAAAGCACCAGCTGGACCGAGCACGCCCACGCGGTGCTCGCACACGCGGGCCTGAAGCGCGGGGGCGCCCGGGAGCGGATCATCCGGCTGCTCGACGAGCAGCCGTGTGCGTTGAGCGCGGTCGAGATCGAGGACGCGCTACGTGCTGAGGGACGCCCGACCGGCCGAGCAAGCATCTATCGCGTACTGGAGCTGCTGATCGAGCACGGGCTTGCCGAGCGCGTCACGGTCGGGCCCGGGCAGGCGCGCTTCGAGACGATCCATCCCAGCGGCCACCATCACCACCACCTCGTGTGCGACCAATGCGGCTGCCTGGTCGCGTTCCACGACCCGGGGCTCGAGCGCGCGATCGACCGCGTCTCCGAGCGGCTGGGCGTCCGTGTCGAGCGCCACGACGTGCTGCTCCGCGGGTCCTGCGAGCGCTGCGGGCGCTAGCTTCACCAGGTATCGATATTGGGGCGCTTCTTGCCGGTCCGCACCCACCATCTGCCTGAGGCCTCGTCGAACAGGGTCGAGATCCAGCGGTGGGTATCGATCGGGTCGATCACGTCGTCGATCTCGAAGTAAGCGGCCATGTTGACTGCCTTGCCGCGCTCGTAGGCGCCGGCGACCGCCTGCTCGAAGACCGCCTGCCGCTCGGCGGCGTCGGCGATCGCCTCCAGCTCGCGACGCATCCCGAGCCGTACTGCGCCCTCGAGCCCCATCGCCCCGAACTCCGCGGTCGGCCATGCGATCGTGAACAGCGGTGCCTTGAATCCGCCACCGGCCATTGCCTGGGCGCCGAGACCGTAGCCCTTGCGCAGTACGACGGTGCCGATCGGGACGGCCAGATTGGCGCCGGTCACGAACATCCGCGCGAAGTGGCGCACGGTCGCGGTGCGCTCGGCCGCGGGGCCGACCATGAAGCCGGGCGTGTCGCACAGGAACAGCAGCGGGAGATCGAACGCGTCGCACAGCTGCATGAAGCGGCTTGCCTTGTCGGCGCCGTGGGCGTCGATCGCACCGCCGAGATGCACAGGGTCGTTGGCGATCACGCCGAGCGGATGCCCGTCGTGGCGGGCGAGCGCAGTGACGATCCCGAGGCCGAAGCTGCGTCTGAGCTCGAGCACATCGTCGAGCAGCGAGTCGATCACCGCGCGGACGTCGTAGATCCGCTTGCGGTTGGCCGGGATCAGGTCGCGAAGCGCCGTCAGGTCCTTGGCGGCTCCGGGCTCTGAGCGACCCCTGAAGTAGCTGAGATATCGCTTCGCGGATTGCGCCGCCTGCGCGTCGTCCGCGACTCGTAGGTCGACGACGCCGTTGGCGGACTGCACCTCGATCGGGCCGACCTCGTGTGGCTCGACGGTGCCCAGGCCACCGCCCTCGATCATCGCGGGGCCGCCCATGCCGATGCTCGCGTCCTCGGTCGCGATCACGACGTCGCAGCACCCGAGCAGCGCGGCGTTGCCGGCGAAGCAGTAGCCCGAGGCGATGCCGATCAGCGGCACCAGCCCGCTGAGCTGCGCGAACAGTCCGAAGGCGCGGCAATCGAGGCCGGCGACGATCGGGAAGTCGACGTCGCCGGGCCGGCCGCCCCCGCCCTCGGCGAACAGCACGACGGGCAGCCGGCGCCGCTGCGCGATCTCGAACAGACGGTCCTTCTTGAGGTGGTTGCGCATCCCCTGGGTGCCGGCGAGCACCGTGTAGTCGTATGACATCACGACGGCCGGGGAGCCGTCGATCCGGGCAGTGCCGGCGATCAGGCCGTCGGCCGGTGTGCGCGCGATCAGCTCAGCTCGCGCCCGGCGGCTTTCCTGTGCGGCGAACATCAGGGGTCCGTACTCGACGAAGGTGCCCTCGTCGACGAGCGCAGAGAGGTTCTCGCGCGCGGTCCGGCGGCCGCCCTCGTGGCGCCGGGTGACCGCCTCGGGACGGGCGCCGTCGAGACCGAGCGCGTGACGTTCACGGACCTCTGCCAGATCTTCGCGGGCCGGCATCGGGGTCTTGGCTGCGGGTTGTCGATCCGCGCCGGGGCCAGTAAGCGGGTGCGCCATCACCGCGAGCAGCTGTCCCTCGCCGACCGTGTCGCCGACGGCCACCTCGAGCCGCTGCACGACGCCGTCGACCTCGGCGATCACCTCGTGCTCCATCTTCATCGCCTCAAGCACGACGACTGCGCTCCCGGCTCTGACCGGTCCCTCCGCGAGCGCGACCACGGTTCCGGCGAACGGCGCGAAGACGTTGGAGTGGGATGCGACCGCCATCCACGGATGATCGCCGAATCCCGCGGCGGCGCGTTTTGCCGCGTTTCGCGATACTGGGTTTGAGTGAACGAGCCGGAGCTGTTGTGGACCCCTTCCGAGGAGCGAGTCGAGCGCGCCGAGCTGACGCGTTATCAGGCGTGGCTCGCCGAGTCTCGGGGGTTGCGGTTCGGGAGCTACGAGCAGCTGTGGCAATGGTCTGTCGACGACCTCGCGGCGTTCTGGTACTCGCTCGTGGAGTTCTTCCAGATCCGCTTCGAGGAGCTGGGCAGCGCGGTGCTCGGGAGCTCGCAGATGCCGGGCGCCGAGTGGTTTCCGGGCTCGAGGCTGAGCTACGCGGAGCACATCTTCCGCGGCAAGGATCCCGATGCCGTTGCGCTCCAATCCGCCTCGGAGTTGCGTCCGCTGAGCGAGTGGACCTGGGACCGGTTGCGCTCGGAGGCGGCCGCGATCGCGTCCGGGCTGCGCGCGCTCGGCGTCGGCTCCGGGGACCGCGTGGCCGCCTACCTGCCGAACATCCCCGAGACCGTCGCCGCCTTCCTCGCGTGCTCCTCGATCGGCGCCATATGGTCCTCGGCCGCGCCCGAGTTCGGCGCTCGCAGCGTGATCGACCGCTTCGCCCAGATCGAGCCCAAGGTGCTGCTGGCGGTCGATGGCTACCGGTACGGCGGCAAGGACTACAGCCGGCGCGACACGGTGCGGGAGATCGCCGACTCGATGCCCTCGCTGCGCCGTGCGGTGACGCTCGGATACCTCGACGGCTCGGGCTGGGAGGACGGATTCCTCGGCTCCGATCCGCTTGCGTTCGCCCAGCTGCCGTTCGATCATCCGCTGTGGGTGCTCTACAGCTCGGGAACGACCGGGTTGCCGAAGCCGATCGTCCACGGCGCCGGCGGAATCCTGCTCGAGCAGACCAAGAAGGCTCAGCTGCATCTCGACGCCCAGGCCGGCGATCGTCTCTTCTGGTTCACGACCACGGGTTGGATGATGTGGAACTTCCTCGTCAGTGTGCTGTTGACGGACGCCTCGATCGTGCTGTTCGACGGCAATCCGGGCTACCCCGATCTCGGGGCGCTGTGGGATCTGGCGGCTGACACGGAGATGACCTGCTTCGGCACCAGCGCGGCGTTCATCGCCGGCTGCATGAAGGCCTCGATCGCGCCGCGGGAGGGCCGCGACCTGAGCGAGCTGCGAGCCGTCGGGTCGACCGGGTCGCCGCTCGCGCCCGAGGGCTTCCGGTGGATCTACGACCAGCTCGGCTCCGACACGTGGCTGTTCTCGACCTCTGGCGGGACCGACCTCTGTACCGCATTCGTCGGCGGCGTACCGACGCTGCCGGTGTACTTGGGCGAGCTGCAGGCGCGCTCGCTCGGGGCGTCCGTGGAGGCCTGGGATCCGTCCGGTCGACCGCTGGTGGGCGAGGTGGGCGAGCTGGTCATCACCAAGCCAATGCCCTCGATGCCGATCTTCTTCTGGGGCGATGAGGACGGCTCGCGCTACCGCGAGAGCTATTTCGAGCAGTACCCGGGCGTTTGGCGCCATGGCGACTGGATCGAGATCACTTCGAGAGGTACGGCGATCATCTACGGTCGCTCTGACTCGACGATCAACCGGGGCGGAGTCCGGATGGGCACCAGCGAGATCTACCGGGCGGTGCTCGCGAACGAAGACGTCCTGGACGCGCTCGTGGTCGACCTGCCGAAAGAGGGCACGGACGGCTGGATGCCGCTGTTCGTCGTCCTCCGTGATGGGGTCGATCTCAACGATGATCTGATCAAAGCGATCCGCCACCGGATTCGCGACGACTGCTCTCCTCGCCACGTACCCGACGACATCCAGCAGATCGCCCAGGTCCCACGGACGCTGTCGGGCAAGGTGCTCGAGGTTCCGGTCAAGCGAATCCTGATGGGCGTGCCCGCTGAGGAGGCGGCCAGCCGCGAGTCGCTGGCCAACCCCGAGGCGCTCGACTACTTCGTGGAGTTGAAGGACTAGCCGGTGGATCGGCGCCCGCCGCGGGTTCGGTGGATCGGCGCCCGCCGCGGGTTCTTACGCTTCTCTGAAAACAAGCCGGGATGATCCGAGCACGGGCGTGCCGGGCTTCTCGGCCGCCCGGCCAACTGCCGGAGTCACAGCGCAGATGAACCTCAAACGGAAGCTGGCGATCGGAAGCACGGCCCTCGCGGCGGCGGCGTTTGCCGGCGGTGCCTACGCGGCTACGCAAGAGCCGGGCGCCGGCACCCGTCAGGCGTTCCTGAGCGACGTAGCCAAGCGGCTGCACGTCAGTCCCGCCCAGCTGAACGCGGCGCTCAAGGGTGCCTTCGACGACCAGCTCCAGGCGGCGGTTGCCGCCGGCAAGCTGTCGCAGGCGCAGGCGAACGCGATCAAACAGCGCGTGGGAAGTAGCGCGCTTCCACTGCCGCTGGGGATGGGGAGATTCCGGTTCGGATACCGCCCGGGCCGTCCGGCGCGCTCCCTTCAGAGCTCGGGCCCGTTGACGGCTGCCGCGAAGTACCTCGGCTTGAGCGACACGCAACTGCTGGGCGAGCTGAGCGCCGGCAAGAGCCTCGCGCAGATCGCGACCACGCGCGGCAAGGCGATCCCCGGACTAAAGGATGCGATGACGGCCGCCGTCCGCGCGCGGCTCGAGAGGCCCGCGCCGGCAAGCTGATCACCAGCGCCGAGCAGCAGCGGATTCTCAGCAGACTCGAGCAGAGGATCCAGGACGAGATCAGCACAAGCCGGATCGGCCCGCCGGGTATGATGCATCCAATGCTCCACGGCTGGAGTCCGCGGGCCGCGTCACCGGTGCAGCCCGGAGCGTTCGCTCCGCAGGTCCCGCAGGCTCCGGCGCCAGCGCCGGGCCCGGTGTAACTGAGCTCTTACGCTGTTCTTCTCCGTCTCTGAACGGTTTCTCACTGGCGGCTGCTGTACTGGAACTCAAGATTCAGCCACTGCCGATTAGGAGAGAAACCGCACATGAGGCGCCTTAGCCGTTTGATTCCGATCATCGGCGGCGCCGTGGCGGGGGGAGTCATCGCGTTGGTAGTAGCCAGCGGCAGCACCACGACTCACTCGGTCACGACGACCGTCGTACAGCCGTCCAGCGCGTCCACGATCCCCACGTCCCTGACAGCTGGCCGCGGGCTGACGGTCAACCAGATCTACCGCTCAGGCGAGTCCCGGCGTGGTGGACATCACCGTCACGCAGCAGAGCCAGGGGCAGGGATTCGGCCTCGGCGGCGGCCACGCAGCAGACGCAGGGCGAAGGCGCCGGTGTCGTCTACGACAACCAAGGGCGACATCCTCACCGACGAGCACGTCGTCTCCGGCGCGACCTCGGTGACGGTCCACTTCCAGGACGGGCTGAAGGCCTCGGCGAAGGTGCTCGGGACCGACCCGTCCACCGACGTCGCGGTGATCCGCGTCAACGTGCCGGCGTCCGAGCTTCACCCGATTGCGTTCGCCGACTCCTCGCAGGCGCAGGTCGGCGATCCGGTGGTCGCGATCGGAAGCCCGTTCAGCCTGCCTGAGACGACGACCGCCGGAATCGTCAGCCAGATCGGACGGAGCATCACCGGCGCCGAACAACTACACGATCGCCGGCGCGATCCAGACCGACGCGGCGATCAACCCGGGCAACTCCGGCGGTCCGCTGCTCGATGCGAGCGGCCACGTGCTGGGGCTCAACGATCAGATCCAGACCAACTCCGGCTCGAGCGCCGGCGTCGGGCTTCGCGATCCCGTCGAACACGGTCGCGCGGATCGCGAACGAGATCATCGCGGGCCAGCCGGTCCGGCACGCGTACGTCGGCGTCGAGCTGAACGCGAATTCGACCGGCGGCGCGGGGGTCAGCTCGGTCGCCGGCGGCTCGCCGGCGTCCAAGCTCTGGCATCCAGGCGGGCGACCTGATCACCGCGATCAACGGCAAGGCGATCAGCTCGACCGAGCAGTTCATCGCCACTGTCGACAACTACTCGCCCGGCAACACGATCACGGTGACGGTCAAGCGCGGCAGCGGGACGCAGAACATCAAGCTGACGCTCGGGGTCGCGTCCGCAGACGCCGACCGGAGGGTAAGGCCTCAGAGTCTCGAAGGGCGGTGGGGCGCCGCGGGCTCTAGCTCGCGGCGCTCGCCTGTGCCAGCGTTCGCTCCATCAGCTCGCGGTGGACCGAGCGCGTGCCCCCCTGCCGGCGAGTCCAGAGGCCCTCGCTGTCGAGCGTCCAGGCGAACGTGTCATCGGCGAGACACCGCTCGAGCGTGTCTTCGAGCTCGGCCTGAAGCTCGGGCACCTCGACCGGCGCGAGGAGCTCCACTCGGGTGTCGAGGTTCCGCGGCATCAGATCTGCGGACCCGATGTAGTAAACGTGCTGCTCGCCTCGGTGGAACGAGTAGACCCGGGAGTGCTCGAGAAACCGCCCGACGACCGAGACGACATTGATCGTCTCGCTCACGTCAGGGATGGCGGGAACCAGGCAGCAGATGCCGCGCACGTTCAGATCGATCGGCACGCCCGCCTGCGAGGCCCGATAGAGCCCCTCGATGCAGCGCCGGTCGACCAGCGCGTTCATCTTCATCACGATCCGCGCCGGCTCTCCCGCCTGGTGCGCTGCGATCGTCTGCTCGATCTCCTCGAGCAGCGGCTCGCGCATCGAGCCCGGCGCGACCAGCACCTTGCGCTGGCGCTTCGGGTGGCCGTAACCGGTCAGCGTGTTGAACAGGTTCGCGACCTCCTCGCCCAACTCTCGGTCGGTCGTGAACAGTCCGAAGTCCTCGTACAGGCGAGCGTTCTTGGCGTGGAAGTTGCCGGTCCCGATCATCACGTAGTGGCGTACGCCATCGCCTTCGCGGCGCACGATCAGGATCGCCTTCGCGTGCGTCTTCAGCCCCGGGATCCCGTGCACGACGTGCGCGCCCACCTCCTCGAGCGCGCGTGACCAGCGGATGTTCCGGCGCTCGTCAAAGCGGGCTTTGAGCTCGACGAGGCAGACTGCCTGCTTGCCCTTCTGCGATGCCTCGACCAGCGATGGAACGAGCGCCGAGTCGTCGGAGGTGCGGTACACGGTCATCTTGATCGCGAGCACGTCCGGGTCCTCGGCGGCCTGCTGGACCAGGCGCTCGACGCTGGTTGCGAACGAGTGGTAGGGATAGTGGACGAGCACGTCGTTTGCCCGCATCGACGCGAAGACGTCTGGTGGCTCGTCACTGTCGCCCGGCGGGGGCCCGAAGGCGGGGTGGGTGAGCGGCGTCCACGGCTGCTGGCGCAATTCCGGATGACCATCGATTCCGGCGAGCTCCCAGAGGTCACCGAGGTCGAGCATCCCCTCGACGTCGTAGACCTGATCGTCCTCGACTTCCAGCCACTCGATCAGCCTGCTCCGCAAAGCCGGGTCCATCGCGGCGCCAACCTCGAGTCGTACGACCTCGCCAAACCGCCGCCGGCGCAGCTCGTCCTCGACCGCCTGCAGAAGATCATCGGCCTCATCCGAGATCTCAAAGTCCGCGTCTCGCGTGACCCGGAACAGGTCGTAACTGACGATCTCCATCCCGGGGAACAGGGCATCGAGGTTGTGGGCAATGATCTCCTCGAGCGGGACAAAGGTGTCCTTGGCGGTCTCGATGAACCGGGGAAGCACCTCCTTGGGCACCTTCACCCTCGCGAACGCATCGTGATCGAGGTCGGGATCGTGCAAGCGCACGATCAGGCTCAGAGACAGATTCGAGATGTAGGGGAACGGGCGCCCCGGGCCGATCGCCAGCGGGGTCAGGACCGGAAAGATCTGCTCGCGGAACTGGCGCTCGATCACCTCCGAGGACGCGTCCAGATCCTGGCACGAGATGATCCTGATTCCGTGCTCCGCGAGGGCCGGCCGGATGACCTCCGAGAACTGCCGGGCATGCCGGCGATCGAGCTCGCGCACCTTCTCGGCGATGCCGTGAAGCGTCTCCGGGGGCGACAGACCGTCGGGACCGCGAGCATCGATCCTCGCGTCGACCTGATCGTGCACTCCCGCGACGCGGATCATGAAGAACTCGTCGAGGTTGCTGACGAAGATCGCGAGGAACTTGAGCCGCTCGATCAGCGGCAGCGACTCGTCCTCGGCGAGCTGCAGGACTCGGTCGTTGAAGTCGAGCCACGACAGCTCCCGATTGATGTAGAACGCCGGGTCGGAGAGATCGCGAAGCTCGGCGTCGCGGTCAACGGCTTCGGCGGCCGCGACCTCGATCGACTGCACGCTGGGATCGTTCACGCCACTTGCTCGGCGGCGGACGCGATCGCCGCCAAGTCCACGGGACGAAACAGGGCGACGAGCTCTCCCTTGGCGATGCCGGCGATTCCACCCTTCTTCAGCCTCGACTGAGCGCCGGTCAAGTCGTGCAGCGTGAGCGAGAACGAGGGATCGTGCCCGACCAGCAGCACGTCACCGAGCCCGGCGGTCAACTCGTGCACGTCGAACGGCTCTCCGGACAGCGCCGGCTCGACCGTGACCGGCACGCCGAGCGGCTCGCAGGCCCGCTGCGCGGTTTGCACGGCACGGAGCTTGGGACTGCTCAAGCAGACGTCGATCTTGGTCTGCAGCCGGGCCAACCCGAGTCCTGCCGCTTCCGCCTGGCGCATCCCGCGCTCCGTCAGCGGACGCTCATCGTCGGGCAGCCCATCAGCCGCTTCGGCATGTCGCAGCAACCAGAGCATCCTGGAACTGTACGACGCATGCCCATCGCCGAAGAGTCGAGCGGTCGCAGCTCGACGACCCGGCTACGGTCATCCAGTACCGACTCCGCGGCACGAAACAGCTACGTAAGCGCTCGGCGGGTCGGGATCGGAGGCAGCGCTATCCGATCAGGAGCCGCCGCCCGAACACCCTCTGGAACGCCTCTCCGTCGCCGTAGCGATCGACGCTCCAGCGGGGCAGCGTGAGGTCGCCGGCTGCCTCGAGGTGCAGGTCGACGCCGTGGCCGTTGGCCCGCAAGTGCGCCTCGGAGACAGACTGGTCGCGCCCTCGCTCGAGGTGCTCCGCGAGCCTCAAGATCACCGAGCAGCGGTCGAGCAGCTGCTCGTCGCCTGGTCGTGTGAACACCGCCATCTCACCGAGCTTGGGTGCGCCCTTGCGGTGATACCGGCTGATCTGCGCGATCAGCGCTCGCTCGCGCGGGCTGAAGCCGGGCAGCTCGGCCGACACGATCAGGTACCGCGAGTGCTTGTGGTGGTCGTCGTAGGAGATCGTCATACCGACGTCGTGGAGCATCGAGGCCGCCCACAGCAGCTGGCGCTCGTTCGGGTCCGGCTCGAACAGGCCCCCGCCGACGAGCGAGTCGAACATCTGCATGGTGAGCCTGGCGACGTGCTCGACATGCGTGATGTCGGACTCGTATTGGATCGCCAGGTTGCGGACCGCCGCTTCCCGGACGTCGTCGAACAGCGGCTCTCCGCCGGCCAGCAGCGTCCGGGCGAGGAAGACGCCCTCGCGCAATCCCGCCTCGGTCGCCTCGATGCCCTCGAAGTCACCGAGCTCGAGCACCGTCTCGATCGTCAGCGCCGCGGCCAGGATGATGTCGCCCCGGCCGGGCTTGATCCCGGGCAAAGTCCCGCGCTCCTGCACGGACATGCCCGCGAGCGCCTTGACGAGCTCGGCGATCATCTCGCGCGTGATCACGAACCCCTGCACACCGATGTCCAGCTCCTCGACCACGGGTTGCGCGGCGGCGGCGAGATTTCGCACCGCGCCGCCCACGCCGACGAGGCCCCCGTCCGACTCGCGCAGCCACTGGAGGTCCGCGAGCGTCTCGCGGACACGGGCGCGGACGCGCTGGAGGTCCTTCTTCTTCGCCGGGCCGGCGGACGAGAGGAACTCCTCGGTGAGGCGCACCGCTCCCAGCCCGAAGGAACTGAGCGCCTCGGCGCGGCGGTCGGCGACCTGGATCAACTGCATGCTTCCGCCGCCGAGCTCGAGCACGACACCGTCGGTCAGCGTCGAGGTGTTGACGGCCGCCACGTACCCGTAGCGCGCCTCGTCCTCCTCTGAGAGAACCTCGATCGATAGGCCGGTGCTCTGCTGCGCCGGGCGCAAGAACTCCTCGCGGTTGGAGGCGTCGCGGATCGCACTGGTCGCGACCGCGTCGACGTTCGATGGGGCGAGGCCGTTCGCCGCGCAGAAGCGCCCGAACACCGAGAAGGTCTCCATTCCTCGCTCGATTGCGCGCTCGCTGAGGCGACCCGACGCGGCCATCCCCTCGCCGATCCTGACGGTCTCGTACAGCTCGTCGGTGCGCTTCCACCACGAGCCAGGGACATAGGTGAAGACCACCAGACGCCACGAGTTGGACCCGAGGTCGATCACGGCGACCTGACGGTTGACCTCGTCGGTGCGTCCAGCGACGCGAGTCGATCGCCAGCTCACGGGTGGATCATGCGCGACGTCGCGGACAGTTCGTCTCCTTGCACCCCGGATTGTGCGAGAAGATCGACGAGCAAGGTGGCAAAACCGAACCCGCGAGCGGCGAGTCCGCGGCCGGTGAGGGGGCGGGCGCGGTCGCCCGCTCGTGGTTCCTCTGCTCGTTCATGACAGAGCAGATTCACCCGCAAAGCGCGCGAATTCGTGACCGAACAGCCAAGTTCTTGTGACGAAAGTGTGAACGGGGCGTTGTTTTTGGCGGTTGCGGGGCGTTCCGCGTCGTGTCAAGTCGAGTTTTGTGGTGTAGCTGGCGGTCGGTATGTCGGCGCGCGCGACGGTTGCGACCGGGCGCCTCGGGCGGCTGGCTTGCGGTGCCACCGCCGGCGCGCGGTGCCACCGACGCCGCGCGCCCCCGCCCGCGACCCACCACCCCCGGGCGAACCCTCAGGAAACGGCTACCCGCTGGGGAAGTCTTCTCGCAGCACCCGGACGGCGGTGAGGATTGCCAGCAGCGTCATCAGGACCGCGCTGCCGACGCACCACTGGCAGATCGCCTTGATCGTGAACAGCTCGCGGTAGGTGAGGTACATGCTGAACAGGAAGCCGATCAGCGCGATCCCGAAGCCGGCGGCTCGGCCCAAATCGCCGCGGACTGCCAGCGACAGGAGAATCGTGACGTAGCCGGCGAGGCCGAGGACTGCCACCGGGATCCCGTCGAGCTTGGCGTACTTGGATGCCTGGACCGTCTCGCAGCCGCCGCTCGAGAGGCAGAGGACCTTGAGTCCGGCGTAGTGGACGTAGGTCAGATAGCTGGCGATCCCGATCCCGATCACGCACAGCACGGCGATCGCGATCGTGAGCCACCGATCCGTCGAGCGGCGAGCTGAGCCGGCGCCGCTCACCCCGCTGACGCTGGTGGGCGTGCGCGGGCGCTTCGCGCTCGCGACCCGGAGGTCACTCATGAGACCTGATTGATTGCCTGTTGGAGGTCGGAGTAGCTCGGGACGCCGGCGCTTGGGGTGTTCGTGCCCTTCGGTCCGTGGAACACCAGTGTCGGGGTGCCCTGGACGCCGGCGGCGTTACCGGCCTGCACGTCGGCCTGCACCTGCGCGAGTAGCGCTGGATCGTTGCGGGCGCTCTGCCAGGCGCTGAGATTGAGGCCTGCCTGCTGGGCCAGGCCGTTCAGATAGTTCGCGTTCACGTAGCCGCTGTCCTCGGCGCCCTGCTCGTGGTAGAAGAGCTCGGCGAAATTCCAGAACTTGTCCTGCTTGCCGGCGGCGAGTGCGGCGACCTGCTGGGTCTGGAAGGTCTGCACGTCCGGGGTCGCGGTCTGGAAGGAGCGGTAGACGACCTTCACCTTGCCTTGGCGCACCTCGTTGGCAACAAGCTGCGGCCAGCCGCCATTGAGCGTGAAGTCGCGGCAGATCGGGCACTCCAAGTCGCCGTAGTAGTCCATCGTCACCTTGGCATTCGGATTACCAAGGACGGCTCCTGTCTGCGGAATGCCGGACAGCAGCGTGGTGACCTGGGCCTCGGTCTGCGAGGCCTTCGTGCCCGACTGCAGTCCGGTGGCTGCGCTGCTGCTGCCGCCGCTCGAGACCGCGATCGCCACGGCGACGACGGCGAGCGCGCCGAGCATGATGCCGCCGACCATTCGCAGCCGCCGCTGGCGCCGGGCATGCTCGGCACGGGCGTGCTCCTCGGCAAGCCGCCGGGCGCGTGCTTCTTCTTTTTGCTTGGTCCTTGAAGCCATCAGGGGACGGGGTTACGCGAGGACGCCCTGAACAACCAGGATAGCGACGACGAGCGCAGCGACACCGCAGCAGATCGCGAGCAGCGCTGCGAGCAGCCGGACGCGGATCGCGCGATCGCTCATCAGCCGTTCGCCTGATCGACGATCAGCGCGCTGAACTGTCGGCCGCCGCGGGGGGTGACCTGGAATGAGAGGCCCCATTTGCCGACCATCACGAGCGCAGGGGCCGATCGCGAGTAGACGCCGGGCTGCCGCTCGGCGAGCTGGTACTCCTGCTGGGGCATCTCCATCTCCAGGTGGTTGAACGTCAGGGTCACGTTGGCGCCGCGCACCGGGCGGCCGCCCTTGGTGATCCGCAGGGCGAACGAATTCGGGGCGGCGGCCTTGTTGGGCAGGACGAGCACCTGCAGCAGGTATCCCGCCTGCTCGACCGTCTTCACGATCCGGCCCGGCCCAACGTCCGCTACCGCCTGGTTTTCGAGCGCGAACGCCGGCGGGGGCGGGGCGAGGCTCGAGAGCACGGCAGCGGCGAATACCGCCCCGGCGACGATCACCGCCTCCCCGCCGACGAGCCTGCGCAGCAGTCGTGCGGCCGTCTCCCCGCCTTCCGGACGGTTGCGGGCGGCGATCAGCGCCGGCTTGGTGCGCAGTAGGTTGCCCGCCGCCAGCGTGATCGCGATCAGCAGCAGGCCGATCTTGACGAGGATCGCGACGCCGTAGCTCGTCTCCCAGAGGGCGTTCAGCGCCGGCATGTGGATGATCGTTGCGCCGGCGCCGCTCGCCAGCAGGATCAGCACCGAGCCGAACGCGACGCCCGAGAAGCGCGGCACGACCACGCTCAGGGCGGAGACGCGGTTGGCTGCGCCGACGGTGAACCACAGCACGAGCAGGCCGATCAGTCCGCCGATCCACAGCGATCCGCCCAGCAAGTGAAGCCAGTCGAGCATGAGCGAGACCCCCCGAGGCGAGGTCTGTCCGGCGTGACCGGCCGCGCCGGGCAGGATCAGGACCGCCGCGGCGGCGAGCACGGCGCCGGTCCCGGCCGCGACCTCCGCCACTGAGCGCCGCTCACGCTCGGGGCGGTCGACCCACAACGCGACCCATGCCGCGAGGCAAAACAGCGCGAAGCACAGCTCGAGGTCAACGAGCGCGCGGCCAAAAGCGGTCACCCTGAAGAGGGGGACCAGCGCGCCGAGATCGAACACCGAGCGGAGCGAGTCGTTGGCGGTGGAGAAGTCCAGATACACGGGAATCACGATTAACCCCAGAACGGAGGCGATCACGAACGCAACCGAGATCGGCCGCAGATCAGTGCCGCGGACGCGGTCGACCACCGGGCGCGCAATCAGGAAGCGGAGTGCGAACAAGCCGATCGCGCACATCACGCTCACAAACATCAACCAGCGCGTGATCAGCAGCTGCGGTGTGACGGCGGTAGCCGAGACGCTCGGTACCTGAAACTGCGGCGCGGGGCCGGGATTGGGGCCGACGGCGAATGTGAATGCCCCCTGAACCGGGTGCCCGTCGACCGAGATCGCGCGCCAGTAGATCAGGTACCAGCCCTGCGGCAGATTCGGATGCAGCGGCACGACGAGCGTGTCGGGATTCGCGGGCGAGCGCTGGACCGGACCGGTCGTCTGCTGCTTGCCTGCGGCGTCGGTTACCGAGATGATCGCGAAGCGCGGTTCGACCGCCTCGTCGTAGGTCAGCGAGACCGTCTTCGGCGGGCTCTCGAGCACGCCGCTGGCCACCGGGGAGGTGCGGATCAGATACGCATGGGCGGATGCCGCGCTCGGGAGCGCGCAGCAACCGGCGAGCGCGATCACCGCGATCAGAGCGATGCGGGCACGTCTCACGCCAGCGTCCGCCCTCCGCTGCGACTTGCGCTGGTCAGCAACGCAAAGCCGGCAGCAAGCAAGCCGAGCACGCCGACGATCAGCGCAATGATCGTCAGCACAGACACGCCACCGCCACCGAGTGAGCTCTTGACCTGGATCGTCGGAGCCGGAGACGCCGAGGATTCCGAGCCTGACCAGTTGACGATCGACCCATCGGAGTAGGTCTGGGTGACCGTGAACGTGTAGGTTCCCGTCGAGGCGGGTTGGGCGAGGAACTGGAACAGCGAATCCTCACCGGTGGGTGTCTTACCGCCGGTCCATGTGACCCTAGTGACGACCGCGCTGTCGCCCGAGCCAGTCTGCTGGATCTGCATGCGCCAAGGTGCTGGAGGCGGCGCGAAGGAATCGATCCCGAAGCCGCTTGGCACGGTCATCACGATCTTGGTGGTGGTCGCGTTGTTCTTCTCGGTCGGCACGGCCAGGCTGTAGAGCTGCAGCAGGCCCTTGACTGAAACAGGCGGGCTAACCCGGGCGTGTGCCGAGGCGGCGGCCGGCAAAATCAACGCGGCGGCGAGCGCGGATGGGAGAAGCAGCAACCGTCGCAGCGATGAGCTGGTGGTGATCTTCACTTGCGTAACTCTCCTTGGGGAGGCGAGGGCGACGGCAATTGCTGAGCCGGCGCCACCGAAGCTGTACGAGATCGAGAACTGAGCGGCATGCGCCGCGTCCGACGATCAGCGAGGAGGACCGCGGCCCGACCAGCCCCAGGCCAAGGGTGAAAGCCGGGGGAGGAGAAGGGCACGCCGGCGAGGGGTGAGCACAGCGGGCGTCGCGGGCCCAGCGAGCCGACGGCAGCGACGGTGCGTGACCTCATCGAGCACCCAGCGAGCGCCGTGGCAGATCGCAGCCACCACCAAACCGACGCACACGGCAGCTGGGATCGCCCACCAGCCGCCGTACCCGAACACGCCGACGAGGCCGCCCGGGTGGCCGAGCGCGAAGAACCCCTCCAGCAACTCCTGGGCAATATAGATCGCGACCAGGCAGCACGTGCACGCCGCCCACAGGCCGAGGAACGAGAAGGTGTAGCGCGGAAGCGACCTCTGTCCGGCCATCGCCCGCCCCAGCGAGCGCAGAAACGCGCCGGCGACCAGACTGATCAGGATCACGATCCACGGCGCGAGCGAACTCAGGTACGAATGGCCTTGGCGGGCAAGCTCCAGTCCGGCCCGTCCGCCGAACGCGAGCTCAAAGCGCAGCTGATGTACGAGCAGCGCGGCGGCCGGCATCAGGGCCAGGTGGGCGAGACCCGCAGCGATCGCTCGGCGGTCAACGCGCGCGCTCACGACACTAGATCACCTTCAGCGTGTAAGGAGCGGTCACGACTCGACCGCCCAGCTTCATCTGCAAGAACAGCCGCCATGTGCCGGGGACAGCGAGCAGGACGCCGACCGTCAGCTTCCCGGGAGCGGGCGACTGGCCGCTGATCCGGCTGGAGCTGACGCCGGGGAGGATGCCGCAGTTCGGCGCATCAGGCGCGCAGATGTGGGTGTGGAAGTAGTCGAGCGACCCTTGGCGGAAGAAGATCGCGTGCGCCAGGGCTCCGAACCATGGGACGAACGTCACCTTGCGCCCATTGGGATCGGTCACGGTGACGTGCACGAATTGGGCCTGGATTGCGTGCAACTGCGGATGGCCCTGCATGTCGACGTGGTAGCCGTCGACCACCTGATCGGGCTTGAACGGCGGCAGGGCGGCGGGATGATAGGCGCCGGCGACATCGATCTTCGAGAACAGCTGGAAGTTGGGCTGGCCACCAGGGATGTTGGGGTACACGTCGACGAGCACGCGGTAGGGCCCCGGAGCGGGAAAGGTCACAGGTTTGACGCAGCAGACCGTTAGGTCCGATTGGCGGGTGCTGGTGGATGATGTAAGCCAGATCGTCGCGGACGATGATCAGGTGCACCCCGGTGTGCGGGCCAGGGCCGGTCTTGTAGCTCGTCAACGGCTTGCCGTCCGGCATCTGCACGGTGAACGAGACCGTCGTCGGCCGGCCCGGAACCGCCTCGCCCGGGGTGAAGCCCGAGAGCGTGAACTGCCGAGCCGGAGCCACCGTTGGAACGCTGACGGCTCCGCTCGAGCTGGAGCCGCAGCCGGCGAGCGCAGCGGCGCCCGCGCAGAGCAACACCGCGCCCCACGCCCTGAGCGAAAGCCTCATTGCAGCGCCGTCTCCAGCGCCCGGCGGAGCTCGTTCACGCCGAACGAGCCCTCCAGCCGGGCGGTGATGATCCCGTGGCGGTTGACCATGAACAGCCAGGGCTCGGTTTCGAGATGGAACGCTTTGAGCTGCGGCCGAAGGCCTTTCGATGGCTGGTTGTCCACGTAGACCTCCTCGTGGATGAACGTGATTCGGCCCCTGAACTGCGGCTCGAGCTCGACCGCCAGATCCGTGACCGGGCCGCAGACTCTCGAGATGCACAACTGCGGCGTCGAGAACAGCAGCGCGGCCGGCCGCTTGCCGAGCACCTGATTGAACGATACGGCGTGCATGTCATCGGGGGGTGTGCGGGTTGTGAGGAGCGCCAGATCGCCGTGAACTGAGGCGGGGGTGTCGGTGGCGATGTCAGGTGGCCGCTGGCCGACATCGGGAATCGGCGAGGAGGCCGCGACCGCGATCTCGCCGGGCGCCCCGATCACCCCCGTTGGCGTCCGGGTCAACGCCAAGGTCGTGTAGGTACCCGGATCGGGCACGGGTACGTTCGCGGCGTAGATCGCCTTGATTCCGCCAGGGCCGGAGTTCTGCTCGCTGCGGTACTGGGGCGGGACCGTCATCGGATCCGCCGGCGCTAGGAATGGACCCTGGGCAGGCGCGCTCGGGGACTTCGCGATGTAGAGCGCCGTCGGGGCGTAGATGAACGCCCCCGAGCTCGCGGTCAACGCGAAGGCGACCCGGCGGACGCCCGGCGTAAAGGTGCCGGTAGCGGAACCGAGCTGCGCACTGGATCTCGCGAGCGTAGCGAGCTGTTGCAGGCTGCGTCCGTGCGCCGACGGGAACGCGGCCGCATGGGGGCGCTCAGCCGCTGCCAGCTGGTCGACGGCGGGCGGCAGCGTCGCGCTGCTCTCGGTGCTGGTCGTCTGCGTCGCGCTAGTCTGCGCGGCCGCCGCGGAGCTGTGCGAACTCGATGAGCCACAACCCGCGATCGCGAGCGCGGCGAGCACGGCGAGGAGGCCCGTCTGCGAGGTCTTCATCGCACCGATGATGTCGCGGACCAGCCTCGCGTGCGTCACCGGGGGGCAGAAGCGCGATCTGGCGTCAGCCTCCGAGCGCATGGCTTTCGTCGGCGATCCGACCGCTTCGATCGATCGCCACTAGGCATCGCTAGCTGCCGCGCAGGCGCAACGGGCGGGCGCGCAGGCTGGCGCTCCATGCCACCGCGATCAGCGCACCGCCGATCGCGAGCACGATCCACGAAACCGCGTCGGTCTGGTCCCGGGTCGACCGCACGGTCAGGTCGGGGACGGTCACGGGATGGCCAGACGCCGCCGCGAGGCGCTGAATGGCCGCGATCGCGACTGCGCCCAGGCCACGGCCCCGGACGTCGGTGAGGGCCGGGCGCACCGTGGTGGATGGGCCGAGACGATAGGTACCAAAGCCGTTGGGCATGATCACGAGCAGCGGACCGTGATAGACGAGGGAGAGCTCCAGGCCGAGGAAACGCGCGTAGCTCTCCGGCTGGCGCCAGAGCTCGGTCACCGAGCCGAGATCCGTGGCAGAGCCGATGATGGCGACACGTAGCCGGTAGCCGCTGCGCTGCGCAGCACCCAGCTCCGCGTCCAGCTGCGCCTGCTGCTCGGCGGTGACTCCCGCATCCTGTGGGAGGAACAGCGTCTGCGAGACGAGCACGTCGCTGGCGGGGTCGCCATCGGCGCGCGCCGGTCCGGGCGACCAGCTCAACACGAGCGCGAGGATCGTCGTGAACGCTACGGCTCGCGCGAGCAAACGGACCCACGAGCGAGCACCAGGACAGTGCGTAGAGTTAGCCACCTGCGATGGGCCGGAAGGAGAAAGGGCAAGCATCAGTCGCCGCGCTTGCGACAGCGACGAAGTCTATGACCCACTCGGGCCGGCTGGCAGCGGCGCTCGCCGGGCTCCTGCTGGCGGCCGGGGCGTCGCCGAGCGCCGCCCAAGCGCACGGACCGATCGCTCCAATCGCGACGAGCTATCTCGCGAGGGTGAGGAGCCTCCCGCCGGGGCTGGATGTGAAGGTGATCGACGGAGATCTCCGGATGTGGCTGCGGGCGGCGCCGAGCGAGACGGTGGTGATCCTCGACTACCGCGGAGCCCCGTACCTGCGCTTTTCGAGCTCGGGCGTGGAGGTCAACCAGAACTCGGCGATGTACTACCTCAACCAGACGCCGGCGGAAGTTGTGCCGTCCGGCCTGACTCGCAGCACCGCGCCGCGGTGGAGCCAGGTGAGCGGCGGGCACGAATATGGCTGGCACGACGGGCGCCTGCACGCGCTGGCTGCCGTCGCGCTGTCTCCCGGCGTCACCTACGTGGGCAGATGGACGGTCCCGGTCCTGGTGAATGGGCACCTGAGCGTGGTCTCCGGGGGGCTGTGGCACGCGGATGACCCGCCACTCGTGTGGTTCTGGCCGATCGTGGTGCTGCTGGCCTGCGTGCTCGCCGCGCGGCGGCTGCACCGGTCGGCGCTCGACAGGTCGATTGCCCGCGCGCTCGCAGTCGCGGCGCTGATCGCGACCGCGATCGGCGGCGCAGGCCGGGAGCTGCACGGTCGACCCACGGTGTCCGTCGGCCAGCTGATCCTGTTGGCGAGCATCCTCGCGTTCGTAGTGTGGGGACTGCGCCGGGTGCTGCTCGCACGCGCTGGCTACTTCGGCTATTTCGTGATCTCGTTCGTCACCCTTTGGGTCGGTGGTGTGCTCATTCCCACGCTGCTGAACGGGTTCGTGCTGATGGCCGTGCCCGCGTTCGTGGCACGCGCGGCGACCGTGACGTGCCTCGCGAGCGGGGCCGGACTGGCGCTGGTCGCGTTCCGCCTGGCCGAGCGGCCGGAGGATGCCTCATCGACCACCCGCGACCCCCTGGATGAGCGCGACGACGAGGATCCCGGAGCCCTTGCGAGCTACGTCTAGCCTCTGTCTCGCCGCAGTGCTACTGCTCGCAGCCTGGCTGCTCGAGGGATGCGGATCGGCTCACCGCGGGCCGAGCAGTGCAGGGCTCCCGGCGGCCCTTCTGGAGCAGGCTCGTCCGATCGGTGCCGGTGTCCGCTTTCATCCGGCGCCAACGGGTCAGATGGTCGGGCGCTGCCGCAGGCGGCTGGGAGCCCGGTTCGGGGTGCACGTGGAGGTGTTCGCGGCGAATCAGGTCGTGCTGATCGCCGCCGGGATCGGCACGAGAGGACCGCTCAGCTTCTCCGCGGGGCGCATATCCGGCGCCCACTGCTACGGCGATCTCGTGACGATCGATCCCACGGGGCTCGTGCTGGTCCGGCCCGGACGCCCGCGGCTGCTCTCAGATCTGTTCCGCGCCTTGGGCCAGCCCCTGTCGGCGAGGCGGCTCGGCGCGTTCTCGGCGGCCGACGGTACGCGCGTCTCGGTGTTCATCGACGGAAGGCGCTGGCACCGCTCGCCGGGAAACGTCCTGCTTGCCAGGCACGCGGAGATCGTGCTCGAGGTGGGACCACACGTCCCGCCACACGCCTCCTACACGTTCCCGCCGGGCACGTGACCGCGCCCGGCAGCGGCCGTTCGCCCGCTCTTTGCGAGTTAACGTCCTGTTACCGGCCGGGGAGCGACCAATCGCGTTGGGGAGCTATGCAATAGAGTCCGCGGCATGCCGCCCGAACGGAGCGACGCGCCGGCCGAGGCTCAGGCAAGCCCGCAGCGCGCGCACAACCGACTCCGGCTCGCGGTCATCGACCGGGACACCGGGTTCATGCAAGTTCTCTCCAACCGGCTCGGTACGCTCGGCTGGGACCACCGGGCGGTTTCGAGCGCGGTGACCCCGGACGCGCTGGTGACGATGCGGCTGAACGCGTTGGTGTTCGACGTCACGGTGCTCGGGCCCGGCAGCTGGGAGTACCTCGAGCGCGTCTGCGCGCGCCTTCCTGGGCTCGCGGTGATCATCTGCACAGGCCCCTCGTCGGTAGCTCAGCGGGTCCGTGGCCTGCGCCTCGGCGCCGATGCCTGGGTGACGAAACCCTGCCACCCCGAGGAGCTGATCTGCATCATCGAGGCCGCGATCAGACGCCACCGCCGCAACGAGATGCCCGAGCTCGAAGCCGCGCTGCGGGTGGGCGAGATCACCGTCCGGCCCGACCTGTACCAGGCCTACGCCGGCGCGGTCAGCCTCGAGCTCACGGCGCGCGAGTTCGAGATCCTGCACCTGCTGACGCAGTCCGATCGGGTGCTTCGCCGCGAGGAGATCTACGAGCGGGTCTGGGGCTACGCGATGGCGCACGGAGATCGATCGGTCGACGTGTTCGTGCGCAAGCTGCGTCAGAAGCTGCGAGCTGCGTCGCAGCAGTGGAGCTACATCCACACGCACTTCGGAGTGGGCTACCGGTTTGCGCCCGAGCGTGACCGTGACGGAGCGCAGCTCGTGAGCGACCCGGCCTCGAACCAGGAAGAGCAGCTTTCCGAGATCGCCCCCGGCGCGGATCTCGATCCGGCGTTCGCGCCCTGAGTCGCGACCGCTCGGCGCTCCCGCGCCGGGCTGGTCACAACTTGTTCACATCTACGTCACGAGTCGATAACGCGGTGTCGCGGGCGCGAGGGCAGCATTCAGGCGCATGTCGGCGACGATTCCGTCACGCCGGGAGGTGCTGCAGGTCGGGCCACTGGAAATCCTGCCCGACGAGCACCTCGCGCGCGCAAATGGCCGCGCGCTGATGCTCTCGATTCGCGAGCTTCGTCTCCTGACCGAGCTTGCGCGGAGGGCTGATCGGATCATGGCGCGCGAGGAGCTGTTCAGCCTGGTGTGGGAACGGGACATGCGCCAAGGGGATCGCTCGGTCGACGTGTACGTGCGAAAGCTGCGCGTCAAGCTCGAGCAGGCGCTACCGGGGTGGCGATTCATCCATACGCATTTCGGATTCGGCTACAGGTTGGCGGCGGATTACACACAGAGCACCAACGACCGGTTCACAACTGGTTAACACCCAAAGGGCGAGATCCACAGAGACTCTGCGCAAACCTAGTTAAGGAGATGACTTTGAGTACAAGTCGCATCAGTGCGCTCGGCCTACTCGTGGCCGCGTCGCTCGGAATCGCCGCATGTGGTTCGAGCTCGAGTTCGAGCTCCAGTTCGTCGAGCGGGTCGTCATCGTCGGCGAGCGCGTCGGGAAGCTCGTCTGCGGCCGTCGCCAAGGGCACGATCAACGGCGCGGGCTCAACGCTCGCCGCTCCGATCTACCAGCAGTGGGGATCGACGCTCGGGTCTCAGGGACTGACCGTGAACTTCAACCCGGTCGGTTCGGGGGCGGGCGTCGCGCAGATACAGTCGGCCACGGTTGATTTCGCGGGAAGCGACCCGGCGTTGAAGTCGAGTGACGAGTCGAAGGCCAAGGGCACCCTGTTCCAGTTCCCGGTCGCGTTCGGCGCGATCACGGTCTCCTACAACCTGCCCGGCATCAAGAGCGGGCTGAAGCTCGATGGACCGACGCTCGTCAACATCTTCTCTGGCAAGATCAAGACGTGGAACAACTCGCAGATCGCGGCCCTGAACCCGGGCATGAAGCTCCCCAGTACGGCGATCACGGTCGTGCACCGCTCGGACTCCTCGGGCACCACGAACGGGTTCACGACGTACCTGTCGGACGTCAGCCCAACCTGGAAGTCGCAGGTCGGCGCGGGCAAGGACGTCAAGTGGCCGACCGGCACCGGCGCCGCTAAGAACTCCGGCGTGGCCGCCGCGGTCAAGCAGACTGCCGGAGCCGTCGGCTATGTCGAGCAGGCATACGCGATCGAGAACAACTTCACCTACGCGGCGGTAAAGAACTCCGCCGGGACCTACATCCTGCCGACGATTGCCAACACCTCGGCAGCGGCGACGGGGATCCCGGTCCCGGCAAACCTCGGGATCTCGACGATCAACTCTCCGAATGCGTCTGCCTACCCGATCGTGTCGCAGACGTTCCTGGTCTCCTATGAGGACCCCTGCAAGGCGGGGCTTAGCCAGTCGGTGGCGGCCTCGGTCAAGAGCTTCCTGAGCTACGCCTTTGGGGCCGGCCAGAAGACGCTCGGCGCCTCCAGCAACCAGCTGCCATACGCGCCGCTGCCGTCAAACCTGGTGTCGGCGGACAACGCGCAGCTCGCCAAGATGAAGTGCAATGGATCAACGCTGTCGTAAGGACATCTAGGTGGAGGCAAGCGTCACCACCCCGCCGCGCGCCGGCGGCCGCTCGGGTTTCGAGGGGTCGCCGGTCGCCCGGCTTCCCGATCAGGTGATGAAGTGGGGGTTGCTGGCGCTCGCGGTGGCGATCCTGGTTCTGATCGTCTACTTCTTCATCAGGCTGATCGGGCAGTCCGAGAAAGCCCTCAGTCAGTTCGGGCTCAGCTTCATCTTCGGCGACGACTGGGACGTCTCGCGCAACATCTACCGCGGCGCGGCGCTGGTGTTCGGAACGCTGGTCACCTCCGCGATCGCCCTGTTGATCGGCGTGCCGATCGCGATCGCCACCGCTCTGTTCATCACCGAGCTGTGTCCGCGCCGTGCCCGGGCGCCGTTTGGGATACTCGTCGACCTGCTGGCCGCCGTTCCGTCCGTCGTCTACGGACTGTGGGGCGTATTCGTGCTCATACCCAGGCTGCTGCCCGCGGAGAAGTGGTTCGCGAGCACGTTTTCGTTCATTCCCTGGATCGGAGGCGGCACGGTCACCGGACCGAATTACTTCATCGCGGGGCTGATCCTCTCGATCATGATCCTCCCGATCGTCTCGGCGATCTCGCGGGAAGTGATCGCGACGGTGCCGCCTGAGAACAAGGAGGCCGCCCTCGCGCTCGGTGCCACCCGCTGGGAGATGATCCGGATCGCGGTGTTGCCCTACGCTCGCCCGGGCATTACCGGCGGCGCGATGCTCGGTCTCGGCCGAGCGCTCGGCGAAACGATCGCGGTCGTGCTCGTGATCGGTAACGCGCCCGTGATCGGGAAGCACCTGTTCACCCAGGGCTACAGCCTCGCCGCGGTGATCGCGAACGAGTTCGGAGAGGCGGCCAACACGCCGATCCACAGCTCGGCGCTGTTCGCCGCGGGGCTTGTGCTGTTCGTGCTGACGCTGATCGTGAACATCCTTGCGCGCTGGTTCGTCGCTAGGGGAACCCGCAGGCAAGGAACCTCGGCGAAGCGTGCTACAGACGACACGGGCGCCGCCGTCGCGCCGAAGGCAGCAGGTGAGGCAGCATGAATCCGACGAGCCTTCCTCAGATCAGCGCTCGCCGGCGCCGCACCGACCAGGTGATGCGCGGGCTGTTGCTCGTCGCGACGCTGATTGCACTCGTCCCGCTCGTGCTCGTCATCTACTACCTGCTGTACAAGGGGCTGAGCAGCGTGAGCGGCAGCTTCTTCACCTCGGATCCGAACGGGAACTTCTTCGGCAGTCCCGGCGGGATCCGCAGCGCGATCGTTGGGACGCTCGAGATCGTCGGGCTTGCGACCCTGATCTCTGTCCCGATCGGGATCGGCGTGGCGCTGTACCTGACCGAGTACGGCAAGGCCTCCAAGTTCGCGAGCCTGATTCGCTACTTCGTCGACGTGATGACCGGCGTGCCGTCGATCGTTTTCGGCCTGTTCATCTACATCTCGCTGGTCCTGGCTCACACCGGCGGTAGCGGTTTCGCGGGCTGGAAGGGATCGGTCGCGCTCGCGCTGCTGATGCTGCCGATCGTCACCCGGTCCGCCGAGGTGGTGCTGCTACTGGTGCCGGGCAGCTTGCGCGAGGCGGCGCTGGCGCTCGGCGCTCCGCGGTGGCGCGTGGTGACCCGGGTGGTGTTGCCGACCGCACTTCCCGGTCTGGTGACGGGCTCGTTGCTCGCGATCGCACGAGGGATGGGCGAAACCGCGCCGCTGCTGTTCACGGCCGCCGGTGCTTTCGCGCTCACCGGCAACCTCAACAGTCAGATGAATGCCCTGCCACTTCAGATCTACAACGACATCCTCTCGCCTCGAGCGGTCGTCGTCAGCCGCGCCTGGGGCGCCGCACTAACCTTGGTTGCGCTTGTCCTGATCTTGAACCTGATCGCTCGAGCCGTCTCTCGAAGGAGCCGCATGGCATGATCCCGCCAGAAACCACCGGCAACGAAACGACGACCGAAGGTACGGTGAGCAGGGAGACAACCGACGGTAGCGTGAGCGAGGAAACATCCGAAATGTCTACTTCCGGAGGAACCCCGTCTTCAGGGGGAACCCCGTCTCAGGAGGCTGACGCGGCGCCAGATCTCGCGGCGCTTGGCGTCCGAGAGGGCGCCGGACATGCTGTCCACGTCAAAGACCTGCACGCCTATTACGGCCAGCTCCACAGCATCAAGGGGATCGACCTCGAGTGCCCGGCCAACCAGGTGACCGCGCTGATCGGACCATCCGGCTCGGGCAAGTCGACCGTGGTCCGCTGCATCAACCGGATGCACGAGGAGATTCCGGGCGCCCGTGCCGAAGGCCAGGTCATGCTCGACGATCTCGACGTGTACGCGGCCGGCGTCGATGTCACCGCCGTTCGGCGCCTGATCGGGATGGTCTTCCAGAAGCCCAATCCGTTTCCGACGATGTCGATCTTCGACAATGTCGCCGCGGGCTTGAGACTGACCGGAACGCGCAGCGATGACCTCCGCGAGCGGGTCCACACGTCCCTACGCGCGGTGGGACTCTGGAACGAGGTGAAGGACCGCCTGAACGAGGCCGGGATCGGTCTCTCGGGTGGCCAGCAGCAGCGATTGTGCATCGCGCGGACGGTGGCCGTCGAGCCCGAGGTGATCCTGATGGACGAGCCTTGCTCGGCGCTCGATCCGGTCGCGACGCTGAAGGTCGAGGAGCTGATCGACGAGCTCAAGGAGCGCTACACGATCGTGATCGTGACGCACAACATGCAGCAGGCCGCTCGGGTGGCGAACACGACGGCGTTCATGCTCGACGGCGAGCTGATCGAGCACGGTCCCACCAACGACATCTTCACCAAGCCCGAGGACGAGCGGACCGAGCGCTACGTCACGGGCAAGTTCGGTTAGGCGGCAGCCATGCAAGAAACTCGCCACCAGTTCCGCGAAACACTCAAGGAGCTCGAGCGGCAGACGCTCGGAGGTCTCGACCTCGTGATCGGGCAGCTCGATCGCGCGCTCGAGTCGATCTCCTACCAGGACGTCGAGCTGGCCGGAATGGTGGTCGTCGACGACGACCGGATCGACGGACGGTACCTCGAGGTCCACCAGGGCATCCTCTCGACGCTCGCCCGCCAAGCGCCCGTCGCGGGCGACTTGCGGATCGTCGCCGCGCTGCTGCACATCATCCGCTGCGTCGAACGAATGGGCGACCAGTGCGCGAACATCGCCAAGCTCGTGCCGCTGTCCGGGTACGAGGCGCCCAAGGACAAGGACCTGCTCGACCTGATCGAGCGGATGGGCCAGCTGGCCCGTTCGCAGGTCTCGCAGGCGAAGGATGCGTTCGCATCACGCAACGTGGAGCTGGCGAAGGATCTGGTTCGCCAGGACACGGAGATCAACCGGCTCAACCGCGCGATCTTCAGGCGAGCGGTCGAGATCGGCGACGATCTGGAGGTCCGCGAGTGGGCGATGTTCATGATCCTGGTGGCACGCTGCCTGGAGCGCGTCGGCGACAACACAGTCGACATCGCTGAGCAGACGGTGTTCGTCGTCACCGGGCTGTTCCGGGAGTTTGCGGACACCCCGGTACCGCCGGAGACCGCGCCGACCTCGTGAGGTGAGCGCAGCCGGCGACCACCCGGCCGGGACTGGAGACAGAGGGGCATCGAGACGGCCGGTGGAGCGGCGCCCCCGACTCGCTTTGGCCACGGGGCCAATGACCGGCGCTCGCAGGCCACCCTATCGTTTCGTCATGCGCGCGCGGCCGCCTCAGATCGTGGCGTTCGGAGGTGGGGGCTTCTCGACGGAGTGGGGGAACCCGTTGCTCGACGAGCACGTGCTCAGGCTCACCGGCGTCGAGCACCCCCGAGTCTGCTTTCTGCCGACCGCGAGCGGTGACGCCGACCATTACGTGGTTCGCTTCTACCGGGCGTTCTCAGCCACTCGCTGCGAGCCGTCACACATCTCGCTGTTCCGGCGCGAGACGGGTGTCGGCGATCCCAGGGCACACCTGCTGGCCCAGGACCTGGTGTACGTTGGCGGAGGAAGCCTCGTGTCGCTGTTGGGGACCTGGCGGGCCCATGGGATCGATCTCGCTCTGCGGGACGCGTGGCGGGCGGGCGTGGTGCTGTGCGGCGGCTCGGCCGGCTCGCTTTGCTGGTTCTCGCAGGCGGTGAGCGGATTTCACGAGGGGCCGGCAAGGAGAATGGAGGCGCTCGGGTTTCTGCCGTGGAGCAACGCCGTTCACTACGACGAGGAACCTGACCGGCGGGATGCGTTCACCGACGCGATTACCGACGGGATGCCGCCGGGCTATGGAGTGGGCAACGCCGCGGCGCTACATTTCATCGGTACCGAGTTGTCTGAAGTCGTCTCCTCACGTCCGGATGCCCGCGCGGTGTATGTCTCCAACGACGGCACCGGCGCGACCACCGAGCGGGAGCTGCCGGTGCGGTTTCTCGGGCCGCACGCCGTTTGCGACGGCCAGTCAGTCGCAGCGTGACGGCACGGCAGCGAAGCACCGGCAACGACGCTGATCATCGCCGGATCCTGGCGATGGGAGGCGGCGGCTTCACGATGCAGGAGCGCGCGCCTACGCTAGACGAGTTCGTGCTGGCGCTGACCGGCAAGCCGGTGCCGAAGATCTGCTTCCTGCCAACCGCGAGCGGTGATCCGCGCGAGCAGGTGACGCGTTTCTACGAGCGCTTCGGCGGCTCGCCCTGCGAGCCGAGCGCGCTTTCGCTGTTCCATCTCGGGCGCGACCGGATCGATCCGATCGAGCACCTTCTTCGGCAGGATGCGATCTACGTGGGCGGCGGGTCGATGCGAAACATGCTGGCGATCTGGCGGGAGCACCGGGTGGACGACGCGATGCGGGAGGCTTGGCAGGCGGGAGTCGTACTGGCCGGCCTCAGCGCGGGCGCAATGTGCTGGTTTCAGGGTGGCGTCAGCATGAGCGGCGGCGCGCCCCGGCCGGTCGCCGGCCTCGGTCTGCTGTCGGGCAGCCTGTCCGTTCACCTCGGCGGCGAGTCGGGGCGGCTGCCCGTGTACCGTGCCGCGGTCGCCGCAGGTGAGCTGCCGGCGGGATACGCCGCCGACGACGGAGCGGCGCTGCTGTTCGTCGGCACCGGCCTGGCCGAATGCGTCGCCTCTCACCCCGGAGCCCGTGTCCTGGAGATCGCCTCGGACGGCGACGGTGCCGTACGCGAGCGCAGGCTGCCGGTTCGGCTGCTCCCCGGCGGGCAACGTCACAACCTCGCCGGCGAGGCGCCCGACGGCATCTCGGAGCTGCGCGCGCTGCGGGCAGGCCGCCGCCGGTGGGACTGACCTCAGCGCGCCGCCGCCTGACGCCGTCTGACGAGCAGCAGGGCGCCCGCCGTCCCGATCGCGGCGACGATCAGCACGATCAGCAGGACGGGGGTCGTGGAGCCGCCGCCCGTGCCGGAGCCCGACACGCTCGGGCTGCTCTTCAGGGGGTGACCGGAGGCTCTTGCCAGGGCGAGGACCGCCGTGCCCGCGGCCTTTGCCAAGTCGTCGCTCGTGGCGCCGGCCGGCTTGGGAAGCGATGCGGCAGCCCCCTTTGCGGCAGCGCTCACGCCTTGTACGCCGTAGCCGGTGGCCATCACCACCAGCAGCGGCTGCTTGCCCTGAAAGCTGATCTCCTGGTCGAGGAAGTCGGCGTAGTTCTGGGGCTTGCCGAACAGGCTCGGGATCACGCCGAGATCGATCGGCGAGGCGATCAGGGCAACCTTGATCGGGAAGTTGGCCTGCTTTGCGGCGGCGGTCTCTGCGTTGAGCGCGTTCTGAATCGCCATCGAGACCGGCGGGGTGTACGGATAGAAGACGTTCTCGCCGAGCAGCACGTCGCTCGCGGGGTCGCCGTCGGCAAGTGACTTGGCCGGCGAGACGGCGAGCACCGCGAGCACGGCGACGATGATCGCGGCGAATCGAGCTGCCATCCTCCGGGAGGCTACCGCGCCCGGGTGGGGCTATTCTGCCCGAGCAGTGGCGGTTCCGAAGTCCAAGCGACGTTCACGCAAGCGGCGCGCCCCGCATGCTTCCGCGAAAGCGCCCGCCGGTCGAGAGCAAGCACGAAGCGCCGCCGTTGACGTCGGTCCAGCCTCTCGCCGGCGGCCCGCGAGAGCCCCGCTCGGTGCAGTTGGCGAGCGGCCAGCCAGCCCGTTCGGCGGCCTGCCGATCTCTGAGCTGGCGATCCTCGCCGGCGGCGTCGGAGCGCTCGTCGGTGTGATCCAAGGCGGTGGACCGGCGCTGATCGTCGGCCTGGTCGTGTGCACCCTCGGAGTGCTCGAGGTGACGGGGCGCGAGCACCTCTCGGGCTATCGCTCCCACGCGTCACTGCTCGCCGCGATTCCCGCCGTCGGCGCGGGAATCGTGGTGATCCTGGTGGCCGGTGTGCCGAAGCAGAGAGGTCTGGTGCTGCTCGCGGTCGTTCCCGTCTATGCGGCGGTGTTCTGGCTGCTTCGCAAGCGCTTCATGAGCGCACGCCAGGCACGCCTGGCGCGACCACCGGCTCCGTAGCTCGATCCCCGTCGGGGTCCGGCGAGCTCGTGGGAAGGTGGATCGTAAAGACGGCCCCGCCGTCGCCTGCGTTCGCGGCGGTCGCCGACCCGCCGTGCTGCTCGGCGACCTGGCGCACGATCGCCAGCCCCAAGCCGCTGCCCTGGCGCCCGCGGCTGTTGGCGCCGCGGAAGAAGCGATCGAACACGTACGGCAGGTCCTCCTCCGCGACCCCGGTCCCGTGGTCGCGAACGCGCACACCATCGGCGTCGACGGTCACCTCGACCAAGCCGCCCGGCGGCGAGTGGCGGGCGGCATTGTCGAGCAGGTTGTTGATCGCGCGCTCGAGCCGTTCCGGGACGCCCTCGACGATCAGCGGCTCGAGCGCCGCCTCGAAGCGCACGCTCGAGGCGTTGCGCCGTGCCCAGTCGACCGATTCGGCCACGAGCCGGTCGAGCCGGATATCCTCGGTCGACTCCACCGGCTGATCGCCCCGCGCCAGCTCGATCAGGTCACCGACCAGGGCGGTCAGCTCCTCGCTCTGCTCGACGACGTCGTGCAGCAGGCGGCGGCGGTCCTCGTCGTCCAGCTCCGCTCGGCGAGCAGCACCTCGATGTTCGTCCGCAGGCTCGTCACCGGCGTCCGGAGCTCGTGGGAGGCGTCGGCGACCAGCTGGCGCTGGGCGCGGACGGACTCGTCGAGCGCAGCACGCGAGCCTTCCAGGCGCTCGAGCATCGTGTTGAAGCGGTCCGCGAGCTGGCCGACCTCGTCGTCGGCGTGGATCCGCAGCCGCCGGGAGAGGTCGTCGGTCTCGCCGATCTCCTGCGCGGTCTGGGCGACCTCGGCGAGCGGCGCGAGCACGCGGCGGGCGGCGACGCGCCCGAGCGCCGCGGCGAGCGCGATCCCGCCGGCGCAGCAGCAGGAACAGGATCAGCCGGAGCTGGGAGAGGATCGCGGTCGACGCCGTCCAGCGGGCGGGCGAGCTCGACCGCGATCGGCTCCGATGTTCGAGTTGATGTGGAACGTGATCACCCGCAGGTGGCTTGCCGCCGATCGTCAGGTCGCGGAGCGTCGCGGGCGGCCCGCCCTGGGCGATCGCCTCCGTGCCTGGTCGGTGGGCAGCGTCTGACCGCCGCTGTCTTGCAGCACCGAGCCGTCCGGACTGACGATCTGCCAGTACGGCGCCGGGCCGCCAGCGTCTGGCGGAAGGCCGGCGAGCTGCTTGCCCGAGCGCAAACTGCCCGTGCTGGACGGCCACTGCCTGTGCCTGGAGCGCGCTGTCGACCTGCCCGCGCAGCTGTCCGCGCACGACCATGTAGCAGATGCCGCACGCGAGCAGGACCGCGATCGCGACCGCGGCGGCGGCTGCATAGGCGAGGCGCGGCGCAGCGGCACTCGCGAGACCCCGATCAGTCTCGCAGGATGTATCCGACGCCTCTGACCGTGTGGAGCAGGCGCGGCTCGCCGCCGGCTTCGGTCTTGCGGCGCAGGTAACCCATGTAGACGCCGAGCGCGTTGGAGGTCGGACCGAAGTCGTAGCCCCAGACGTTCTCGAAGATCGTCGAGCGCGTCAGCACCTGGCGGGGGTGTCGCAGGAACAGCTCCAGCAGCGAGAACTCGGTGCGGGAGAGATCGATCAGCCGATCGCCGCGACGGACCTCGTGGGCGACCGGGTCGAGCACCAGGTCGCCGTAGCGGAGCACCTCGCCCTGCGCGGCGCCCTCGCTGGCGCGACGCAGCAGCGCCCGCAAGCGCGCCTGCAGCTCGCGCAGCGCGAACGGCTTGACGAGATAGTCATCGGCGCCGACGTCGAGGCCCTTGACGCGGTCGTCGATCGCGTCGCGAGCGGTGAGCATCAGGATCGGCGTCCGATCGCCGGCTTGGCGCATCCGCCGGCAGACCTCGAGCCCGTCGAGCCGCGGCATCGCGACGTCGAGGATCACGGCGTCGGCGGGAGATGGTCGCGAGCGCGTCGAGCGCCTCCTCGCCGTCGGCGGCGAGCGCGACCTCATAGCTATCGAGCCGCAGCGCGCGCTCGAGCGCCCGCCTCACCGCGGGCTCGTCGTCCACCACCAGAACGCGCGCCATGAGCGAAATGATGGCGGGTGCGCGTAAAAGTTGGCGAAGAACGCCGCCTTGCCGACAGCTGCGCCTTCCGGTTGACGATTTCGCAGGCATCGGTCCCGCGCGCGCCGCGCGCAAGAATAGCCTCGATGCCTCGCGACCAACTCGACAGCTACAAGGCCAAGCGCGACTTCGAGCAGACGTCCGAGCCCGCCGGCGATGGCTCGCCGGATGGCGCGGACGAGGCGCCGCGGTTCGTGGTCCAGGAGCACCATGCCACTCGCCTGCACTGGGACCTGCGGCTCGAGCACGACGGCGCGCTCGCATCGTGGGCGATCCCGAACGGGATCCCGCCCGACCCGGCCGAGAACCGCCTCGCCGTCCACACCGAGGACCATCCGCTCGAGTACCTGGAGTTCGAGGGAGAGATCCCCAAGGGCGAGTACGGAGCGGGCACGATGACGATCTGGGATCGCGGCACATACGAGACGCACAAGTGGGAGGAGCGCAAGGTCGAGGTCACGCTTCCGGGGCGAGCGGCTGAGCGGGCGCTACGGCCTGTTCTCGATCGCCCGCGACGAGGCCTCGGCGAGCGACTGGATGATCCATCGCATGGATCCTCCCTCGGATCCCGACTCGCGAGCCGATCCCCGAGCGGATCGTGCCGATGCTCGCCCGCTCCGGCGCAGCCTCCCGCTCCGCGAGCGAGACTGGGCGTTCGAGGTCAAGTGGGACGGGGTTCGCGCGATCGCGTACCTGCAGCCCGGCCGGCTGCGGCTCGAGAGCCGCAACCTGAACGAGATCACCGATGCTATCCCGAGGTCCGCGGAGCTGCTGGGCGCAGCTCGGGATGCGCGAGGCCGTGCTAGACGGGGAGATCGTCGCCTTCGACGAGCAGGGGCGGCCGAGCTTCGAGCGGCTGCAGCGCCGGATGCACGTCACCTCGCCCTCCGCCGTGCGCCGGCTTGCCGCCGAGCACACCCGTCGTGTACGCGATCTTCGACCTGCTCTACCTCGACGGTCATTCGTTGATCGGGCTGCCCTATACCGAGCGCCGCGCAGCGATTGGAGGAGCTGGCGCTGAAGGGCCCGGCGTGGCGCGTTCCCGCGGCGCACCGCGGCGAGGGCGCGCGCCTGCTGGCGGCGACGGGCGAGCAGGGGCTCGAGGGGATCGTCGCCAAGCGCCTGGACTCCCGCTATGAGGCCGGGACGGCGCACGGGCGCCTGGGTGAAGGTCAAGCACACGCTTCGCCAGGAGCTGGTGATCGGCGGCTGGATCCCGGGCGAGGGTCGGCGCGCCGAGCGGATCGGCGCGCTGCTGATGGGCTACTACGCGGGACGGGGGCTTCCGGTACGCCGGGCGGGTCGGCACCGGGTTCACCGAGAAGGCGCTCGACGACCTCGCGGCGCGGCTGGCGCCGCTGCGCAGCAAGACCAGCCCATTTCAGTCGGGGCCGAAGCTGCCGCGGAACGCCGTGTTCGCCGAGCCGTGCCTGGTCGCGGAGATCGAGTTCAGGGAGTGGACCGGCGACGGAGTGATGCGGGCGCCGTCGTACAAGGGTCTGCGCGAGGACAAGTCGCCCGCGAGATGTCGATGCGACGAGGATGATGCCGGCTGGACGGGCGAAGCTGCGCCGCCCTCCTCTCCGCCGAGCGCTGTTCGACGAAGTGGAGGAATTGCCCGAGGGCGCGATCGCGCCGCTCACCGAGGGACGTCGACTGAAGCTCTCGAACTGGGACAAGGTCCTGTTCCCTCAGACCGGGTTCACGAAAGGCGACCTGATCGCCTACTACGCGCGCATCGCGCCGGCCGTGCTGCCCCATCTTCACGACCGGGCGCTGACGCTCAAGCGCTACCCGAACGGGGTCGATTCGCAGTACTTCTACGAGAAGCAGTCGCCCTCGCATCGGCCGGAGTGGGTCGCCACGCAGCGGATCGGTGACGTCAATTACACGCTTGCGCAGGACCGCCCGACGCTCGTATGGCTCGCGAACCTCGCCGACATCGAGCTGCACACCTCGCTGTCGCTCGCGCAGGCGCCGCAGCGCCCGACGATGCTCGTGTTCGATCTCGACCCGGGAGCACCGGCGGACGTGGTGCAGTGCAGCGAGGTCGCGCTCGTGCTGCAGGGACTGTTCGAGCAGCTCGGACTCGAGACGTACGTCGAAGACCTCCGGCTCGAAGGGCCTTCAGGTCTACCTGCCGCTGAACACCCCGATCGAGTACCGAGCAGACCAAGCCGTTCGCGCGCCGGGTCGCGGAGCTGCTCGAGCAGCGGATGCCCGAGCTGGTCGTCTCGCGGATGACCAAGCGGCTGCGTCCCGGCAAGGTGCTCGTCGACTGGAGCCAGAATGACGCCCACAAGACGACCGTCACCGTCTACTCCGTTCGCGCGCGCGAGCGACCGACGGTCTCCACGCCCGGTGACCTGGGACGAGGTCGACCAGCTGCCGCGAGGCACGCGACGGCGGGCTGCTCGCGTTCGACACCGAGCAAGTGCTCGCGCGGGTCGAGCAGCAGGGGGACCTGTTCGCGCCGGTCCTGAGCCGTCAAGCAAAGACTTCCAGCGCTCGGATGACCGATCAGCGTTGCCCGACGCGGTTCGCAGGCGAGCCCGAGCAGGCCTTTAGGATGATTGCTCTGAGCCCGATGGATCCGATCACCTTGAGAAACCGGCTGCTGGTCGCGACCGGAATGTGGAAGGAGGCGACCGGGAGCCGCTGCCGCGGCTCGCTCCCGGCGATCCGGCGGATCAGATCCAGAGCTTCGAGCTGAAGCTGGTCGACCGCCTGTGGGAAAGCGCGACGCCGGAGACGGCGCGCGAGGTCGCTGACCGGACCTGGGACCTCGTCCACGACCGCCCGACGACGACCCCGTCAAGCAGCGCGTCATCGAGTGCCACGAGGCGCTCGCCAGGATGACGCGGCTGGGAGATTGACGCTCCTCGCTGCATGCGCCACGCGATGCGTCACAGCTACACGCGCCGAGCAGGCAAACGCCGTCCGTCCGCTGGGTCGCTGAGCGCGTGCGATGGATCCGGGAGGCCCGCGGCAACTCGATCGGCACTCGGCGAACGCGGCCGCTGGATGCGATCTCGGCGCTCGATGCGAAGAGCGGGCGGCGCCTACCCCGGGGCGCGACGTCGCCGGCCCGCTGGTCGAGCTGAGCCGCGCGCTCGGTCGAGCTCGACGCCGTCGAGGTCGTCCTGCGCGACGCCCGATCGAGGCTTGGTCGACTTCCCGGCGATTCGCGACGGCGAGGAGATCTACCTCTGCTGGCTGCTCGAAGAGGACCGAGATCCGCTTCTGGCACGACCCGGACGCGAGGGTTCGCGGGCCGACAGCCGCTGTAGGCGACCTGAAATCACCGCCGGCGTCTCCGACGTCCGCCACCCGGCGACTGCGCGGAAGGCCGGCGGCCGCGTAGGCGTCGGCTTCGTCGAGCGTCTCGTGCTCGAACAGTGCGGCGACGAGCGAGTCGAGGTTCTCGCGGTGCTCGCGCAGCAGTTTGCTGACCTCGGCGTGGGCGGTCTCGACGATCCGCCTGACCTCCTCGTCGACGAGGCGCTGAGTCGCTTCTGAGGTCTCTGAGGCACCCGGCAGCAGCGGGACCCATGCCGTCCATCGGAATGACCGCGATCGGCCCGATCGCTCGGCTCATGCCCCAGCGGCCGACCATGTGGCGGGCGATGCGGGTCAGATGCTGGATGTCGGATTCAGCGCCGGTCGTGAGGTCTCCGAACACGATCTCCTCCGCGCTGCGGCCGCCGAGCGCGACCTTGATCTGGGCCAGCAGGTGGCGCTCGTCGAAGTTGAAGCGGTCGGCGTCGGGCGCGGAGAACGTGACGCCGAGCGCCTGGCCGCGGGGGATGATCGACACCTTGCGGACCGGGTCGGCGCCGGGGGTCAGCATCCCCACCAGCGCGTGGCCGGCCTCGTGGTACGCGGTGCGGCGACGGTCGTCGTCGCTGATCATCACCTTGCGCTCGGCGCCGAGCACGATCCGCTCGAGCGCGTTGTAGAAGTCCTCGGAGTTGACCCTGGTGTGCTCGCGCCGGGCCGCGAGCAGCGCCGCCTCGTTGACGAGGTTGGCGAGATCGGCCCCGACCATGCCCGGGGTCGTGGAGGCGATCGCGCCGAGGTCGACGCCATCGGCGAGCGGCACCGAGCGGGTGTGGACTCGCAGGATCGCCTCTCGTCCCGCTCGGTCCGGCGGTTGCACGGCGACCCGGCGGTCGAAGCGCCCGGGTCGCAGCAGCGCCGGGTCGAGAATCTCGGGACGGTTCGTCGCGCCGAGCACGATCACTCCGGTCCGCGGGTCGAAGCCGTCCATCTCGGTCAGGATCTGGTTGAGTGTCTGCTCGCGCTCATCGTGGCCGCCCGAGATGTTGGGTCCGCCGCCGGCGCGGGAGCGACCGATCGCGTCCAGCTCGTCGATGAAGATAATCGCGGGCGCAGCCGCCTTGGCCTGCTGGAAGAGATCCCGCACGCGCGAGGCGCCGACGCCGACGATCATCTCGACGAACTCCGAGGCGGACATCTGGAAGAAGGGGACCCCGGCCTCGCCCGCGACCGCGCGCGCGAGCAGTGTCTTGCCGGTACCCGGCAGCCCGCTCAGCAGCACTCCGCGGGGAATCTTGCCTCCGAGGCGAAGGTACTTGTCGGGGTTGCGGAGGAAGTCGACGATCTCGGTGAGCTCCTCCTTCGCCTCGTCGATCCCGGCCACGTCCTGGAAGGTGACCGGCTGCTCGCTGCCCTCGACACGGCGCGCGCGCGAGCGCCCGAACGACATCAGCCCGCCCGCGCCACCGCCCGCCCCGGCCGCACGCCGCATGATGAACACGAACAGCAGCACCAGGAGGATCGTCGGGCCGAACCCGAAGATCAGGCTCTCGAGGAACGACGGCCCGGTGTCGGGCTGCTTGGCGTCGATCGTCACGTTGTGGCTCTGCAGCAGCTGCGAGAGCTGCGTGTGATCGGCGAACGACGGCACCTGGGTCGAGAAGTCGGTTGTGGCCTGCGCGCTGGAGTCGTTGGCCGGATACTTGACCGCGGCCCTGAAAGTCCCCTGGATCGCATCCGAGGTCGAGGTGATCTCGGTCACGTTGTTGCTTCTGACCTCATTGAGGAAGGTGGGGCTGTAGGGAATCTGGACGCGCGCGTTCGGCTTCAGCGCCTGCGAGGAGATCCACAGGTTGAGCGCCAGCAATCCGACCACGAGCAACGCCACCATCCAACGTGCGTTGGGGCGGCCCGAGGGCTTCGCGGGCTTGCGGCCTCCGCGACCATCCGGGGCGGGAGTGATCTTCCAGCCCGGCGACGGCGACGCCGGCCGCCCCGGCGGGCCCTGGCGGGTCCGCTGCTGAGGCTCCCGGCGGGCGGGCTGGTCGGCCATTGTCAGATTGTGACAAGCTAGTCGACGGGGGAACCGAGTTCTTCCGCTGCGCTTAGCGTGCCTTGATCAGGCGGCAGCTCGCCGAGTGTTACTCGGCCTCGATCCGAGCGCGAAACGAGTCGGCGCCCTCGACGCTTGCCCCTGCGGCGGACGCGCGCTCCCCGAGCCACCGATCCGAGGTTACGACCCGCACCTCCGCAGGATCGGGATCCGCGCGCAAGCGCCTGACGATCTCGTCGTCAGCGGCGTTGCGCCGGGGACGGGGGGCGTGCGTCACTTCGATCACCGTCGAGCGGATCGGGGGCGAGGGAGGCCGCTCGAACACGACCGTCACGTCCTCGCCACTGCCCGCCGCCCAACGCTCGAGCATGTCGACGAGGCGCAGCATTGCCGCGTCCCGGTCCCGCCACCAGGCGTCGGGTCGTGTGCCGATCACGTTCATCCCGTCGACGAGCCAGCGCACCGCTCAATCATCCTCATGTGCCGCCCGCCGCGCGCGCTTGCGCTCGGCCTGCCGCCGCTTGGCTTCGAGCCGGTGGCGGACGGCGCTCTTGCTCGGCCTCGTCGGACGGCGCGGGCGCTGCACCGCAAGCGCCGCGATCAGGCGATTGCGAAGGCGCTGCAGGGCGAGCTCTCGGTTACGCGACTGGCTTCGGGCATCCTGGGCCACGGCGACGACTCGCGGCCCGGCACGCGCGATGATCCGACGCTTCTGCACGTCGGTGAGCGCGCCGGAGGCCGCGACGTCGAAGCTCGCCTCCACGCGCGAGGCGGTCACGTTGGCGTGTTGGCCGCCCGGGCCGGAGGAGCGCGACGTACGGAGCGTTACCTCCTTCAGAGGGATGGCTGCGCCGTGGCCCAGTTGGATCGGATCTTCCATGTGAGACAAAGGATGAACTGTGGGCAACAAAGGATGAACTGTGGGCAACGTGAAGCGTGCGCTCGCCAGTAGGCCTTTTGTGGAGCGTGGGCCCGGAATTAGGCACCTTGTGGAGCGTGAGCCCGGAATTAGGCCCCTGTGGAGCGTGGGCCCGCGACGGGCCCGAGCTGGGAGCCGTGATACCTTCCCCGCGGTTGGGCCGCTCGTATCAGATGCGGGAGGCGAGAAGCATGTGCAGGCCCCGTGGTATGGCAGCACAACCTCCGCGGAAGCAGCACTTCGATCTACGGAGGAACACTCCACATGGCAACGGGAACCGTCAAGTGGTTCAGCGACGAGAAGGGCTTCGGCTTCATCACTCCCGATGAGGGCAGCCGAGATCTGTTCGTCCATTACTCGAGCATCAGTTCAGACGGCTACCGCTCCCTTCCCGAGGGCGCGAAGGTCTTCTACGAAGAGGAGATGGGTCCCAAGGGGCCCAAGGCGATCAACGTCGCCAAGATGTAACGAGGTCGGTCCGCCCGGTCGCTGATCCCGCCCGGGACGCGTTGCGAGACGCGGTCGGCCAAAACACCTCGATGATCGACGGCTTCCGAGCGGAGGTGGTCCGGTGCTGGACCATCGATCGCGAGACCCCTTCGGCAGGCCCGTCCGGTCGCTGCGTACAATCGACGGATAGCCAACGAGACGCGGCGCACAGAGCAGTGATCATTTGACGAAGGCAGTGGAGCAGCGCGAGCGGGTCGTGATCCGCTTCGCGGGCGATTCAGGTGACGGCATGCAGCTCGCGGGCACCCGCTTCACTGATGCGACCGCGATGGTGGGTAACGATCTCGCGACGCTGCCCAACTTCCCTGCCGAGATCAGGGCCCCCGCCGGAACGCTTGCCGGCGTGTCCGCGTTTCAGATCCATTTCGCCTCTCGCGACATCCTGACGCCGGGCGACAAGCCCAACGTGCTGGTGGCGATGAACCCCGCCGCGCTGAAGGCCAACCTCGCGGAGCTCGATCGCGGGGCGACGATCATCGTCAACGAGGACGCTTTCTCGAAGCGCAATCTCGAGAAGGCCAAGTATTCGACGAACCCGCTCCAGGACGGTTCGTTGTCGGAGTTTCGTGTGCATCGGATCCCGATGACGACGCTGACGACGCGCGCGGTGGAGGGAATCGAGGGTGCTTCGACGCGCGATGCCGGAAGGGCTAAGAACCTGTTCGCGCTCGGGGTCCTCTCCTGGCTCTATGGTCGGCCGAGCGAAGTGACCCAGCGGTGGATAGAGAACAAGTTCGCCGGCAAGCCGGGAGTGCTGGAAGCCAACCTGGCCGCCTTCAACGCGGGCTGGTCGTTCGGGGAGACTACCGAGCTGCTCGACGTTCAATATCGCGTGAGCCCCGCCACCGATGTGCCGCCGGGGACCTACCGGAACGTCAATGGCACCACCGCTCTGTCGCTCGGTCTGATCGCCGCGAGTGCCCGCAGCGGGCTCCCGCTGCTGTTGGCGAGCTATCCGATCACACCGGCGTCGGAGCTGCTGCACGAGCTCTCCCGTCATGCCCGCTTCGGCGTTCGCACGATCCAGGCCGAGGACGAGATCGCGGCCGCGGGGATCGCGCTTGGCGCCGCGTTCGGTGGTCGCCTTGCCGTGACTGCGACGAGCGGTCCCGGGATGGACCTGAAAGCGGAGACGATCGGACTGGCGGTCGCGCTCGAGTTGCCGATGATCGTCGTCGACGTTCAGCGAGCCGGCCCGTCGACCGGGATGCCGACCAAGACCGAGCAATCCGACCTGCTGATGGCGATCTTCGGCCGCCACGGGGAATCCCCGCTGCCGGTGCTCGCACCGAGCACACCGGGCGGATGCTTCGATGCCGCGTTCGAGGCCGCGGCGATCGCGATCCGCTACCGGACGCCGGTGATCCTGCTGTCCGACACATTCCTGTCGTCCTCTTCTGAGCCGTGGCTGCTGCCCGACGTCGGTGCGCTCTCGGAGATCGATCCGGCGTTCGCCACCGCCTCCGCGGACGGCGAGACGTTCCTTCCGTACAGCCGCGACCAGCGTCTTGCGCGCCCGTGGGCGATTCCCGGCACGCCGGGGCTCCAGCACCGGATCGGCGGACTCGAGAAGGCCGATCGCACGGGGAACATCTCCTATGACGGCTCCAATCACGAGCGGATGACGGAGCTACGGGCGAACAAGGTGGCGGGCATCGCGCGCGAGATCCCGCCGCTGATGGTCGACGCCGGCCGGGACGCCTCGCTGCTGGTGCTCGGCTGGGGCTCGAGCGAAGGCGCGATCCGCGCGGGCGTACGCCGAGCACGAGAAGCCGGCCACAAGGTGGCGTGCGCGCACTTGCACCACCTGAATCCGCTGCCCGAGAACACCGCCGACGTGCTGCGCTCGTTTGATCGCGTGCTCGTCCCGGAAATGAACAGCGGCCAGCTGGCGCTGCTGCTGCGGGCGAAGTTCCTCGTCGACGTGGAGTCCTACTGCAAGGTCAAGGGCCAGCCGATCTTCGCGGGCGAGATCGAAGACGAGATCGCGAAGCGGCAATGAGCGCGAGCAAGACAAATGGCCACGGGAATGGCGCCCGCCGCCGGTCCTCTCGAAAGCTGATTTCCAATCCGATCAGGAGACGCGGTGGTGCCCAGGCTGCGGGGATTACGCGGTCCTTTCGGCAGTTCAGCAGTTCATGCCGGAGCTCGGGATCCCACCTGAGCGGATCGTGTTCATCACCGGCATCGGCTGCGCTGGTCGCTTCTCCTACTACATGGACACGTACGGCATGCACGGCATCCACGGCCGGGCGCCGGCGCTCGCGACCGGACTTGCGTCCACGCGCGAGGACCTGTCGATCTGGGTCGTGACGGGCGACGGCGATTCGCTCTCGATTGGCGGCAATCACCTGATTCATGCCCTGCGCCGCAATGTCCCGGTCAAGATCCTGCTGTTCAACAACCAGATCTACGGGCTGACGAAAGGTCAGGCCTCACCGACTTCGGAGATCGGCAAGATCACCAAATCGACGCCGTTCGGCGTGGCCGATCATCCCTTCAACCCGGTGGCGCTCGCGCTTGGGGCCGAGGCGACGTTCGTCGCGCGGACGATCGACCGCGATCGCCAGCACGTCACCGAGGTGCTGAGGGCAGCGGCGAGACACGACGGCGCGGCGCTGATCGAGATCTACCAGAACTGCCCCGTGTTCAACGACGGAGCCTTCGCCGCTCTCACCGAGAAGGAAGTCAAGGACGCAAACCAGATCCGGCTCGAGGCCGGCAAGCCGATCCGCTTCGGCGTCGGCAACGAACGCGGCGTCGCCCGCGGCGCGGATGGCGGCCTGGAGATAGTTGACGTGGCCGGGGTCGGGGAGGATGCACTGATCACCCACGACCCGCGGCGACCTGATCCCGGGCTTGCGTTCTCGCTCGCACGTCTAGCCGAGGACCCGACCGGCCCGACGCCGATCGGGATCTTCCGCTCGGTGCGGCGCCCGGTTTACGCACGCGGCGGCGAACCCGTCGCGGAACCCGCCTCCGACGAGCAGCTGGCTGATCTGCTGGCCGGCGGCGACACCTGGACCGTGGCCTGAGCCGGCCTCGACTCCAGGGACCTTGCGTGGCCTGAGCCGGCCTCGACTCCAGGGGCGTGGCCTGAGCCGGCCTCGACTCCAGGGGCGTGGCCTGAGCCGGCCTCGACTCCGGGGCGTGGCCTGAGCCGGCCTCGACCGTCCTCCTCGCCCCGGCTGGCTAACCTGGGAGAGGTGAGTGCGCCTCAAATTGAGCTCCTCTGGTGGGAGGGCTGTCCGTCGACGGAGCGGGCTCTCGGCGAGTTGCGCGAGGCGCTTACCGAGATCGGCCTGGACGGAACGGAGATCCGAACCCGCGAGGTCAAGACCGATCAGGATGCTGCGGCCGCCGGCTTTCGCGGTTCCCCGACGATCCTGATCGAGGGCGTCGACGTAGCCGGCGCCCAATCCGATGAACCTACGGGGCTGACCTGTCGCATCTATCGCCGTCGCGACGGCAGGATCTCCCCGACTCCCGATCCCGACGACCTGCGCGAGGCGCTGCGGCGGGCGGCTGTGCGCACGGAGGGAGGCAGATGACGCTTACGGTAGGAGAGCAGGCACCCGAGTTCGAGCTGGTGGACACCAAGGGAGATCGCTGGAGCCCGGACGGCAATGGCGCCCCCGCGACCGTGGTGGTGTTCACATGTAACCACTGCCCCTACGCGCTCGCCTGGCATGACCGCATCGCGGAGGCCGCTCGCGACTACGCGGGGCGCGGGGTTCGGTTTCTCGCGATCAACTCCAACGACGCCGATCGTTATCCGCGTGACTCCTACGAGGCGATGCAGAAGCGGGTCGTCGCCGAGGATTGGCCGATGCCGTATCTACACGACGACACCCAGAGCGTCGCGCGCGCCTACGGGGCCAAGACGACTCCCGACCTGTTTGTGCTCGACTCCGGGCGCCGCCTGCGTTACCGGGGCGCCCCGGACTCCGACTACGACGATCCTCGCGAGAATGCGCAGTGGCTACGCGACGCGCTCGACGCCGTCCTCTCCGGCAGCGAACCGTCGCGGCCTGAGACGCGGCCGGTGGGGTGCTCGATCAAGTGGAAGCAGTGACGGGTAAGGGCCGCTAACTCGGCGCGACGTACCCGTCGTCCGGCTCGAGGGGCAGACCCGCCGCCTCCCAATCGAGCAGGCCGCCAATCATGTTGTGTGCGTCGTAACCGGCGCCCCGGAAGGCGTCGGCTGCCATCGCCGAGCGTGCGCCGCTGCGGCAATAGAACACGATCTGCTTGTCGCGATCGATCGTTTGCGCCTGCTCCGCGAGCTCGCCGAGCTCGAGTAGGCGCGCTCCGGCGATCCGGCCCGCCTCGTATTCGCCCCGCTGGCGGACGTCGATCAACTGCATCTCGCCACTCCTCAGCAGCTCAGCGACTTGGTGTGGGCTGTAGTCCGGATCCACGAACCCAGCGTAGCGACCCCGACTCCTGCTTCAAGGCTCCATAACGCCGACCAAGACATCCGTCTTGCAATTCCTGTAGGCTCCCGCGCGAGAATAACCCAAAGCCGAATTCCCGAGCGACACCTCGCTCGGGGAACGGGGAACCCACAGGAGCCACCCGGCTCCGGGGGCGAATCGCCGGAATTCCGGCGTAGCGCAGCTCTTTCAGCGCGAGCCCGACAGCTAACCCCGTAGGCCCCAGGAAGAGAAGGGGTTCGCTTTGTCGCACCGGAGCAGTCGACGTCTGAGTTGGTCCGCCGGGCTAGCCGTGGCTGTGGCGGCCCTCGCATTGGCATCACCCGCTTTTGCAAGCTCAAAGCACCTTGGAGATCGAGTCCTGCAGCAAGGGATGAGTGGTCACGACGTCCGCGTGCTCCAAGACTTCCTTACACGTGCCGGGTTTCCGACGCCGATTGTCGGCGTCTTCGGGGCTATCACCGAGCGCAACGTGAGGGCGTTCGAACGCAAGTACCATCTGACTCTCGACGGGATCGTCGACGGATCCCTTCGTGCGGGAGATCCGACACGTCGTCGCGACATCGACCACCGGCACCGAGAGCGACACGAGTGGCGGCTCGAGCTGGACGGTCGGCCCGACGAGCACGACCAAGAAGGTCTCGACGACCACGCCCGCATCACCCCCACCGACCGGCAAGACACGGATCAACGCCAACGGGACCGCGACCGCTCCCGCGGGCGCTCCGGCGGCTGTCGTCGCGGTGGTCGCCGCGGCCAACAAGATCATCGCCAAGCCATACATCTACGGCGGCGGTCACGCCACTTGGTATGCGCCCGGCTACGACTGCTCGGGTGCGGTCAGCTTCGCGCTCCACTTCGGCGGCCTGCTCGGCTCCTCAGAGGACTCGAAGGGGTTCGGGTCCTACGGCAGCCCAGGCCGCGGAAAGTGGATCACGGTCTACGCCAACGCCGGCCACGCGTTCATGACGGTTGCCGGCCGGGCGTTTGATACGGCCGATTTCGGTGGTCCGAACATCCCGGAGCGGCTCGGGTCCGCGGTGGCGCAGCAACCCGACCGGCAATCTCGCGGACGGCACCGGCGGCTACGTCGCAGTCCATCCCACGGGCTACTAGAGGCGCGCTGGACAACAGCTGGTGACGGGCCTGCCTGGCGGCGTCGCGTAGGATGCAGCCAGGCATGTCCGCGCTCGCCGACCTGTACACGATTCCAGAGGAATATCTCGACTTTCGGGACACGATCCGCCAGATCGCTCAGGAGCGGATCGCGCCGCGAGCGGCTGAAATCGATGAGAAGGCCGAGTACCCGCGCGACCTACGCGCGCTGCTCGCCGAGCAGGACATCCTCGGGCTCCCGTTCGAGACCGACTACGGGGGCACCGGCACCGGCACCCTGATGCTCAACATGGCGGTCGAGGAGATCGCGAAGGCGTGCGCCTCGACCGCGCTGATCCTGATGATTCAGGAGCTCGGCACGCTCCCGATCAGGCTGTTCGGCACCGATGAGCAGAAGCAGCGCTTCCTCCCGCGTTGCGCCACCGGAGAATGGTCGCCCGCGTTCGCGCTGTCGGAGCCGGACGCCGGTTCCGATCCAGGCGGCATGCGCACCCGGGCGGTCCGGGATGGCGGCGAGTGGGTGATCGACGGGACCAAGAACTGGATCACGAACCTCGGGGTCGCCGACTTCTACGTCGTGTTCGCGGTGACCGATGCCAAGGCGGCGCACTCGCGCGGGATCACTGCGTTCGTCGTCGAGGCCGATCGGCCCGGGTTCAGCGTCGGCAAGCTCGAGCACAAGCTGGGAATCCGCGGCTCGCCGACCGGGCAGCCGATCTTCGAGGGCGTGCGCGTGCCCGACGCGAACGTGATCGGAGAAGTGAACCGAGGCTTCAGGGTGGCGATGACGACGCTCGATCGCTCCCGCCTCGGGGTCGGCGCCCAGGCGCTCGGCATCGCTCAGGGCGCGACCGACTACGCGGCTGCCTACGCCCGCGAGCGCCGGCAGTTTGGCCAGCCAATCAACTCCTTCCAGGCAATCCAGTTCAAGCTCGCCGACATGGAGACCCAGTGCGCGGCGGCCCGCGAGCTGCTCTACCAGGCCTGCGCGAAGGTGGACCGCGGCGACGCCGACCTCGGCAAGTACTCCGCGATGGCGAAGCTGTTCTGCTCGGATGTCGCGATGGGGGTGACGGTCGAGGCGGTCCAGGTGCTGGGCGGCTACGGGTACGTCAAGGAATACCCGGTCGAGCGCATGCTCCGTGACGCGAAGATCACCCAGATCTACGAGGGCACGAACGAGATCCAACGGCTCGTGGTCGCCAGGACGCTCCGGTAGCGCGATGCCGGGATCGCCGCCGACAACCCGCCGCGTCCTGCTCTCGGCGCTCGCGGCGCTGACCGTCGGGTTCGGCACGGTCAGCGTGATCGCCGGCTTCAGCGAGTCGGTCCCAGTGCGGCTGCTCCAAGGCCTGGCGGTGTTCGTAGCCGGGGCGGTGATTATCGGAGGCGCAGTGCTGCTGGTGATGATCCGCCTTGCGGGCTGGCGCGATCCCGAGTCCGAGGAGGACTTCGAGGCACTCGTTCAGCGCGCCGAGCGCCTGGCGGCAGAGGATTCGTGGGGTGACAACGAGGACTACGCGGGCGCGGACGTCGACGAGGATCTGCTCGACCCGGGCAACGAAGAGGACTTCAAGGCGCTGGTCCGAGCCGCGATCGACGATCTGCCGCTCGAATTCCACCGCGCGCTGGAGCATGTGGCGATCGTCGTCTCCGACCGCGGCGCGATGGCCGGCCCCGGGAAGCGCGGCATCCCGCGTGGGGCCTACGGGCTCTACCAAGGCGACACAGTCGCTCGCGACTTCTTCCACGACCGGATCCTGATCTTCCGCGACACCCTCGTGCGCGACTTCGGCCGCGATCCAGAGCTGCTCAAGGCCCAAGTCACTCGCACCGTTCGGCACGAGCTCGCCCACCACCTGGGCTGGGACGAGAAGGGGGTGCGAGGACTGGGGCTGTGAGGATCCCGGGAGGTGCCGTCAAACGGCAGGATCCCGGGAGGGGCGCGCCGAAGGGCGTCCGCGCGCCGAGGGTGCCCGCGCGCTGAGGGGCGCCCCGCGCGCCGACGGGCGCCCCGCGCGCCGACGGGCGCCCCGTGCGCCGACGGGCGCCCCGCGCGCCGAGGTTGCCCGCGCGCCGAGGTTAGGAGATTCGTGGTCATAGTGGCAACGGATATCCCAGCCTCACGTCTCCCAAGGCTCACGCCCCCCAAGCCCCACGCCGACAAACGCGCATGCCGCTACTTCGTGGGCATTCGCAGCGCACCGTCGAGGCGGATCACCTCTCCGTTCAGCATCTCGTTCTCGACGATGTGAGTCGCTAGGGCGGCGAACTCGTCGGGCCGTCCGAGCCGGGAGGGGAACGGGATCGCGCTGCCCAGCGACTCGCGTGTCTCGGGCGAGAACTCGCCGAGCAGCGGCGTGTCGAAGATTCCCGGGGCGATCGTACAGACGCGGATCCCTGCGCTCCCAGGTCACGCGCGGCCGGCAGCGTCATACCCACGATCCCGCCCTTGGAGGCGGCGTACGCGACCTGACCGATCTGCCCGTCGAACGCCGCGATCGAGGCGGTGTTGACGCACACCCCCCGCTCGCCCGACGCCGACGGCTCGTTCGCGAGCATTGCGGCGGAGACCAGGCGCAGGACGTTGAAGGTGCCGATCAGATTGATGTGGATGACCTTCTCGAATGGCTCGAGCGCGTGCGCACCTCGCTTGCCGACAACTCGCTCCCCCCAGCTGATTCCCGAACAGCAAACGGAGATCCTGAGACCGCCAGGCTGGGCAGCGGCCGCGTCAACCGCCGCCTGTACCGCCTCCCCGCTCGTCACGTCGGCGTGGGCGAATGAGGCGCGCTCGCCGAGCTCCGAGGCCAGGGCGCCGCCGCGCTCGCCGTCGAGGTCGACGATCAAGACCTGCGCTCCGCCGGCATGAAGCGCCCGGGCAGTCGCCTCACCGAGTCCCGAAGCTCCGCCGGCGACGAGGGCGCCGCAGCCTTCGATCTTCATGCCGGAACCCTATCTCGTGACCAGCCGCCGGTATGCCCTCACCCAGTTTCCGGCGATCTCCAGCCGGGCCGCGGCGAGCGTGATCTCGTGCATGCAGACCATCGAGCGGAGCCGGTCTTCGAGCTCGTCCTTGGGATTTGGACTCGCGACCGGCTCGGGCCACAGGTTCCGGGCGTCGTTCCGAGCGCCCCCGAGCTCGAGCGGGACCAGGTGGTCGTACTCGTAGTCGCGCAGCAACCCGGTATCGCCGTAGGCGGCCATGCTGGCTCTCTTCTCGGGCTCGGTGATCGACTCGGCCGGGCGGAGCGCGTTCGTGTAACCGCGGCGACAGATCGTCAGTTGGACGTTCGCCTGCGTCACCTCGGGATCGATCGCGCCCGGCGTGCATTCGGGGTCGGGCAGGGTGAACAGCCCTGAACCACGAGCGTGGCAAGAGGCGAAGCGGGGCTGAGGCTGGACGAGGTTGGCGCTCGCGGTGCTGTACGGAAGGGGCCGTGTTGCACGCTGGGCGCGGGCGGTGGCACAACCGCCCAGAACCAGCGCGAGCGCTACGAGAGGCTTCGAGTGAGTGGCAGGGCTGGTCGACGGGGTGCGCTACGTTAGAGCTGCGCTCAGCGGCGGTAGAGCGGGTGGCTTGGCGACGGGTCGACGGTGCTGCGGGGTAAGCGAGTCGAACAGCAGCTCGGTAGGGTGGCGTAGGTGAAGGTGAGGTAGTAGGCGAGCATGCAGATCAGTAGGTGCGCGCGGAGCGGTCTCGAGATGGTGATGGATCGGGCGGACCTCGAGCAGTCCTTTGATCGTGGCGAACCCTTTTTCGGCTTCTTTGAGTTGTTTGTAGGCGCGCACGATCGCGGGGGCGGCGAGCTGCTCGGCGCTGAGGCCGCCTGAGCGCAGCACGAGATGTCGAGTGAGGCTTCGAAGGTGATCTGCTGGTCTTGCGAGAGAACGTGAACTGCTGGTCTGTGATCTGCAGCTCGAAGTGCTTTTTGACCTTGTAGCGGTTCCACACGGCTCCGACCGCGAGCCCGATCTCGGCCTCGCCGGAGAGCGTCCCGTTGCGGACGCGCTCGACGATCTCAGCGAGCGCTCGGTCGGTCGCGTCGAGCAGCGAGTCGCGCTTGCGGGTCCTCTCGGCGGCGACGAACGGGTTGCGGCAGACACGACCGCTCGCGGGTACAGCTCTTCGCAGCTGATCTCGGCGAGGTTCTGCTCGTCAAACAGCGACAGCTGCAGGGCCCGTCGCGGACGAGTTTCTTTACTGCGGTGCCTTGAGCGCGGTGATCCACGCCACGCCGTCGGTCTCGGAGAGCAACGCACGTTGCCTTTGTCGCCATCCCGCGGTCGACGACCACGGTCACCCGTCCGACACCGAAGCGGTCCTTCAGTTGGTGATCTGGGCGGGGAGCGTCTTCTCGTCTGCAGCGACCGTCAACGCTTCGATGGCGACCGGGCGCCCGTCGTGGTCGCACAGCAGCCCGTAGATCACCTGCAGCGTCCCGCGCCGCCCGTCACGCGAGTAGCCGAGCTTCGCCAACGGACACGTACGACCCTCGAAATATGAGGAGGACACGTCGTAGAGCACCGGCTCCCGGCCTCGAGGTGGCGGCGCGCGAGCCGCTGCTCGATCGTTCCTGACGATCGGCCAGCCAATCCATCGCCGCGTACAGATCGTCCTGATCGCAACCCTCCACCCCGAGCTCGGTGGCGAGCGTCGAGCGCGAAAGCGAGCGCACCGTCGCGAGCTTGGACGCGGCGAGAGCACGCGGCGACGATCATCGCCATACACAGATCCCGCTCGCGCGAGGGCTCGCGATCAACAGCGCTCAAACCCGAGCCGCCCCGCCGCTCGAGCACCGCCTCGACATGACCGTGCGGCAGCGACGACGATCCGGAACGCCCCCCGGCCGGCAGAACCGCACGCCGCGCAGCGCGAGCGTCAACGCCTCGATCGCGTCCGCCGGCAACCGCGAGATGTTCGCGATCGTCGCGTGGCGAACCCGGTTGCCGTCCCTGACCGACCGGCGCACAGATGCGACACGTACTCCCGATCCCCATGCCGACGCCGGATCTTGGCCACATGCATGCCGCCACGGTCCTCAGCCATCCCACATCATCGCACAACCGGCGGACAGAACCACACTCTTGGCTACAAAACAGCCACAAAAAGCCGCGATCCCAACAACCACAAGGGATCGCGGCCACAGAACAGCCCACGCGGGGTACGGGCTAGAAGAGCTCGGTGCCGCCCAATCCCGGTCACAGCGTCTACGAGGCTAGTGGCACCTCCCGCAAATTCGTTGCCGATTCGCGGCTGCAAATCTTCGCCTGGCGGCGTCCTCGGATTCCGACGTAGCGCTGCTACGACGGAATCCTGCGTCCTTGCCATGCTCGATTTTCGCTTGCGAATCAGTCAACGAATTTCCCGGAGGCACCACTAGGGCCGCCTCCCGACGGACACGGCGAACAGCCCGTCCGGATCGGTGTACCAACCGTCGAACGCCAGCCCGGCGGCTTCGAAGTCGGCCACGAGCCGCTCGCGCGTGAACTTGGCGCTGATCTCGGTCCGCAACTCTTCGCCGGCGGCGAACTCGACGCGCAGGCCGAGGGCTCCGATCAACACGTTGCACGGCCGCTGTGCGCGTAGACGAATGTCGATCCACTCGTGCCGGCGATCGAAAAAAGCGACGTGCTCGAACGCATCGGGCCAAAAATCAGCATCCAGCTCGCGATTGATGACATGCAGCACGTTGCGGTTGAACTCGGCCGTGACCCCCTCGGAATCGTCGTAGGCGGCCTCGATCACCGCCGGGTCCTTGACGAGGTCTGTTCCGAGCAGCAGCCGATCATCCGCTGTCATCAGCGTGCCGATCGCGCGCAGCAACTTGCGGCGGGTTCCCGGCAGAAAATTGCCGATCGTGCCGCCGAGCAGCGCCACCAGCCGCGGCGCACCGTCGCTCTCCGGCACACAGTCGAGGTGTCGCTCGAAGTCGCCGATGACGCCGTGGATCTGGAGGTCCTCATACTCTTGGACGAGCGTGTCTGCGGCGGCGCGAATCACCTGCTCGGAGACGTCGAGTGGGACGTAGCGGTGCAGCGTCCCCGCGCTTGCCATCGCGTCGAGCAGGATTCTCGCTTTCGTCGCTGAGCCGGACCCGAGCTCGACCAGCTCGCCGGCACGGGTCTGATCGACGATCAGCGAGGCGTTACGCTCGAGGATCTGGCGCTCCGTTCGCGTCGGGTAGTACTCCGGAAGCTCGCAGATCCGCTCGAACAGCTTCGAGCCGCGGGCGTCATAGAAGTGCTTCGGAGGGAGTTCCTTGAAAGGACGGGTGAGTCCGTCGAGGACATCGTTCGCCAAGCAGCGCTCGTCGGTCGCCGACAGAAACGACTCGATTCGGATCGCATCGGTCTCGAGCAGCGCCTTCATCGCGGGAGGTCCTTGGCGATGCGCAAGCCGGAGAAGATCTGACGACGCTGGGGGTAATCCCAGTTGCGGAATGTGGGCGTGATCACACCCGCCCGGGTCGCCCACGAGCCGCCCCGCAGGACCTTGTAACCCGATCCGAAGAAGACCTCGGAGTACTCCCTGTAGGGGTAGGCCACGAAACCGGGGTACCCCCCGAACTGGCTTGCCGTCCACTCCCAGACGTCGCCGATCATGGCGAGGCAGCCGTACGGGGAAGCGCCTTCCGGGTACGCAGTCGCAGCTGCGGGCCCGCGGCCGAGGTGGTCGACGTTCGCCAGAAGGCCCGATGCCGGGAGCTCGTCGCCCCACGGATAGGGCCGAGCCTCACCGCGCTCGTGATCCCAGGTCGCCGCCTTCTCCCACTCGATCTCGGTGGGAAGCCGAGCACCGTGCGAACGGGCGAAGGCGTCGGCCTCGAACCAGGAGACGTGGACGACGGGCCGGTGCGGATCGAGCGGCTCGAGCGCTCCAAGCTGCCACTCGGCCGTGAGGTCCGCCGTCCACCCCATGGGTCTTGTGATGTCGTACTCCTCCTTCCATGCCCAGCCCTCGTCCGACCACCACTCACGTCGCCGGTAGCCTCCGCCCTCGACGAACGTCAAGTAGGTGGCGTTGGTGATCGGCGCGCGGCCGATCAGGTACCCGCGAACGTCGGTCAGGTGCCTGGGGCGCTCATTGTCATACGCGAAGCCCCGGGCGGAGGCCCCGATCGTGCATGGGCCGGCCGGGACCTCGATCAGCTCGAGCCCGGTCGCCGTGCGATCGGATGGGCTCGGTAGGTCACGGCGTCCGGCGAGCTCGTAGTGCTCCAGCCGAGCGAGCTGGATCGTCTGCAGCATCGTCTCGTCGTGCTGCTGCTCGTGGCGCAGCACCAGCTCGGGGAGCGTCCCGTCGCCGATCCCGCGCTGCTCGATCACCTCGAGTGTCCGTTCCCGGACGTCCTCGAGGTACGTGCGAGCCGCCGCCGGACCGAGCAACGGGAGATCACCGCGCTCGGCGCGAGGCGTTTCGAAGGCGTCGTAGAGGTCGGCGAGATCCTCCCGCAGCAGCGGTCGGTCGCCGAAGCGGTGCACCATCCACAGATCCTCGTAAGCAGCGATGTGGGCGAGATCCCAAACCAGCGGGCTCATGAGCGGCGAGTGGACGCGCTCGAGGTCATCATCGGATACCGAGTCGACGAGCGACAGCGTTCGCTCACGCGCTTCCTGCAGCGAATCGACGAACTCCGCTGCGCTCAGGCTTTCCGGGGCTGCGATGGAGTCGCCCACTGACACGATTGTCGCATCCCCCGGAGCTGGGGAAACGAAACGAACTATGAACTCTCAGCTCAGCCGGTAGCGAAGGAAGAGCGAGCCGTGACGCTCGAGCGACCAGATGAGCTCCAGCTCCCGTGGCTCGGCGAGCTCAGGTCCGCTGGAGATCGTCGGCCCATGGCCCCCGCCCACGATCTTCGGTGCGAACGTCAAGAACAGCTCGTCGACCAAGCGTTCGTGTAGGAGGCCGCCGAACAGCGCCGGGCCGCCTTCGCAGAGGAGCAGGCGCGGTACTGTAGTCGGTGCGCAGTCGCCGCATCGCGGTCGTCAGCGTCAGCTCGCCGGGGTCGAGACGGACCACGTCGATCTGGGCAGCGCAAGCCGAGACGTCGACTTCGTTCGGCGAAAAGATGACCACTCTCGCCTCGGCCTCCGAGAACAGCGGCGCGTCCAGCGGAAGATCGCCGCTGCGGGTGACAACGCACGTCAGCGGCTCGGGCGAGAGGCCCCGCTGAACTCGGCGCTCGCGCCGCTCTGGCTTGCCGATTATCCGGCCGTAATGCTCGGTTCTGATCGTGCCCGTGCCGGCGATCACCGCGTCGGCCTGCTCGCGGAGCCCGTGAAACATCGCGCGATCGCCGTCGTCGCCGAGCCGAGCCGAGCGTCCGCCAACCGTCGCGCGACCGTCCGCGCTGGTCACGAAGTTGACAAGGGTGTAGGGCCGTTCGTCGGGAGCGGACGCCGCCAGATCGAGTCTCGCTAACAGCTCAGCTACGTCGACGATGGCGGGCGTGGGAAATAGCTGGCTGAAGTCCACTCGGATGCGAAAGTACCAGTAAAACCGGTATCTTCCAGTTCATGAAGGTCGTCCCGAAACCGGTTAGGCTGGGTCGCGATGGACTTCAGGCAGCTGGACAGGGGGGAGATCATCGCGACGTTGGGCGGAATCCTGTTGGCCGTGTCGCTGTTCCTGAGTTGGTATTCGCTCGGCGATCGGTTCGCGGTGCTGAACGGATGCCGTGGGCCCCACAGCTCGTGTACCGGCTGGGCGGCGTTGACAATCCTGCGTTTTCTGCTGTTGCTCGCGGCGCTTGCGCCGGCAATCCTCGGATACATCATCCTTCGCGGTCACGCTCTGTCGTGGCCGCGGGGCGAGCTGACCGCTGTGATCGCGCTCACGGCGCTCACGTTCACGATCTACCGAGGCATCATCGACAAGCCGGGGTCACCGTCCGGAGAGATCGCGGTCAGCTACGGTTGGTGGGTGGCGCTGCTCGGGGGCATTCTGATTCTGGTCGGGTCGATCTGGCGCTCGCGGGAGAGCTCGGCTAGGCGCAAGCCGCCAGGAGTCCTGTGAGCTCATCCTCCACTCAGCGTCCGGACCGCAACCTCGCGCTCGAGCTCGTGCGGGTCACCGAAGCCGCCGCACTCGCGGCGGCTCGCATGGCAGGCCGTGGCGACAAGGAGGGCGCCGATCAGGCCGCCGTCGACGCCATGCGCCAGGTTCTGGGCAGCATCTCGATGGACGGTGTGGTCGTGATCGGCGAGGGAGAGAAGGACGAGGCTCCGATGCTCTACAACGGCGAGAGCATCGGTGACGGCTCGCCGCCACAGGTCGACATTGCGGTCGATCCGCTGGAGGGCACACGGCTGACCGCGTTGGGAATGCCGAGCGCGCTCGCGGTGATCGCGCTTTCCGAGCGCGGCACGATGTTCGATCCGGGGCCGTGCGTCTACATGGAGAAGATCGCGGGCGGCCCCGAGGTCGCCGATCTGCTCGACCTCGACCGCCCGCTCTCCGAGACACTCGGACTGATAGCTGAACGCAAGGGGATCGACATTCGCGACGTGGTCGTCGTGATGCTCGATCGCGAGCGCCACGAAGACGCGATCCGTCAGGTCCGCGAGGCCGGCGCGCGAGTCAGGTTGATCATGGACGGCGATGTCTCGGCGGCGATGCTGTCGGTCAGCGAGAACTCGCCGGTCGATCTGCTGTGGGGTATCGGAGGCACCCCAGAGGGCGTGATCTCCGCGGCAGCGATCAAGTGCATCGGGGGCCAGCTGCTAGGTCGGCTGTGGCCGCGTAACGAGGAGGAGCGCCAGGCGGCGATCCACGCCGGCTACGACCTGGCTCGCATCCTGACCGCCGACGACCTCATATCCGGAGACGATGTGTTCTTCTCCGCCACGGGAGTCACCGACGGCGACGTCCTGCAGGGGGTTCGCTATCAGGGTGACCGCGGAGCGACCACCGAATCGCTCGTGATGCGCTCACGGTCGGGAACCGTGCGGCGGATCTCGGCCCGTCACGACCGCAGCAAGCTGCGTGCGGTCGTGGGCGTCCGCTACGGCTGACCGTTCCGCGCGCTCACCGCCTCGCTGTCCGACCGTCCGCCCGGCATCGGCACCGCGAAGCGGCCGACCTTCGACTCGGCTAGGTCGAGCGTTGCGAGGGAGCGCAGGAACGCGTGCGTGACGAGCACGTGGATCATCGACTGGGTCGCCTGGTAGACGTACGTACTGAAGCCGGCGGCGATCGACGGGTAGAAGTTGGCCACCTCGACCTCGATCTGGAGCTTTGTGCGCCCGCTCGGATCGGAGTCGCCACGCCGTCGTACGTCGAGCGCCAAGAACCCGCAGCCCCGCCCCGAGCGTGCGACCAGGAGCCCGTCCCGAATCCGCCACCGGACGTTGCCGTGGTCCGCCTCCAGAAGGTACTCGGGCGCCTCGAACCGCAACAGCGTCAACGGCCCAGCGAGCAAGACGATCGAGCGCTCATTCTCGCCATACAAGACACGGATCAGGCCGAGCGTCACACGGGACAGGAAGCGCCAGTAGGTGCGGGCGAGGTTCTCGAGATTGGTGGCGTTCCACAGCCGCTCGGCGTCGGCCCGAGCAACGGAAAGCTCCGCCGTCTGCACGGAGCGGACGGCGCCGTCACGCGCGATCACGGTCGACTCGCTGGGGGAGACGATCACCGCGTGGGCGGGCAGCCCACGCCGGCGCCGCCGGCGAGCGGCCAGGAGTGCAGCTAGGGCAACGATCACCGCGGCCAGGGGCGCCACGTGGTGGATTGTGCCCGGTTCGCGTTCAGGCGGCTCAGCTGATCACTCAGCGTGCCAGGACCTCGAGCGCGACTGACGTTCCCGCCTCGACCTCGCCTCGTCCGGGCGGGATCAGCGCGAGCGCGTCGGCGCCCAGCAGCGAGCTCAAGATGTGAGAGCCCTGCGGTCCATTTGGAATCGCGATCGTGGCTCCGTGGCGCCGCTCGAGCCTGACCCTGAGGGCCTGCTCGCGAACCGGATTGCGAGCAACGGCATGCTCGAGCATCGCTTCCCGGTCGAGCTGGCCATCGGCGGTCGTCCCTTGCAATGCGGCGATCGCGGGGCGGGCGAACAGCGAGAAGGTGACGACCGCTGAGACGGGATTACCAGGCAGGCCGAACACGAGCTGACGGCCGCGCTCGCCAAACCAGGTCGGTTTTCCGGGCTGGAGCGATACCCCCCAGAACAGCTGCGTGACACCGAGGGTCGCGAGTGCGGGCTTGACGTGGTCGTGCGGACCCACCGAGACACCGCCGGAGATGACGACCACGTCGGCGCCTTGGAGCGCGGCTGCGAGGGTCGCCTCGGTCGCGGCGCGGTCGTCGGGAATCCGCCCGACCGTCGCAACCGCCGCGCCGCAGCGCGTCGCGAGGCCGGCCAGCATCGGGGCGTTGGAATTGTGGATCTCCCCGGGGCCCAGGGGCGCTCCGGCGGGCCGCAGCTCGTCGCCCGTGCACAGTACGGCGACGATCGGGCGGCGGCGGACCGCCACCGCGCCCGCGCCGGCGGCGACCGCGGCCCCGAGCTCCGCCGCGCGGAGGACCGTTCCACTCCTCAGCACCGTGGTCCCGGCGCGCAGGTCCTCGCCGGGTTGGCGGATGTGGTGTCCGGGATCGATCCGAGCGCCGGTGATGATCGTGCTGTCGTGCCGATCGGCGTCTTCCTGAGGGATGATCGCGTCAGCGCCGGCGGGAATCGCGGCGCCGGTCGAGATTCGGATCGCCTCGCCCGGGTGGAGCTCCAGCGCTGAGGGCGTGCCGGCGCGCGACTCTCCGATCACCGTCAGGCTTCGCCCGGGGGGCCCGGCTTTGATCGCGTATCCGTCCATCGCCGAGCAGGGAAAGACCGGCACGTTTCCGGCGGCTCGAAGGTCGCTGGCGAGCACCCGGTCGAGCGCATCCCCGATCGCGATCGTCTCCAGTGGGAGCACCTGCGTGGTGTTCAGCACCCGCTCGCGCGCCCGCGCGATGGTGATCAGCGTCTCGGCCATTCGCGCATTGTCGCGTGCGGAGGGCGACACGGGACTGGCGACCGGCGCTCGTGCTAGAAAAGCCGCCATGCAGGTGGGCCCGCCACGGCCTAGGCGCCCGAGGCCGGTCGCCGACGCCCCTATCGATGCGCTGCTGAGCCGTGCGGAGGACCTGGTCAAGGGCTGGCTGCTCGCGCTGCTCGAGCAGGCTCCGCTCGGCGAGGCGCCGGGAATCCTCGCCGTCGATCTCCAGGTCGACGGTCCCCGCATCTGTGACGCGGTGCTGCGCGCGCTCGCAGATGACACGGACCTCGATCGTGTCGGGCGCGGCGGAGCACTGGAGGCGCTCGTTTCTCGGACCGGGGAGCTCGTGGGAGCGCAAGGCGCAGAGCAGACCGCTCGCGCCGTCGAGACGCTCCGCGCCGTGATCTGGCGCGCGCTTCGCGAGGAGCTACCTCGCCCCGATCCCGATCAGGTCTCTGAGCTCGCGGAGCGGCTCGCTCTTGTCGTCGAGCAGGTCCGCGGCGCGGCGCTCCGTCGTTGTCAGGGAGACACCGAGGTCGAGGGCTCGCGGGCCCTCCGCGCGCTGTGGGCCGGCCCGCTGAACGACGAGATCGCTCGAGCCAAGCGCCTGGGCGCGCGTCTCGCGCTGCTGCTGGTCGAGCTCGACGAGGCCGAGCGTGTGATCGCGGTCGAGCCACCATCCGAGGCCGAGGCGATCTTGAGCCGGTTTGCAGAGACGGTCCGGAGCGCCGTCCGGCGAGAGGATCTGCTTACGCTCGAGACCGCGGCACGGGCCTGGATCGTCGTGCGGGATGTCGACCGGATCGGTGCGCTGGCGATGGGCTCTCGGATCGCCGGTTCCGTTCGTGCTGCAGATCCCTGGAGGGGGGCTCCGATCACAGTCAGCGTCGGGCTGGCGGCGCTCGGCGAAGACGGGCCCGACTGTGCTGCCCTGATCGAGGCCGCCGAGGAATCCAAGTACGCCGCGGACGCAAGCGGGCGGCCGATCGCGCATGCTGAGCCGGGAAAGGCGAGCGGCGATCCACCGCGGGAGTCAGGTCCCAGACTGGTGCGGTGAAGCCTGAGGTGACCCCGCGGTAGGCCGCTGCCCGGCGGCGCTACCCAGGAAGCGAGACGGCACCGATCGTGGCGATGCCGGCCTGCAGCGTCCCGAGCTTCTTCGCGGTGGCTTCGGTGAGGTCCCAGTCGGCGTGGTTCGCGTACGGCCCGCGGTCGATAACGGGAACGACGATCGTCCGTCCCTGGTAGTAGAGCGAGACCATCGTTCCGCAGGGAAGCGTTCGGTTAGCGACGCCGAGCGTGCTTGGGCGGAGCGTCTCTGCGCAGGCGGTGGAACTTCCGTTGAGGCTGTACCAGGTGGCGATCGCCGGCCTGTACACGATCGCCGTCACCGACGGCGAGGCCGCTGCCGCACGGGCTGCGGTCCCTGCACCGATCACCGCGCGGAATTGAAAGCGACCGATGTGGTTCGCGTGCCACACGATTGCGAAGGACCTGTTCGGCTTGGCGGTGGTATGTGCCGTGTTCGCCCACGCCCCACCCGTCTCGTGCCCGCGCCGCTGAATCTCGATCACCTGGCCAGCGGCGGTCGCGGGTACTGTCCCGGTGAAGCGAAGTGACTGCAGCAGAATCGCGGACTCCCGGCTGGCAATCGAGATCCCATTGCCGCTCGCGGTCACGGTTCCGTTACCTGGTTGCACGTTTCCGAACGTGCTGAGGTTGCTCGCCGGAGTCGTCGTCGTGCTCGTCGGAGCCTCGCTCGGGGAGGAGCTTGGGCTCGCCGCGGGGCCGAGGCCACCGCCACCCGTCGCGGCGGCGGATGACGACGGCAGTAGGACGGCGACGCTCAATAGGAGCAGAACGACATAGGCACTGGCGCGAGCGCTCGCGAGCAAATCTATCGGTCCGTTTCGCTTACGCCTACGGGGTGAGCTGACGGGCTCGCGCCTTGAGAGCGCTACGGCCTAGAGTGACGGCCGATTCGCCCCTGCGAACCTGACGGCCCGCAAGTGGGTCCCCCGCCGACCGTCCGCGGACGGACGATCGTTCGGCGTGGAAGTTTCGCGGCAGCATACACAACGACGCAGCAGCGTCATCCCTCGCACGCTCGATTGCACTTCGGGCCGGATCTGGGCTACGGTCGCGGCAGTCGCGATACAGCGTTTCGCAGCGTTTGGGCGCCCAAGGCGAACCCGATCTCGGCGAGTTCGGCAGCGGCCCGGAGCGTGATGCCGATGATGTCGGAACCCACAGGGGGGGTAGGCCGGCGCGTCCGTGGGGGGAGTGGAAGACCGCGGGGCTGGGCCGGCTGGCGCAGACGCTGGGCCGGCGGCTTCGGCGTGTCCGGCGGTCGACTTCGGCTCTGGGTCCGCTTCCCGGTCGCGGGACGTGGGCGGCTCGCTGAGCGCGTGGAGGGCGACTCACCGGTGGCCGACCGAGCTGCCGACGCTGCCGCGCGCTTCTGGCTGTGCCGGTGGGGCCGCGAGCGTGGCAGGGCACCCAACACCTCTGAAGTTCGCTTTTCGCTCATCGAGTAGACATGATCGCGCAGATCGCCGTCAGAGGAGTCCGAGCCCGGCTATGGGCTCGAGAACCGATCGTGGCTACTGCAGAGGCAGTCGGGAGCGGGACAAGCTTTGATTTGAGCAACTTGAAACATGTCGGGCCGTCCGAGGTATTAGTTGCTTACGCCGTGAGTGCGGCGTAGGTTATGGACGGCGCTGCTCCGCAGGGTCGGCGCTCTCCCGTACCTCTTTGACTTCATAAAATATAGCGCCTATACTCGTGGGCATATGCTTGAGTTGCCAGCGTACGCCCGCGGGTAGTCTGCGCTCAAGGATCCTCAGCGCTGGTTGCCGTTCAGGCGCCCGTGCACACGACGGAAACGGAATCAGATGTCAGTAGCGGAACTGCAGGAACTCGAGGAGATCAAGGGTCTCGTGACCCGAGGCCAGCAGCTCGGCGTGCTCACCTACGCCGACATCGCCACCGCGGTATCCGAGCTCGATCTCGACGAGGCCGACGTCGAGGAGCTACACGGCTTCCTCGAGCGGGCGGAGATCGAGCTCGTGGAAGAGCTCGATCCGGCGCTCGCCGCGGCCGAGGTGGAACGGGCACCGGACAAGCGCGGCCGACGCAAGGCAAAGACGGCGCTCGACCTCAAGCCGGACATGACGACCGACTCCCTTCAGCTGTTCCTGAAGGACATTGGCAAGGTGCGCTTGCTTACTGCTCAGGAGGAGGTCGATCTTGCCAAGCGGATCGAGCGCGGGGACCTCGACGCCAAGCAGAAGATGGTCGAGTCAAACCTCCGGCTGGTCGTCTCGATCGCGAAGAACTACCGTAATCAGGGCCTCCCGTTCCTAGACCTGATCCAGGAGGGAACCCTTGGTCTCGTCCGCGCGGCAGAGAAGTTCGATTACCGCAAGGGATTCAAGTTCTCCACGTACGCGACCTGGTGGATTCGGCAGGCGATCGCGCGTGCTCTGGCCGACAAGGCACGCACGATTCGTATCCCTGTCCACGTGGTCGAGAAGCTCAACAAGATCGGCCGCGCTGAGCGCAAGCTGGTGACCGAGCTTGGACGAGAGCCGACTGCCGAGGAGATCGCCGAGGTGACGGGGATCGAGCCGGAGGAGGTCGAGTCGATCAAGCGCTCCGCCCAGGCGCCGGTGTCGCTCGAGAAGCCAGTCGGCGACGAGGAGGAGTCGGAGTTCGGACAGTTCATCGCCGACGAGCGGGCTGAGTCACCCTACGAAAGGGCAGCGGAGATCCTGACCAAGGAGGCGCTCCGCGAGGCGCTCGAGAACCTGAGCTATCGGGAACGGCGAGTACTAGAGCTGCGCTACGGCCTTGGCGGCGAGCATCCCCGGACGCTCGACGAGGTCGGTCGGACGTTCAACGTCACTCGCGAGCGGATTCGTCAGATCGAGAATCAGTCGCTCAAGAAGCTGCAGTCGCTCGCGGAAGCCCAGAAGCTCCGCGACGTGGCCTGACCAGCTTCTTCGGAGGGGCTGGCGCGTGCCGCGGTGGCTTGCTTCAGTTCGTGAAGCATTGCGCTAAAATCGGGCTTCTGATGGCTTCCAACGACACGTGTCCCGTCTGCCGAACGGCCGAGATTGTGTGCGGTAAGTGGACCCTGCTGGTGATCCGAGACCTCGCCGATGGTCGCTCGCGATTCTGCGAGCTCGAGCGCTCGTTGCAGGGAATCAGCCCGCGCACGCTGTCGCTGCGCCTGCGGGCGCTGGAGGAAGAGGGGATCGTAGAACGTCAGACCTACCCCGAGGTCCCGCCTCGGGTCGAGTATGCGCTGACCGAGAAGGGTCAGGCGCTGGTACCGCTGATCGAGGACATGCGCACCTACGGGCGCGAGTGGCTGGCTGCGTGCGAGGACGAAGAGGAGCACGTGCCCGAGCGCGAGCCTGCGGTCGCGGTCGCCTGAGTACCGGTCGATGTGGATCGCGGTCGCCGTGGACGAGTTGACCGGCGTCGCGTCGGCGCTCCCCGAGGAGCTCCGCCGACGGGGGCATCGGCCGATCCTCCATGGCGCGTACGCGCAGGGTGAACGCGACGACTGGGCGTGGGCAAGCGAGCGAGCCGCCCGGGATGTGGCCGAAGGGCGCGCAGAGCAGGCGATCGTTGCCTGCTGGACCGGCACGGGTGCGTCGATCGCCGCCAACAAGGTTCCCGGTATCCGGGCGGCGCTGTGCGGCGATGCGCGGACCGCGGACGGCGCACGCCGCTGGAACGACGCGAACGTGCTGGCTCTCAGCCTGCGCCTGACCTCGGCGGCAGCGCTCGACGAGATTCTCGATGCCTGGTTCGCCGGTGAAGCCAGCGCCGAACCCGACGACGCAGAGAACGTCTCGCACATAACTGAGATCGAATCGGCGGCAAGCGCTGCAACCTGACGTTCGCCGGGCAGGAGCGCCGCCGCCGAGAACGAAACGGCGGAGGTGCGCAACCGCACCCTTCATCAGATCCTCGAGGCGTTCACCGCCGATGCTGCGGGCCAGCTCACGGCCGAGACCGCTCGCGGCGCGGAGATCGCGTTTGAACTGATCGAGCAGCCGGGCGTGAGCTCGTCCCTGTATTGCTACCGCCCACTGACCGGCGCGTTCATTCGCGAGCGGCTCGGACTGCTGTCTGCGCTGCCGAGCTACGCTCCGGCAGTCCGCGCGCTCGCGTTGCACGACGGCGTCGAGGCGTACCTGCGCGACCGGGGAGAGCCGCGAGTGCCCGGCGATGCCCGCGAGCGTGCGGACGCCGCGTTGCGCTGCTTGCTGGCTCGTGTGTTCGCCGAGCGCAGCGAATTCGGGTTCGATCCGGAGCGCTTCGACGCGGCATACGAGGAGCTCGAGCGTGCGGCGTACGAGGGTCGCTGCGTGACAGTGGTAGTCGCGCCGCTGCTCGGCGTTGGGCTTGACCACGGGACCAGCGAGCTCGCGCTGGGGGACGGGCTGTCGCTCGTTCGCGGCGAGACGCTGTCCGATGCACCGGCCGAGGCAGTTTGGGGGGATGGCGAGGATCCCAGCGTGCTCGCGGTGCTCGTCGTCGCGCAGGACAGATCCGTACCGCCGCCGGTTTCGATCGCGCGCGCCCGCTTCCGGCGGATCCTCACCGCCCTGCGGCTGTTCGAACGCGGCGGCTACGCGCTCGGACCGATGGGCTGGACACGGACCGACAGCGGCTCGTGGAGGCCCGTCGCGCTCGGAGGCAGTGGTCGTCCTCGGTTCGTGACGCTCGTATCGGCCGCTCATGAGGACGAGCTGCGAGCGTTCTGCAACTTGATCGCTCGTCGCTCGCCCAGCGGCGGTGAGCTGGCCTGGGCCCTGAACCGGTTCGAGATGGGCTGTGAGCGGCTGGCACCACTCGAGGCGCTGACCGATTACCTGCTCGCGCTGCGCGCGCTGCTCGAGCCGGAGGGCCCGAGCAGTGGGCGCTTGGCCCAGCGGCTGGCCGTGATCTGCGCGCAGCCCCCCGCCCGGGCGGCGTTGGCTGAACGGACCGCACGAGCGATCTCGCTCGAGCACGCGGCGATCGCCGGCCTAGCGCCGGCGGAACCCGGCGTCAACTCGCTCGTAGATGAGCTTGCCGGATACCTTCGTGCGCTACTCAGAGACGTCCTGTGTGGCCATCTCGACAGCGACCTACGAGGCGTCGCGGACGAGCTCCTGGCGGCGGCCGCCGGGACCCGAGTGGCGGCGTCGTAGCCTTTGGCCTCCACGTTCGGCTACGCTGGGGACAGGCCGCTCCCTACTCGGTCCTCCGGGATCGGGATTGTCTTGCCACCCAGGCTCGACATATAAGTCCTGGGGCTCTAGTGAAGTTAGGGGGAGCGCGATCTCAGTTGCGAGCGGGCCACGGCCCGCTCGTTCTGTTTGTGGGGGACGCGGCGGAGCTGCGGGCGCGGGCCGCGCCGTCAGGGCAGCCGGTCGAGCGCGGCGCTCAGCGCCTCGCGCGTGGCGTCGAGCGCTTGCGGGATCACGCGGGTGTCCGCGAGCAGCGGCATGAAGTTGGTGTCACCGTTCCAACGTGGCACGACGTGGAGGTGGAGGTGATCGGCGATCCCCGCGCCGGCGACCGTGCCGAGGTTCAGACCGACGTTGAAGCCGTCGGGCGACATCGCCTCTCGAAGTCCGCGGATCACCCTGCGGCTCTGCTGCATCATCTCGAGCAGCTCGTCGTCGGCCAGCTCGTCGAGCTGCGCGACGTGCCGGTGGGGGGCGACCATCACGTGCCCGGGGGCGTAGGGAAACGCGTTCAGGATCGTGAAGCATCGGGGCCCGCGCTGGACCACACGATCGGCTTCGGCGCCGTGCGCCGCGGAGGCGGAGCAGAAGACGCACTCGGCGTCCTTGGGGCCCGTGATGTACTCGATTCGCCAGGGAGCCCAGAGAGGTCGCTCAGTCATCTCGACGCAGAAACTAACGTCCGCCCGGCTGCGCTGCCCAGATCGCGCTCGGAGACGGACGCGCCGGGCGCTCAGGGGTGCAAATCTACTCGCGTGTTCCACGTCGAGCTGAGGAAGTTTCCGAACGTCGCCCGCGCGTTGAACCTCACCGCGCTCGAGCTGCACGAGCGGATCGTCGGACCGTGGGTGCGCAATGAGGTGATCGAGCTCGAGGACCGCCGCTGGGCTCCTGAGCAGGCGAAGCTGACGATCTACGAGGGCCCCGAGCTCGCGACCGACCAGATCGGCCTGGGCCGCGGATGGGCGAATGCGACGCGTTCCGGCGAGGAGGTGACCGACCGCGTCCTCACCGAGGCCCGGGACGCGGTCGGCGCGTCGCTCGCGGAGCTGCGGCAAGAGCTGCTCCAGCGCTGCGTCTCGAGGGCCGTCTCGGTGCAGGAGCTGGTGACGATCGCCAACGAGCGCTTCCCGCAGCTGCGGGTCAGCGACCGCCTGGCACTGGCCGAGCAGTGCGTGTGGGAGCTGCTGCACCACGGCCGGCTGCGGTTACTGGTTCTCGGCGGCGAGCCGGAGATCGTCGAGCGGGAGCAGTGGGAGTCGATCCTGCTCGCCTGGGAGACCTGGTCCAGCGCCGGCGCGCGCGTGCTGATTGCCGGAAAGAACGACGACGCATGAGTGTCGCGAAGGCGCTGCCGCTAGGCCACCACGTCGGCGATCAGCCGCTCGCGCTCGGACTGGGAGGCGAACAGATAGCGCTGCACGCGCAGCAGTCCCTCCACATCGTGCACGTCATCGTCGAAGTGCGGCACGAGCAGCAGCGGACGTCCGTCGAGATCGTCGGCGAACCGCCCGATGTTTCGCTCATCACGCCGGGCGAGCACGTGGTAATCGCGGAAGTTCTCGGCCACGCGCTCGGCCAGCTCGGGTCCGAGCGACGCTGCCAGAGCGGGGGCCACGTCGTCTGGATCGTGATCGCCGAGGATGTCGTGGTGGACCCGGTTGACGACGACGCCCGCGAACGGGAGACCGCCCTCCTCGAGCGTGCGCCGGAACCAGATTGCCTCGTCGATCGATCCCTGCTGGGCGGAGGTGACGAGCAGAAACGCGGTCGTGTTCGCATGGAGCATCATCTCGACCTGCTCGGCGCGGACGGAGAAGTCGTTCGTCATCCCACCGAGCAGTCCGAAAAACGTTGAGAGGTCCGCGACAAGGTCGACGCCGGTCACTCGGCGCAAGCCGGCGAGCACCGGCGTGGCGCCGGCACCGAGCACACGCATCCCGAGCCCGGTGGGCCGGATGAACGCCTTCAGCGCCCGGCCCTCGAGGAATGAGGTCAGCCGGCCGGGAGCCTCGAGGAAGTCGAGCGCGTTGCGTGACGGCGGGGTGTCGAGCACGAGCAGATCGAACTCGTCGTCGCGGTCGAGCTCGTACAGCTTCGCGATCGCGGTGAATTCCTGCGAGCCGGAGACGGCGGTCGAGAGCTCGCGGTAGACGCGGTTTGACTTGATCTCCTCGGCTCGCTCGGGGTCTGGCGCGACCCGCTCGATCAGCTCGTCGAACGTCCGCTTGGGGTCGAGCATCATCGCCCACAGCTCGCCGCGGATCTCGATGCCGGTGCCCGCAAGCCGCTCGGGTTCGACCCGGCGCGGGTCGTTCTGAAGCTCCTCGAGTCCGAGCGCGTTCGCCAGCCGCTTCGCAGGGTCGATCGTCACGACCGCGACCTTGGCACCGCGCGCGGCCATGCCGAGCGCGATCGCCGCCGAGGTGGTGGTCTTGCCGACTCCACCCGAGCCGCCGCAGACACACACCCGCTTGCCTTCAAGCAGCTCCGGAATGCTCACGTGTTCTCAGTCTAGGACCGGTCTCGGGTTGAGCACCGGCGCGCCGCGGCGCTGAGTCGGTGATCAGGCGCGTCGAGCGAGCCCGGCGGCAAGCGCTTTCGCCAGCAGCTCGAGCTCGGCTTGACCGACGCTGTCGGCGAACACATATGGCAGCTCGATCAGCTCCATCCCCAGCCCGTCGGCGAGGCGCGCCTGCTGGTCACGCTGGGCCGCCGCGCGGGCGTGCTCGGACAGGGCCGCTCTCAGCGCCGCGCGCGTCAGGGGCGAGCGGCTGCGCTGCGCCGCCGCCGCGAGCGCGGCGACCTGGCCGTCTTCGAACCGCGCCGGGTACAGCGCGTTGACGACCATCGCGTCGAGGTGCAGCTGGTCGCGCGCGAGCGCATCGCGAAGTGCGAGCGTCTCGTTGACCGGCATCTCCTCGGGGGTGGTGACCGCGACCACGGCGGTGAAGTCGTGGTCGGCGATCGTTGCCGCGATCGTGGCACCCTGGTGTGCGATCGGACCGACTCGAGCGATCTCAGCGAACGTTCGGGGCGTCCGCAGGGCAGCCACACCGTGCCCGGTGGCGGGCGCATCGACGATCACCAGGTCATAGGGCGCGGCGCCGTGGGTTCGGCGCTCGAGCTGCGCGAGCTCCCAAACCTTTCCGATGCTGAGCAGCTCGCGCATTCCCGGAGTGGCCATCGCGAAGACTCCGAACAGCCGGCTCGAGGCCAGCGCGTGGCCGAGCGGACCGGTCTTGATCCGCAGGTACTCCTCCATCGCGTGTTGAGCATCGATGGAGATCGTGAACAGGCCGGGAGCGAGCTCGACCTCCTTGAAGTGCTCGCTGGCGTGGTGGACTTGACCGAGTCCGCCGCCAATGGGTCGAACGCGCGCTGAACGCGGTCCTGGCTGGAGAGCTCGGCGACGATCGTTCGCAGCCCGCGTTGGGCGGCGAGCAGGCCAAGCGATGAGGCGACCGTCGACTTGCCGACGCCGCCCTTGCCGGTCACGAAGATCAGCCGTCGATCGAGAAGCGCGGGCACGACGGCTGAAAATACTTCTTTGAGGACCCGTGGCGGGATCGTGGCGATCAGGGCGCCATCCGATGCGGTCGGGCGCGGGACGCTGTCCCGGGGCAAGCATGCCGGGACGAGGCGAGCCGCGAGCGCGGAGGATTCAGCGCAGCGGCTGCGAATACAGGCGCGTACGAATTCCCCGAAGCATCGGAGCCTGGAGGCAACTCCCGTGACGGCCACAGCCAAGGTGATCGCGTTCGCCAACCAGAAGGGCGGCGTCGCCAAGACCACGACCACGCTGAATCTCGCTGTGGCCTTCGCCGAGGAGGGTCATCGCGTGCTGTGCTGCGACATGGATCCCCAGGGCAACCTGACGATGTCGCAGGGAATCGACCCGGACACGCTCGAAAAGTCTATGTACGACGTGCTGGTGCACCACCTCCCGATCCTCGAGGTGATCCGCAAGCGGGAAGTCGACGTCGCGTGTGCCTCGATCGACCTCGCCGGCGCGGAGATCGCGATGTCCACGATGATCGGTCGCGAGCGCTCGCTCGAGAAGGCGCTCAAGGATGTCCTCGAGGACTACGACTTCGTGTTCATCGACACGCCGCCGAGCCTCGGCCTGCTGACGATCAACGCGCTGACCGCCGCAGACAAGGTGATCGTCCCCGTGCAGTGCGAATATTTGTCGATGCGCGGCCTGGTGCAGCTTCAGAACACGCTCGCCATGATCCGGGAGAACCTGAATCCCGACGTCGCCATCGAGGGCATCCTGCCGACGCTCGTCGACACCAGAACGCTCCACGCCAAGGAAGCGATCGAGCTGCTCGAGGAGAACTTCGGCGATCGAGTATTTGCGTCCAGAATTCGCAAAACGGTGCGTTTTGCCGAAGCGCCGGTGAAAGGCATGTCGGTCCTGAAGTACGATCCTGACGGGTTGGCCGCACACGCCTACAGGCAGCTTGCTAAGGAGGTCCTCTCAAATGCCAGCCGGTAAGCGCGCGAGCATGCGCGAGGGCCCGCTCGCGGCCCTGTTCCGCAAGACGGCGGAGGAGGAGGGGCCGGAGGCGAGGCCCGGGTCCAAGCCCGACGAGCAACGCGAGCTACCGGTCGAGTCAGCGCCACCCGAGATCGAGCCGCAGCCGCGGCGCGTTCCGTCGCCGCAGGAGCGTCTCCGGCACGCTTTCTCGGCCGATATTCCCGAGAACGTCTTGGAGCGTCCCCCGGCCCCTGAGCCCACAGCCCGAGCCCGACGTGTATGCCCGGGCGGAGCGAGCCGGCGAGTCGTTTGCCCTCCCCAGGACGCTCGGCACCCCGGTGCTGCGCGTCGTCGGCGTCGGCGGGGCGGGGGTCAACGCTGTCAACAGGATGGTCGAGGCGGAGATCGAAGGCGTCGAGTTCCTCGCGATCAATACCGATCTGCAATCACTGCAGCGGTCCGCGGCACACGAGACGCTGCACATCGGCGACTCGATCACTCGGGGCCTCGGGTCGGGATCCGATCCCGAGCTCGGCCGCCAGGCCGCGCGCTCGGAGTACGACCGGATCAAAGCGATGCTCCGCGGCTCGGACATGGTGTTCATTGCCGCCGGAGCCGGTGGCGGCACGGGCACGGGCGCGGCGCCGGTGGTGGCGCAGATCGCTCGCGAGCTCGGAGCACTGACGGTCGGGATCGTGACCAGGCCGTTCCAGTTCGAGGGCACGCGGCGTCAGACACAAGCCGAAATCGGGATCGCAGCGCTGGCCGAAGAGGTCGACACGATGATCGTGGTGCCGAACAACCGATTGCTGACCGTGCTGGACCGGAACACATCGATGGTCGACGCGTTCCAGGTCGCGGACGACGTGCTCAGGCAGGGCGTGCAGGGCATCTCGGATCTGGTGACGCTTCCCGGGTTGATCAACCTCGACTTTGCCGATGTGCGGACGATCATGTCCGACGCGGGGAACGCACTGCTCGGGATCGGCATGGGCACCGGCGAACGGCGGGCGATCGACGCCGCCGAACACGCTGTCGGGTCACCGCTGCTCGAGACGAGCATGGAGGGAGCCCGCTCGATCCTGCTGTCGATCACGGGGGGACGGGACCTGTCGCTCTGGGAGGTCAACGAGTCTGCAAAGGCTGTGGCGGACGCGGCCCATCCCGATGCCAACATCATCTTTGGCGCGATGGTCGACGAGAAGCTCGACGAGCAGGTCTGGGTGACCGTCATCGCCACCGGCTACGGCGAGGCTCGCTCCCGCCCGCGAGAGACCGAGCGAACGGGGGCGCGAGAGCGAAACCGCGGCGATTCCAGGACCGCGCTCCGTGAACCGCCCGGCGAACCCCGGGTCAGGCGGGTGCGGCGTCAGGCCCCGGCACCGCTGGAATTAGACGTTCCGGAATTCATTCCCAGGAGATAGCTACCGCCGTGGCCGAGCCCCAGCTCGGCGTTATCGCCGCCGGCCATCCGGCGACCGCGCGCACCGGGGCCGACGTGCTGCGCGACGGTGGCAACGCGGTCGACGCCGCGCTCGGGGCGATGCTCGCTTCGTTCGCATGCGAGCCGCTGCTCACCGGACTCGGCGCCGGCGGTTACATGCTGGTCGCCCAGCCGAACGAGACTCCGGTGCTGCTCGACTTCTTCGTCGAGGCCCCGGGGCGGGGAGCTGACCGGTCCGTGCGGGCGGAGCTCGTGCCGATCAGCGTCTCGTTCGGCGACGCGATCCAGGTGTTCAACATCGGCGCCGCTTCGGTCGGCGCGTACGGGCTGCCGGCGGGGCTCTGCGAGGCGGCGGGCCGTTTCGGTCGCGTTCCGCTGGCGGAGCTGGTGAAGCCCGCAGTGGCGCTCGCGCGCAATGGGGTCGAGCTGAACGCGCCGCAGGCGTACGTGGTCGAGATCCTCGGTGGGATCGTGACGGCGAGCCCCGAATGCGCAGAGCTGTTCGCGCCGCACGGGCGGCTGCTGCGCGCGGGCGAGATCCTCCGCCAGCCAGAGCTGGCGGACGCGCTGGAGCGTCTCGGGGAGGAGGGCGCCGGCCCGTTCTACGCCGGCGATATCGCGGCGGCGATCGTCGACTGGTTGGCCGCGCGCGGAGGGATGCTGACGGCGGCCGATCTGGCCGCGTACACGGTCGTCGATCGAGCGCCGGCGCGAGTCTCCTACCGAGGTCGGGATGTGCTCACAAATCCACCGCCCTCTGCCGGGGGGATTCTGATCGCCCGAGCCCTGGCCCTCCTGCAGGCCGCCGGCGGCCCGCTGGACGTCGAGCGAATCGTCGAGGTGATGGAGCGCACGCAGGCGGAACGAACGCCCGAGTTCCTGGAGGGGCTGGCCGACCCGCAGTTCGTCGAGCGCTTTCTCGGCAGTGGCCCGTCGCTCGGCTCGACGACGCACATCGCCGTGCTGGACCGCGACGGGTGGGCTTGCTCGGTAACGTGCTCGAACGGCTCGTGCTCGGGCGTGGTCGTGCCCGGCACAGGCATCCATCTCAACAACATGCTCGGAGAGCAGGATCTCAACCCGCTGGGATTTCATCGCCATCCCGCCGGCGTCCGCTTGCCGAGCATGATGGCCCCGACCGCGGTCCTGCGGGACCGGGAGCCGGAGCTCGTGCTCGGCAGCGCCGGCTCGAACCGGATCCGCTCGGCGATCCTGCAGACGATCGTCCGCGTGCTCGACGACGGTCTGCGGGCGCCGGACGCCGTCGAGGCGCCACGGGTTCACTTCGAGGATGGCGTCGTGTACGCCGAGCCTGGGATCGAACTTGCCGCGCTCGAGGCCGCGGGCCGGCCGATCAGCCGTTTCCGCGAGCGCAACCTGTTCTTCGGCGGCGTGCAAGCGGTCGAGCGGGAGGCGAGCGGCGCGTTCTGGGGCGGGGGGGATCCACGGCGGGGCGGCGCCGCGCTCGTGGTTGGATCCAGCGTGTGAGGCGGGCCTGTGCCGTCTTGGTGCTCGCGGCGGCGCTCGCCGGCTGCGGCTTGGACGTACAGGAGCCCGACCTGTTTCTGCTCAAGCGGGTGGGTCAAGGGCGGCCCCTCACGATCCTCGTCAACGATTCGGGCACGATCAGCTGCAACGGGGGGAAGGCCAAGCAGCTCGCCGATCCACTGCTGCTCCAAGCGCGTGACCTCGCGACCGCACTGAACAAGGACGCCCAGGCAAAGCTAAAGCTTTCTTCATCTGCCAACAGCGTCTTCTCCTATACGATCCAGCTCCAGGACGGAACGATCTCCTTCCCCGATACGGCTGCGTCGAGGCACCACGAACTCGCACAGGCTGAGCTGTTCGCCGCCCAGGCTGCACAGCAATCGTGCGGCCTGAGCGGGTAGCTGCCTTAGGCGCCCGTTAGCTCGCGCGCTACGGTTCCCGGCTCGTGATCACGCTCGCTTCCACTCATCTGATCACCACCTTTCAAGCGATCGTCCTCGGCGTGCTCCAAGGGGCCACCGAGCTGTTCCCCATATCGAGCCTCGGGCACACGGTCCTGTTCCCGAACCTGTTCGGCTGGAAGAACATCGTCGCCTGGCAGTCCCAGCCCGAATCGCCGTGGCTGGCGTTCGTCGTGATGCTGCATGTCGGGAGCGCCGTCGCGCTGCTGATCTACTTCTGGCGAGACTGGGTGGCGATCGTCCGTGCGTTCTTCCGGACACTCGGCAAGCGGCGGATCGACACCCCCAACGAGCGTCTCGCCTGGCTGATAATCGTTGCCACAATCCCGGTTGGGATCCTCGGCGTGGCGCTCGAGCACCCCGTGCGCGTCGCGCTGGCGAAACCTCTGGCGGCGGCGATCTTCTTGGTCATCAACGGCCTCATCCTGCTGGGGGCCGAGCGCTTCCGCAAACGCGCCGAGGTGCGCGAGCTCGCCGCCCGGGAGGGAATGAAGCGCGACGGGGGCCGGCGGCTCGACACGCTCGAGTTCCGCGAGGCCGGCGTGATCGGCGTCGCTCAATCCACGGCGCTGATCGCCGGAATCAGCCGCGACGGCGTGTGCATGAGCACGGGGCTGGTCCGCGGGCTCGACAACAGCGACGCAGCACGGTTCGCCTTCCTGCTGGCGACGCCGCCTATCCTCCTCGCGGGGCTCTACAAGATCGGCGATCTCACCGGGCCGCTCGGCGACGGCGGCGTCCGCAGTGCAGCGGTGATCGCCGCCGTGGCCGCCGCGGTGACCGCCCTGGTGACCGTGCGCTTCCTGATGAAGTACTTCAAGACACGCACGCTGACGCCTTTCGGGATCTACTGCGTCGTGTTCGGGCTGGCGATGGTCGTCTATAACGCGTAGGCGGTGCGGCAGGAGCCGCGCGCGATGCAGCCGGCCGCGCCGAGCCGCTCGCTCGAACGGCTAGTTGTCGGTCCAGCCGATCAACCGAGCCTCACCTTGCCGTTTGAGCGCGCGCGGGCCTGTGCCCGGTCGACGAACTCCAGGCGCTTGATCGCCGCGCGGAACAGGCGCGTGACAAGGCGCAGGCGGGCGTTCTCGGACCGAAGGTCGAGCAATCCCTGCTTGGCATCGAGACCGAAGTCGACGGTCGCCGCCATCGCGTAGGCGCTCATCTCGGCCAGCTCGTCCTGTTCGGGATCACGATCCGTGGCGAGCTTGACGAGCTCGGCGTAGGCCTCGTGCGCCGCCTGCGCGAGATCCGGGTTGACGGCGTCGTCGCGGTCCTCGACGAACTCGATCACGCCTGCAGGGTAGGGGAGATGCCCCTGGCGCTCGAGCACCCGGAACGGCCTGGTGCCCCGAGCGAGCAGGTTGATGCGACCGTCGTCCAGCTGCTCGAGCACTTGCTCGATCTCGCATGCACAACCGATCTCGCGCAGGCCGTCGTCCGACAGCCAGACGATTCCGAACTCACTTTCGTTGCGCAGGCACTCGTTCATCATCGTCTTGTAGCGCTCCTCGAAGATGTGAAGCGGGATCGCCTCTCCGGGCAACGCGACGAGCCCCAACGGGAACAACGGAAACTCTCGGGCAGGTGGATCAGCCATCGCAATATCAGTCTACGAGCCGCCGCTGCTGCGAGCGGACCTAGGCCGTGCGCGCGGTCAGCAGCAGGTTGTAGAAGATCGCGGGCGGCAGTCGCGGCTCGAGCGCACGCTCGTCCAGGCGCTGCAGCAACAAGTAGCCGTTGAACGCGTAGCGGCGCCAGACCATCGGCACGCCCTCGGGGTCGGCACTGGCCTCGAGCGCCCGGTTGAACCATCCGAACCAGTTCGCGACCAGCTCTTCCCCACGCACGCGAACGTCGACGAAGCCGGCGCGCTGCGCGAGCTGCGTCAGATCTTCGGGCGCAAACGCGTGAATGTCCACGAATCGTTCGAGCTCGTGGTCGTCGCGCTCCTGCGATCCGGTGCTCGGGGCCTCAGCGGCGGGCGCGGCGCGGATGATCGTCCGCCACAGCGGCGCCACCGCCACGGCGCCACGCTTGGGGAACGCCGCCAGCCGGTCGCCCAACCTGGAGGGCTCGCCGGCGAACGCAATCCGCCCACCGGGCCTCAGCACACGGTGGAACTCTCGCAGGGCGCGCTCGAGATCGGGGAGGTGGTGCAGCACCGCATGGCCGAGCACGAGATCGAAGCTGCGATCCTCGAACGGCAGCGCCTCCGCTTCGGCTCGTACGGTGTTGACTGGCACCCCGAGGAGCTCGGCGTTGGCCTCGAGTCGCGCGAGCATTCCCGCTGAGATGTCGGTGCACGTCGCCTCGCCGACGATCCCGGTCTGCAGCAGGTTGAGGCCGAAGTAGCCGGTGCCGGAGCCGATCTCGAGCGCGTGGCCGTAACCCCGGTCGAGCTCGGATCCGACAATTTTGCGGAGCTTGCCGAGCACCTGCGACTGGCCGATCTGACCGAAGTCGATCCCCCACTTCGAGTCGTAGCTCGACGCCGCGGCGTCGTGGTAACGGGAGTTGACATCGCGGATCTCGTCCGCGGTCCGCAGTGCCTCCATGGCGGGGGCACATTACCCTGTCCCGGGTGCCGGTGAACGCCTACGTGCAGCAGGATCAGCCACCAGGCGTGCCCCCACTGGAGCTAACCGGCGAACGCACGCTGCCGGACGTGCCGGAGGAGAACTATTGGTTTCGCCGCCATCAGGCGGTCTATGAGTGGATCAGCGCGCGGGTCGCCGGCAAGCGTGTGATCGACATGGCGTGCGGCGAGGGCTACGGCGCCGACCTGCTCGCGCGCTCGGCTCTGAGCGTCTTCGGTGTCGATGCGAATCCCGAGGCCCACGAGCACGCACGGCTCCGCTACAGCGCTCAGAACCTGTGCTTCGAGCGTGGTCTTGTCGAGACCCATGGTGAGCCGGCCGGCTACGACGCGCTGGTGTTCCTGCAGACAATCGAGCACGTGCACGACCCCGCCGCGGTGCTCGAGCACCATCGCTCGCTGCTCGCGCCGGGCGGGGTCGCGTATGTCTCAACCCCGAACGTGCTGACGCTCGCGCCTCCCGGAGCGGAGCGCTCGGGCAACCCCTGGCACCTACGGGAGTACCGCGCCGACGAGTTCCGTCGGCTGAGCGAATCGGTCTTTGGGCCGGTCCAGCTGCTCGGACTGTTCCACGCCCGCAAGCTGCGCGTGCACGAGCTCGCGCTGCGGCTGGGATGGGACGCGCTTCATCGACGCTTGGGCATCACCAGGCCGTTCTACGACTGGTTCACGCCGGCGATCGCCGCCAACGACTTCGTTCTGCGCACGGATCGTTTGGAAGAGGCACTCGACTTTCTCGCCGTGTGTCGCAGGTGAAGCGGGCAAGACCGGGGGCGCTGGCGCTCGTTCTCCATACCCATATGCCATATGTCGAGGGGTTCGGCACCTGGCCGTTCGGGGAGGAATGGTTGTGGGAGGCGGTCGCGACGAGCTACCTGCCGCTGCTGGACGTCGTCGGGCGGGCTCCGATCACCCTGTCGCTGACGCCGGTCCTGTGCGACCAGCTCGAGTCACCCGAAGCGATCGAGCGCTGCCTTCGCTTTCTCAATGAGATCAGGCCGGAGTCCCACCGCCGCGACGTCGAGGGGTTTGCGAAAGCCGGCCAGCGGGAGCTGGCCGCCGAGCTCGAGCGCTCCGCCGTCGAGTACGAGGCCGCGGCCGAGCGTCTGGTGGCGCTGAACGGGAACCTCCTGGCGGCACTCGGGGAGCACGCCAGTTGGACCTCGGCCGCGACCCACGCCGTGCTTCCACTGCTGCCAACGGACACCGGGATCGCGCTCCAGGTCCAGACGGGAATCGCGTCTCACCGGCGCCGATTCGGGGAATGGGCCGGCGGCTTCTGGCTACCGGAGTGCGCGCACGCGCCATGGCTCGATCCGCTGCTCGAGGAGGCGGGCGTCCGCCACGCGTGTGTCGAGCTGACCGGGGCGCTCGGTCTCGGAGATCCGCGGAACCTCGTCCCGCTGGCCACGGGGGCGGGACCGGTGCTGTGGCCCGTCGACCGGCAGACGATGGCGCTCGTGTGGGGCGATCGCGGATATCCGGCTAGTGCTCGCTACCGGGACTACCACGCCCTCTCCGCCCACCACCATCGGGTGTGGTGCAACGACGGCACACCCTACGACGCGGCGGCGGCGCGAGCGCTGGCGGCCGAGCACGCGCGCGACTTCGTCGCGCGCGTGTCCGAGCGCGTACGCGACGGGGGGACGTGCGTGTGCGCGCTCGATACCGAACTGCTGGGGCACTGGTTCTACGAGGGCGTTCACTGGCTTGCGGCGGTCCTCGAGGAGTCGGTCCGTCAAGGCCTGGCGCTGACGACGCTCGACGAGGCGCTCGAGCGCCAGCAGCCGGTCCCGGCACCATCGAGTCTCGGCGTCACGAGCTGGGGCGAAGGCGGGGATCTGCGCACCTGGAGTGGCCCCCCGGTCGCGGAGCTTGCCTGGCGAGCCCGGAGCGCCGAGCTCCGGTTGCTCGCGACGGCCGGCGCGCCGAATGAGCGGGCCCTTCGGGAGCTGCTCGCGACGCAGGCCAGCGACTGGGCGTTCCTGATCACGCGCGAGCTGGCCGGCGAGTACCCGCGCGAACGCGCCGATCGTCATCTGAGGATGCTGGAGCGGGCGATGGCCGGCGATCCGGAGCTGGAAGGGGCGCTGCGCAGTCTCGCGCCCGAGCTGGCGGGTTGGCTCGCGTGAGCAGGCGGCTGGCGCTCGGGGGCACCCCCGGCAGGGCGTCGCCGGGGACCGCGACCGGGCTGGTAGATAACTCCTCTATGGAGATAGAAATATCCCGCCCTCATGTGGGCCAGGCGGGTCCCGCGCCCTCGTCTGGGCCAGGCGGCACTCTCCGCCGCGCACGAGCGACCCCCCGCGATCACTCCCACCTGAATGTGCGCGGCGCAGCTCGCATCCGGATGATCCGCGCCGGCACGCCACCGACGACGGCGTTCTCGGGTACGTCACAGGTGAGCACGGCGTTGGTCCCGACGACGGAGTTGCTGCCGACCGTCACCCCGCGCAGGACGCAGGCGCCGTAGCCCATCCAGACGTTGTGGCCGACGTTGACGTCGCGCTTGTAGATGCCCTGCTCGCGGATCGGGCGCTCGGTCTCCACCATGCCGTGGTCGAAGTCGATCATCATCGCCCGGTCGGCGATGATGCATTCGCGTCCGATCGAGATGTGCTGGTAGGCGGAGATCGTGCATTCCTGTCCGATCACCGTCTTGGCGCCGATCGAGAGGTGGCCCTCGTGGACGCGGAGCTTGGTGCGGTGACCGATCCATGACCAGCGCCCGAGGGTGACCGTTGCGCTCGGCCCGATCTCGAACTTGACCCCAGGACAGACGAAGCACATGCCGTCGGTCTCGAGGCGTCCCCGCCAGCGCGCCTTCAGCCACAGCCAGCGGGCGATCAGAGGCAGGTAGCCGAGCCGGAACATGTGGTGCGCACGTGCGAAGCGCACGAATGCGATCACGCCTCCGCGCAACGGGGGAGGCCCCGCCCGGACGATCGACGGCAGCGGCGGGGGTAGGAGCTCGCGCTCGATCCGCTTGGAGGTCGCGGACTGCACCCGGGGATCGTACGGCGTCAGCCGTCGTCGATGAGGCCTTGCAGCGGGCCGAGCAGCCGGCGCGAGCGCCACGAGACTCCCGGGAGGGCGCTTCGGACGCCGATCCGACAGGCTGATTCCGGCAAGCATGCCATCCTCGCTTCCATGACCGAGCCCCAACCGTCCCTGGCCGAGCGCCTTCTGAGCGGCGACAAGCGCGCGCTCGCGCGTGGGATCTCGCTGGTGGAGAACGACGAGCCCGAGGGCTGGGCGCTCGTGCGAGAGGTGTACCGACGTACCGGCCGCGCCTCGATCGTCGGCTTCACCGGGCCGCCCGGGGTCGGCAAATCGACCCTCTTGGGGGCGCTGACGAAGCTCGAGCGTGAGCGTGAGCGCACCGTCGCAGTGCTCTCGGTCGATCCTTCTTCACCGTTCACGAAGGGCGCACTGCTCGGCGACCGGATCCGCTTGAGCGATCACTTTCTGGACCCGGGCGTGTTTATACGGTCGATGGCGAACCGGGGCGCGCTCGGAGGGTTGAGCGAGGCAGCGCTCCAGGCGGCGCTGCTGATGGACGCCTCCGGTCGGGACGTGGTGATGCTGGAGACCGTCGGCGTGGGCCAGGCCGAGGTCGACATCATCGACCACGCGGACACCGTGGTGCTCGTGCTGATGCCCGGGTCGGGTGATTCGATCCAGGCGCTGAAGGCGGGCATAATGGAGATCCCCGACGTGATTGTCGTCAACAAGGCGGACCATCCATTGACCGACACGATGGTGCGGGAGATCAAGGGGGTACTCGCGCTCGGGCCCCGGGAGGGCTGGGAGGTCCCGATCCTGCGAACCGAGGCCGTCCGCGCGCAGGGGATCGCCGAGCTCGCCGACAAGGTGGCTGAGCATCGCCAGTACATCGAGGCGGAGGGCACGCTGTCAGAGCGCCGCCGCCGCAATCTGATGAACGAGGTTCTCGCGATCGCCGCCGCTCGCATGCGCCGAGAGCTCGAGGCGTCGCTTCGCGACGATCCCGAGGTCAAGGATCTGCTCGATCGCGTGGCCTCGCGAGAGCTGGATCCGGCGAGCGCGGCGACAAGCATCCTCGAGCGGCCCGTTGTCGGCAGGGAAGTTGGATGAGCGCCCGGCCGACATCCCCGGCTCCGCGTCGGGAAGGCCGTTCGGCCTGAAGAGCTTGCACGTCGGCCCGTGGGTGTGAGAGGATTTTCCGGTGAGGGCAAAAGGGGTTCGCGTTGGACGCTCCGGTGAGGGCAAAAGGGGTTCGCGTTGGACGTTCCGGTGAGGGCAAAAGGGGTTCGCGTTGGACGCTCCGATTGATCGGCGTGGTTTCCTAGCCGGCGCGGGTGCATTGGGCGTCTCGCTCGCGTCGGGCGCAAGCGTCGGTAGCCTGGCCCGAGCGGCCGGTCGCGGCTCCGGGCCCCCGATCCGCGGCCAGGTGATCAAGCGCGGCACGCCGGGCTTCGTGCAGGCCGCTCATGTCTACAACGAGCGCTTTGACGGCGTGCTGCCGTCGCTGGTCGCGCGTCCGCTCGACGCGACCGATGTCCGTACCGCGGTCAAATGGGGGGTCTCGAACGGCGTCCCGCTCCGGGCCCGGTCGGGCGGCCACAGCTACGCCGGCTACTCGACGCTGTCAGGTGGGATGGTGCTCGACCTGCGCAATATCCGTGGAATCAGCATCAACCGCAGTGCCGGCACGGTGACGATTGGGGCGGGATCGCAGCTGATCGACGTCTACGCTGCCCTTGCTGCCCGCGGCGCCACGATTCCTGCCGGCTCGTGTCCGTCGGTGGGCATTGCCGGCCACGCGATTGGCGGCGGGATGGGGCTAGCCGGTCGCCAGTTCGGCCTGACCGCAGACAATCTGGTGAGCGCCCAAATCGTGACTGCCGACGGGCGCGTGCGGACCGCGAGCAGCCGCAGCAATCCAGACCTGTACTGGGCGCTGCGAGGCGGAGGAGGCGGCAATTTCGGCGTCGTGACCAGCCTGACGTTTCGCATCCACAAGGTGCCCGCGACCGTCGCCGGATTCATCGTGAGGTGGCCATGGTCACGGGCCTCCGACGCGCTCGCTGCCTGGCAAGCCTGGGCTCCTCACGCCCGCTCGCAGCTGACCTCGATCTTCCATCTGAACGGCGGCGGCGGCACCACCTCGGTGAACATAAGCGGTCAGTACTTCGGTCCCGCGCGCGATCTGGGCCGGCTGCTAGCGCCGATGAGAGCAGTGGGTGGCGCGAGCGTCTCGAGCGGCAATTTCGGTTACCTGCAGGCTCAGTTGATGTGGGCTGGATGCTCGAGCATCGGGTTGACCGCCTGCCACACCGTCGGCACGCGACCGGGCGGAACGCTGACTAGAGAGAGCTTCCAGGCCAAGTCGGATTACGTGGCCAAGCCCCTCCCCGCCGCCGCCCGCCGAGCGCTGGTGCAGGCTGCGGAAGCCCGTGCGAACATTTCCGGCTCAGGCGCGATCCTGTTCGACTCCTACGGTGGTGCAATCAATCGGGTCGCGCCGTCCGCGACCGCGTTCGTGCACAGAAACGTCCTGTTCTGCATGCAGTACCTCAGCTACAACGGCGGCGCTTCGTGGCTCAACGCGATCTTCGGGAAGATGTTCCCGTACGTCACCGGAGGCGCGTACTTCAACTACACCGACCCAGACCTGAAGGGCTGGCAAACCGCGTACTGGGGATCCAACTACCGGCGTCTGCTCGAGATCCGCCGGCAGGTCGATCCACACCACTACTTCAACTTCCCGCAGGCGATCGGGCGCTAGCTCCCGCAGGCGATCGGGCGCTAGCTCCCGCAGGCGATCGGGCGCTAGCTCCCGGGCGACGGGCGTACCCGCCGGGGGCCCGGCAGTTTCGAGAGGCTCACCGAAGTACCGGCGGGCGGTCATGCCGCGTCGGCTTCGCCGAGGCGCTGGGCGAGCTCCACCAGGAGCCTGACGCCGAACCCGGTCGCTCCGCGATCGGCGAAATACGGCCGCCGGACATCCCAGGCCGTTCCCGCGATGTCGAGGTGTGCCCACGGGACCTCGCCCGCGAAGTGGCGCAGGAACTCGGCCGCCGTCGCAGGCATCGCCTCGCGCCGCTCGCTCCGGTTCGTGAGCTGCGCATAACGGCCCTTGACCATTTCCGCGAAGTCCTCGTGGAGCGGCATCCGCCAGACGAGCTCACCGGTGGCCTGTCCGGCGTCGAGCACCTGATCGGCGAGCGGATCGTCGTTTGACATCAGCCCGGCGAAGGTCGAGCCGAGCGCGATGTCGATCACGGTCAGGGTCGCGATGTCGAGCAGTCGCTCACAACCCTCCTGGCGGGCGTAGGAGAGGCAGTCGGCCATCACCAGCCGGCCCTCCGCATCGGTGTTGTTGACCTCGATCGTGGTCCCGTCGAGCGCGCGTACGATGTCTCCCGGCTTGACTGCGGCGCCACTGGGCAGGTTCTCCGTGGCGCCGACGACGCCGAGCACCTTGACCGGCGCGCGGAGCTCGGCCAACGCTCCGATCGCCTCGATCACGGCGGCGCCGCCGCTCATGTCGAACTTCATCTCGGGCATGCTCGCCGGCTGTTTGAGCGAGATGCCGCCAGAGTCGAACGTGACCGCCTTGCCGATCAGCCCCAGCCGCGGGACGCGGCGCGTGGCGCCCTCGTACTCGAGCTGGATCAGTCGGGCGCCTTGCTCGGAGCCTTGGGCGACCGCGGCGAACGCTCCCATCCCGGCCGTGCGAATCTGCTGCTCGTCGAGGATCGTGACCGACACGCCAGCGACCCCCTGCGCGTAGTCGGCGAGCGCCGAGGGGGTGAGATCGTTCCCCGGCGTGTTAGCGAGGTCTCGCGCGCGGTTCTGTGCGCGGACGGCGACCGAGGCTCGCTGCACCACCGCTGCGACGTCGTGGTGAGCGCTGAGCAGAAGTCGCAGCACCTCGCGCTCAGAGCTCGACGGCGGCTTGTAACGATCGAAGCGGTAGGCGTGCAGCAAGGTTCCGTGCACCAGCCCGGCCACGACCTGATCATCGACGTGATGGGGAATCTCCCAGCAGAGGATCCGTGCGCCCAGCTCGCGCGCGCGCCCATGGGCGAGCGCCGCTGCGCCGCGTGCTCGCTCGCCGTCGAACTGTTCGCGCCCGCCCAGTCCAATCAGGACGAGGCGGCGACCATCGCCGTGGCTGACCGCCAGGCGCCCCCACGACCGATCTGCCTCGCCGGACTCGAGCAGCGCGCCGAGGACGCCGCCGGCGACGTCGTGGGCGATGTTCTCGCCTTCGAACACGCCGACCACGATCGTGTCGGCGCCGGTGGCAAGCGGACTCGCGGTCGTCGTCTCGACTTCCATGTCGGGAACCTACCAACGCAGCCGCGACGAACCGGTGTGACTAGCATTGCTGGCCTGCTACCGAACCGGGAGGAGCTCCAGTGCCGAAGACCGTGATCCTATCCGCCGCCCGCACGCCGATCGGCAAGCTGGGGGGCGGGCTCGCCGGCGTGGACGCGACCGCGCTCGGCGGGTATGCCATCAAGGCCGCGCTCGAGCGCGCCGAGGTGGCACCCGAGCAGGTACAGCACGTTGTGATGGGCCAGGTGATTCAAGCCGGCCAGGGCCAGATCCCCTCGCGTCAGGCCCAGATCAAAGCCGGCATCCCGAACTACGTCTCGTCTGAGACGATCAACAAGGTCTGCGCGTCGGGGATCCGGGCCGCCGGGCTGCTCGACGCGGCGATCCGCGCCGGCGATCTCGAGGTCGGCGTCGGTGGCGGGATGGAATCGATGTCGGGCGCGCCGTACCTGCTCAAGCAGGCTCGGTTCGGCTTCCGGATGGGTGACGCGAAGGCGATCGACTCGATGATCAACGACGGGCTCACGAACCCATTCTCGGGCAAGCAGATGGCGCAGGAGGCGAGCGAGGTGGCGACCGAGCTCGAGCTGACCCGCCCGGACATGGATCGCTGGGCGCTGCGCTCGCACGAGCTGGCGGTCAAGGCGACCGACGAGGGACGCCTGCCCGAGGAGATCGTGCCGGTCACCGTCAAGGGCAGGAAGGGAGACACGATCGTCGAAATCGACGAGGGGCCGCGACGGGACACGAGCCTCGAGAGGCTCGCCAAGCTCCCGCCGCTCTTCCTCGAAGAAGGTTCTCACACGGCCGGCAACTCGCCCGGCGTCAACGACGGCGGCGGGGCGCTCGTGCTCGCCAGTGACGACTGGGCTAAGCGGAACGGGAAGGCGGCGCTGGCGAGGTTCGTCGCGCAGGCGCAGATCGCGGACGACTTCCCATACCTGGCCCGCACTCCCGCCAAAGCCGCCTGGCGGGCGCTCGAGAAGGCGGGGCTGGAGGCGCAGGACATCGACCTATGGGAGATCAACGAGGCGTTCGCTTCGGTGACGCTCAATTCGATCCGGATGCTCGGGATCGACGAGAACCGCGTCAACGTCAACGGCGGTGCCGTCGCGCTCGGCCACCCGATCGGTGCCTCGGGAGCCCGGATCCTCGGAGCGCTCGTGTACGAGCTACGCCGCCGCGGGGGTGGGCTCGGCTGCGCCGCGATCTGCTCCGGCGGCGGCCAGGGCGATGCGGTGATCGTGGAGGTGAACGGCGGCTGAGGCGCGGCGGTGGACGGCGCCCGCCCTCGTCCGGCGGCCGCGTTCTTCGATCTCGACCGCACGCTGATGGAAGGCTCCTCGGCCTTCCAGTTCGGCCGTGCGGCCTACAAGGCCGGGCTGATGGGGCGCCGGCAGCTGATCGCCGACGGGTGGGCGAACCTGCGTTTCCGACTGCGTGGGTCGACCGACGAGGACACAGACGCGCTCCGGGATCGAATCTCGAAGTCGCTCGAGGGCGTCCGGGTGCGCGAGCTCGAGCGGCTTGGAGCTGACGTGCTGGCGGGGATCCTGCCCCGCATCTATCCCCAGATGCTCGCGGTCGCCCACGAGCACCAGGATGCCGGGCGGCGCGTGTACATCGTCACCGCGGCCTCGCGGGAGCTGGCCGAGATCCTCGCGCGGGTGCTGGCGCTCGACGGCGCGATCGGATCGCAGTTCTCGGAGGTCAAGGACGGAGTGTTCACGGGCCAGCCGGCCGGCCAATTCATCTACCGCAGCGACAAGGCGCGCGCGATCATCGAACTGGCGAGACGCGAGGGGATCGAGCTCGCCGACTCGTATGCGTACTCGGATTCGGAGTCGGACCTGCCGATGCTGCGCGCCGTGGGCCACCCCGTGGCGGTCAATCCCGATACGGCGCTGGCGCGGATCGCGCGTCGAGGAAGGATGGGAGGTACTCCGCTTCGATCGCCTCGGGCGGCGGCTGAAGACGGCGGCGGCGCTCGCCGGCGCGGCCGCCGCCGGCGGGATCGGGAGCGCGGCGCTCGGCCTCGCGCGGGCGCTGCCTCCCGCCGCCGGCGCCCGGTGGCGCGGCTGATCCCCGGCCGCGGCTGACCGGCCTCGGGGCGCCCGACGAAGAGCCGATCGGCACCGGACCGCGAACAAAGCGGCGCCGGCAATACACTCTAGGCCGGTGTGGTCGCACTGACAGCGCGACTGCCGATGCTGATGGCCTCTCGTCCCGAGAAGAAGATTCGCGTTGTCGTCGCGAAGCCCGGACTCGACGGGCACGACCGCGGCGCGAAGATCATTGCCCGCGCGCTGCGCGATGCCGGGATGGAGGTGATCTACACGGGCCTTCACCAGACGCCCGAGCAGATCGTCGAGACCGTGATCCAGGAGGACGCCGACGCGGTCGGTCTCTCGATTCTCTCCGGCGCCCACATGACGCTGGTGCCGCGGGTCCTCGAGTTGCTCAGGGAGCAGGGGGTCGACGATGTGGTCGTCACCGTCGGAGGGACGATTCCCTCCGACGACGTGGCGGAGCTGAAGCAGCTGGGCGTCGCCGAGGTGTTCACGCCCGGGGCCTCGGCCCAGCAGGCGATCGACTTCATTCGCGGCGCCGTCCGCGCCTAGGGAACGATGCCGCGACTCCCGATTCAGGGCCCATCAAAACCGCCACCCACCGGCCGATTGACTCGTCAGTCAACGCGGTAAGATTCCGGCTACCACCGAATGAGGAGGCACCGTTGAAGATTTGCGTCCTGGTCAAAGAGGTCCCGGACGCCGCCGTCGAGAAGCGAATCGATCCTTCGACGGGGCGGATGGACCGCTCAGGGGAGAAGAACCTCAACCCGTACGACACGCACGCCATCGAGGCGGCGATGCAGATTCGCGAGGGCGGCGCCGTAGAGGTGGATGAGATCGTTGCAGTGACGATGGGACCCGAGTCCGCGGTTCGCGCGCTGCACAAGGCCGTGTCACTCGGCGCCGACCGCTCACTGCACCTGACGGATGCGGAGCTGGCCGGCTCCGACGTCGCGGCGACCGGCTACGCGCTGTCGAAGGCGCTTGGAGAAGGAGCAGCCCGATCTCGTGCTGCTCGGCCAGCAGTCGGACGACGGCGAGTGCTACACGATCGGCGCGGTCGTCGCCGACCATCTGAAGATGCCGTCGCTGACCCAGGTGATCAAGATGGACGTGCAGGAGGGGACGCTGCGCTGCGAGCGTCAGGCCGAGTACGGCTACGACACGGTCGAGATCGAGCTGCCGGCCGTGATCTCGGTGGGCGACGCGATCAACGAGCCCCGCTACCCCTCGCTGAAGGCGATCATGGGCGCGAAGAAGAAGCCGCTGGAGACGGTCGCGCGCCGGCGAGGTCGATATCGATCCCTCGCTCGTCGGCGGGGAGGGATCACGCGTTCAGTGCGGCGAGTTCCACGACCCGCCCGCCAAGGCGGCGGGCCAGGTGATCGAGGACGAGGACACGAACGAGACGGTCGAGAAGATCATCGCGTGGCTCGAGGAAAGGAAGCTGATCTAGATGGCTGATGTTCTCACCTACGTCCTCCACTACGAGGGCGAGCTGAACAAGAACTCGCTCGGGGCCGTGTCGGAAGGCGCCGCGCGCGCCGCCGAGGTCGGCGGTGAGTGCCATGCGGTCGTCGTCGGGGGCGATGACCTGACCGACGAGCTCTGCCAGTCGGTCGGTGCCTACGGCGCGACGAAGGTGTTCCGCGCTCGCGGGCCGGAAGGCCTTGCCCAACCGGTCGTAGACGTGATGGCCAAGGTGATCGATGACCACGGGCATGCCTATGCGCTGTTCGGCGGAGGCCTGCTCGGCTTCGAGATCGGCGCTGGGCTCGCCGCGCCGCAAGCAGGCCGGCGTGACGATGGAGGTGACTGCGGTCCGCGCCGAGGACGGCAAGCTCGTCGCCGAGCGCCCGATCCTCCAAGACTCGAAGATCTCGGTCTCTCGATACCGGGGTGACCTTGGAATCATCATCGGGCGCATCAACGCGTTCGAGACCGTCGTCCGGCGACGGCGGCTCGGCAGAGGTCGTCGACGTCGACGTCGAGCTCTCACCTTGGTCGACGAAGGCGACGATGGTGAATCGCGGCGAGCAGCGCGGCGCCGATGTCGACATCGAGGGGGCCGACATCCTCGTCGCCGGCGGTCGTGGGCTCGGAAAGGCGGAGAACTTCCAGCTCGCCGAGGAGCTCGCCGGCGCCTTCGGCGGCAACACCGCCGTGGCCGCGACGCGCGCCGTCGTCGACGCCGGCTGGTATCCGTACGCCGCGCAGATCGGCCAGACGGGCAAGACCGTGTCACCGAAGCTGTACCTCGCGGCGGGAATCTCCGGCGCGATCCAGCACAAGGTCGGGATGCAGTCCTCGGAGAACATCGTCGCGATCAACAAGGACGCGAACGCCCCGATCTTCGAGTTCTCGGACCTCGGGATCGTCGGCGACCTCAACAAGATCCTGCCCAAGCTGACCGAGGCGCTCAAGTCGAAGAGAGGCGGTTGAGCGCATGTCCTCGCGAAACGGCCAAGGTCCTTACGCGCCCAGCGAGTTCCCACCCCCGGTCGACTCCGTCAAGGAGTTCATCAAGCGGGAGCTCGATCCCGAGGACGAGCGGATCGACGTCGGCGTGCTGATCGTCGGCGGAGGGACCGCGGGCTTGGCGTGCGCGAACCGGCTGCTGCAGCTTCTCGGCGACGATCCGGACGCGATGGAGCGCTTGGGCGAGGTGCCGGTCGCAGTGATCGAAAAGGCCAAGACGTGCGGTGGCCACAACCTGTCGGGCGCGGTGATGCGGCCCGGGCCCCTGCAGGAGCTGTTCCCGGAGCTGACCCGCGAGCAGTGGCGCAGCGAGCGGTTTGCGTTCGGCGAGGTCACCAAGGAAGCGGTCTACATGCTCCCGAACGGCGAAGGCGAAGCTTCGCATTCCGACGCCGCCACCGTTCAAGAACCACGGCAACGAAATCATCTCGGTCTCGGCGCTTGCTCGCTACCAGCAGCGGCAGGCCGAGGAGGGCGGGGCGTACGTGCTGACCGAGACTTCGGCGGCGCAGCTGATCGTGCAGGACGGCCGCGTCGTCGGCGCCCGCTCGGGCGACAAGGGCCGCGGTAAGGATGGCGCGCCGCTGGGGAACTTCGAGCCGGGGACCGACATCAAGGCTGAAGTGACCGTGCTCGCCGAAGGGTGCTGGGGCCATCTGACCGGCGCCGCGATCCGCGAATTCGATCTCGCCGATGGCCGAGAGCCGCAGGTGTGGGAGCTCGGGGTCAAGGAAGTGTGGAAGGTGCCCAAGCCGCTGGATCGAGTGATCCACACGATCGGCCCCTGGCCGCTGAAGCTCTCGTCGAAGTACGGACAGATCGGCGGCACCTGGATCTACCCGATGAAGGATTCGAAGACCGGGGACGATCTCGTCAGCATCGGCTTCGTCGTCGATCTCGAGTACGCCGACGCGACGACCTCGGCCCACGACCTGCTGCAGATGTTCAAGCTGCATCCGCTGGTGCGCGGGATCCTCGAGGGCGGCGAGCGGGTCGCGTGGGGGGCGAAGGCGCTTCCGGGGGAGGCTATTGGTCGATGCCGAAGCTCTCGATGCCGGGAGCGCTGCTCGTCGGCGACGCCGGCGGGATGGTCGACACGGTCGCACTGAAGGGCGTGCACCATTGCATCCAGTCCGGCAAGCTCGCGGCCGAGGCGATCTATGCGTCGCTCAAGGGCGGTCGAGTCGCTGTCGGGCTACGAGGAGACGGTCGAGCAGTCGACGATCGGCAAGGAGCTCTGGCAGGTACGCAACACTCGCCAGCCGTTCCAGACGGGGTTCGTCCAGGGTGGACCACTGGTCAACATGATGATCGCGACCAAGGGCCGCTTTCCCGGCGGCCGCTGGGAGTGGCACCGCAACGACGAGAAGCGCGATGTTCGTCGGTGACACGCTACAAGCGCTATCCCAAGCCCGACGGCAAGTACACCTTCGACAAGCTCTCGAGCGTGTACATCAGCGGCAATGCCACCCGCGACGACGCGCCCAACCACATCCGCGTGCGCAGCAACGTGCCGCGCGAGATCGCGGAGACGTGGCAGTGGATGTGCCCGGCCGGCGTCTACGAGATTCCTGAGGACGCGCCTGCGGAGGGTCCGGTGGACGTCACCGTCAACTACACCAACTGCGTGCAGTGCGGCGCGATCACGGCCAAGGGTGGCCGGCTGACCCCTCCCGAGGGCGGGGACGGTCCGCTGTACACGGTCACGTAACCGGCGGAAACTTCCAGGCCCGGCTGTTGTTTAAGCGGGCGTGCCGCGCTTTCTCCTGGCTGGATTTCTCGCAGCTGCGGTTGCGCTCGGCGCGGCCGCCACGGCGGGCGCCAACACCGCCGCCTCGCGGGTGAGCCTCGACCAGTTCGTTTGCCAGCCCGCCCTCGAGCCCGCCCAGCGGGAGATCTCGGTCCAGGCGGTGATGCATCCGGTCGCCGGCACGAAACGAATGGCAATGCGCTTCGAGCTGCTCAAGCGGACGAGGCCTGGAGGCCCCATGACGGACGTAAACGGCCGCGGCCTTGGTAACTGGACGACCCCGACGACTCCCACGCTCGGCCAGCGGCCAAACGACAGCTGGAAAGTCGATCACCCGGTGATCGGTCTAGCCGCACCGGCCTCGTATCGCTTGCGGGTCTCGTTCCGCTGGACCGGCGCTCACGGCAGGGTGCTGGCGAGCGTGCAGCGCGAGAGCCGTGCGTGCGTGCAGCCGGACCTGCGTCCCGACCTGCTCGTGCAGTCGATCACGGTCGAGCCGATCCCGACCAAGCCGGCGCGCGAGAAGTACATCGCTTTGATCCGGAACCGCGGAGCGAGCGCCGCGGGACCGTTCGAGGCATTGTTCGCCCCGGGCGGCGCCAACCCGGTGCAGACCCAGGTGGTTGCCGTGCTCGGTCCGCACAGCCGGCGTGAGGTGACTTTCATCGGCCCTGCGTGTACGGCCGCGAGCGCACCGACGGTGACCGTCGACCCCAACGACCAGATCGATGACCTCGACCGGTCGAACAACTCGATCGCCGCGACCTGTCCGGCGAGCTGAGCAGCGCCGCTACACTCAGTCGGTATATGAAGACCGAGATTCACCCAGAATACGTTGATGCGCACGTGCGCTGCACGTGCGGTAATGAGTTCATGACGCGCTCGACAAAGCCCGAGATCCACGTCGAGATCTGCTCCGTGTGCCATCCGTTCTACACCGGTAAGCAGAAGCTCGTCGACACCGGTGGACGGGTGGAGCGCTTCCAGCGGCGAGTGGCGAAGGGCCGGCGCGCCGCGCGGACGGCCACGAGCCCCTAGCTCGGAGGCCAATCCTTCGTGAGTCAGGGCGGGGCGGAGGGAGGCGCTGACCGCCCCGCGTGACGCGCCGCTCGGGGGCCAGGCGGTCCTCGAAGGGGTGATGATGCGCGGCGTCCGCACCTGGGCGGTCGCGGTTCGCAAGCCCCCGGCTCAACCAGCCACCACCGAGCTCGGCGAGATCGCGGTCAATTCGTTTCCGCTCGTCGCGTGGTCCAAGCGCCGTCGCGTCTACCGCTGGCCGGTGGTCCGCGGGGTGGTGGCGCTGGCGGAATCGCTCGGGATCGGCATGCGGGCGCTTGGGATCTCTGCCAACGCTCAGCTCCCCGACGCCGATCTGGAGATCTCCGGAGGGGTATGGGCGGGGACGGTCGTCGTGGCGGTGATCTTCGCGATCGGCCTGTTTTTCGTCGTCCCCGTCGGCCTGACCAGCCTGATCAAGCATCAGCTCGGATCGTCAGTGCTGTTCTGGGCAGTGGAGGGTGTGCTCAGGACTGCGATCTTCCTCGGATACCTGCTGCTGCTCTCGCGTTTGCGCGACCTCCGGCGCGTGTTCGAGTATCACGGCGCCGAGCACAAGGTGATCTCCTGCTTCGAGGCTTCCGACGAGCTGACGCCGGAGCGCGCGAAGCTCTACTCGCGGCTCCATCCCCGGTGCGGTACCAGCTTCCTGCTGATCGTGATGATCATGGCGATCTTCGTATTCGCGCCGATCGGTCTGCCGGCCTGGTGGCTGCTGGTCCTGACGCGGATCGTCGGTGTGCCGCGTGATCGCCGGCCTGTCGTTCGAGGTGATCAAGTGGGCCGGGCGCAATCGTCGCAGACGCTGGGTGCAAGCGATCATGTATCCCGGCCTGCAGCTCCAACGGCTGACCACGCGCGAGCCCGATCTCGACGAACTGGCGGTCGCAATCGCGGCGCTCGGTGCGGTGCTCGAGATCGAGCGGCCCGGGGAGGCATCGGCAGAGGACATGGTCGGGGTCGAGGTCGTGGCCTAGAGCGCCGGTCTCGCGCCCCGGCCGGCGCCTACACTCGATCTCAGGATGATCGACGAGTTGGTGTCCCAGATCGAGGAGCGCTTCGGCCAGCTTCAGGCCGAGCTGTCCGATCCCGTCGTGATCGGGGATCGAGCGCGGTTCACCGCGCTCAGCAGGTCATATCGAGAGCTCGAGCCGGCCGCGCGCCTCGCGAGCGAGTACCGGCGGGTCGCTGACGACTACGCCGGGGCCCGTGAGCTGCTCGCCGAGGACGGAGACGACCCCGAGCTACGCGAGCTGCTCGAGTCCTCGCGCGAGCGGCTGCAGTCGCTGGAGGAAGAGATTCGTCTGGCGATGGTCGAGCGTGACCACAACGACGACAAGAACGTGATCGTCGAGATTCGGCCCGGCGCCGGTGGGGACGAGGCGGGGCTGTGGGCGGGCGACCTGTACAGGATGCTGACCCGCTACGCCGAGCGGCGCGGGTTCACGGTCGAGCCGATGGCGATCGGTGACGGCACCTACACGTTCGCCGTCAAGGGCGATGGTGCCTATTCCGTGTTCAAGTTCGAGGGAGGCACCCATCGCGTCCAGCGTGTGCCCGAGACCGAGTCGCAGGGCCGGATCCACACCTCGACCGCGACCGTCGCCGTGTTGCCGGAGGCAGACGAGGTGGAGGTCGGTGTCGACCCCGGAGATCTGCAGATCGACGTGTACAGGAGCTCCGGGCCCGGGGGACAGTCAGTCAACACGACCGACTCCGCCGTCCGGATCACTCACAAGCCGACCGGGATCGTGGTCTCGATGCAGGACGAGAAGTCGCAGCTGCAGAACCGCGAGCGGGCGATGCGCGTGCTCCGGGCGCGACTCTACGAGCGCGCGCTCGCAGAGCAGCAGGCGTCGATCGACGCTTCCCGGCAGGCGCAGGTCGGGACCGGAGAGCGGGCCGAGAAGATCCGCACCTACAACTTCCCCGAGAAGCGGGTCAAGGACCATCGCATCAACCTGCTGATGCACAACCTCGACGGAATCTTGATGGGCGAGCTCGACGAGCTCACCTCGGCCTTGCAGGACGACGAGAAGCGCCGCCGGCTCCGGGAGCGGGCGCTTGCCTGAGGCGGACGCGGCGGTTCTCGGACGGTCGGTGAGGGAGGCGCTGGGGTGGGCTGCGGCCGTGCTGTCGGAGGCGGGCTGCGAGACGCCACGGCTCGACGCCGAGTTGCTGCTCGGGCTGGCGCTCCGCTGCGACCGGGCGCAGCTGGTGCTGCGAGCTCGCGAGCGGGTCGACGCTTCGGTGGGCGCGCAGTTCGACGAGCTGGTTGCACGGAGGGCGGCGCGCGAGCCGGTCGCCTACATCACGGGCATGAGGCAGTTTCGGCGGCTGTCGCTGGGGGTCGATCGACGAGTTCTGATCCCCCGTCCGGAGACGGAGCTGCTGGTCGAGGTGGGGTTATCGCTGCCGAGCCGTGCGCGCGTGGCGGATGTCGGGACCGGGAGCGGCGCTGTTGCCCTGGCGCTGAAGGACGAGCGGCCAGATCTCGAAGGTGGTCGGGGATCGACGTGAGCCACGATGCGCTGGCGGTGGCACGGGAGAATGCCGCTCGGCTGCGGCTCGATTCATCCTTCGTGCAGGGAGATCTGCTGGCCGGCGGAACGTACGACGCCGTGCTCGGCGAACCTGCCATACGTATCCACTGCTTCTGAGCTGGCGCCCGAGGTCTCGGTCTACGAGCCGGCGGAGGCTCTGTATGCGGGCGACGATGGGCTGCAGGTGCTGCGCCGCTTGATCTCAATGCTCGACGGTGTGTGAACAGTCGCGCTCGAGGTGGGATTCGATCAGGCCGACCGGGTGGCGGCCCTCGTGGTGGCCGCCGGATTCAGCGCGGCTGAGCGCATTCGGGATCTCGCGGGCCATGAGCGGGTGGTCGTCGGCCGGCGGTGAGCGGGAGTGCTGAACTCAGGAGGTGTTCGAGCGTTGCATGGCCGCGGGCGGCATCGCCGTGTTTCCGGCCGACACGGTCTACGGCCTTGCCTGCGATCCGAGCAACCGGCTCGCGGTCGAGCGCCTCTACCTGCTGAAGCGTCGCTCACTGGCCAAGCCCTCGGCGGTGATGTTCTTCGACGCCGGACTGGCGCTGGCGTCGCTGCCGGAGCTTGGCGGCCGCACTTTCGAGGCGCTCTCGCGGTTGCTTCCGGGAGGCGTGACCGCGCTGCTGGCGAACCCGGCCGGGCCGTTTCCCGCTCGCGTGCGGGGGGGATCCTCGGACGCTCGGGCTGCGGGTCCCGGTCGTGGAGCGGCTCGACGGGGTTCGCTGGCCGGTGCTTCAGACGAGCGCCAACCGGGCGGGCGGCGCTGACGCTCGGCGGCTGGACGATGTGCCCGAGTTCCTGCAGGCGGCGGCTGATCTCGTGATCGACGGTGGAGAGCTGCCCGGGACCCCGTCAACGGTCGTCGACCTGCGCTCCTACGAGGACGCCGGGGAGTGGGCCGTGGTGCGACCGGGGGCCGTCACGGAGCAGACGCTGGAAGCGGCGCTCGGATAATGGCTGCCGCCGCTGATATCGTCGCCGGCAGTGTCAGACGAGCTCCCGCCCGACTACTTCAACCGGCCGCTGGCCGAGGTCGATCCCGAGATCGCGGAGGTGCTCACGCTCGAGCTCGAGCGCCAGCAGCGTACGCTCGAGATGATCGCCTCGGAGAACTTCGTCCCGATCTCGGTGCTCGAGTGCCAGGGATCGGTGCTGACGAACAAGTACGCCGAGGGCTATCCCGGCAAGCGCTACTACGGCGGCTGCGAGTACGTCGACATCGCCGAGCAGCTCGCGATCGACCGCGCCAAGGCGCTGTTCGGTGCCGAGCACGCGAACGTCCAGCCTCACGCGGGCGCGCAAGCCAACACGGCCGTCTACCACGCGCTGCTGCTCCGGGCGACACTTTGATGGGGCTCGAGCTCGCGCACGGGGGTCATCTCACCCATGGGATGAAGATCAACGTCTCCGGGCAAGCTGTACGACATCGCGCCCTACGAGGTCGACCGCGAGACCAGCCTGATCGACATGGACGAGGTCGAGCGCATCGCCGCTGAGCGGCGGCCGAAGGTGATCCTCGCCGGCTGGTCGGCGTACCCGCGTCAGCTCGACTTTCCTCGCTTCCGCGAGATCGCGGACGCGGTCGGGGCCTACCTGGTCGTCGATATGGCCCATTTCGCGGGGCTCGTCGCCGCCGGACCTCCATCCGAGCCCGGTGCCGTACGCCGACGTCGTCACGACGACGATCCACAAGACGATCGGCGGTGGACGCGGCGGGATGATCCTCTGCCGCGAGGAGTTCGCGAAGAAGATCGACTCGGCGGTCTTCCCCGGACAGCAGGGCGGCCCGCTCGAGCACGTCATCGCGGGCAAGGCCGTCGCGCTGCGGATCGCGATGTCGGAGGCCTTCCGCGAGCGCCAGGAGCGCACGCTCGCGGGCGCGCGCGCCGTGGCTGCGGAGCTGCTGACCGCGGGCGGCGGCGTGAACGTGCTCACCGGCGGCACCGACGTGCATCTGCTCCTGTGCGATCTGCGGGAATCGGAGCTGGACGGCCAGCAGGCTGAGGACCGGCTGCACGAGATCGGCATCACCGTCAACCGGAACGCGGTGCCGTTCGACCCGCGGCCGCCGTCGGTCTCCTCGGGACTGCGGATCGGGACCCCGGCGCTGGCGACCCGCGGGCTTGCAGCCGAGGATTTCGTCGAGGTGGGGAAGATCATCGCGTCGGCCCTGCAGCCGGGCGACTTCGAGGGCGTGCAAGGCGAGCTGAGCGAGCGCACGGCGGCGATCGCGGAGCGCTATCCGCTGTACGCCGGGTTGGGGGCAGGGGCGGCGGTGTAGGAGCGGGAGGCTCGCTCGCGCGGGCTTCGGCGGGGCGGGAAGCTCGGTCGGGCGGCTCAGGTCGAGCGGCAGTCCCCGCGCCAGCGCTTAGTGCTATCCGCCGTAAGTTCCGTCCCATTCGAACTGTCCCTGTCGGTGGGACTGAATTTACGGCCCGCAGCACTTCGTTCGCAGCATGACGGCGCTGCGGTCTGCCCCGGCTGCCATCCTACGACTCGTCGATGCGCTACTGGGACGCCGTGTTCGCCTTCCTCGTCGCGATGGCCGTGGCCGGGTTGCTGACTCCGCTCGCGGCGAAGCTGGCGCGCCGGGTTGGGGCCGTCGACCGGCTGCGGGAGCGCGGGCTCGCCGAGCGGGAGACTCCTCTGCTGGGCGGCCTCGCGATTCTCGCCGGCGTGCTGGTCGCCGCGGCGATCTGGCTGCCCGGAACGATCAGGCTGGCGCGAGTTCCCCACGCGGCGCCCGGCTCGGGCGGGGTGCTCCACACGTGGACGATCATCGCGGGTGCCTGTCTGATCACGCTCGTCGGCGTGATCGACGACATTTGGGACCTTCCGCCGCTCGCCAAGCTCGTCGGCCAGGTCGCGGCGGCGCTGATCGTCGTCGAGGGCGGGGCGATCGTGACCGACGTGACGGTGCCGTTCATCGGGGCGCTGCAGTTTCCCAACGAGGGCGGCACGCTGACCGTGATCTGGCTCGTCGGTCTGATGAACGTCGTCAACTTCTCCGACGGGATCGACGGTCTCGCCGCCGGGCTGTGCACGATCGACGGGGTGGCGTTCTCGATCATCGCGTTCGACCTCGGCGTCAGCGCCGCCGGCATCCTTGCCGCGCTGACGGCCGGCGCCTCGCTCGGCTTCCTGTTTCACAACTTCTATCCGGCCAAGATCTTCATGGGAGATTCGGGCGCGAATCTGCTCGGCTATCTGCTCGGCGTGACCGCGGTGGCGGGATCGTTGAAGACGAACGTCGTTGTCGCTCTGGTCGTTCCGCTGCTGATCCTCGCCGTGCCGTTCCTGGATACCGGCTTCGTGGTCGCGAAGCGGCTCAAATACGGCCGCAAGCCATGGTCCGCGGACGACAGCCATTTCCACCACCGGATGTCCCGGATCGGTTTCTCTCAGCGCAAGACGGTCGCCTATCTCTCTGCGTGGTCATTGATGCTCGCGGGGGTCGCCGTCGCCTTGCGGTTCGTTCCCTATCACCGCGCGGGCCACTACCGGCTCGGCTGGATCGTCGTGATGATTGCGATCGGCGTGTTCGCGCTGGCCGCCAGCGTCTACCTGATCTACATCCTCGAGATCTTCAAGCTGAAAGGCCGGCGGGTTCGCGAGCTGCGTAGTGTCGATCCAGATACGAGCGAGCACGAAATCGACGCGCAGGTTCGCCGCGACATCGAAACGGGTGAGTTCGAGCGCGTGCGATAGTGCACGCCGTGGAGAAGGCCAATCTCGGCAAGCTGCAGTCGTTCACCACCCGTGACGGCTCTCAGGTCCGCGAGCTGGCGGGACCGTCTTGGAGCTGTGCGCCGCCCTATTCAGACGACGACACGGTGATGACCGGGGGCTGAGAAGCTCTGAGTGCCTTGACGAGAACCGAGCGTTCGCTGCTCGGTGCGGTCGGGCTCGCGACGGTGCTGGCCGGCGTGGCTCGCTACGCGGCCGGAGTGCCGCACGTGGTCGCCTTCCTGTTCGCGACCGTGGCGCTGGCCGGACTGGCATGGGTCGTCTCGTTTGCGACCGAGCAGGTCGGGATGAAGTTCGGTCCCGCCCCCACCGGCCTGATGCAGTCGACGCTCGGCAACCTGCCCGAGTTCTTCGTCGTGATCTTCGCGCTGGGCGCCGGCGAGAAGGTCGTCGCCGAGACGGCGATCCTGGGCTCGATCCTTGTCAACGCACTGCTCGTGTTGGGTCTGGTGATCGTGGCCGGCGCCCAGCGGAGCGGCGACGGCGTGATGCGCTTCAGCCCCCGGCTGCCGAACGACACGGCGACGTTGCTCCTGCTCGCGACATTCATCATCGTGCTGATCGGGCTCGCCGATGCAACCAAGGATCCGGCGAGCCGCCACACTCAGACGATCTCGATCATCGGGGCGGCAGCGATCCTGATCGTGTACACGACCTGGGTGGTGCAGTACCTCAGCACGGATCAGCCTCAGCAAGACAGCCCGGAGCAGCCGCGCCTGGCGCCGCGGATCAGCGTTGTGCTCCTCGCCGTGGCGGCGGTCGGGTCGGCTTTCGTGTCGGACTGGTTCGTGCACGCGCTGGCGCCCACGATCCACACGCTGCACATCTCGCAGGCGTTTGCCGGGCTGGTGATCGTGGCGATCGCCGGCAACGCGGTAGAGCACGCTGCCGGGATCGCGCTGGCCCACAGGGGACGATCCGAGCTGGCGATCTCGATCGTCAAGAACTCGGTCGCGCAGATCGCGGCGTTTCTCTATCCGGTGCTCGTCCTGGTGTCGCTGCTGACGGCGACGAGGCTCACGTTCGCGATCGCGCCCGTCTATATCGGTGCGCTGTTCGGAACCGCGGTGATCGTCTGGCAGATCACCGGTGACGGGGAGGCCACCGTGTTCGAAGGCGCCGCGCTGGTTGCGACGTTCGTGATCCTGGCAGCGGTGGCGTCCTTCGAGGGCTGAGCTCAGGCTCTTGCTATTCTGACGTTTACGTAAGCTTCAGATCTCGGAGGGACGACCCGGCTTGCCAACGCTCCAAGCACGCTCACCGATTCGGGCCCCGCGGTTCGGAGTGCACGCCGAGCACGATGCCTACAAGTGGTGGGCCCTGTCGTGCACCAGCCTGGGAATGCTGCTGGCGACGATCAACTCCGGGACGCTGATCATCGCGCTTCCCGACCTGGAGCGGAGCCTCCACACAAGCCTGCTCGAGCTCGTCTGGGTGATCCTCGTCTACATGATCGCCTCGACCGTGCTCGTGCTCAGCGCGGGTCGCCTGTCGGACCAGTTCGGGCGCAAACGGGCCTACATCCTGGGATTTCTGCTGTTCGCGTTTGCTTCGTTCGGGGCCGGCTTTGCGGGCAACGGGACCCAGCTGATCCTGTGGCGGATATTGCAGGGAATCGGCGGGTCGTTCCTATTCGCCAATGCGGCGGCAATCGTCACCGACGCGTTCCCGCGAGAGCAGCTCGGCCTGGCAATGGGCACCAACACGATGGTCGCCGCAGTGGGGCTCGTGATCGGGCCGGTGCTCGGCGGCGCGCTCGTCGCGATCTCGTGGCCCTGGGTGTTCTGGTTCAACGTGCCGCTCGCGCTGGCGGGATGTGCCTGGGCCGGTCTGATCTTGCGCGAGCTCTCCCGACGCGGGGAGGACACGACCTTCGATACCGCCGGGACGATCACCTTCCTGGTCGGCTTGACGGGACTTGTGTTCGGAATCTCGAAGGGCGGACTCTCGAGCTGGACCTCGCCGGCGGTGATCGGTGGCCTCGTCGCGGCGGCGGTCCTGCTGCCCGCGTTCGTGTTGATCGAGCGCCACCACCGCTCGCCGATGCTTGATCTGTCGATCTTCTCGAACCGGCTGTTCTCGGCGGCCGCGGCCGCGGCGTTCATCAACGGGTTGTCGCGGTTCGCACTGATGTTCCTGTTCGTCTTCTATTTCCAGGGAGTCCAGGGCAACTCACCGATCCTTGCCGGAATCAAGCTGGCGCCGCTCGCGATTGGCATGCTGATCGCGTCTCCGCTTGCCGGTATCTGGGCCGACCGCCGCGGCTCCCGGGGGATGGCTGTACTCGGGATGCTCGTCTCTGCAACCGGGCTCGCGCTGATGACCACGCTCGAGCGCGACACCAGCTACTGGGCAAGCGGGACGTACCTGTTCGTCGCCGGCCTCGGCTCGGGGATGTTCATGTCACCCAACACGGCGGCGATGATGGGGACGGTCCCTCCGCAGCGGCGCGGGATCGCGGCCGGCGCCCGCGTTCTCGTGATGAACACCGGCGCGGTGATCTCAATCGCGTTCGTGCTCGCCGTGGTCACCTCCGCGGTGCCGAAGGACGTCCTGTTCAAGGTGTTCTCGGGCCTCGCCAATCACATCTCGACGACCCAACTCGATCCGTTCATCAGCAACATGCACACGGCTCTTTGGTGCCTGGCGGCGGCCTCGATCGTCGGCGCGTTCGTGGCGGCGGCCCGACCCTCCCACCAGCAGTCGACGGCGGCGGAGCCGGGGATGGCAACGTCGTCATGACGACGATCGCGGGGGCACCGGCCGCGAAGCCGCTCCGAATCGGCGAGCTCGCCCAGCTGACCGGTACGACGCCGCGCACGATCCGCTACTACGAGGAGATCGGGCTGCTGCCGAGCCTCACGGACCGAGCCCAGGGCAAGCACCGCTGCTACACGGAAGCTGACGTCGCCCGCGTTCGGGAGATCGTTCGGCTCAAGGAGCTGCTCGGCCTCTCGCTCGAGCAGCTGCTCGATCTGGTCGAGGCCGAGACGGCGCGCGCCGAGTTGCGGCGGGAGTACCACCAGACCGACGATCCACAAGCGCGCCAGCGGATCCTCGACGAGGCGCTCGGACACATCGCCACTCAGCTCGAGTTGGTCCTCGCGAGGCGCAGCGAGCTGGAGAAGCTCGAACAGGAGCTCGTCGCGCGCCGCCGGCTGCTCGAGCAGCGAATCCGGGAGCTCGGCTAGGGATTCGCCACCGGGGAGCGGCGGATTCGTGCATTCGCCGCGCCCGCAGTCGAGCAGGAAAGCCGTCAAGCTCGGCGTAACCCATGGCCATGGGCGCGGTACTGTCTCTGGCAACGTCTATCGGTGGCGCTTGCCGAGCTTCTAAGCGATTCCAGGCTCGGCACCCCGCACCGATCGCCTGATCAACCTCTTGATGAAACGCTTCTCTCATTGGATCCCGCGTCTGGCTGCGCTCGCAGCGGCGCTCGTCGGGCTGGTCAACATCGCCTCGGCTCTGAGGCCCAACATCCGCTGGCGCGGTCATCTGCTGCTCAACTTCGAGCCGGTCGAGGCGATGCGGCTGTTCCACGCACTCGCCTTGCCGGCGGGAACCGCCCTGCTACTGGTCGCGCCATACCTGCTCAAGCGCCGGCGGCGAGCCTGGCAGACCGCGATCGTGCTGATGGTTGCACTCGGGGTGTTCGACCTGCTGAAGGGCTTGGATTTCGAGGAGACCGTGATCACTTGGGCCACCGCGGCGATGCTCGCGACGGGAGCGGCTGCCTTCCAGGTGCGCCACGACCCGATCTCGCTGCGCTCGGCGATCTGGCGCGTCCCGCTGCTCGGGCTGGTGGGGGTCGCCGCCGTGGCCGTGGCCACCTGGGCCTCCCAAGGCCATCCATCGCCGGCGACGATCATGAGCGAGACATCGAACCTGTTGCGCTGGCAGGCCGGACCGCTCCACTTCGAAGCTCACAGCGCCTTCCACCATCACTTCGCGTGGATTCCCCTGAGCGTTCACCTGATCGAGCTCGGAACGCTGCTGGCGATCGCCTATGTGGTCTTTCGTCCGCTGGCCGCCCCCCGGGCGCTGCCCGAGCCGGGCGCTCGCTCGGCGGCCGCGGCACTGGTCCGCGCCCACGGGACCGACACACTGTCGTTCTTCAAGCTCCGCTCCGACGAGCAGTATCTCTTCAGCGCGGACGGCAGGGCGTTCGTCGGCTACCGGATCGAGAACCGGGTGCTGCTGCTGTCAGGCGATCCGGTCGGTCCTCCGGAGGCCTTCCCGGCACTGCTGAGCCAGCTGCGGGGTTTCGCTGACGCGCGAGGGCTCAAGCTGGGGGCGGTCGGCGCGAGCGAGGCGCTGCGGTCGCTGTACGAGGAGCTCGGCCTGCGCACGATGTATCTCGGTGACGAAGCGATCGTCGAGCTCGGCAATTTCTCGCTCGAGGGGCGCTCGATTCGCAAGGTCCGCCAGTCTGTCACGCGCCTGCGCAAGGCGGGATACACAGCAGAGCTGCACGAGTTCGGGGCGCTCGATCCGCGCATGCTGGACGAGATCCAGCGGGTGCTCGAGCGAGGTCGCCAGGGTGCTCCCGAGCGTGGGTTCTCGATGGCGATGGACTCGCTGGGGGGAGTGCTCGAAGATGAGACCCTGGTAGTCCTGGGGCGGGACGAGCACGACGCGATTCGCGGGGTCCTTCATTTCGTCCCCTGCTACGGGCGCAGCACGTTCTCGCTGTCGTTCATGCGCCGTGATCCGGGCACGCCGAACGGGCTGACCGAGTTTCTCGTCGTACAGGCAATCGAGCTCTTGCGGGAGCGAGGAGTGGTGGAGGTGTCGCTCAACTTCGCGACCTTCGCGAAATGGATGCACAGCCCCGAGAAGCGCTTGGAACGGACGCTCGGCAAGCTTGTTGCGCTCGCCAACCCGTTCTTCCAGATCGAAAGCCTTTACCGGTTCAACGCCAAGTTCTTCCCGCGGTGGGAGCCCCGGTATCTCGTGTACGAGGGAGCGTTCGGTCTGCCGCGGGCGAGCATCGCGGCGGCGTGGGCCGAGGGTCAGCTGCCAAAGCCGTCGCTGCGCCCGACCGGAGATCATCGCGGCACGCTGAGGCCGCCACGTGCGCTAACGTCCCGCTAACCTTGTCCTCCCAGACGGAGTCCTGGGTTGGATTCCGTTGGCGGCGCCGCCGCACGAATGAGGCAGGTCGTAGGCGATCATCGCCACCGAGCGCCTTCACCGCCTCGCCGGTACCGTACCGGCCCTCCGATCCCACGTGCTCAGCTTGAAAAGCTCCCTCCAACACCATGAGGAACACCCGTCCCGCGTTCACTGGCAGGGACGCCGCCGGCGCCGGAGCGCTGATGCTCTCGGTGAACGCGATCTGTGCTGGAGCGGGCGCCGGGATAGGTGCTCTGGTGGGCGCGGTCGTGCCGCTGCTTCTCGTGGGCTTCTCCGTCGGCTTCTTCCTGGGAATCGCCGTTGTCACTAAGCGCTTCCGCGACCTCTGAGCGTCCCGTGACCCTGCTCCGCTATCTCGATGTGGTGCTGGTGCTCCTCGCTGCGCCGATCCTGCTGCTGATCGGCGTGCCGGCGCTCGGTTACGGCGTGGGCGCCGGCGCCTGGCTCGCGTTGCGCGCGGTGGGCGTCGGGCTCGAATACGCCCTGAGCGCCGGCAGCGACGCCAGGATTGAGATCAGCGTGAGGCTCGCGTACATGCTCGGCCGGATCTTCCTGCTCGCCCTGGCGGTGATTCTCGCGCGGCGCAGCGGCGGAAGGGACGATGGCCTCACCGCGCTGGCGGTGATCGTGTTCGCGTTCACCGTGCAGTTGGCCACGTTAGCGGCGAACCGACCGAGGACGCGATGAGCAACACGCGCAAGGTCCTGTTGGGCATCGCCGGGTTCTACATCCTCGGTCTGGTCCTGCTCGCCGTCATCTTCGGGATCTCCGGCCACAAGAACAACACGTTCCAGATCCAGAACGAGTTCAAGTTGACCAACTGGGTCAATCTCGGCCTCCTCAGCATCAACCGGGCCGTGCTGTATCTGTTTCTGTCGGCGATCGCCACGATCGTGACGATGGTCTGGATCGCCCGGCGGATGCACACAAGGCCTAATCGCGTCCAGACGGCCGTCGAGGCCCTGTTCTCGCTGATGCGCGACAACATTACGCGCGGGAACATGCCCGACTCGATGGCGCGCGAGTGGTTTCCATTCCTCGGAGCTCTGTTCCTGTTCATCTGGTTCGCCAACCTGATCGGCTACCTCCCCCTGCCCACCAACAGCGAGGAGAAGTTCAATCTCTTCGGCGTCCGTATCCCCGACTTCGCGCTGTACGCCGCGACGGCCAACATCTCGATCCCGCTCGCGTTCGCGCTGGTCGTCTTTATCGCCTTCAACTGGGTGGGGATCCGGGCGCAGGGGCCGATCGGCTACGTGAAGAGCCTGATCCCGGCCGGCGTGCACGGGCCGATGCTGCTGCTGATCGCGCCGCTGGAGGTGGTCTCGGTCTTCATGCGGTTGATCTCGCTGACGGTCCGACTGTTCGCCAACATCCTCGCCGGGCACCTGATCATCCTGTTCATGGCCGGCGGACTCGCGGTGATTCTCGGTCTCTCGTTCCTCGGATGGTTCACGCTGCCGGTCGGAGTCGCCGTATACCTGTTCGAGTTGGGGCTGGTGGCGACGCTACAGGCCTTCATCTTCGCGACGCTCGCGGCCATCTACCTCGGTGGCGCGGTCTCTCACCACTAACAAAGAAGGAGCTGAGCTCAATGTTGCTTTCACACAGTCCTCCCGTTTGCGGCCTCCTCCTCCGGGGTCGGGGCGGGGCTCGGGATCGGCATCGGCGGCGGTCTCGGAGCGGTCGGCGCCGGCGTCGGGATCGGCATCATCTTTGGCAAGGTGATCGAGTCCGTAACCAGGCAGCCTGAGATGCGCGATGAGATCACCAGCATCCAGTGGCTCGGGTTTGCGCTCACCGAAGCCGTCTTCTTTTATGGGCTGGTCGCCGGCCTGATCTCCTACGTCCTCAAGTAGATGGACGTAGCAGCCATTCTCACCCCCGCTGCCTCGAGCGGATCCTTCCTGATCACGCCCAACGTGGGGCTGATGATCTGGACGCTCCTGCTGTTCGGGATCTCGATGGTGATCCTTTGGAAGCTCGCCTTCCCGCGGATCTCCGAGGCGCTCGACCGCCGGCAACACGCGATCGAGGAATCGATCGATGCCGCCGAGCGCACGCGCAGGAACGCCGACGAGCTGCTGGCGGAGTACCGCGAGCGTCTCCAGGAGTCGCGGCGGCAGGCGGAAGAGATCATCCAGCGGGCGCGGAAGGCCGCGGAGGCCCACGAGCGCGATGCGGAAGAAGATGCGAGGGAAAAGCGCGAGCAGATAATGGAGCAAGCTCGCCGCGACATCGAGGCCGAAACGCGCCGCGCGATCCACGAGATCCGGCGCGAGGTCGCCGATCTGACCGTGATGGCCACCGAGAAGGTGACACGCAAGACACTCACAGAGGAAGACCAGCAGCGCCTGGTCGAGGACACACTGCGCGAGCTCGACTTCAGCGCGCTCGCCTCCGGGGGCCACGAGTAGTGGAAGAGATAGCCGAGGTCTACGCGCGTGCGCTGTTCGAGGTCGCGCAGGAGCGGGATGTGCTCGATGACGTGCACACTCAGCTGGGGCAGTTCGCCGACACGCTCCAGCAGCGGAGGGACGTGGCGGTCTTCTTCTTCTCGCCGTACTTCTCGACCGAAGAAAAGAAGGACGGCCTGCACCGAATGATCGAAGACGCCGACCCGGGCTTGATGAACTTTCTCGAGGCGCTGCTGGAGCGTCACCGGATGCCGGTCATCTTCCGGATTCGGGACCGTTTCGAAGAGATGTGGGACGAGGAGAACCGGCTGCTTCCGGTCGAGGTGACCAGCGCGGTGGCACTGGAGGAGTCGACCGTGCGGGAGATCGGCGAGCGCGTCGGTGAGCAGACCGGTCGCAAGGTCGAGCTCGCAAGCCGCGTGGATCCCGAGATCCTGGGTGGGATCGTGCTCCAAGTGGGCAACTTCGTCCTCGACGCCTCGATCAGGAACCGTCTCAACCAACTTCGCAAGCAAGTCGCGCAGGCCTAGGTCACGGCTCAGCCCGGCTGTCAAGGAGCCAACCCAATGCAGATCAAGCCCGACGAGATCACCTCAATCCTCAAGACCCGCATCGAAGGCCTCGACACCTCGAGCGCCGAGCTGACCGAAGTAGGGACCGTGTTGTCGGTCGCGGACGGCATCTGCCGGATCCACGGTCTCGAGAACTGCATGTCCTTCGAGATGCTCGAGTTCCCGAACGACGTCACCGGCCTGGCGCTGAACCTCGAGTCCGACAACGTCGGCGCGGTGATGTTCGGCGAGTGGGAGCAGATCGTCGAGGGCGACACCGTTCGACGCACCAAGCGCCTGCTCGAGGTTCCGGTCGGCGAGGAGCTGCTCGGGCGGATCGTCGACCCGCTCGGCAACCCGCTCGACGGCAAGGGAGAGATCAGGACCACCGAGACGCGCCCGGCGGAGCACAAGGCGCCGGGAGTCGTGCAACGCCAGCCGGTCAAGGAGCCGATGCTCACCGGGCTGAAAGCGATCGACTCGATGATCCCGATCGGCCGGGGCCAGCGCGAGCTGATCATCGGCGACCGCCAGACCGGCAAGACCGCGATCGCCGTTGACGCGATGATCAACAACCGGGACCGCGATCTGACCTGCGTTTACGTCGCGATCGGCCAGCGCAAGTCAGCGGTGGTGGCGCTCGCCAAGACGCTCGAGGACGCCGGTGCGCTCGAGAACACGATCATCGTGATGGCGGCCGCGGACGAGGCCGCCCCGATCAAGTTCCTAGCGCCGTACGCCGGCTGCGCGATGGGTGAGTACTTCCTCTACAACGGCAAGGCGGCACTCGCGATCTACGACGACCTGACCAAGCATGCCTACGCGTACCGGCAGATGTCGCTGCTGCTGCGGCGGCCGCCCGGACGCGAGGCGTACCCCGGCGACGTCTTCTATCTGCACTCGAGGCTGCTGGAGCGGGCCGTGAAGCTCAGCGATGACCTGCACGGCGGCTCGCTGACGGCGCTGCCGATCATCGAGACCCAGGCGGGCGACGTGTCGGCCTACATCCCGACCAACGTGATCTCGATCACCGATGGCCAGATCTTCCTCGAGCCAAAGCTGTTCTACTCGGGTGTTCGTCCGGCGATCAACGTTGGCATCTCGGTCTCGCGGGTTGGCGGCAACGCGCAGATAACTCCGATGCGCAAGGTCGCGGGGCGGTTGAAGCTGGAGCTATCGCAGTACCGCGAGCTCGAGGCCTTCGCCCAGTTCGGCTCCGAGCTCGACCCCGAGACGCAGCGCACGCTGTCGCGCGGCGAGCGGCTGGTGAAGACGCTCAATCAGGCGGAGCGCGAGCCGATGCCGGTCGAGGACCAGGTAATCCAGCTCTACGCTGCTACCAACGGCTTCCTGGACCGTGTCACCGTCGAGAAGGCCGAGCGGTTCCTGGCGGATTTGACCGATCACGTGCGCGGCAACGAGCCCGAGCTCCTGAAGAAGATCGCCGGCGGTGACTGGAGCGACGCGACCGTCTCGCAGGTTCACGCGGCGGTCGAGCAGTTCGCGGAGGACTTCGGCTTCGATCTCGACGAGGAAGGTCACCCGATCGACGAACCGGCGCCCGAGCCGCGCCAGAGACGGCGCCGCGAGGACGGCGAGCAGCCGTCTGAGGACGGCAAAGACCAGTCTGAAGAAGGCGACCAGCGGACGGAACAGCCCGAGGAGCAGGCGGCCCAGCCCGTCTGACACGGACAGCCCGATGGCCACTTCCCAGCGTGACGTTCGCAATCGCATCTCCTCGGTGAAGAACATCGAGAAGATCACGCGTGCAATGGAGATGGTCGCGGCTGCCCGGCTGCGTCGCGCCGAGCAGCGGATCGAGTCGCTGCGCCCCTACGCGAGCGCGATCAGGAGGATGACGCGCCAGGCGGCGCAGGCCGCCGGCCACGTCCCTAACCTGCCGATCCTGGCCGAGCACGACCAGGTCTCCTCCGTCGGTCTGCTGCTGATCGCCGGCGACCGTGGACTTGCCGGCGCGTTCAACTCCAACATCGTGCGCGGCGCCGTGGCCGCCGGACGGGAGCACACCGCCGAAGGCCGGACGCCGGTGTACTTCGCCTCAGGCCGGCGCCCCGCCTCGTCGCTCGGCTTCCGCGGGCTGGAGCCGGCGGAGAGCTTTACCGGCTTCACCGACCGCCCTGCGTATGCCGATGCGCGCCGGATCGCGGAGCGGCTGATGGCCGCCTATATCGACCACGAGGTCGACCAGGTCGAGGTCTTCTACAACGGCTACATCTCGCCGATCTCGCAGGTCGTGCGCCGTGAGGTTCTGCTGCCGCTGCAACAGGCCACGGTGCTGGACGAGGATGAGTCGCAGGACGGCGAGGTGCAGGAGCGCCCCGAGCGCAGGGCGCTCGTCGAGTACGAGCCCGATCCCGAGGAGATCCTCAAGCGGCTCGTCCCCGACTACGTTGAGGTTTCGATCTTCCGCGCGCTGCTCGAGTCGACCGCCTCCGAGCACGGCGCGCGGATGACCGCAATGCGAAACGCATCCGAGAACGCCGGCGAGCTGATCGAGGATCTGACCCTCGAGATGAACCGGGCCCGCCAGGCCGAGATCACGCAGGAGATCATGGAAGTCGTGGCCGGGGCCGAGGGCCAGGCCGGTTAGACCCTAAACTGGAGATCGTTATGGCACTGACAGCAGAGACCCCAGCGGAAGGGGATGCCCGCACCGAGAATGTCGGCCGGATCGAGGAGATCCAGGGAGTCGTGATCGAGGTCGTGTTTCCTGACAAGCTCCCCGAGATCAACCACGCGATCAAGATTCGCCGGCCGGAGGCGGCGAGGGCCGAGGACGACACCGAAATCGCCGCCGGCGAGTGGCTGGTCTGCGAGGTCCAGCAGCATCTCGGCGACGATCGGGTGCGGGCGGTCGCGATGGACACCACCGATGGCCTGGCCCGCGGAGCCGAGGTAATCGACACCGGCTCCCCGATCACCGTGCCCGTCGGCCAAGCCACGCTCGGGCGGATCTTCAACCTGCTCGGTGATCCGATCGACCTCGGTGATCCGCTGCCCGACGACGTCGAACGGTGGCCGATCCATCGGGAAGCGCCCAGCGTCGAAGCGCAGATTCCGACCGCCGAGATGTTCGAGACCGGGATCAAGGTGATCGATCTGCTCGCCCCGTACGCCCGCGGCGGCAAGGTCGGCCTGTTCGGGGGCGCCGGAGTCGGCAAGACGGTGATCATTCAGGAGTTGATCCACAACCTCGCCCAGGAGCACGGTGGGCTGTCGGCGTTCTGCGGCGTTGGGGAGCGCTCGCGTGAGGGCAACGATCTGTGGTTGGAGATGAAGGAGTCAGGCGTGCTCGAGAAGACGATGCTCGTCTTCGGGCAGATGAACGAGCCGCCCGGGGCCCGCATGCGGGTCGCGCTGTCCGGATTGACGATGGCGGAGTACTTTCGCGATCAGGAAGGCCAGGACGTGCTCCTGTTCATCGACAACATCTTCCGTTTCGTCCAGGCCGGCTCCGAGGTCTCCGCGCTGCTCGGCAGGATGCCCTCGCAGGTTGGCTATCAGCCGACGCTCGAGTCCGAGATGGGGCAGCTGCAGGAGCGGATCACCTCTACGCAGAAGGGATCCGTGACCTCGATTCAGGCGGTCTACGTGCCCGCTGACGACTTGACCGACCCGGCCCCGGCATCGGTGTTCGCCCACCTGAACGCGACGACGACGCTCTCGCGCTCCATTTCGGAGAAGGGCATCTACCCGGCGGTCGACCCGCTCGATTCGACCTCGACGATCCTCAAGGCCGAGATTCTCGGCGATGAGCACTTCAACGTCGCCAACGAGGTCAAGCAGGTGCTCCAGCGCTACCAGGAACTGCAGGACATCATCGCAATTCTCGGTATCGACGAACTGTCCGACGAGGACCGGCTGACCGTCAACCGGGCGCGCAAGCTCGAGCGCTTCCTCTCGCAGCCGTTCTTCGTCGCCGAGCAGTTCACGGGCATTCCTGGCGTGTTCGTGCCGATCGCGGAGTCGATCCGCGGCTTCAAGGAGATCCTCGAGGGCGAGCACGACGACCTGCCGGAGCGAGCGTTCTTCATGAAGGGCACGATTGACGATGTGGTCAAAGATGCTCGCGGGGATTCCGAACGCGACGAGGGCGACCATGACGAGAGCTCGGACGACGGGCAGGACGCTCGCGAGGAGAGCTCTGACGACGCGCAGGACGCCCACGGGGAGTAATGGCGCACGAGAAGTTCCAGGTCGAGGTACTGACCCCCGAGGGCGAGGCGTTCAACGACGAGGTCGAGATGATCTCGACGAGGACGGCGACCGGCTCGATCGGCGTGCTCGCCCACCATCAGCCGCTCCTGGCGATGCTCGAGCCCACCGAGCTGCGGCTGTACCGTAGCGAATCGGAAGTCGTGCGCTTCGCGCAGGCCGAGGGCTACATGCAAATGGCCGAGAATCGCGCGTTGCTGCTGGTGGAGGAGGCCTACCCTCCGGGCGAGCTCGACCAGGGGCAGCTGCAGGAGCGCCTGCGGCAGGCGGAGAGTGAGCTGGAGAGTGCGGGAGACGACACCGAGCGCCGCCGGGTGGCGCAGCGAGACAAGCGCCGCTGGGAGCAGTTCTTGAGGATCCTCGAGTAGCTCGGCGGGCTGCTGAGCCCCGGTTCGCTCCTTAGCCGAGCATCATTCTTCTTCCTAGCCTTTGACTTCCTCATGACCCACGAGCGTGTGCTGGCGGAACGGTTGATCACCTACGACACCTCGCGGCAGGAGGAGTTGATTGCAGCCGCAGGATTTGTCAAGGGGTGGCTCGAATCGAGAGACATCGAGGTACGTGAGCTTGAGCACAATGGGGCCCCGGTACTGGTGGCCGAGGTCGGGCCTGCGCGAACCGAGGCGCCATGCGTGGTGTTCCACGGGCATCTCGATGTCGTGCCAGGACGCCCGGAGCAGTTCGCGCCGCGAGTCGAGGGCGACCGGCTGATCGGTCGTGGCGCGTATGACATGAAGGGTGGCCTGGCCGCGATGATGTGCGCGCTGAAGGATCTGTTCGAGCAGGAGCGGGTGCGCGTGCGGCTCGTGTGCGTCCCAGATGAAGAGTCGGAGGAGATCGACGAACGCTCGACCGATGAGATCGTTAAGCTCGGGCTGGGCGGCGAGTTCGCGATCACCGGTGAGCCGACCGACATGCACATCGGCGTCGAAGCGAAGGGCGTCCTCGCGATGCGGATCGAAGTTTCCGGCCGCGCGGCACACAGCTCGACGCCTTGGCTCGGCGATAATGCGGTGCTGAAGGCGGTCGACGTGTTCCGCGCGATCGAGTCGCTGCCCTTCAGCCGCGAGTCCTCGGAGTTGTTCGACCGTCCTTCGATCAGCCTCGGCCGGATTCAGGGCGGCGACGCGCTCAACAAAGTCCCTGACCAATGCACGATGGCCGTCGACATCCGCTACCTGCCCGGTCAGGACCCCGGGGAGATCCTGGCGCAGGTGCGCGCGATCGAGAGCATCGAGGTCACGCGCACGTTCATTTATCCGCCGGTGACCGTATCTCGTACGGATCCCTATGTACGCGCGCTCCGCGAGGCGGTGGCGCGCTCCGCCCTCGGCGAGGTGATGAGCGTCGGGCGCGACGGCGCGTCTGACGCGGCGGCGTTCATCGAAGCTGGTATTCCGGCGGTTGAGTTCGGTCCAGCGGGAGCGGGACACCACGGCCCCGAGGAATGGGTATCGCTGTCCTCGCTGGCGCGATACCGGCGGGCACTCGGGGACTTCGTGCGAACCTTGCCGATCTGGCTCGAGGAGGGTTCGCCGGCGGATTTCGGGCTCCGGGCGGTCGACGGGGGCGTGGGGTGAGCGTGCTCCCGCGGACTCGGCGCGGTGCTCTATGGCGATGCGCGCTCGCCGGAGTGATCGTGATCTCCTTCACGGCGGCTACGACCGCCGTGGCCGGGCTGCTCCAGTTCAAGACGCTGGCCTCTGAAATCGGTCTCTCGCCGGCAATCCACAACGCGAATACCTCGATCCCGGATCCCGGCAGTCCCCAGACGATCCTGGTGATCGGATCAGACCACCGCGCGGGGGAGCCGTTCAGCGCTGCCAACACGGACACGATGATGCTGGTTCGGCTGGACCCGAGTTCCTCGACGATCAACGTCCTGTCGATCCCGCGAGATTTGCAGGTGCAGATCCCCGAGGGCGGGGCCACGGTCACCACCAAGCTCAATGCGACCTATTCGGTGGGCGGCCCGAACCTGCTGATCAAGGTGCTCCGGCAGCAGGTGTTTCCTGAACTCCGGGTCAACCACATAGTCGACGTCAACTTCGGCGGCTTCGCCGCGCTCGTCAACGCGATCGGGTGCGTCTATACAGACGTGGATCACCGCTACTACAACAACACGGCGCTAACGGATTACTCGAGCATTGACCTGCAACCCGGCTACCAGAAGCTCTGTGGCTCCGATGCGCTGTCGTTCGTGCGCTTTCGCCACACCGACAACGACATCGTCCGCAACGCCCGCCAGCAGGACTTCATCCGCTGGGCCAAGGACCAGTACCCCGCCTCGCAGATCATCGCCAACAAGGACAAACTGCTGACGATCTTCGGCGCGCACACCCAGACGGATCACAACCTGCACACGGTCGATGGGCTGATCAACCTGTTCAACCTCGTGGCCTTCTCCGCCGGACACGCGATCAAGCAGGTGCGGTTCCCGGCGATCTTCGGGCCGTGCGGCGGCACCGGGCCCGGGGCAGCCCAGACCCCCTGCTATGTGACCGCCACTCCACCGGCCGAGCACCATGTGTTCGACGAGTTCATGGCTCCGACGCAGACATCTGCGCCCGGCGCCGGTTCAGCCCCTGATCCAAAGCGACAAGGCTCGCCCACCAGAGGCGCGGTGGTCACCGGGGACGTGAGCGACGGTAGGGCACAGGCGGCGGCACTCGGCAGGCTCGGGATGCCGGTCTACTTCCCACGAGTGATCGCGAACGGATCGAACTATTGCCTCAGCGCGACTGGAAACTGCCCGGTTGCGATTCCCGGTCCCGGGTCTTATCCGCGCGGCTATGAGATCCACGGTCCGAGCGGGAACCCGCATCCCGCCTACCGTTTGACGCTGGTGCTCAACGCGTCGCTCGGGCAGTACTACGGCGTGCAGGGCACGACCTGGCAGAACCCCCCGATGCTCAACGACCCGACGGAGACGCGGACGGTCGCCGGCAAGCAACTGATGCTGTTCGCCAACGGCGGAAAGCTCACCCTGGTCGCCTGGCGCACCCCTCAGGGCGCGTACTGGGTCTCCAACACGCTGACCAGCGATCTGAGCAACTCACAGATGGTCGCGATCGCCGCATCGCTCACGCGCGCCTGATCCTCGCGGAGCGGCGCTCGCTACCCTCTCGCGTTCGATGGTCTCAGCACGCGAACCGATTGCCGTGATCGGCACTGGATACGTCGGCCTCGTAACTGCCGTCGGCTTCGCCGAGCTGGGCAGCGAGGTTTGGTGCGTAGACGTCGATGCCACCAAGATCGAGCGCCTCGAGCGCGGGGAGGTCCCGATCTACGAGCCGGGTCTCGAGCAGTCACTGGTGCGAAACGGCGAGAGGATGCATTTTTCGACCGAGCTCGCACCCGCGCTGGAACACGCTCGCTTGCTGTTCGTCGCCGTCGGGACGCCCCCGACGTACTCGGGCGACGCCGACCTCTCAGCCGTCCACGCCGTCGTCGAGGCGATGCCGAGCTCCAGCAGGCATGCGCTGGTGATGAAGTCGACGGTTCCGGTTGGCACCGGCGTCGCGATCAAGAGGATCTTCGCCGAACAGGGGAAGGCCGACTTCGCCTACGTCTCCTGCCCCGAGTTCCTCAAAGAAGGCTCGGCGCTCGAGGACTTCCTCGCACCCGACCGGGTGGTCGTCGGCGATCGGGGGGACTGGGCCGGCGACGCGGTGGTGGAGCTCTACTCGGCGCTCGAGGCGCCGCTGGTGCGCACCGACATCGCCAGCGCCGAGATGATCAAGCTCGCGGCCAACGCGTTTCTGGCGACGAAGATCTCGTTCATCAACGAGATCGCGAACGTATGCGAGGAGACGGGAGCCGACGTTCTCGAGGTGGCGAGAGGGATGGGCCTCGATCACCGAATCGGGACGCATTTCCTGCGGCCGGGGATCGGGTTTGGAGGAAGCTGCTTTCCCAAGGACGTCTCGGCGCTGAAGCAGCTCGCGGGCAACTCCGGCTATCACTTCCAGCTTCTGACCGCCGTCATCGAGGTCAACGAGCTGCAGAAGCGGCGTGTGATCGGAAAGCTTCAGAAGCACCTCGGATCGCTCGTCGGGAAGACCGTCGCGCTGCTCGGACTGGCGTTCAAGGCGAACACCGACGACATGCGCGAGGCCTCCTCGCTGGTGCTCTCCGCGCGGCTGCAGGCCGACGGGGCCCAGGTACGGGCGTATGACCCTGTCGCCGAGCAAGAGGCACGGAAGTTGATGGTGGGAGTGGAGTTCGCCGACTCCGCGCTTGGGGCGCTCGAGGGAGCCGACGCGTGCATCGTCGTGACCGAGTGGCCCGAGTTCACACAACTCGATTGGCGCGAGGCCGCCCGGTGCATGACCGGTCGGCTGGTCATCGACGGGCGGAACTGCATCGACCCGCAGGCCGTTGAGGCGGCCGGATTTGCGTACGAGGGCATAGGGCGCTGACTTGCAGGCGCTGATCCTGGCGGGGGGCGAAGGGACCCGGCTGCGGCCGCTCACGTCGACGATGCCGAAACCGGTCGTGCCGCTCGTCGATCAGCCGTTCATCTCCTACATGCTCGAGTGGCTGCGGGCTCACGGCGTGGAAGATGTGATCCTGTCGTGCGGATTCATGGCCGAGGGAGTGCGGGGCGTGCTCGGCGACGGGTCCGAGTTCGGCCTGACGCTGCGCTACGTCGAGGAGCAACGCCCGCTGGGGACCGGCGGGGCGTTGAAGTTCGCCGGGGAACTGCTGGACGAACGCTTTCTGATGCTGAACGGAGATGTGCTCTCGGACATCGACCTGACCGCGCAGCTGCGCCAGCACGAGCGCACCGGCGCGCGGGCCACGCTCGCGCTGATCGGTGTCGATGACCCGTCCGCATACGGGCTGGTTCGCTGCGACCCCGATTGGTCGGTGACGGACTTCGTGGAGAAGCCAGGATCTGAGGAGACTGGCCCGAACCTGGTCAATGCCGGCGCCTACATTCTGCAGCGCGACGTGCTGGACACGATGGGCCCCGCCGGAACGAACATCTCGATCGAGCGGGAGGTCTTCCCGTTGCTGATCGGAAAAGGGTTGTTCGGCTATCAGGCCAGCGGATACTGGCTCGACATCGGGACGCCGGCCCGCTACCTCCAGGCCAGCTTCGACATCCTCGAGGGCAACGTCCACACCGAGGTGGGGGATCGTCTCGCCGGAGCCTCGCTGGTGCTGGTGAACGATGCAACGATCGAAGGAAGGATCGTGGCCCCTGCGATCGTCGGTTCCGGGAGCGTTGTAGCCGAGCACGCGATCGTCGGCGGTCGGGCCGTCCTGGGCCGGGGCGTCGCCGTGCGTGAAGGCGCGCGGATCGAGAGCTCGGTGCTGCTCGATGGCGCCAAGGTGGGGGAGCGCACGAGGATCAGCGACTCGATCGTCGGCCGGGGTGTCGAGATCGGCGACGACTGCCACATCTGCGGCGGGGTCGTCCTGGGCGAGAGCGTGACGATCGGAGCGGACAACGTTCTTGGCGCCGGCGCGCGTATCTTCCCCGGGGTGCAACTACCAGCCGGAGCAATCCAGTTTTGAGCCCCGCGAAGGATCTGAGCCGCGAGGCGATCAGGGCCGTGGACGGCACCGGGCAGCTCGACGACATCCTTGCCCTGCCCGCTCAACTCCGCGATGCGGTCTGGCGGGTCGAGTCGGCAAGCCTGGAGCCGCACGACGCCGCAGGCGGGCTGGTCATAGCCGGAATGGGCGGTTCGGCGATCGGCGGCTCGCTCGCTCGGGCGGTGCTGGGAGATCGCGCCTCGCGTCCGATCGTGCTCGTTCGCGGCTACGAGCTGCCCGCCTGGACGACCCCGGACACGACGGTGCTGTGCGCCAGCTACTCGGGCAATACCGAGGAGACACTCGCCGCGTACGAAGCGGCCGGGGCGCTCGGAGCGAGGCGGATCGTCTCGACGACCGGCGGCAGGCTCGCGGACGAGGCGCGGGCGGAGAACGTGCCAGTGGTTCCCCTCCCCGGAGGATTTCAGCCGCGCGCTGCTGTCGCCTACTCGCTGGTCGTGGCGCTCGAAGTCGCCGCCCTGTGCGGGGCGGGAGAGCGGTTGCACGCGGAGATCGACGTTGCCGCCGCGCACGCCGAGGAGCTCGTCGCGGGATGGGGGCCCGACGCCGCCGATGATTCGCTGGCGAAGGAGCTCGCGCGCGGGCTGCGCGACACCGTCCCCCAAGTCTCCGGCGCCGGCCTCACGGCACCGATCGCGTATCGCTGGAAGACCCAGATCAACGAGAACGCCAAGGCTCCTTGCTTCTCGCACGAGTTTCCCGAGCTCGATCACAACGAGATCGTGGGCTGGGAGGGCGCGGACCGGCTGGGACGCTTCAGCGCCGTCTTCCTCGACGACTGCGATCTGCATCCCCGGATCCGGCAGCGGATCGAGCTGACTCGCGGCCTGATTGCCAGTCATGCCGCGGCCACATATCGAGTCGAGACGATCGGCCTGACTCGCACGGAGCGATTGGTCTCACTCGTGCTGCTCGGCGACCTGGTGTCGCTGTACCTCGCGGTGCTGGGCGGGGTCGACCCCACCCCGGTGGTGCTGCTGGATCAGCTCAAGGGAGCGTTGGCCGGCGGCTGAGGCTGCTCGCCGGCCAGCGCTATCCCGCGCTGCTCGTACAGCCGGCGGTCGGCGGCGTGCAGCAGGTCGTCGAAGCTGTCGCCATCCTCGGGGAACGCAGCGATGCCGATCGTCAGGTCCCACGGGACGCTGAGGTCCATGATCTCCCGGCGGACGGGAACCTCCGCCCGGATCCGCTCCGTGACCGCAGCGGCGCCATCCCTTGATTGCTCGGTCAGCAGCAGGCCCAGCTCGTCGCCACCAAGGCGGCCGACGACATCGGCCGCCCGTGCCGACTCGGTGAGGATCGAGGCCACCTCCATCAGCAGCCTGTCGCCCGCGAGGTGACCCTCGGTGTCGTTGACCCGCTTGAGACCGCGAACGTCGACGTACGCCAGCACGAACGGGTGGCCGTAGCGGCGCGCGCGAGCGAGCTCGCGGTCGAGTGCATCCGCGAATCCGCGGCGGTTGAGGACCCCGAGCAGCGGGTCGGTGAGCGCCGCTGCGCTGACAGCCGCAAACTGGCCGGCCTGCCGGCGAGCGCGACGCGAGTACCTGAGTGCCGAGGCGCCGCCGATCGCCGCCAGTCCGAGCGATATTGCGAGCCCAATCCAGACGATCCCCGGAACGACCCGCACAACCCGCTCGAGGCGCTGGATCACGGTCGTTTGGTTCCCGGCCGCGGGGCGTCCGCGATGAGCGGCCGATTTGCGCGGATGGGCGCGGCCGCCCGGCGTGCTCGACGGAGCCGCAGCGCCGGGGGTGAACAACGCGTCGAGCACGTTCGCGGAAACGATCGGCCCCGCCGCAGCCGCGAAGGCGCTGCCCGGGGTCGCGCCCAGGGCGAGTTGCCCTGCTGCCGGGAGTACCGTCGGGCCGGGTGCCGCTCGGTGCGCGGATGACGTCGTGAAGGGGAGCTCTGATGCTCGCTGCGCCGATGGCCTTCCCGCCGCCTTGGGCGGGAACGACGTCGGAGCGCTCGGTGCGGCGGCGGGATTGTGGTTCCCGCCGGCGGGTTGACGATCGGCTCCTGGATGGCGATCGGCACGATTGGGCTCGTCGCGGCGGCGACGAGAACCGGAGTCGGCGTTGACTCGATCACCGCGGCGGCCGGGCTCGGACCCGTGCTCGCCGCAACGCTCGAGCTGGCGGTCGGTGCACCGCTCGGGGAGGACTCGAGCACGCTGCAGAACTCTCCGCACTGGCCGGCGCTCGTCAGACCATCACTCTGGCTGATGCCGCCGAGGACCTGCCGAGCGCTGATGCTGCCTGAGCCGCTCGTCTGCAGGCTGGTAACCCGTTGAGAGACGCTGCTCTGGCTGCTCACCGTAGTGGCGCTCGAGCCTCCTCGCCGACCCCCCAAGCTCGAGCTGCTGCTGGTCGACTGCCCGTTGTGGCTTTGGGCGCTCGTCTGCCGGCTGCTGCTCGCGTTGTTTGCGGTGCCGGCGGCGCTTGTCTGGGTAACGCTCAATTTCGGGGTGACGCTGAGTTGCGCGGCCGCGCTGGCGCCATCGGGCGGGTTGGCTCCGTTACGCGGGCCGCTGCCGTAGTGCGGGCTGCCGTCGTAGGGCGGGCTGCCGTCGTGGTGCGGGCTGCTCCCGGAGTGGGGCGGGCTGCCGTCGTGGGGCGGGCTGCTCCCGGAGTGGGGCGGGCTGCCGTCGTAGGGCGGGACACTCCCGGAGAAAGGACCGCCGTCGTAGTGCTGAGTGGTTGGTTCGTCGTTCCCCCCGGTGTAATGGCCGTCGGGATACCCCCCGCCTTGCCGTTCCGCAGGGGCGGCGTTCTGGGTGGCGTCGAGGTGCGGTGGCGCGCCGCGCTGGTAGGAGGAATCGTGCGCCACCGCCCCGGTCACGCTGAAGAGCGTGACGGCCAATCCCGCAAGGGCCGCGAGCGCAAGACGGTATCTTCCGATAGGAATTCTCCCTGGACGCAATTCCCGGTCCCTTTCACGGCACGCGCGGCTTCCGCTCATACCTCTGGGCAACTCTATGCTAGGGCCGGAGTTGGACGTCGAGCATCGATGTGGACGATTGTCGTAGCAGGCCAAGCACGTCCAACCCTCACCATGGCTCGCTATAGCTCGCTATCTCTACAACACAAAACCTTGACACAGTCGTGGTAATGTTTTCCGCCGATGGAGTCGCTGACGATCCACGAAGCTTCGGAGACGACGGGCTGGTCAGCGCGGATGCTGCGGTACGTCGAGCGCACCGGGTTGGTGACGCCGGACCGTTCCTCCTCGGGCTATCGCCTCTACGGGCCGGCTGAGCTGCAGCGGTTGCGCACGCTCAAGGAGCTGCTCGCGCGGTTCGATATCGGGCTCTCGGACGTCGCGTTCGCGGCACGCATGGCCACCAGCGACGAGCTCCGGGAAGCCGTCCAAGCGTGGCTCGAGGCTCAGCCGCGGCGTCCCGAGCATGTCGAGCCGGCCGACTGGCTCCAATTCGAGCAAGACAAGCATCAGAAGCTGCTAGCCGCCGCCTGACAACGAACCCCAGAACGGTTGGAGACACCATGAGCACGACTGTCGCAAAGACTGACTACAAGGTTGCCGATCTCTCGCTTGCCGGTTTCGGCCGCAAGGAGATCCAGCTCGCCGAACACGAGATGCCGGGCCTGATGGCGACCCGTCGCGAGTACGCCGACCGTCAGCCGCTGGCGGGCGCGCGAGTCACCGGGTCGTTGCACATGACGGTTCAGACGGCGGTGCTGATCGAGACTCTGGAGTCGCTCGGAGCCGAAGTTCGGTGGGCCTCCTGCAACATCTTCTCGACCCAGGATCATGCCGCCGCGGCCGTCGTCGTCGGCCGGGACGGCACCCCGGAGGACCCGCAGGGCGTCCCGGTGTTCGCTTGGAAAGGGGAATCCCTCGAGGAATACTGGTGGTGCACCGAGCAGGCGCTGAGCTGGCCGGATGGCGCCGGACCGAACATGATCCTCGACGATGGCGGCGACGCGACGCTGCTGGTGCACGAAGGGGCCGAGTTCGAGCTCGCTGGCGCGGTGCCTGATCAGGCGAGCGCCGATTCTGAGGAGTTCCGAATCGTGCTCGAGCTCCTTCAGCGATCGCTCGCCGAGGATCCCCAGCGATGGACCAGGGTCGCCGCCGGGATCAAGGGCGTGACCGAGGAGACCACCACCGGCGTGCACCGGCTCTACCAGTTCGCGGAGCGCGGCCGGCTGCTGTTCCCGGCGATCAACGTCAACGACTCGGTGACGAAGAGCAAGTTCGACAACAAGTACGGCTGCCGGCATTCCCTGATCGACGGGATCAACCGTGCGACCGACGTGCTGATCGGCGGCAAGCTCGCGGTCGTGTGCGGGTACGGAGACGTCGGCAAGGGCTGCGCCGATTCTCTCCGTGGCCAGGGTGCGCGGGTGGCCGTGACCGAGATCGATCCGATCTGTGCGCTCCAGGCCGCGATGGATGGCTACCAGGTGGCGACGCTCGAGGACGTCCTCGGGAGCGCGGATATCTTCATCACGGCGACCGGCAACAAGGACGTGATCACCGTTGAGCACATGGCGCGGATGAAGCACCAGGCGATCGTCGGCAACATCGGCCATTTCGACAACGAGATCGACATCGCCGGGCTGACCACGCTGCCGGGAGTCGAGCGGATCAACGTCAAGCCGCAGGTGGACGAGTGGCTGTTCCCGGACGGGCACGCGATCATCGTGCTCTCGGAGGGAAGGCTGCTGAACCTCGGAAACGCGACGGGCCATCCGAGTTTCGTGATGTCGAACTCGTTCACCAACCAGGTGATCGCCCAGATCGAGCTCTATGGGCATCCGGACCTCTACGAGAAGCGGGTCTACACGCTGCCCAAGCATCTCGACGAGAAGGTCGCCCGGCTGCACCTGGACGCGCTCGGCGCGCAGCTGACCCAGATGACCCCGAACCAGGCCGCCTATCTAGGCGTTCCGCTCGAGGGTCCCTACAAGCCCGACCACTACCGCTACTGAGCACCGGCGCTCGCGCCGTCAGCTCGATGTCGCGAGCGGCCCTCCCGCCTCATGAGGTCGCCGATCTGGCGCTCGCTCCGGAGGGCGAGGCGCGGATCGCCTGGGCGGCCGAGCAGATGCCCGTGCTCGCCGCCGTCAGGGAACGGTTCGAGCAGCAACGACCGCTCTCGGGGATCCGCATAGCGGCCTGCCTGCACGTGACGGCCGAGACTGCCAATCTCGTCCGTACGCTGATCGCCGGCGGCGCGAGCGCGTCGCTCTGCTCGGCAAATCCGCTCTCGACGCAGGACGACGTGGCGGCGGCACTCGTGTTCGTCCACGGCGTCGAGGTGCGGGCAATCCGCGGCGAGGATCTCGGAACCTATGCCGGGCATGTGCAGACCCTCCTACGCGGCGAGCCCCAGATCACGATCGACGACGGGGCCGATCTGCTGATCACCGCGCACGAGGCCGGCGACGGTTCGCTCGAAGGGCTGATCGGAGGGATCGAGGAGACCACCACGGGGCTGGTGCGGCTTCGCCGGATCGAGGATCAGGGCACCCTCACCTGTCCGGTGCTCGCCGTGAACGAAGCGCGGACCGAACGCGCGCTGAACGACCGCCACGGCACCGGTCAGTCCGCGCTGGACGGGATCGTGCGCGCCAGTCACGTCCTGCTTGCCGGGAGGACCCTGGTCGTCGTCGGCTACGGCTGGGCCGGGCAGGGGATCGCCGAGCGCGCTCGGGGAGCCGGCGCCGCCGTGATGGTCTGCGAGGTCGACCCGTTGCGAGCGCTGGAGGCCCGGATGGCCGGCTACGACGTGAGGCCGTCGCTCGAGGCCGCGGAGCGCGGCGACATCTTCGTAACGGTCACCGGGTCCCGGCGGGTGTTGCGGCGCGAGCACTTTCAGCGGATGAAGGACGGTGCCCTGCTGGCGAACGCGGGCCACTTCGACGTCGAGCTGGACCTCGACGAACTGCAAGCGCTCGCGGTTGAGGTTCGCGAGGTGCGCCCCCTGGTCGAGCAGTACCGGCTGGCCGACGGCAGGCGGCTGAACCTGCTGGCTCAAGGCCGCGTCGTCAATCTCGCGGCCGCCGAAGGTCATCCGGCGGAGGTGATGGATGTCTCATTCGCCCTCCAGGCTCTCTGCGTCGAGGAGCTTGTGCAAAATGCCGGCAAGCTCCCCGCCGGAGTTCATCCCGTGCCGGCGGCGATCGACCAAGAGGTGGCACTCCTGAAGCTCGCTTCCCTCGGTGTAGAGATCGATCAACCCACTCCTGAGCAGGAGCACTACCGCGAGTCTTGGAGCTGAAAGGGCGAGTCTTGGAGCTGAAAGCTTCCCTCTTCTGAGAGGATTCGGCGATGCCGGCATCGGTAGCGACACGCACCGCGCGCGGTGGAATCGATCTCGGTGGCACGAAGATCGAGGCAGTCGTCGTCGACTCGCACGACAACGTGCTCGGGTCCGCCCGCCAGCCGACACCGACCAGCGGTGGGCCGGAGGCGGTCGCCAGGCAGTTGGTGGCTGCGATCAGCGGTGCCGCTCAGGGCACGGGCCTCCAACCCTCCGAGCTGCGCGGCGTCGGCGTCGGTTCGCCAGGAATCATCGACGTGAGCACGGGTGCCGTTTCCGATGCCCGCAACCTGCCCGATTGGGACGACGCCTACGCGCTGGGACCGGCGCTCGCGGAGCAGCTCGGCACAGCGGTGTTCGTCGGCAATGACGTCCAGGTCGCAACCGACGCCGAGTTCGAGCTCGGTGCGGGAAAGCCTTACAAGTCGCTGCTCGGCGTGTTCTGGGGGACGGGCGTCGGCGGGGGGATAGTTCTGAACGGGAAGCCCTGGGTCGGGCGCGGGGGGGCCGGCGAGATCGGGCACATGGTGGTCGTGATCGATGGAGCACAGTGCCCCTGCGGGCGGCGAGGTTGCCTGGAGGCCTACGCCGGCCGGGCGGCGATGGAGGCGCGGGCGCGCCGGCGGGTCGAGAAAGGCCACAAAAGTGACCTGTTCACGCTGATGCACGAGCGAGGACGAACGCGGCTGACGAGCGCGGTCTGGGCGCACGCGATCGAGCGGGGGGACAAGCTCGCGATCAGGATCGTCGATGACGCTCTGAAAGCCCTTGGAGCCGGCATCGCTTCAGCAGTGAACCTGCTCGATGTCGAGGCGGTCGTGATCGGCGGTGGACTCGGGGTCCGCTTCGGGCAGCCGTTCGCGGATCGGATTGCCGACGCGATGCTTCCTCACCTGTTCAACGACAAGCGTCCGCCCGCCGTTCGCGTCGCTGCGCTCGGCGACTTGGGTGGGGCGGTCGGCGCGGCCCTGCTCGCGCGCCAGGCGCCCCGGTGATGAGCAGCGCCTTGCCGTCCTGCGCTCCACACCGCCGTAACGTCCGCTCAATCCGCCGGTCTGGAAACGCATAGCCAACTTTGGCAGGATGGTCCCCCGGCGCGGAGGCACCGTTCGGGGACGAGGAGAAGGAGCGTCATATAACTCAGCCCGCCAGAGCGGCACGGACGCCGAGAAGACGCGAGCAAATGCGGTCAGCTCCGCCCGCACGACGTGCGAGCACCGTCGCGCGGGTCGCCGCCGCCGGCGCGCTGCTCGGCGCGGTTCTGCTGGTGGTCCTGGTGGTGTTCACGAACGGCTCGACATACACCGTGCGCGCGGAGTTTCAGGATGCCGGTGGGCTGGTGACCGGCAACGATGTCCTGATCGGCCCGGCGAAGGTCGGATCGGTGGAATCGATCGGGTTGACAGCCAACGGTCAGGCGGAGATCGTGCTGGGACTCGGGTCCGGCGCGGCCCCACTGCATCAGGGCACGATCGCGCGGGTGTACGAGAACTCGCTCTCGGGCATCGCGAACAAGTACGTGGTGCTCGAGCCCGGCCCCAGCAGCGCGCCCGAGATTCCCGACGGCGGTGTGATCGCGGAAGATCACACGTATTCGATCGTCAGCCTCGACCAGCTGTTCGACAGCTTCGACCCGCTCACCCGGGCAGGGCTCAGCGGGTTCATCCGGGGCGAGGGAGCGAGCCTCGACGGTCGCGGCGTCGACGCGAACCGGATGCTCGAGTATCTCGCGCCGGGACTGGCAAGCACCAGCAACGTGACCGCCGAGCTCGCCCGCGACGAGCCCGCGTTCGACGGTCTCGTCGTCGAGGGCGCACAGGCGCTCCAGGCGCTCGCGTCGAGAACGACCCAGCTCGCCGACCTGGTCGCCAAGACCAACACGACGACCGCGGCGATCGCGGGTCAGAGTCAGTCGCTGGAGGAGGCGCTGAGGCTGCTGCCCGGCACGCTCGCACGCTCCACGAGCACATTCGCAGGACTGCAAGGGACGCTCGACACGCTGGACCCAGTGGTCGCGAAGTCAAAGACGGCAGTGCGGAGGCTGACGCCGTTTGCGGTCGCCCTGCGGTCGCTGATCCCCGTCGCGATCCCGACCGTAGCGGGGCTCAACGGCTTGATCGGCGTCGGTGGCCTCACGACCCTCGCGTCGCAGACGCCGGGGCTGGCCCGGATCGCCGCCAAGGCGTTTCCGCGCCTGATCCAGGAGCTGAACGACTCACAAGCGCAGCTCGACTATCTGCGCGAATACACGCCCGACGTGGTCGGCGCGCTCACCAACGTCGGGCAGTCGAGTGCCTATTACGACGCCAACGGCCACTACGTGCGCGCACAGCCGATGTTCGCGGCGTTTGCCCTGAACGGCGCCAACCAGCTGACCAGCAAGTTCCCATCGCAGCGCTACGAGGGACTCCAGGTCGTGCATCGGCCGCTGCCCGGGCGCGGCGGTCCAGCCGACGCCCGACGGCTCGGCGCCCTATACGGTGCCCGGCTGCAATCCGTCATCGACCCCGCCGGGGCCATGAGGCGCCTGGCGCTGATCCTGCTCGCGATGATCGCCGCCGGTGGTGCGGCGGTGACGCTGAGCACCTCCTCGAAGGGGGCGGGTGGGTCGTACACGGTGCGGGCGATCTTCGACGACGCCGCATACGCGGTGCAGGGGGAGGACGTCCGGATCGCCGGCGCCCCGGTCGGCACGATCGAGTCGCTCGACGTCACGCCGGACAACAAGGCCGCCGTCACGCTCGGGATCAACGATTCCAGCTTCGCTCCATTCCACGCCAACGCCAGTTGCACGATCCGCCCCCAGTCTCTGATCGGCGAGGAGTACGTCGATTGCGATCCGGGCACCTCGGCCGCGCCACCGCTGCAGCAGATCAGGAGTGGGCCAGGGGCCGGGAGCTACCTGCTGCCGGTTACCCGGACGAGCTCTCCGATCGACTCGGACATCGTCCAGAACATCTATCAGCAGCCCGTCAGGGAGGCGCTCGCGGTGATCATCGACGAGTTCGGCACCGGCTTGGCCGCGCGTGGCTCCGATCTGAATGCGGTGATTCACCGCGCGAATCCAGCACTCGGATACACCGACCAGGTGCTCCAGATCCTCGCTCGCCAGAACCGGACGCTCGCGCAGCTGGCGGTCGATTCCGACACCGTGCTCGCGCCGCTCGCGCGAGAGCGCCAGGCGATCTCGGACTTCGTCGATCAAGCCAACACGACCTCGGTCGCGAGTGCCGCGCGGGCTGCGGATATTGCCAGAACATTCGAGCTGTTCCCCTCGTTCCTGCGCGAGCTGGGGCCGCTGATGGTCGATCTGGGGAGCCTCGCCAGCCAGGGCACGCCGCTGATGACCGAGCTCAAAGGCGCCGCGTCCCCGCTCGCCGAGGAGTTCGCCAATTTGACGCCGTTCGCGAAGGCGGCACGATCGGCGCTGATCAATCTGGGGAGCGCCTCGGCGCGGTCGCAGCCGGCGCTCGTGGCGACGGTCCCGCTCGCCCAGCGCCTCCTGAAGCTCGGCAACGCGAGCGCGCCGACGGCAGCTTCGCTGGACGAGCTCACCGCGAGCCTTCAGCAGACGGGAGCCATCAAGCAGCTGATGGGGCTCCTGTTCAACGCACCGAAGCCGGGAACGGGTTCGACAGCATCGGGCATTACGTTCGCGACGAGTTGCTGGTCGGCGACTGCACGGGCTACGCGACCAGCCCGGTGCCGGGCTGCTCGGCGAACTTCGGCCAGGGCTCCGCGGCAGCCGACGTCGCGAGGGCCGCCGCGCCGCTCAAGGGGCTGCTCGCGTACCTGATCGGAAAGCGGCGATGAGCCGTCAGCGAGGACGCGAGCAAAGCGTGTTTGCCAATCCGGTGCTCGTCGGTGCGCTGACGGTGCTCGTGACGATCGTCGCCGTGACGCTCGCGTACAACGCCAACAACGGGCTGCCGTTCGTACCCCGTTACACGCTGAATGTGCAGGTACGCGACGCGAGCGAGCTGACGCACGGCGGCGATGTTCGGCTCGGGGGCACCCTGGTCGGGTTCGTCAACTCGGTCACGGCGGCTCGCGATTCAGACGGCCGGCCGATCGCCGTCCTCAACCTGAAACTCGATAAGAGCATCCAGCCGCTCCCGATCGACACGCGGTTCGCGATCCGCCTCAAGGGGGCGATCGGCCTCAAATACCTCCAGGTCTTGCCCGGCGGCTCCAGCCAGGGGTTCGAGGACGGCGCGACCGTTCCGGTCAGCCAGTCGAGCGCCGCGGTTGACCTCGACCAGGTGCTGTCGATGTTCACGCCGAAGACGCGCGCCGGAGTGGCGGCCTCGACGCTCGGCTTTGCCGCCGGTCTGGCGGGACGCGGGAGCGACCTCAACGATGCGATCGGCGCGTTCGTTCCACTACTCGGGGATCTCGCGCCCGTGGCTCGCAACCTGGCTTCGCGGCAGACCGACCTGGCCGGCTTCTTCCGGGGCCTGGAGGGGTTCGCGAGCGCCGTCGCGCCCGTGGCCCCGACCCAGGCGACGCTGTTCGCGAACCTCGACACGACGTTCCGGGCGCTGGCCGGCGTGGCTGTCCCCTTCCTCCAGGATTGGATCTCGCAGACACCGCCGACTTTCCAGGCGGTGATCACGGACAGCCCGATCATCCGGCCGTTCCTGACCGACACCGCGGCGCTGTTCAAAGAGTCACGTCCGTTGGTCGCGACGGCTAGGCAGAACGCCCCCGCGCTGACCGATGTGTTCGCGATCGGGAGCCGTAACCTCCCGGGAACCGCGGCTCTCGACCAGCGGCTCGTGAGCCTGTCGGACCGGCTGGCGAGCTACGGTCAGACGCCGTCGGTCCAGCAGGGCCTCGATCGACTCAGCCTGACCATGTCGAGCCTGCGTGCGCCGCTGGCGTTCCTGACGCCCGTCCAGTCGTCGTGCAACTACGTGACGCTGTTCTTGCGCAACGTCTCCAGCCTGCTCTCCGAGAACAGCGACTCGGGGACGGCACTGCGGTTCGTGATCGTGGCGATCGACGACGTGCTCGGCGGGGAGGCGGTCCCCTCCCATCAGGCGTTCCTCACGCCCGGAACCCCGGGAGCCGGCCACGGTCCATTGCACGTCAATCCATATCCCAACACCGATTCGCCCGGCCAGACACCGGAATGCGCGGCCGGCAACGAGCCGTACTCCGTACGCAGCGCGTCGATCGGCAACCCCCCGGGGAACGTCGGGTTGCAGACGGAGAGCACCTCGGGGGGCAGCGGATGAAGCGTCGCCGTCGCCGTCACCGCTCGCGGATCTCGAACTTCACGGCCGGCGCCCTCGGCGCGCTCGTGATCGCGCTCGTCTGCTATGCCGTGTTCGGCGGGACGCTGCCGTTCTCGGGCTCGCCGTTCGTGCTCAAGGCGCAGTTCACATCGCAGACCCAGCTCCACATCCCCTCACCGGTCAGGATCGCGGGAGTCGACGTGGGCCAGGTCACCTCCGTCGAGCGGGTGCCGGGATCGTCGACGGCCGCCGTCGTGACGATGCAGATCGCCAACAGCGGACTTCCGATCCACCAGGACGCCACCGCGAACATCCGGCCGCGCCTGTTCCTCGAGGGCAACTTCTACGTCGACCTGCATCCGGGAACTCCGAGCTCGCCGACGCTCGCCTCCGGCGGCGTGCTGCCGGCTGCCAATAACTCGGGGCCGGTGCAGCTCGACCGCGTGCTCTCGGCGCTCAACTCCGACTCCCGGGCGAACCTCCAGACGCTCCTGCGCGGACTTGGCGCGGCCCTCGACACAGTCCCGCCGCCCTCCCAGGACGCCTCCCAGGACCCCAGCGTCCGCGGCCTCACCGCGGGACAATCGCTCAACGTCTCGCTGAGATACGCGGCCCAGGCATTCGAGGCATCGGCGATCGTCAACCAGGCACTGCTCGGGCAGCAGCCACACGACCTCTCCGGAGTGGTTTCGGGAAACGAGCAGGTATTCCGCGGGCTCGCGGCTCACCCGACCCAGCTCGCGAGCCTCGTGAGCACGTTCGACACGACGATGGCGGCGCTCGCCGCGCGCCAGCAGGACCTCAGTCAGACGATCGCGCTACTGCCACCGCTGCTGCGCGCGACCAACAGCACGCTGGGTCCGCTGAACGCGTCGTTCGGCCCGACGCGGACGTTCGCGAAAGCCATCCTGCCAGGTGTCGAGCAGCTCGGTCCCACGATCGACGCCGGGCTTCCGTGGCTGGCCCAGGCCACGGCGCTGCTCTCGCCCGATGAGCTCGGAGGCCTCGTGTCCTCGCTGACGCCCGCCGTCAGGGAGACCACGAGCTCGCTGAACGACACCAAGACGTTGCTGGTCGGAGCCGACCAGCTGGCGCGCTGCTTCATCCACAACGTGATCCCGACCGGCAACGCGGTGATCTCTGACCCGCCGGTCTCGACCGGGCTTGCGGTCTATCAGGAGCTGTTCCAGTCCGCCGTCGGACTCGCCGGCGCCGGGCAGAACTTCGACGGCAACGGACGCTACCTGCGCACTTCGGTGGCCGGCGGATCGGACCTGGTCCAGACCAGCTCGGTGGGGGCTCAGGGACCCCTGTACGGCAACGCCGTGCTGCCGCCACTCGGGACCCGCCCCGCCTGGCCGGGGCAGGCACCGGCCGTTCGAGGCGACATCGCCTGCTACAAGAATTCGGCTCCGAACGTCAACAACGTCCGCACAGGTCCCGGCCCGTGAGACGCGCGATCTCGATCCACCGGCGGGATTTCGCCGCGATCGCGGCCTTGGTAGTGGCGGCGTTCGCGGTCGCCGGCTATGTCCTGCGCCACCAGCCGGCGTTCACGTTCGGTCAGAGCTACTACACGGTGCGCGCCGAGTTCGCCACGGGCGCCGCGGTTGAGGCCGGGCAAGGGCAGGCAGTGACGATCGCGGGCGTGCAGGTCGGTCAGGTCGGCGGTGTAAAGCTCGAGGGAAGCCGCGCTGTTGTGACGATGAACATCTTCAAGAAGAACGCGCCGATCTACCGAAACGCGACCGTGCTGCTGCGGCCGCGCACGCCGCTGAAGGACATGTACCTGTCACTCGATCCCGGAACCAAGAGCGCCGGCGCGATCCCCAACGGCGGCTTGCTGGGCGCGGCCAGTACGAACCCCGACATCGATTTCGACCAGATCCTCTCCTCGCTCGACGCCGACTCGCGCAACTACCTGCTGCTGCTGCTGGCGGGCGGCGCCCAGGCCTTCCGCGACCCACGGTGCGACCGGCGCTGCGCCCAGTCGGGCCGCCGTCGCCGACCTCCGCGGAGCGCTGAAGCGGTTCGCGCCGCTGAACCGAGATACGCGCACGTTCGCGAGCCTGCTCGCCACTCGCCGCCTGAACATCGCGCGTTCGATCCACAACCTGAACCTCGTGGCGACCTCGGTCGGGAGCGTCAACGCCCAGCTCGCGTCGCTGGTCAGCGCGGCGAACACGAACTTCTCGGCGATCGCCTCGCAGCAGGCCAACCTGCAAACCGCCCTCACGCTGCTCCCGAGCACGCTCGAGCAGACGACCCGGACGCTCGGCCAGGTGCGGACATTCGCCGGCGCGACCGGCCCGGCCCTGCACGCGCTGCTTCCGTTCGCCCGCGACCTCGAGCCGGCGCTCAGCGCCTCCCGGCCGCTGTTCCGGGACACCACTCCGGTGATCCGCGATCAGCTCCGTCCGTTCTCGGTCGCCGTGCAGCCGCTCGCGAAGATCCTAGAGCCCGCAGCCGCAGCGCTCGTTCGCGCCGTTCCGCCGCTGACGCGGTCGCTCGGGGTGCTGAACACGCTGTTCAACACGCTCGCCTACCAGCCCCGCGGGAGCGAGCAGGGCTACCTGTTCTGGGGTGCCTGGCTCAGCCACATCGCGGCCAGCCTGACCAATACGCAGGATGCGCACGGCCCGATCGTGCGCAGCATCTTCATGTCGACGTGCCCGCAACTCGACCTGCTGTTCGGGCTGCAGCAGTCGACGCCGTCGCTCTCGGCGCTGATCGACCTGCTCAACCAGCCCGATCGGACGAAGATCTGCCCCGGGGATGAGGGGCCCCCGGCCCCATGAGCAAACAAGCACCGACTCGAGGCCGGATCTTGACGATGGCCGCGTTCGCGGCGTCGTGCGTCGGCCTGCTGCTGTTCTTGTGGATGTCCTTCGGCGGTTCGGTCCCACTGGCGCCGGAGGGGTACCGGTTCAACGTCGAATTCAACGATGCCGTTCAGCTCGCCACCCAATCCGATGTGCGGATCTCCGGCGTGAGCGTCGGGAAGGTCGTGAGCGTGTCACTCGACCACCGCACCGGGCTGACCCGGGCGGTGATCCAGGTCGACAATCAGTTCGCCCCGAGGCCGGCCGATACGCGCGCGATCCTGCGCGAGAAGTCGCTCCTCGGCGAGACGTACGTCGAGCTGACGCCCGGTTCCCGGACGGGCCCGAGGATCCCGGACGGGGGGACGCTGCCACATGGGCAGGTCGCTCCCTCGGTGCAGCTCGATCAGATCCTCTCGACGTTCGATCCCACCACGCGCCGGGCATTCGAGACGTGGATGCAGCAGGGGGGGATCGCGCTCACCGGCCGCGGCGAGGACCTGAACGCGGCCGTGGCGCAGCTGTTCCCGTTTGCGACCAATGTCGACAAGGTCCTGGCCGTGCTTCACCGGCAGAGCGCTGCGACCACCACACTGCTCCGCGATGGCGGGCAGGTCTTCGCCGCACTCAGCAGCTCGCCGGCGCAGCTCCAGGGACTGATCAGGAACTCGAACGCGGTGTTCGCCGCCACCTCGGCGCAGGATGCCGAGCTGGCGGCGACGGTGCGGGCGTTCCCGCCGTTCCTGATCGAGACTCGATCGACGGTCGACCGTGTCGCCCGCTTCGCCCAGGAGACCAAGCCGTTGATCGACGAGCTCCGTCCCGCGGTCGCCCAGCTCACTCCGGCGCTTCAGGCGCTGACCGTGCTCGCCCCGGAACTGCGTGAGCTGATGGTCAACGTTGCGCCGCTGACGAGCGCTTCGCAGGCGGGCTTTCCGGCGCTCGAGCACTTCCTGGATGACAGCGTGCCCCTGCTCGCCCGCCTGACGCCCTATCTGGGCGGCGTCGTCCCCGTGGTCAACTACATCAACGACTACCGGAGGGAGATCGCCGGGTTCTTCGCCAACGGCACCGCTGCGACGCAGGCGACGGTTCAGAATCTCGATGGCACGAAGTTACTCCACTACATTCGCGTCTCCAATCCCGTTAACCCAGAGGTGCTGACGACTTACCAGAGGAGGCTGTCGAGCAACCGAAGCAACCCGTATCTCGAGCCCGGCGGGTATATGCAGCTGCTGCAGGGGCTGCCGGCGTTCGCGAGCTACCTCTGCACGCATAACCCGCTTCCAACCATCGGTCCCTCGATACCCGCTACCCTGGCTACGGTTCTGCAGAGCGTGTACTTCACGTCCGATCCCAGCGGACCTCCGTGTCGGGCTCAGACGCAGCTAGGAAAGCTCACGACCGGGCAACTGCAGGACTTCCCGCAACTCAAACCACTGCCGTGAGCACGGCCGGCTCATCGGCTCCGTACCAAAACACCACCGTCAAATCCAAAAAGGAGAGTGAGATGAGGCGGATCATCATCATCGGCACGGCGCTTGCCGTGCTCGTCGGGGCAGCATCAGCTCTGGCTGCCGGGACCCTGAACACCTACACGGCGTCCCATCCGGTTTCGCCGAACAAGGCCGGCAGTTCGAAGTCGCCGGTCCCTGTGAGCGTGACCGACAAGTACGTCGCGCACAACGCCACCATTGGTCAGCGGACCGCTCCGCTGATCGACATCAAGACCAAGATCTACGGCTTGGTGTCGAACGGGAAGTACTTCCCGACCTGCAGCCTGAAAAAGATCTCGGCTGCCAGGAGTGACTCGGGCTGCCAGAAGGGCGCCCTGGTCGCGACCGGGACTCTCGGCGCGTTGATCGGACCGATCTCGAATACGAGCATCGTCGCGCCGGGCACCGCCTCGTGCAACGTGCTGCTCGATGTGTGGAACGCCGGCCAGGGCAAGGCCGTGTACTTCTTCCACACGAACTCGTCGCACGTCTGTTATCACGGCGCGATCACCACCGGTGGCGTTGGCCCGTACCCCGCCACGATCAAGAGCCAGGGCAAGTACTTCGTCCTGGACGTCCCCGTTCCGGCCTACGTCTCGTTCCCGCTTCCGGGGCTCGAGGGCTCGCTCGTGACCGAGAACCTGACCTGGTCGAAGAAGACCACCAAGGTCCATGGCAAGACGGTTGCCTACACGGCTTCGGTGGCCTGCGACCACGGCAAGCGGCCGTACTCGACGTCGTTCACCGCTGAGACCGCCAAGAACGGCGGCATCCGGCAGGACACGACGCTGTCCGGCACCACCACGTGCAGCAAGTAATCGCCTGACGCTGGTCTCGCGCGGCGGGAGCGATCCCGCCGCGCGGGTCAGGCCAGGCGTTTGCCGGCGCGCTTAGGCGTTTCCGGCTCCGCGGTTCCGGCCGGGTGCTACACCACCTCGAACCGCTCGGCGCGCTGCGCCTCGCGCTCCGATTCGCTCAGCATCTGGACGAACAGCACCACCAGCGCGATGCCCATCACGATCGACTGCTCGAGCGCCATCACCAGGCCCGCCATCGACTGGTCCTGGAGTGGCGTCAGGCCCCAGTAGTGGGGCTTGTGGGCATAGAAGGGATAGATCACCCGGGGTGCGAACGCCAGCACGATCCCGAGAATTCCGACCAGCAGCTTCGTGCTGGTCATGTAGACGATCGGCCCCATCCCGCCGAGCCGCATCCGGCCGCGGATCGGCGACAGCACGTGCCACCAGTACAGGGCGCCGACGGAGAAGAAGCAGAGATGCTCGAGCGCGTGCACCGCGCCGTTGCCCTGGGCCCGGTCGTACATCGCGGGGATGTGCCAGAGCCACAGGAAACCGACATAGGCAAGCACGGCGAACGCCGGGTGGGCGAAGAATCCCGCCCGCCGCTCGATCGTGTTCAGGCGCCTCGTGACCGGGCGCAGCAGCACCTTCGTCAGGCCTAGGATCAAGAGGATCGGCGCGACGTCCAGCAACAGCATGTGCTGGACCATGTGCATCACCATCAGCTGGTCGCCCAGCGAGTCGAGCGGCGAGACCAGCGCGACCAGGATCGTCAGGATCCCGGCCGCGAACAGCGCCAGCCGGCCGAATCCGGGGGGTGGGGCTCTCGCGCACTGCGCGCGCGGCGCCAGCCAGTCAGATAGAGCACGACGAGGACGAGGACGCCGAGCAGCACGCTCGGATCGAAGGTCCAGGAAAGCTGCGGAGCCACTCCGTAGATTCTCCCAATCGACAAACGCTTTGCGGGGTATTACTGTGGAACGTTCAGCACACCCATCCGACTGCAGCAAGGAGGTCGGCGATGCGCATCGAGGTCAAGGGGCGCAATCTGCCCGTTTCCGAGAACCTGAGGGAGCACGTGAGCAAGCGCTTCCGGAAGGTTTCGCGGCAAGTATCGGAACTGGCCGAGCTGGAGGTGGAGGTGTTCGAGGAGCGCAACCCGGCGATTGCCGATTCCCAGGTTGCCGAGGCTACGCTGCATTTGAAGGGAGTCACGCTCCGGGCGCGTGACGCATCACCAGACATCGTTCACTCGATCAACCTGTGCGCCGAGGAGCTTGCCGTTCAGGTCAAGCGTCATCGCGACAAGCGTCGCAAGCGCAGGGCCTCGCGAGCCGCCGCCGCGACGCCTGAACCGGAGACGGGAGACATCGCGGGGGGCGGCCCGCTGCCGCGCGACGTCTCGCCGGCGACGTAGCCCGCGTCAGGCGCTTGCGCCCGCTGTTTGCCAGGCGACCAGAGCGCCCGAACGAGGCCGGAACGGCCGGTTTTGGCGCTCGAGCGACCCGAGTTCCACTGCTACGCTAGCCCCATGTCCATTCTGGACCGCGCGCTTCGCATGGGCGAGGCGAAGAAGTTCAAGTCTTACGAGCAGCGTGTCGGACGGATCAACGGCTTCGAGGCGGAGCTGGAGCACTACACGGATGCCGAGCTTCGCGAGGCCGCCGATGAGCTGCGCAACCGCGCCCGCGGTGGCGAGAGCCTCGACGAGTTGCTCTACGAGTGCTTTGCGCTCGTGCGCGAGGCGGGCAAGCGCACGATGGGGATGCGCCATTTCGACGTGCAGATGATCGGTGGCATGGTGCTTCACGATGGCGCGATCGCCGAGATGAAGACCGGCGAGGGGAAGACGCTGACGGCCACGCTGGCGGTCGTCCTCAACTCGCTCGGCGGTCGTGGGGTCCACGTCGTCACCGTGAACGACTACCTCGCGCGGCGCGACGCGATGTGGATGAAGCCGATCTATGACCTGCTCGGAGTGACCATCGGCGTCCTCCAGAACATGCAGCCTTACGAGGAGAAGCGCGACGCGTATGCCGCCGACGTCACCTACGGCACCAACTCCGAGTTCGGCTTCGACTATCTGCGCGACAACATGGCGACCACGCTCGAGGAGAAGGTTCAGCACGGTGGCCGGCCGAAGCCCGAGGAGGGCAAGTCCCCGTATCACACGTACGCGATCGTCGATGAGGTCGACAACATCCTGATCGACGAGGCGCGAACTCCGCTGATCATCTCCGGTGCCCCGGAGCAGGCCGCTGATCTGTACGTCCAGTTCGCCAAGCTGGCTCCGCAGCTCCAGCCCGGGCAGACGCCCGAGGGGATGGACCCGCGGATGAAGAAGGAGTTCGTCGCCGAGTTCGACTACGAGTTCGAAGAGAAGCACAAGACGGTCGCGATCACCGAGCGCGGGGTCGCGAAGGCCGAGCGCTTCCTGAAGATCGACCATCTGTACCGCGCCGAGAACGGCCACCTCGTCAACCACCTGATCCAGGCGCTGAAGGCCGAGTCGCTCTATAAGCGCGACGTCGACTATGCGGTGATCGACGGCGAGGTGAAGATCATCGACGAGTTCACCGGCCGGATCCTCGACGGGCGGCGCTGGTCGGAGGGCCTGCACCAGGCGGTGGAGGCCAAGGAGGGCGTCCGCGTCCAGGAGGAGAACCAGACGCTCGCCACGGTCACGCTGCAGAACTACTTCCGGATGTACGACAAGCTCGCCGGCATGACGGGTACCGCTCTCACCGAGGCGACCGAGTTCATGAAGATCTACAACCTCCCGGTCGTACAGATCCCGACCAACCGCCCGATGGTGCGCAACGACCTCAACGATCAGGTCTACAAGACCAAGGACGGGAAGTGGGACGCTGTGGCCCAGGAGATCGCGGAACGCTATGAGAATGGACAGCCGGTCTTGGTCGGGACGATCTCGGTCGAGGTCTCGGAGGTGCTCTCCGAGCGGCTGAAGCGTCGGGGCATCGCCCACACCGTGCTGAACGCGAAGCCCGAGCATGCTGAACGCGAGGGCGAGATCATCGCCGAGGCCGGCGCCCCGGGGGCCGTCACGATCGCGACCAACATGGCCGGCCGCGGGGTCGACATCAAGCTCGGAGGCAACCCCGAGCACCTCGCTACGCTCGAGCTCGCGAAGCTTGGACTGCAACCCGGGATGCCCGACTACGAGGAGCACTACGCCACGGTCGCGCCCGAGATCGAGCGCCGCGTGGAGGACTTGCGCGAGCGCGTGCTCGAGGCGGGGGGGCTGTTCATCCTCGGCACCGAGCGTCACGAATCGCGGCGGATCGACAACCAGCTTCGCGGCCGGTCGGGGCGCCAGGGAGACCCCGGCGAGTCGCGCTTCTTCCTTTCGGCGCAGGACGACCTGGTGCGCCTATTCGCCGGTGAACGGATCTACAAGATCCTCGACCGCCTCGGCACGACCGACGACGAGGGCAAAGAAGAGCCGATCGAGGCAGGGATGCTCTCCAAGCAGATCGAGAAGGCGCAGAAGAAGGTCGAAGAGCAGCATTTCCTGATGCGCAAGCACACGCTCGAGTACGACGACGTGCTCAATCAGCAGCGCGAGGTGATCTACAGCTACCGCGACGAGATCCTCGAGGGCCGCGACATGAGCGATGCGGCGCGAGAGGAAGTCGTGAACCTGATCGACCGCCTCGTCGAGGAGTACACGGCCGGCGACTTCGTCGAGGACTGGGATGTCTCAGGCCTGCTTCGCCGGGTCGAGGAGATCTTCACGCCGAGCGCGCAGCTGATGAGCGTCGACCCGCATCGGATTGACCGCGAGCAGCTGACCTCGCGTCTGCAGGAGGAGGCCCTCACCCAGTACGGCCGCCGCGAGCAGGAGCTGGGTGAGGAGCTGATGCGCGCGCTGGAGCGATTCCTGCTGCTGCAGGTCATCGATCAGCGCTGGCGCGAGCACCTGTATGACATGGACTACCTCCGCGAGGGGATCCACCTGCGTGGGTTCGCCCAGATCGAGCCGCTGGTCGCCTACAAGAACGAGGCGTTCGAGCTGTTCCGCGATCTGATGAACAGCATCTGGGGCGATTTCGCCCGGATGATCTTCCACGTCGAGGTGACGCCGGTTGACGAGGACGGCACGCCGGTGCCCTCGCCACAGGCACGCCGTCCGAGTCCGAGCTCGAGCTCCTCTACAGGTGGCCGCAATGTCACCTATTCAGGCGGCGGCATGGCTCAGCCGAGCGCGGTCGCGATGGCGGCGGCCGGTGCCGGCGCGGCCGCGGACTACGCCGAGCTCGAGGCGCAGGCGCCGCAGCCGGTCCAGCAGCGACGGGTCGACGAAAGCGAGCAGATCGGCCGCAACGACCCGTGCTGGTGCGGGTCGGGCAAGAAGTTCAAGAAGTGCCACGGGGCGTGAGCGGCACGGCCGGCCGCGGCCTATGGCCGGCGGTTACATTGACGGCATGAGCGACTCAGGGGACCTACGCCTTTCCGACGATCAGCGTGAGCAAGCCGCAGCGGAGCTCCGCGAGCACTTCGCCGCCGGACGTCTGAGCGACGAAGAGCTGAGCGAGCGCGTGCAGGGCGTTTACCGGGCACAGACCGAGGCGCAGCTGCGGGCATTGCAGTCCGACCTGCCGAAGCTTCCCGCCACTGCACAGCAGCGGCGGGCTGAGCTGGCCGAGCGGCGCGCCGTGCTGCAAAGACGGTTGCTTCAGGAGTCCGGCGGGGGGCTCGTCCTGTTCCTCGTCTGTACGGCCGTCTGGGTCGCCTCAGGCGCCCACAGCCAGTTCTGGCCGATCTGGGTGGCGCTCGTGGCGCTGATCCCGCTGCTACGCAACGGCTGGCGGTTATACGGACCGGCGCCGCAGCTCGACCGCGTCGAGGAGGAGCTCGACGCAACGCGAGCGCGGCGAGCGCCGTGGTGAGCTTCGCGACGCCCGCCGAGATCGGCGCGCGCAGCGCCGAGGCCGGCTCTAGCGAGCCCGAACGCTCACCCCTGCTTCACGTGCCGGACGTGCTCCGGTGCGATGACGATCTTGATCCGCTGCTCGCCCGGGGCGCGAAACGGATACTCGTCCTGATTCATGTACTTCTTCGTGAGCTGGTTGATGTGCTCATCCGCGCCCGCTTCGGTCGCCGTCGCGGTGCCGCGGATCTCCACGTAGTGGTAGGGATTGCCGGATTCGAACACGAGCACGCCGACGTGAGGATCGCGCTGCAAATTGGAAGACCACACTCGTCCCTTGCTTCGCGGGTCGGGGCAGAGGCACGGCTGCTACGGTTGCTTGTCGATGGCCACTGCCTCCTCCGAGCCGCTCGCCCAGCGCCTCGCGGCGATCCGCGACCAGCTCAAGCTGCTCGCGGATTATCTTTGACCCAGCTGCGCTGAGCGAGCGCGCAGACGCGCTCGAGCAGGAGATGGGGGAGCCGGGTTTCTGGGACGACCAGGAGCGCGCAGCACGGATCGGCGCTGAGCACGCGCGGAACAGCCGCCGGCTCGCGACGTACCGCGAGCTCGACCGCGATGTCGAGGACCTCGAGCCACTTGCGGAGCTGGCCGAGGAGGATCCGGAGATCGCCGGGGAGCTCGAGGACCAGATCCGGGGCGTCCAGGAGCGGCTCGACGCACTGGAGGAGCAGCGTCTGTTCTCCGGACGCTACGACACAGGTGACGCCCTGGTGGCGATCAACGCCGGCGCTGGAGGCACCGACGCCCAGGATTGGGCTGAGATGGTGCTGCGAATGGAGATGCGCTGGGCGGAGAGGCGGGGGTTCGGCGTCGAGCTCCTCGAAGCCTCGCCAGGGGAGGAGGCCGGGATCAAGTCGGCCACCTTCATCGTCAGGGGCGAGAACGCATATGGGCTCTACTCGAGTGAGAAGGGAGTGCACCGGCTGGTGCGCCTGTCGCCGTTCGACGCCGCACATCGGCGCCAGACGAGCTTCGCCGGCGTCGAGGTCTCGCCAGTCGTTCCGGAGGCATCAGAAGTCGAGATCGACGACGACGATCTGCAGATCGACACCTACCGCTCCTCGGGCGCCGGCGGCCAGCACGTCAACAAGACTGACTCTGCTGTCCGCATCACGCACAAGCCAACCGGGATCGTCGTCCAGTGCCAGAACGAGCGCTCGCAGTCGTCCAATAAGGCGACCGCGATGGCGATGCTACGTTCCAAGCTCGCCGAGCTCGAGGAGCGAAAGCGGCGGGAAGAGATCGCGCGCGAGCGAGGAGAGGCGCAGGACGTCAACTTCGGCTCCCAGATCCGCAGCTATGTGCTGCACCCGTACACGATGGTCAAGGACCACCGGACCGACTTCGAGATGGGTGACGTGAATCGCGTGCTCGGCGGCGATCTCGACGGCTTCGTGCGTGCCTACCTGCACAAGGTCGCGAGGTGACACGCCCGGAAGCCGAAATGGGCGTGAAGCCGCGGATGCCTTCCGCCGGGGCGACACGGCGCCCGGGACCGCGCAGCCGCCAGCGCAGCCGACCGCGCCCTATCTCGAGGCGGTGACCGCGTACGGCTTTCGAGGTTCGACCCGTTTTCACGTCCCCGGCCACAAGGGGGTAGAGGGGGCCGACCCAGGTCTGCGCGCCGCGCTTGGTGTCCGCGCGCTGCTGCTGGATGTGCCCCAAGACATCGAGGGGATCGACGTCGGGCCCTCCCCGACTCCATACGAGCGGGCCGAGCGGCTGGCCGCCGAGGCATACGGCGCGCGAGCGAACTTGGTTCTTGACCAATGGGGCGACTCAGGGAAATCATGCCCTGTGTCTCGCGCTCGCGCGTCCAGGGCTCGCACGTCGTCCTTCAGCGCAACTCGCACGCCAGCCTGGTCGACGGGCTTGATGCTGAGTGGGGGCATGGCGAGCTTTGTGTCGCCCGAGTACGACGCAGGAGCTCGGCATGGCACACGGCGTGACCCCCACGGCGTCGAGCAGGCGCTGCGCCACGAGCGGCACGCCCGCGTGGCATTCATCGTCTCCCCGACCTACTATGGGATGGCGGCGGATGTCCAGGGGTGCGCGGAAGGTGCGCACGGCGCCGGCGTCGCGCTCGTCGTCGACAACGCCTGGGGCGCGCATTTCGGCTTTCACGCGTAGCTCCCGAGCTCGCCGCTCGATCTCGGTGCGGATGCGATGGTCGCTTCCACCCACAAGATCGTCGGCAGCCTGACCCAGTCCGCGATGCTGCTGGTGCGGCACAGCGAGCGCGTCGACTCGGACGCGGTGGCGCGCGCGGTGCGGCTTGTGCGCTCGACCAGTCCGAGCTCGCTGCTGATGGCGTCGCTCGACGCGGCCCGCCGGCAGCTCGCTGTTCACGGCGAGGCGCTGCTCGATCGCACGATCGAGGCTTCAGCCGGGCCAGGGCCGCGATCGACGCGGTGCCGCGGTTGCGCGGTGGTCAGCGAAGGGTTCGTCGGGCGCCCGGGATCGCCGGATGGGATCCGCTGCGGATCGTGATCGACGTCCGCGGCACGGGATGCAGCGGGTACGAGGTCGCGGGCGCGCTGCGAGCTCGGCTTACGACATCTACGTCGAGCTGGCGACCGACGCCACGTTGGTGCTGGTGCTTGGGACTCGGCACAGCCGGTCGAGCCGCTGGAGCGGCTGGCGCACGACTTCGCCGAGACCGTCAGGCGAATGGCCCGCCCGGGTGATGGCTTCGGCGATTACCCGGTCCGCCCGGCGGCGCACGAGGCGGCGACGGAGGTCTCTCCGCGCGAGGCATTTCTCGGTAGCAGCGAGGCGGTCCGGTAGAGGAGGCGGTCGGCACGGATCTCGTGCGAGTCGATCGCCGGTTACCCGCCAGGGGTTCCGTCGCTGCTCCCGGGCGAACGGGTGACGGCCGAGGTCGTCGCCTATCTGCGCGAATTACTGCGGCCGGAGCGAGGCTCCACGGCGCCGCGGACGCGAGCATTCACGACTGTGCGCGTGCTGACCGGGTCGGCGGCTGCGGCAGCTGAGACCGGGCGATAGCGCTGGCGCCGCGGCCGTACGCTCTTCCTGAGGTCGGCAGGGTGCGGGTGGGCCGGCGACCGCGACTTGACCCAGGGCCCCCGCGGACGACTGGTCGGTGACCACAATCGTCCCGTGCATGTTGTTGTGGATCAGGCAGATGAAGTGGTACACACCCGGCGTGGTGAACTTGATCTTGCCCGATGGCGGTATCACCGTTGTAGCCGGATCGCGGTCGATCAGGCCGATGTTGGCGAAACCGTTTCCGTGCGAGTTTGGGCCGAGTGGGATCGGTTGGGTCGGACTGCTCGGATAGACGCCCTCTTGCGTGGGTCCGGGTGAGACTGAACAGGTTGGTCGAGAGCGCATTGATGTAGTTCGCGGGACCGAAGGTAGCGGTGTGAATCTCACGCGAACCGAGCGGCATCGCAAACGTCACCACCGTTCCCCGCTTCACGGTCAGCTTCGCAGGGAGCATCGCGAGACAGCTCGGCTCCGTTCCCGCCGGAGCCACCGACACTCACGTGATCGGCGGGAACCCTTACCTTCGCGGCTCGCCCGAGAGCTGCGAGGTCCCTCTTGATCTCATTGTTAAGGGAAGCCGCGTCCTGCGCCGCTGACGGCACGGATTGACCATGCGGCCTGACCACGACCTCGCCCACCATCCCCGGATGGACGTCACAGAAGTACTTGTACGTGCCCGGCTTCGTGAATCTAACGTTGAGCGGCCTTGGCGGGCCGGATCCGAGCGGCAGGCCGGTGTCGATCCGTGTTGTGCCGTCATAGGTAGTCGGCCCGCTAGGCATGAAGAGAGCGCTGTTGAAGCCGACGCTGGGCTCGCGTCCGTTGAACCAGAACGGCTTTCCGGCGGCGTCCTTGGCACCGCTTATGGATCGCGCCGGTGGCGAACAGCGGCAGATCGTCGCCCTTGCACCCCGGCAGAGTCGACCGTGTGGAAACCCTCGATATTGAACGAGACAGTGTCGCCCTGGTTGACCGTGACCTTGTTCGGGAAGAAAGCGTCGACGTCTGGGCTGTAACTCTTCACAAACTTCTGGCCCAGCACCTTGACGGCCTCCGATCGGGCCGACGGCGGCGGCCCCGCGTAAACAGTCTTCGTAAGCGCTGAGGCGCCGGCAGGCAGCGCCGCGGCGATCGCCGCCACGCCCAAAGCAACGCTAGCCTTCGAATCTGGCCCATCGGACCCCCTTTCGGTCTGCCCCCATGTGCGCCAGAGGGACCCTATACGGAGTGAGGCGTTCGCAAAAGCAACCCCTATCGTCTCGACAGGTGACGACGAACTGGCGACAAGATGATCTGGTGGCGCAGGCACTTGCCGAGGACATCGGCGAGGGCGACGTGACGACGGAGGCGACGGTGCCAGAGGGCGCGCGGGCGCGGGCGCTGATCGCGCAGAAGGCGCCGGGGGTGGTGTTCGGGCTGAGTGTTGCCGGACAAATGTTCCGCGTCGCTCGACGGCGATGCGTCGATCGAGCGGCTGACGCCGGAGGGCGTGTGGCGCGACCAGGGAGAGGTGCTCGGACTCGAGGGCTCGGCGGCGCGCGATTCTGACCGGCGAGCGGACGGCGCTCAACTTCCTGCAAAGGCTGTCCGGAGTGGCGACGATGACGGCCCGGTGCGTGCGGAAAATCGAGGGCACCGGTGCGCGAGTCCTCGATACCCGTAAGACTACGCCGGGCTTGCGGGCGCTCGAGAAGGCCGCGGTCGCGGCGGGCGGCGGGACCAACCACCGCGCCGGGCTGTACGACGCGGTGCTGATCAAGGAGAATCACGCGGCGCTCGCCGGCGGCGTCGGGGAGGCGATCCGCCGCGTCAGAGAGCGTGCCCCTGAGTTTCCGATCGAGGTCGAGTGCCGAACGCTCGCCGAGGTGGACGAGGCGCTGGCGGCGTGCGCGCCACGGATCCTGCTCGACAATATGACCGTCGAGCAACTGCGGGTGGCGGTCGTCCATGTCGACGGCCGGGCTGAGCTCGAGGCGAGCGGCGGGGTCACCCTCGAGACGCTCAGGGAGATCGCAAGCACCGGCGTACACTTCATCTCAGTCGGGGCGTTGACCCACAGCGCCCCGGCACTGGATCTGTCCCTGCTGCTCGAACCGATTCGATGAACCTTCCAATGCTCGGTGCGACTGACGCGCCGTTGCTGCTCGAGAACATTCCAGCGCTCCAAGAGGAAGTGCGCGCGCTCGTGGCCCAGCGGGGCGCCGTCGTCCTGGCGCACAACTATCAGCTTCCCGAGATCCAGGATGTCGCGGATTACGTGGGCGACTCGCTGGGGCTCTCCCAGCAGGCGGCCAACGCTGACGCCGGGACGATCATGTTCTGCGGTGTGCACTTCATGGCCGAGACCGCATCGATCCTGTGCCCCGACAAGCTGGTCCTGATCCCCGACCTCGACGCCGGCTGCTCGCTGGCGGACTCGATCACCGCCCAGCAGCTGCGCGACTGGAAACGCGCGCATCCGGGCGCGATCGTCGTGATGTATGTCAACACCACGGCCGAGGTCAAGGCCGAGACCGACTACTGCTGCACTTCGGCGAATGCGGTCAGGGTTGTCGAGCACATCTATCGCACGCACGGCGAGGAGACGGAGATCCTGTTCGGTCCGGACATGTTCCTGGGCGCCTACGTCGAGAAGACGCTCGGGCGCTCAATGCGGGTCTGGGACGGCGAGTGCCACGTTCACGCCGGCATCAAGCCCGACGACATCGCCGCCGTACGGGCCGCGCACCCGGGCGCCGACTTCCTGATCCATCCTGAGTGCGGCTGCTCGACAAGCGTGATGGAGTACGTCGCGGCCGGCGACGTCGATCCGAAGGGCGTCCACATGCTCTCGACCGGCGGCATGCTCCGGCTACGCCCGCGAGCACCACGATGGCGCGGCGATCGTCGCCACTGAGACCGGCATGCTGCATCCGCTTCGCGAGGCTGCTCCCGAGATCGACTTCATTGCCGCCAACGAGGCGGCCCACTGCCGATACATGAAGATGATCACCCTTCCCAAGCTCCGCGACGCGCTGCGAGACGCAGTCCACGAGGTCAAGGTGCCGCCGGTGCTCGCCGACCGGGCGCGCGTCCCGATCGAGCGGATGGTCGCGATCAGCTGACCGCGAGCAGGTCGAGTCCGCCTTCGACAGCTTCGCGAACGGACCGCAACGCTTCTCGCTTGCGTTCGAACTCGGGCGGCGTGTAGCAGTGCACGTCGGCCGGCGCCCCCATCTCGAGCGCATCCCATAGGGACCCGGCTTGATAGACCCGCTCGAGCCACGGCATCCCGTCATACGCCGAGGAGACGAGCACGACGACGAACTCGGGACCACGCTCGCGCTGAGCCGGGGCGCCTCGCTCGTCGGCCACGCGGGCGCCGCCGACCAACGCGACCTCGATCGGCCAGCGATCCCCGATTCGGGCGAGGTAACGCTCCAGCTCGCGACGGTTCACAGCCGTACTCGCCTCCACAGTGCGATTCTCCCCGCTCGCACGGGGAAAGCGCAATGGCCGGCGGGCGATCTTTTTCAGCTCTTAATACCGGGCGATCACCGCGACCATGTGCCCGAGCAGCGCCTGCGCCTGCCAGTTGGAGGGACCGTCGATCATCAGCGCAAACGCGAGCCAGTCTCCACCGCGGAGGTGGCAATAGCCGGCCAGGTTCGTGACGTAGTTCAGCGTGCCGGTCTTCGCGAGGCAATGACCTTGGGCAGGCGTCCGCACGGCGGTCGTCGCAACGGTCCCTGTCTCGCCGACGAGCGGCAGCGAAGCCTTCAGTTCGTCACCATCCGGCGTTCCCCAGACCGAGCGCAGCAGCCTGACGATCTCGCTCGGTGAGGAGCGATCGTCGCGCGAGAGCCCTGAACCGTCGACGATCGTCGGGTGCACGCCGTACTCGGCGATCTCCCGATGGATCACGCTCGCCCCGGCCGCGATCGTGCCGGCCGCGCCGAACCGTACGCCGAGCTGCTTGGTCAGCAGCTCCGCGAACAGGTCGTCCGAGGGGACATCCATCAGCTTCAGCAGCACCGACAGCGGCGGAGAGGAGACGGCCGCGAGCTCGCGGGCGTCGCGCGGGGTGCGCGCGGTCATCGCCGTCGCGGACACTCGCACACCGATCGCACGCAGGGTTCGCGCGAGCTGACGGGCGGCAAACGCCCCCGGGGAGAGCGCCCCTGAGGTGGAGCCGTGGTCATAGGTCAGCGCGCTCAGCTGGCCCCCGAAGTCCGGGACATCAGCGGCATATCCGGTCGCAGGACCGCCGCGGCGCTCGTCAAATAGCGATTCGTCGCCGATCAGCCGTCCGGTCACGGACTGGATCCCGCGGGATCGAAGCTGCCCAGCGAGCTGCACGGCAGTTGGGCCGTATCCGAGCTCCCATACGCGGTTGAACGACCCGTCGCCAAACGTAGGATCGCCCCCGCCACGCAGATACAGGTTGCCGTGCCACACGCCGCCGGGGCCGAGGTGGCCGCTGCCGAGCACGGCCGTGTGCAGGCGCGCCGCCGGACCGAGCTCGTTCAGCAGCGCAATCGTCGTATAGAGCTTCTCCACCGAGGCGGGCGGGCGCTGAACTCCATCTCGCAACGCAAACAGGGGGAACTGAGCGGTGAGGTCGTAGACGGACGCGCCCGAGCTCGGACCGGCCCGCCGGACCGCGCGCTCGAGCGCCGCCCGGAGACGGATCAGGGCCGGCGTAACCGGCGGCGACCTCGTCACCGGTATCGAGCCGTGCGGGGGCTGCCGGCTCGCGACAGTCCTCACGCCCTTCTGGCCGCCGGCGCTGCTCGCTGACGTGTCGTGGTTGCCGCCGCCACAGCCGGCGAGCCACAGCGCAGCGAGCCCACCGACCACGAGCGCTCGCTTCAGACCGACTCCAACTCCTCGACCGTGTGAGGACCGACGCATGCGACCGACAGCTCGTCGGCAACCTCCGCAGCGACCGCCTTGACCTCGTCGAACGTGACCTGGTCGAGCAACGCGATCGCGTTGTCAGGGTCAACGTCCTCGCCGAACACGATCCTCTGCTGGGCGCCGTAGCGCGCAACGGCGCCGGTGTTCTCAAACGCGATCGCCCGCGCGCCGGCGGCGTAGGCGCGTGCGCGCTCGACCTCGGGCTCGGTTGGTCCGGGATCGCGCAGCTCGCTGACGATCTCACGCATCCTGCGGTACGCCTCGATGCACTTGCTCGACTCGAGCCCGGCTGAGAGCTGGAGGATCGGCACGTCCGCATAAGAATGCGCGAGCGAGTGGACGGAATAGGCCAGGCCGCGCTGCTCGCGGATCTCGTCGAACAACCGGGAGCCCATCGAGCCGCCCAGCAGGGTCGAGTAGATCGCGAGCGCGGCGCGCTGGCGCTGGTTGCTGACCTCGACTGCCGGCCGGTAGGACATGCGCAGATGAGACTGGTTGGAGTCCCGCTCTCGCACGAGCACGCGAGGTGAGAACGAAGGGGCCGGCTCGTACGGCTCGGGCGGTGGCTGGACTTCGAATCGCCCGAACAACGCGTCGAGCTCCCCGTTCTCCGACAACGCGTCGAGGTTGCCGACCGCGAATGCCGCTCCCAGCGCGGGTGACCAGCGGCGGGAGCGAAACGCGACGATCGCCTCGCGCGTGAAGGTGTCTCGGATGTGCTCGGCCGTCCCGAGCACAGGACGCCCCAAGGGATGGTCGCCGAACGTCGCCGCGTCGATCAGATGCTCGGCGATCATTGCGGGCTGATCATCGGCGCGGGCGATCTCCTGGACGACCACCCCGCGCTCGCGCTCGAGCTCGTTCGCATCGATCCGGGCCCGGCCGACGAAGTCGGTCAACAGGTCGGCGGCCTCGAGGGCTCGCTGCGCGCGGGCGGTGATGTGAAACGCGACCAGGTCGTGGCTGGTGTACGCGTTGAGCACCGCGCCGATGCCCTCGGCGGCCTCGTTGACGTCCCTGTAGGTGGGGTACTTCTCGCCGCCCTTGAACACCAGGTGCTCGAGGAAATGCGCCATCCCGTTTTCCTCTGGCCGCTCGGCGCGCGCGCCGGCATCGAAACCGACCAACAGCGTGACCGCACGGGTCCCGTCGACTGCGACTCGGTAGACCGGCAGCCCGTTGGCGAGCGTTGTACAAGTAATCGAGGACATCGACGACCAACGGTAGCGTCCCGGTGCGGATCCCCATCGCTCAGCTGCAAAAACCGGCCGTCGGAGCGCCTCAGTCGATCCCTTCTTCAGAGGAAGTGCCTGCAAAAGTCGTTGCAAGCCCCCCTTTTGAGAGGCGGGCCGGAGGAGGCATCGCTAGGCTGCCTCCCCGCTATGGCTACCTCAGACTCTAGGTCCCGCACTCGGCGCTCGAACGGTTCCGGCGCCCCTACACGTCCCCCCGTCCTCGCTCCCAAGGCCCGACCCCGGGAAGCGCCCGCTCCGGTCTCCAGCGCCCTAACGGTAATCGAGTTCCGCGGTGTCTCGAAGCACTACGCGCCCGGCGATGTCGGCCTCGACCAGGCGACTTTCTCGATCGACCGCGGAGAGTTCGTGTTCCTGGTGGGCTCGACGGGGTCTGGCAAGTCGACGGTCATGAGACTGTTGATCAAGGAGATCGATCCGACCGAAGGAGCGATTCAGGTCGCCGGTCACGAGCTCGACGAGATCAAGCGCACACGGATTCCTTTCTACCGGCGCAACATCGGAGTCGTCTTCCAGGACTTCAAGCTGCTGCCGAACCGCACCGTGTACGACAACGTCGCCTACGCGCTTCAGGTCACCGGTCAGTCGCGTAGGGAAATCCGCTCCAAGGTGCCCGACGTCCTGCGACTCACGGGCCTCTCAACCAAGCTCCACAACTTCCCCGACCAGCTCTCGGGCGGAGAGCAGCAGCGGGTCTCGATCGCTCGCGCGTTCGTGAACCATCCGCCCCTCCTGCTGGCCGACGAGCCGACCGGCAACCTCGATCCGGACACCAGCATCGACATCATGCGGCTGCTCTACCGGATCAACCGCACCGGCACGACCGTGCTCGTCGCTACCCATGACCAGGCGATGGTCGACAAGATGCGGCGCCGCGTGCTCGAGCTCTCGCGCGGACGGATCGTCCGCGACGAGGCCACCGGTCTCTACGCCCGCGACGAAACGACGCGCGAGTTCGCCCGGCGCCTCCGTTCCCCGGCGACCCGTCCGCCGGGACTGTAGGCGATGCGGTTCGGGTTCTTTCTGCGCGAGGCGTGGCGCGCGATGCGCCGCAATGCGGCGCCGAGCTTCGCCGCGCTGGCAACGGTGCTCGTCACGATGCTGGTGCTGGGCGTCTTCATCCCAATCGTCCAGGCGACCAACGGAGCCGCGAACAGCGTTCGCCACCGAGTACTGGTCGACGTCTACATGAAGTCGACGGCGACCGCCGCCGACGATGCGCGCGTGCGCAAGGAACTGCTGGCGGTGCCGCACGTCAAGTCGGTCGAGTTCGTCTCCAAGCAGCAGGCCTACGAGCAACAGTCGAAGGCCGATCCTCAGGCGTACGCGCTGCTCGCTTCGAACCCGCTGCCGGATACGTTTCACGTGATCCCCGACAACCCGAGCAACGTGCTGACTGTTCGCAACGCGCTGACCCCACCGGCGCCCGGCGGCGGCTCCGGGACGATCGACAATGCGATCCAGAGCGTGTCGAACAAGAAGAACGACACGAAGAAGATCCTCGAGGTCACGAACCTGGTGACGATCACCGCGGCGGCACTGTTCGTGCTGCTGGCGATCGCCTCGGTGCTGCTGATCGCGAACACGATTCGTCTCTCGCTCTACGCGCGGCGCCGGGAAGTGGAAGTGATGAAGTTGGTCGGAGCCACCGATTGGTTCATCCGCTGGCCGTTCGTGATCGAGGGGACGGTCGTCGGAGCCGTAGGAGCCGTGCTGGCGATCGCGGTGCTGGCGATCACGAAGGTCGTCCTGCTCGATCCGCTCGCGAACAACTGGACCTTGATCGCGGCGCCACAGACGATCGGCTTCTCCGCGCTCGTGGCGGTGCTGCTTTGCGCCGGCGTGCTCGTGTCAGCGCTGGGATCTGGGCTCTCGCTGCGACGGTTCCTGCGGGTCTGACGCTGCCCGGACGAGTCCGGCGAGCTGAGGGCCGAAAAAGAAACGTACTGGCGCGGGTGGTTCCTTGGCATCGGACCGGGAGCCATCGCGTCTCAGGCCCTCCGGCCGGCTGATCGAAACGGGTGAGCGACGAACCGGTTAACCCGATTCGGACGATGCCCGGATCTCATGCCTCCATCAAGATCCCCTGAGGACCTTATGAGCGAACGCCCCACATCAACCGATGGACCCGACAGTCCTGGGCCAGAGCACTCCGCGGAGCCTGGGGATCGCGGTCCGACTGATACCGGCGCCGCTCCTGGGTCCCCGGCAACAGCTTCGATCTCTCGCCGCCGGCTGATCCTCGTCGACGCGCTGATCACGGTCACTACCGTGCTGGCGATCGTGGCGATGTTCTCGGTGTATGCGAACCGGCTGCTGTTTAGCCCGGACAATTGGGCGAACACCAGCACGCAGCTGCTGCAGAACAGCACGATCCGCAACCAGACTGCGAATTACCTGGTCGATCAGCTGTACGCGAACGTGAATGTTGCCGGGCTGCATCAAGTCCGGGTTGCCGCCGCGGTTTGCAGCCGCTCGCGGGCCCGGCGGCGGGGGCGCTGCAAAACGCTGCGGTGCAGGGGGTGGAGCTCGCGCTCACCCGTCCGCGGGTTCAGACCCTGTGGGCGAACGCCAATCGCGCGGCCGATCAGACGTTCATCGCGATCGTCAATGGTGGCAAGGGGGCGGTCAAGGTCAACGGCGGCGCGGTGACGCTCGATCTGGCCTCGATCGTCGACACGGTCGCGGCTCGCCTCGGGCTGCCGCCGAATCTCGGCGCCAAGCTTCCGGCGTCGGTCGCGAACCTGACGGTGTTCAAGTCAAACCAGCTGAAGTACGTGCAGAACGGCGGCAAGGCGGTGAAGGGGCTGGCGCTGTGGCTGACGATCCTCGTCCCGCTGCTGTACCTGTTGGCGATCTTCCTCGCGCGCAACCACCGGCGCAGGACGCTGATGACGGTGGGGTTCTCGATCGTGTTCGCGGGCGTGGTCGGGTGGGCCGGTCGCTCGATTCTGGAATCGCAGGTCACGAACGGGCTGGTGAGTGACGCTTCGCTCCGCCCGGCGGTCCACGCGGTCCTGGTGATCGCGACGGGGTTGCTCGGCCAGATCATTGGAGCGTTCATCCTCGTGGGGCTGGTGGTGGTCGTGGCGGCTTGGTTCGCCGGTCCGGCGCGCGTCGCGGTGGTCGCGCGGCGCGCGATCGCCCCGTTCTTGCGCGAGCACGTCGGTGCGACGTTCGCAATTGCGGCCGGGGTGATGGTGCTGATCTTCATCTGGGACCCGATCCCGGCGACCGGCACGCCGGTCGGCATCATCGTGTTCCTGGCGCTCGCGTTGTTCGGGACCGAGATGCTTCGCCGGCAAACCGCGGTCGAGTTCCCCGACGCTCGGCCCGGTGACGCGACCGCGCGATCCGGGCACGAATGAACGCCTTCCGCGAACGCCGCCAGCGCAACAAGGGCTCCGCGCCGCCGAACGCGCCGCTCCCCGATCAGCTCGAGCGGCTCGCAGCGCTACGCGACCGAGGCGAGATAACCGCCGAGGAATACAACACCGCCAAGGCGAGCTCTGCTAACGACAGCCACATAGCGCGAGCCACCACGCAATCGGCGCCCGCGACCGCGGGATCTGACGCAGCGATGAGCGAGCCGGAGCGCAAGCGTCTTTGTGGCAGGCCCGTGCTTGAAGTCGAGGAATTCACGATCCTCATGTCCTGGGCCGAAGCGGTCGCAGAAGTGCTGGCTTGCGCGCCCGAGCCTGCCGAGGCTGTGCTGGCCGACGGACAGGGAGGCGCTCCGATGGCGTGCCGGGCTCGGAATCGCGCAGCCATCCCCGCAGCTCAGCGAAGCGATCAACTCCATCGGCCAAGTCGTCCGCACGGCTACGGACGGATCAGAGAGCCCCACACGCGATTCGGTACTTGCCGCCGTTCGAGACAGCCCGCGAGGCGAGCACGGACTCGACCGGCTGGCTCGCAAGTACTGCGATTCGCGCTCGAGGTGCCTTTCGGCCCCACCGGGCTACGCCGGCGCCGTACAGATACAGCCCGATAAGCGCGCGACCCCACGACGCGCCGCCAGCGCGCGCGGTTGCAGCGATCGCCCGCGCGCACCCGGCTACCCTCCATTCCTAGGATGTTCCCGCGTTCGGCACGCTCCTCGAGGATCGCAGCACGGCTTGCGATCGCGCTCGTCGTTCTGTTGCTCGGGATCTGGCTCGGAGGCCATCCGAGCTGGCTCCCGGCACCGTTGCGCAGTACGTTCGTCGACGACAGCGGCGGCCAACTGGTCAACCAGGCGCTCGGGATCATCGAGCGCGACTACTACCAGCGTGTGACCCCGGGGCAGCTCGTCAACAGCAGTCTGGCAGCAGCGGTGGCCAGCCTCCACGATCCGTTCTCGCAGTACATCAGTCCAGCCGACTATCGCGCCTTCGGCCATCCAAGCCCCCACATCAGCGGCATCGGGATCGACGTGAAGCCCGACAGCCGCGGGCTGCGGGTCGTCGGTGTCTTTCCCGGAACGCCGGCCGCCCAGGCGGGACTCGCCCCCGGCGATGTGATCGTGGCCGTGGGGACGACTGAACTCGCCGGTCACTCCGCCGACTTCGATTCGCAACTGATCCGCGGCCGTGCCGGGACCCATGTGCGGCTGACGCTGATCAGGAACGGTCGCCGCCAAGCGATGCAAATCACGCGCCAGAGCTTCACGCTGCCGATCGCCGACGATCGGTTGGTCAAGTACAACGGAACGAGATTGGGCTACGTTCAGCTCACCACCTTCAATCAGGACGGGGCTGGGGACGAGGTCCGGGCGGACGTGCAGCAGATGCTCCGTCAGGGCGCCCGCGGGATCATCCTGGATCTGCGCGGCAATGGCGGTGGCCTGATCTCGGAGGCGGTGAACACCGCGAGCATCTTTCTTCCCGACGGCACGATCGTGTCGACCCGGGGGCGCAACTCGCCCGCCCAAGTTTTCACGGCGACCGGCAACGCGATCTCGACCAAGGTCCCCGTGGTGGTGCTCGTCGACCGGGGCACGGCGTCAGCTTCGGAGATCGTCACCGCCGCGCTGCAGGACCGGCACCGTGCCTTGGTGGTCGGCACCCACACGTTCGGGAAGGGCGTCTTCCAAGAGGTGCAAGGGCTTCCCAACGGCGGCGCACTCGACATCACCGCCGGCTACTACTACACCCCCAGCGGTCGCAACCTCGGAGCTGGTGGCGTCAAGGAAGGCGCCGGCGTGACTCCGAACGTGGTCGCGAGCGACAACCCCGGGACACCGCGAGACGAGGCGCTCGCGACCGCGGAACGAGTCCTCGCCGCCAGAGTCCAGTGAGCGCATCCCAGAGCGGCGCCACCGGCGCGCCCCGCGTCGCCGTGATTCAGCGGCGCGGGAAATTCCTGGTCGCCGAGCCGTTCTTTGGGCCGGGCCCCCGATTCGCCGTCAGCCGCGATCAGAAGGCGCGCGTTGGCGACCTGGTGATCGTGCGCGCTGCCTCCGGTCGCGACGGCCGTGCCCGCGGCCGCGCGGTCGTCGCGCGGCGCGTCGGGCGCCCGGATGTCGCCCGGGACGTGATCGAGGCTTTGATGGTCGACCGCGGGCTGCGCCGCTCGTTCGATCCGGCAGTCGAGCACGAGGCCCGCGAGACTGCTGCGGCGGTCCAGCCCGGTGGCGGGCGCCGGGACGTGCGCGATCTGCCCACATTCACAATCGACCCGGCCAGCGCGCGAGATTTCGACGACGCGATCTCCGCCGAGGCTCTCGAGGACGGCTCCTGGCGGGTCTGGGTCCACATCGCCGATGTCTCGGCGTACCTCGAGCCGCGCTCGCTTGTCGATCGCGAGGCATACCGGCGCTCGACCAGCGTCTACGTACCTGGCGCCGTCGAGCCGATGCTCCCGAGAGAGCTCTCGAACAATGCCTGCTCGCTGTTGCCCGGCCAGGATCGGCTGACGGTAACGGTCGAGATGACGGTTCGCGGCGATAGCGTGGGGAGCACGGCGTTCTACCGTTCGGTGATCCGCTCCGACGAGCGACTGGAGTACGGTCAGGTGGACCGCATCTTCGCTGGAAGCGAGCCGGCCGGCGAACGTTGGGGTCCGGCGCTGGCGGCGGCGCGGGCCGCCGCTGCGGGGCTCGCGGCCCGGCGAACGGCGCAGGCGGCGCTCGTCGTTGAGTCTCAGGAGCCCGAGTTCGCTTTCGATCCTCGGGGCAACGTGATCTCCGCCGAGTTCGTCGCTCAGACCGAGTCTCACCGGTTGATCGAGCAGCTGATGATCGCGGCCAACGAGCAGGTCGCCGGATTGCTCGAGTCCCGGCATGTGCCGGCTCTCTACCGAGTGCACGAACGGCCTGATCCCCCTGCGGTGCAGCGCCTGATCGAGCAGCTCGAGTCGCTTGGCGTGCCGACTCCACCGATGCCGAAGCGGATCACGCCGCAGCAGGCGGCGGACCTCGCGGGGGAGGCATCGCAGCTCGTCGAGCGTCACGTGTCGCGCACCGGTCACGGGCGCGTGGCGCTGACGCGTCTCGTGCTGCGCTCGCTCAAGCAGGCCTACTACGACCACCGCAATCTCGGCCATGCCGGTCTGCAGTCGCCACGCTACTGCCACTTCACCTCGCCGATTCGCCGGTATCCGGACCTGATCTGCCACCGGGCGCTGCTCTCAGCGGTCGCGGGCGGCGTAGCGCCGGACGCCTCGTGGGTGGCGTCGGCGGGACCGTGGACCTCGGCGCGGGAGCGTGAGGCGATGATGATCGAGCGGGACGCGGACGATGTCGCCCGCTGCTTTCTGCTCGAGCGGGCACTGCTCGATTCCGACCCGGATGCCGTGTGCGAAGGCGAAGTGGTCGGGGTGATCGGGGCCGGCGCATTCGTGGCCTTCGGTGCGGATCAAGCTTTCGAAGGGATGCTGCCTGTGCGCCGGATGCGTGGCGATTGGTGGGAGCTGAACGAGCAGCGCACGATGCTGATCGGGGTTCACGGCGGCCGTGCGATCCGCCTCGGCGATCCGATCCGGGTGCGGGTCGGACGGGTCGACGCGCCGCGGGGTAGGGTGGACCTGCTCCCGGCGTGGGATGAGGATTGAAAGCATGGCCAAGACGCGCAAACGGAAGGCATCAGCGGGCGACGTGGCGACAAACCGTCAGGCGTCGCATCGCTACAACCTGCTGGAGCGCTTCGAGGCGGGAATCGCCCTGACCGGGACAGAGGTCAAGTCGCTACGAGACGGCAAAGCGCAGCTCAAGGACTCCTATGCTGTCGTTCGCGACGGGGAGGTATGGCTGGTTGGCGTGTATATCCCGCCGTACGGCCCCGCGTCGCGCGAGAACCACGACCCCGAGCGCGACCGCAAGCTGCTGCTGCACGCTTCCGAGATCGAGCGACTGGTTAAAAGGACCCGTGAGCGCGGCCTGACGCTCGTGCCGACGCGGATCTACTTCTCCGGACCGCGCTCACGGGCGAAGGTCGAAATTGCCCTTGCCCGAGGCAAGGATCTCTACGACAAGCGAGAGACGATGCGCAAGCGGCAGATGGCTCGGGACGTCGAACGCGAATTGCGCGATGCCCAGCGGTGATACGCTAACGGCGCGCCGCTTGCGGGTAGCGCGCCCGTACATCTGGGTAAAGGTGGCAGATGGTGACAATAGGGATCACCAGGCGCGAGAACCCACCAACGGCGGGGTTGTTGGGGCTTGAGGTCGAGGATGGCAACCGGGATGGCAACTCTGCGGTTGACATCTCATGGGCTCGAGATCTGCTTGGCAGAGTGCGATGTCTGGAGATGGCCCGAATCGTTCCAAAGTAGAACTAATCGCTTGGGCCGAGGCTACTGCTGCGCCGCGAGCGAGGCGCGACGCACTTGCGGGAGCGCCGACAGACAGCAAGCGAGCGCCGCGAAGTAGCGCTTGGCGAGGAAGGCGGTCGTCTCAAACACCACGACGAGCGTACGCGCGCAAGTCCTCGGTCGCGGCATTGTGATCGAGGCTCGTGGTGGCTTATGCAATTGTGGGGGGGCGCTCGTTGCCGATTGCGAGCGATCTCGCGGCGGCCAGAACTGACGCCTCGCTAGTCGCGGCGGAAAGCGGGAGGCCGCCAAACGCTACGGGCGCTCGTGATTTCCGCCCGTTCCTCGCCTCCCGAGTCTAGATCTAGAGGCGCCGCAGGCGGGTGCGGGTGTCCTGGATGCATCCAGCGCGAGTGGCGTCGGTTTCGACAACGGTCGCTACGGGTGAGTGAGACGCCAGACGAGGGACGGCTTTGGGAGGGTGCGCGAGGTGACGAGGCGGACCCGGGCGCGCTGCTCGCCGGCCGCTACGAAAGCGGTCCCGACGCCCTGCCCGGCCTCGAGCGGGACGGCCGAGTGGGACACCGTCGCGATCGTGGTGTGGATAGGCAAGCCGGGCCAGCCGAGAACCGATGCGGACCCGACGGCGCGGACGGTGACTTGATCTGCCCACGGCGCCTTTACCCATGTCGAGCGCTGCGCCGCGACGGACGACCGGGACCGTCCCGAGGACGTGGCGCATGCTCGCAAGCAGGCGTGGAAGGCGGCCTCGATGATGCTCGGTGTGCTCGGGTGGCCACTTGGTGGAGCACGGTCCCGACCACGGTGACGGTTTGTCCCCACCAGCTCGTGCGCGGCGACCACGAAGCACCCTCCCGCCTGTGAGGTGGCCCGTCTTGACCCCGACGATCCCGTCTCTGCCGAGCAGCGCGTCGACGTGATACTGCTGCCCCGCCACCGGCAGCGTCACCTCCGGCATGGCCACGATCTGCCGAAACGCCGGAACCTCGAGCGCCACCATCTCGAGGCGCACCTGGTCGCCAGCGGTGCTCACCGTCCCGGCCTGAACGCCGCTGGCATCGGCGTAGCGCGTGCGGTCCAGGCCGAGCGCCTGCGCCTGCGCGTTCATCTTGGCGACGAACGTTGCGTCGACGCCCGCGTCCCAGCTGGCCAGCAGGATTTGCGTCCCCGCAAACCATCATGGAGTGGAACTAGCGCCCCTCGCCTTCCCTCCGACCCCTGAGCGGGATGACTCAAGGGGTGAACCCAACGTCTCCCTCCCTGCCTGTCGCCATCTCTCGGCCCCGTGCATGTATCCGGCCCAGGGCCTCAGAGGTTCCAGCCGCCGCTACGGACAACTACGAGCCGGTTTGCGGTGGAGCGAGGCGACTACGCGCTTCGCGCACAACGGGCGATTACTCGCTCGGGGCGCTCGCCGTGGGCCTGCGCGACCCGAGGGCTTCCCCGTGCTGATCATCTGGGGCGCGCCCGCGATCCGATCATTCGGTGAAGTGGATGCCTCGCCTCATCGAAATCCGGGCGCAAGAGTTCCGGTCAGCGCGCCGATACTCCCTACAGTCGAAGTACACACTCCGAATCTTTCGACTGAAGAGAGCATGCCATGGACAGCACCCACACAGCCCGCTACGACGCTTACAAAGCGGTTCGCGGTCTCGTTGAGGAGCTCCGCAACGTAAAGCTGTTCGACGCCGAAGCCGACAGCATCCTGTGGGCAGCCGAAGGGCTTCTGCTCGCAAACTCCCCGACCGACGCTGAAGCCGTGGAGGCTCGCACGACGTTCGACACGCTGATGGACGGCGTTGTCGCCCAACGCTGGCAGGACATCGGCCCGACAACCGCTGAGCTCCAGCGCAGGCGACTGGTCGAAGCGTTCGCCGAGTGCGCGCCCGTGGAAACCGTCCCGGCGTCCGTATAGGAACGCCGCAGCTGCTGCCTTGCCGTCAGCTGGTGCGTTGGTATCCCGGCGCGCGACGCGCCTGTGCTGGGCGGCCGTATCGCGCGACGACGGCGCTATGGACGGGTTCGTGAGCGACTACATCAGCACGTTCACCAGCGAGGTCGGCCGCCAGCCGACCTATGAGGAGTACGCGCAGATCATGACCGCGAAGCTCACGACGGACCACCATATAACAAACAACCGCCGCAGCGCGGCGGGTTCTCGCGCCGCTGGCCGAGGTCGCGGGCACCGCGCAGTTGGTCAGCGAAACCGAGGATCTCACCCAGCGCATCAAGCTTCGCTCCGCTGATGAGGTCGGGCAGCTCGCGGGGCGTTTCAACACCATGCTTGACCGCCTACAAACCTCGCGCGCGGCACTCGACCGGTCGGTCAAAGACCAGCGCCAGCTGGTCGCTGACGCCTCGCACGAGCTCCGCACGCCAGCCATCAGCCTACGCACCAACGCCGAGCTGCTGCTCGAGAACCCCGACCTTGACCGGTCAGACCCCGACCAGCTGCTCACCGACGTCGTTGAACAGAGCGAGGAGCTGACCACTCTCGTCGCTGGCCTGATCGAGCTCGCTCGCGAGACTCCCCAGGACGAGCACTTCGAGCAGGTCCGCCTCGACGAGCTAATCGAAGACGCCGTCAACCGCGCGCGCCGCGACAGCCCCCAGGTCGCGTTCGACGCCTACCTCGAACCGTTCACCGCCTACGCCATTCCCGAACAGATCACCCAAGCGGTCAACAACCTGCTCGACAATGCCGCGCGACACTCCCCGAGAGGCGAGGTCGTCCAAATTGCCCTGTCTGAGGAAGGACTGCGGGTTCGTGACCACGGGCCCGGGACCGAAGAGACAGACCTCCCGCGCGTCTTCGATCGCTTCTACCGAGGCACCAGCTCCCGCGGTCAGCCCGGCAGCGGACTTGGCCTCGCGATCGTCCAACGCATTATCGAACAGCACGGCGGCACCGGGACAGCCAGCAACGCGCGCGACGGCGGCGCGATCTTCACGATCATCCTCCCCAGCATCCAAGCGATCCACCCCAACTCCGCTTCAGGCACAAGCTAAGGGATCCCCCAATTAGCTCGTTAGCCACGGATGGGGCTCCTCAACTCGGGACGGAGCTGCCGCTGGCGTCGCCGGGGGCAGCTGGCGATTCAGGTCAGCAGCGATCGGGCCGAGGCCCTCGCCCACAAGCTCAAGATCACGTTCGACCCCGTACGCGCGAGACTGCCGCTTCGTCGCCCACGGAGCAGTCTCCGTCGGACTGCCCCGTTTGATGCAAAGCAACCGTGTCGCGCCCCGCCCTACCGTGGCGAACCGTGTACCCGCAGTTCCCACGGAATCACGGTGGCAGGCACCGGTGCGGCGGTCGGAGGGACCGACCTCTTGGCTGTCGCATGCTGCCGGGTGAGAGCAGCCACCGCGCAGCTGTCCGGTCAGAGGAGGCTATTCAGCTCGTCAGGCGGCCAAGCGACGTCGGGCCTTCTGCACCGAGGGCAGCGCCGCCTTTGCCTTCGCCAGCGGCCGAGCCCGCAGGTCAACGCTCGCCGGCTTAGCAGCGATCTCGATCTCCTCACCGGTTGCCGGGTTGCGACCCTTACGCTTCTTCTGAGCCGGCTTCACACGGACTGTCAGCTGAACGAGCCCGCCGATCCGAACCTTCTGCGCGTTCCCAAGCTCCTCGAGCACGATCTCGTCCAGCGCGCCGAGAGCCAGCTTCGCGTCGCTTCTGCTTATGTCCGCGCGTTCGGCGACCGCGGCGACCAACTGCGTCTGTGTTAACGGCAATGGATTCCTCCAGTTCGATCGCGCTGTGACAGTGGATTGAACCGTGTTTGCCGGACGAAGGCCCGCTCGCTGAACCTCGACTTCGTCAAGATCGCCTCGATTGCCCCGCGTGAACCGAATGGAGGCGCGCTTCACGGTATGTCTTGGTGCTTGCTCCCGGGCGGTGGCGACAGCGCGCCGCCCCGCCGGCACAGCCGGATCGGGGACGACCGCAACGTCGCCGAAGCGATCGCGCGACGCGAGGCTCGGGAGGATCAAAGCGATCGTGCGACCGCGGCAGCCGGACGCTCGAGATTGGGCGGCAGCAGCAGCGCCGGGTCGCGCGCGTGGACGATTGCTTCGCGGACCGCGGCCGCGAGGGGTACGCGGGTGGCCGTTTGCTGACCGCCGGGCGGGCGCGACCGCGAGCAAGCAACGCCCGCCTCAGCGAACGCTGCTGGTTCGTCCGACGGAGCGATGGCCGCGCTCCTCAGGCGCGAGTCGAGCTTCCGGCCGTGGCGTCTCTGGAGTTGCACATAGCCGGGCGGATGCAGCAATCGTGCGCCCCCGGACTGAGACCACTGGTGCTCGCCCGCAGCGATAGTCAACCTCGGCGCCGTTGCGGCTGTCGCTCCTTGATCTGAATGCGGGAGCGGCCAAGCCCTTAGCCGACTTCGCGCTCCCGCTTGCTGGGCGACCCGTCGCCGGCTAACGACTGGTCGTGCTCGCTGCTGCTCCGGGCTTGAAAACGAGCGTGCCACTCGGTGATGGACCGCAGTTGGGCTCGGCCCAAAGTCTGCGGCTTACTCGGCGTCATTCCGACGCTGCTTTCAGATTGTGCGACCTCGCTGGTTACTGCGCTTCGAGTGTGCGGTGGTCGCGATCGCTCTGGCGCTGTGCGTCCTGGCGATCGCGGGTGAAACGAGCCGGTTGAGCACGGCGTCGAGACGATCGACGAGGGCGAGATCCCCGGCAACTCGGCGGAGCATCTCGAGGCTCGCTTGGTAATGAGTGAGCTTAGCCCGGGCGGTGGTTTCGTAAAGTCGCCACGGTGGCAGTAGCGCGAGCTCCCGGACCTTGGCGATCTTGTCTGCGGCGAAGATCGCGAGCGCTTCGGACTCGCCGGGGGCGAGGCGATCGCGCAGCTGGCGTTTACGTTTCTCGTAATCGCCGATCGATGGATCGTCTGAGACCAATTCGACGAGCCGCGCAATGCGAGCACCGAACCGGCGACGGAGCTGCCGGCTGGTGGTCGCAGTCTTCTCCAACACGTCGTGAAGCAGCCAGGCGGCGATGACCTCGTCTGGCTGACCATCGCAGTGCAGTAACGAGCCGACCTCGATCGGATGGGCGATGAACGGCGCGCGGTCGATCTCCCGATAATGATCCGCGTGGCGGGTCGAGGCGAACTCGAGGGCCGCCTGCGCGATTGGCAAGCCGGCAAACCGGTCGGCGGCGCGACGCGATCGCACGGTGGGGCTGCCAGGGACGTCATCGCTGAAGGTGCCCTGGGCCTGTTTAGCGATCACGCGCATGAGCTCGCCGGTGTCTCGGGTTACGAGCCCTCGTCTGTGCTCGTCGGCGTGAGCCCGGGTGGGACCACCTTCCCTTTATCGATGTCCCGCGCGAGCTTGGCCTTTTCCTCGTGGCGTCCCGGGGTCAGCACGCCGGAGCCCGCCGCGTGGGAAATCGGGTCGCCGCCGCGGCCGCGCAGGATCATCGCGCACCCCACCGCGATCGCCGCGCCGATCAACGGCCCGGCGACATACACCCAGTAGGCGTGCCAATCGCCGCTGACCAGCGCCGGGCCAAACGAGCGCGCCGGGTTCATCGAGGTGCCGCTGACCGGCGCGGACCACAGCCCGGCCAGCGCGATGTAGCCGCCGACCCCGAGCGCGCCGAGCGCACCGACGTTCTGCGCGGCCGACGCGGTGCCGAGGATCACGCTCAGCAGCCCCGCGGTCAGCGCGATCTCCATCAGGAACGCCTGCCAATCGTGGTAGCCGGGCCCAGGCAGGGTCGCGCCGAGGTGCTCGACGTTGCCGAACACCGCGAGCAGGAACAGACACGCCAGCGTCGCGCCGAGCAGCTGCACGATGATGTAGCCCGGCACCCGCCTCCACCGGAAGTCACCTCGCACCGCGAACGCCAGCGACACGGCCGGGTTCAAGTGTGCGCCCGAGACCGCGCCCATGAACAGGATGATCGCCAGCACCATCAGCCCGGGCGCGACCACCGCGGCGGCGAGGCTGATCTGGCCCTTGGCGTGCAGGATCCCGCCGCCCGCGGCGACGAGCACCAGGAAGAACGTGCCCAGCAACTCCGAGAACAACCTGCGGTACTGGAGCTTGGGATCGTCGAACTCATCGCGCGAACCGAACTCGAGCATCAGCAGCTGCTGCGCCCGCGGCAGGTCGTGATTCGAGAGATCTGGGTGTCCTTGAATGGGCATCACTTGTGAACTAGAAGTGAAGGATGATCGCGGACCGCGAGCTGACGATCGTCACCCCAATCGGGTGACGGGCATCGAGCCGCTAGAACGCGAGACCGATGGTCGCCGACACTAGGAGGATTGCGCCCACGCGCCGGCCGTAGCGTTTCACCGTCAGCGTTTGGAGGTCGTCGCGCGCCACCGCCCCGACGTGGGCCGCGATGGTTAGAACGACTGCCAGCAGGGGAGCGACGAGTAGTGCCACCCAGGACAGTTGGTAGCCGGTTTGGGCCCCGACGGCTGCAGCCGTGCCCACGTTGGTCGGGTCGTTGTCTGACACCCCCGAGAGCACCTCGGGAGCAACGCTCCGAAGTAACCCCGGGCATAGGCTCCGTTGCCACCGGCCTCGGGTCCTCCCGCTCACGCCTGGCATGCTTACAGAGCGATCGCCTCGGGCCTCGCTAATCCGTCTCGGCAAGCGGGTGCCACATCCGCGGCATTGGAGCGCTGCGACAGATACGCCCGCGCTAACTTCGCCGTCCCCCCGCTCACGCGACGCAACCCTGGCTTGCGATAGCGCACTTTAGACCCAGCTGCAGGGGGCCGGTGGGGCGCCCCAGGACCCGCTCCCGCAACTCGCGGGATCTAAGAGATGCCAAACCAGGCACCGACACAGCTCCATTCGAGTGCCAGCGGCCAGCCTGGGATTGCGCACATGAGACTCCCGCATCGCCAGAGCAAAGGAGAAGCGCTCGTGTGGCATCTCGACGCTATCGCTCAGGACGAGAACCAGCGCTCGCGCCGCGTGCGGCAGGCTGCTGCATCGCCCCGGCGGTCCGCGAGTCGCTACAGCTCGAGCCGGACTCCGCACCGGCCACGGTGCTGCTCCGCGAGGCGAAGCAGCAGACGCGGTCGAGGGCGAACAGGTGCTTGCTGAGATTCGTATGCGAGGCCATCAGCAAACGGCTGGCGGCGGACGGCTTCGCGGCCGCTCCTCGAAGCAACGGTGGCTGGACGCGGCACCGCACTGCCGCCGCCCACGACACGCTCGGGATGGACCCTGCGAGAGTCGGAGCGTGACGGGCGATCCACCAAGATCGAAGCCGAAGTTACCCGAGGGTAACTTCCGTCTAAGGACGAACCGCCGTGACGTGCAACGTACCGGTCGCTGAGGCGATCAACACTGAGGCAGTGCTCCCAGAGCGTGTGCAGGACGCGTTGGGGCCTCGATCTGCGCCTTCGGGAGCCGCTTCTTCAGCCCCGCGACGGGCGACGATGGGAGCAGGTAGAGGTTGCGTCCGACGCCCATCCCGCCGGGGCCGCCGATCTTGATGACGGCTGCGTACCGCTTGGCGGGCGCTGTCGTCGAATCCCCGGGCATCAGCTGCAACACGGAGTCACTATTAATCCGCTCGCCGAACCAATAACTGTCGACCGGCCGACCCTCCAGCACACACGCTGGTGATCAGTAGCTGACGGCGCGCGGCAGCGCTTTCGCCTCGTCGATCCAGCGCGTGACCTCGCTGAGCGAGGGGACGCGCCGAACCAGGCGCTTGGATTTGTTGACCTCTTCCAGCTCCCCGGTGAGATTCTCCGCGTTGCGATGACCAAGCTCGACGACCGTGTCCACTCCAGCTGCCTCCAATAACTCGGCGTACTCCCCGGCAACGCCGTTAATTCGGAACAGGTCGGCATGGTTGACCCACTTGAGAATGCGCTCGTCGCTGATCCCGGACGCCTCGGCGATTTGCTTGCGACCCGCGGGCGTCGCGCCCTCGGAGAGCAACGCCTCGACCGTACCGACGCCCGCCTCATGAAGCTTCGCCGCGTACGTCTCCGCGATGCCCTCGATCTCAACAAGATTGGTCACCACTACCTCCTCGCGTGCTTAGCTCTGCTCGTCTGATGCTGCCGCGGACGCCTGCTCATGCGCTCCAGGCTCCTTCAGTGCTTTTGCTGCCTGCTTGGCTTTGTCCGACAGCGTTCCGCCGCCCTTGGCGATATCCACCAGTTCGCCCGCATCCTCCTCGAGCGACTTGGTACCGCCGCGCTTCTCCACGACATCGCTCGCCTTGTCTGCAAGCTTCTCCCAGTCAACCATGATCTGTAGCCTCCTATGTTCTGGAGTATCGAGGCATTCGCTAGCTTGTGCCGCCGGCTGCGAGCTGGGCTGCGGACGGGATCTGATCCGGAACCGAGATGCCCGCCGCGCTCGCCAGGCCAGAGACGCTCGTGATGTCGCCGTTCGCCGATGACAGCGACGAAGCGTCCGGTTTCCCGCTCTTCACGCTCGAGCCAATCGACTTGAGCTTGTCCGCGAGCGCAGTGACGGGCGCCACCAGCTTCGCCAGCTTCGGACTGGCCTGCGCGTCCTTCACCGCCAGCTTCAACTCGTGATAGGCGAACAGGCCGGCAAGTCCCGCCTTCGCGACCGTCAGCTTGTGCTTGAACAGACCGCCGGAGAAAGCGCCAGCCTTGAACGGCTTGTAGATCATAACGATGAAACGCGCCGAACGCCAGCCCCGCGTGCAGCACGAACTTCACCGTCGGGAGTTTGCCGACATTCGGCGTGCTCGAGGTCGAGGTCGCCGAACCCGCGGCAGCCGCGCTCGACGAGCTCGAGCTGCTCGAGCTGCCACAGCCCGCGGTAGCGAGCGCCAGCGTGACGAGCAGCAACGTAACGTACTTCGGACTTGCAGCTTTCATTCCGGCCTCCCGGCTGCTCGATCTACGTCGCCCAGCGACGTCAGGTTAGTAGCGGTCCAATCAAGCGTCAAGCCTGCTGAAATGCGCTCTCGGATCGAGGACCCTACACGAGACTGCGCCCCCTCCAGCCCGTGGAGGTGCGGTGTCACAGAAATACCACGAATCCGTTTTGTGACGAGGTGGATCTCCTTAGCGGCTCGAACCTGGATGGATGACGGCACCGCCTTGCCGGATGCGGTGCGCGCCTAGTCGCTCACAAAGCTCAAGCCGGGGGTGTCCTGGCCCGATCCGTGGCATCGCGTTGCGCTCGCCTCTTGGGCTCCCGGGGGACGCGGATCCAACTTGAGGGACAGGGGTGTCCAAGAAGACAGTTCCTGACAGCCCGCGCGACAGCGGATCGGTGTACAACGACGGTCGGATGACAGCGCGTCGATCGAGGCCCTCTCAGGTCGCGTATGTCTAGTGCACGGTCCCTAAGACGGCTTCACAGCGTCCGACCTTCGCGAGGATGGAATCGATCGAGGCGGTCCAAGCGAGGGTTTGGGGTCGTCTGAGTGCGATCGAGCGCCTCGCTGGCGAACGGCACTGAACGCTGGACCCTCAGCCTGCGCTGATACCAGTCACTGTGACCGACAAGTTGCTGACCCGCGCGACCGTCGCGTCGCCGTGCAGGCAAGCGATCGCACCATCCTCGTCGCGCCGGGTGTTATGGAGATCTTAAGCGGCGGCGGCTGCGACAAGCGCGGCCCGGCTGGTCCAATCGCTGTGGTCATAAGGCCGGGCGCGTCGCCGCCGCTGGCCGAGGTCGGCGGTCCGTTGAACCGAGCCGGGATCGTAACTTCGTCGATTAGCCATCGCGGCCAGAGTGGCAATCGCACCGTCCTCAAGGTCACATCGCTCAGGCGCTCTCGGCTGCCAGCGGCAGTGCCGATGCGGTTGCCGAGACGAAGCCGGCCGCGACGTTCACGATCTCGGCGAGTTCGTCCTCAGGGCGACCGGGCGGGAGCACGAGGTGAACGCTGTCGGCGCCGGCAGCAAACCAGGCAGCGATCGCTTCTCGGGCTTGATCGTAGGTCCCCAGCAGCGTGACCTCCCGGGCGAGGCCCTCCGCGACCGCGGGAAGCTCGGGCTCGCGACCGTCGTGCGCGGCCTCGATCAGCGCGTTGACGCCGGCGGCCATCCCGAAGCGCTGTCCAAGCATCCGTGGGTACAGAGGCCCCATGCGGGTGACGTACGTCGACAGCCACCAGGCCGCGAGCCGCCGCGCGCTCTTCTCGTCGGGCCCGAGCGCAACCGGGACGGCGACGGAGACACGCGTCGGGGTGGGCGTATCGGCACGGGACTCGCCTTCCTGCAGAAGCGACAGTCCGTCCTGCATGCGCGATCGTGCCCACAGGAACGGCGCCCACCCGTCGGCCAGCTCACCCGCGAGTCGGATCGAGCCCGAAGACAACGCCGCCAACACGATTGGCACCGGCACATCAGGGACCGAGCCCAAGCGCAGCGGCCGGGCACCCGGCGCGGGATTCGGGAGCCGATCACCGGTCAGGAGCGCGCGAACCGCCGTCAACGTGTCGCGCAATCGCATCACGGGCCGGTCCCACGCAGTGCCGTGAAAGCCCTCCGTCAGCGGCGGGCTGCTCGCGCCGATACCGAGCGAGAATCGACCTCCGGAGCACCGCTGCAGACCGGCCGCGCCAAGAGCGATCGTCGCCGGCGTGCGTCCCCACGCCGAAATGACCGACGTGCCGAGATCAATGCGCGAGGTCCGCAGAGCAAGCTCCGCCAGCAGAATCATCGAATCGTGAGTCCACCCCTCAGCGACCTCCACACGATCAAGACGCAAGTCGTCCGCCCGAGTAGCAAGCCGCAAGATGACGTCGGTGCGGGTCTCAAACGGAGTGAACGCCACGCCGACGCGCACACGCTCACCATCAACACGGTCCATGATCCAGGAGGTCGTCGTCGGAGGCGACTGTCGGCGAAGCCGCGTGGCGGCACGTGGAGAGCTCGAGGTCCGCACGCTTACTCACCGCCAGCCGCACAAACCGCGAGATCGCCCCCGAGCCGTTCGCAACCGAGAAGACCGCCAGCTTGCAGGTGTCTCACCTCCCCTCGGGGCTCGGCGTCAGCGACCGAGCGGCCACCGCCGTTGCGCCCAGCTGGGACTGTAGTCGCCACCGATTGGCTGACTAACGGCTCGAAGCCCGGCGCCGCGCACCCCCGTTCGGCGGGCACGCCGGCTCCGGATACCTGGGACCGGAGCCGACGCGAGACGAGGAGCCGGGCGATGCCCCCTCGCCGGAAGGCGGCCTTGCTTGATCGGCCGCTCTGGGCGAGCCGTGCCCGCTCGGCGGTACGAGTGAAATCGGCGACCTTCTGCTGGGCGACGAGGTAAGTGAGTTGGGTGCTCATCAGTTCATTTCCAATGCTTGACGATGATGGAAGGCTTGTCCGTGCGCAAGACGGTCATCGGTACGTCTGACTGCCGCGTCCACATAACCCAAGACGCCAGCTGCGCAGCGATCCTTCCAATGCCGGGGCGGGTTTCTGCGGCCGCTGGAGTCGCGGTGATCAGACCAGCGACGTCAGCCAAATCCTCCGTTCCGAGGTGGCGACGCTGCTCCTTCCGGCTCCGGCGAGCGTCGCCTTACGCCGCTCGTTTCACGCGATTGCGACATCGGTCGTGACCGACCAGATCGTTAGCTGGACGGGAAGGAGGCCGGTCTCCAGCAAGCGGTCGGCGATGTTTCCCGCCCTCTCGCCGGCGCTTGCTGGGCTGCCCGTGAGTGGCTAATCCGGACAGGCGGGC
>CAWIMZ010000010.1:0-59207 GCA_963837385.1 uncultured Solirubrobacterales bacterium
CGCTTGTAGGGATCGCTTCGTACAAACAGGCGCACACGCTGGCGCTCTCCGAGCGCGACGATTCCCATCGAGATCGCGAACAGCTTGTCGTCCGTGATCTGGAAGAGCTCGTCCCGTGGGTAGTTCTCGAGCGTCTTTGCCAGCGCCTTCGCGTCATGGCTCTCAGGGGAACGCCGCCCGACGTATGACGCGCTCGACCTTGTCGCGCAGGATCGGGATCTCGCGCGGGCTCGCCTCCTCGGCGGCGGTCGTGTACAAGCCGAGGAAACGACGTTCGCCACGGACTTCGCCCGCCACGAAGCGCTTCACACCGATGTAATCGAGGTACAGCGGCCGGTGCACCGTCGAGCGCGAGTTCGCCTTGGTCAGGATCAGCGGCTGAGGCGTCCGAGCCATTGCCCGGACGTCCGCGGGCAGCCTCGCGAAGCTCCTGGAAACGATTGCGCTCCGGTGTCTGAGGACGCCGAGACCCGAGCCGTCGACAGCGCGGAGATGGTCTTCGCCGGCCTCACTGACGAGGCCGTACTCGCGGTACCCGAGGAAGATGAAGTTCCCGCCATCGACCCACTCGAGGAATCCCTTGACCTCCTCGACCCGCATCGATCGAGCGGCGGCGCAACCGACACGAACCCAGCCACGATCTCGTGCATCCGCTGGCGCATCATCGGCCAGTCCTCCACCGCCGCCCTGACGTCGCTGAGAACCCGGCGGATGCCACCGACGAGCGCCTCGAGGCGCTCGGGCTCGGTCTCGCGATCGACTTCGAACTGCATCAGCGATTCGGTCAGCGCGCCGGTCATCCCTGCGCCCACTGGGAACACCTCCGCGAGGCGACCGTCCGCGTCCCGGAGCACGTCGATGACCGGATGGATCGAGAGCTGGATCCCGTATCCGCGGCGGGAGAGCTCCATCTCGACCGAGTCCACCAAAAACGGCATGTGATCGGTGACGACCTCGACGATCGTGTTCGTCGACTGCCAGCCGTGCTCTGCGAGCCCGGGGTTATAGGCCCGCACGCTGGTGGAGCTGGGGGCGCGGTCACGAGCGAAGTCCCAGACCGCCATCGCCGCGCCGTAGAGGTCACGGGTGCTGCGCTCGGCCAGATCCTCCTGTGGCACCCAGTGGTAGAACTGCCGAACGAACGCCTCGCACTGGTCTATCAGCTCGGGCGCAATGTGGTCGCGCAAGCGGCTGCAGACGGATTGAATGAGCGCTGCTTCGGCCTCCTCCACCCTCAACGCCATCGCTGCACGCCCTTCGATCGACCCGGCACCGCCGCGGCGCGCAGAACGTCTCGCGCCACGGTCGACCTCCCAGCCTACCGGACGGAAACGCCTCGGACATAGACGGTCGACGCGTCGGCCAGGGCGAGCTAGATGCGCGACAGTCCGCGACCTGTCGGTGCAGCCGCCCGGCCGAGCAGCAAACGTCGCAGGCGTCGAAGCGGAAATCCCAATTGACCTTAAGCGGAGTGCTGCTGCGGACGAGGCCACCGGGTCGTGAGCGTCATCTCATTTGGGTGATGCGACATCGGGGCCTTGTCGCGATTGTCGGGCTTGAACCCGTTCGCAATCGGAAGGACCGCCAATGACCGACGCATCGCCTGAGTCCCCCGTCCTTGACACGCTCGCCGCCATGACCGCGGAATCCGTCGCGCGGTGCGGACTGGACGCCAACTCGCTCCTTGCTGCCCGCATCGCCGCCCTGGTGGCGGTCGATGCGCCTGCGGCCTCCTATCTCATGCACGTCGGCGCTGCGATGGACGCCGGCGTCACGGTCGAGCAGATCCAGAACATCCTCGTCGCTGTCGCGCCGATCGTCGGCACGCCGCGGACGCTATCCGCCGCCTTGAACATCACCGAGGCGCTCGGGATCGTCATCGTCGAGCTCGAAGAAGAGCTCGAGGAAGAGCTCGAGGAAGAGCTCGAAGCCGAGGACGAGGCGGAGTAGCGCACACGCAACCGTGATCGCACGGACTCCCCTTCCCCTCGATCGAGGAAGTCTCGCGGCATCAAGCGAGCCTTGCGACCACTTCCCGTCCCGGAACGCCAGCAGTCAAACCAACCGACGCCGCAACGACTGTCCCTCGGACCAGGCGATCCAGCACTGTGCCGCCGCCGACGGACCCGTCGGCTTCACCGTTAGCCGAGTTCGCCAGCCGAGCGCCGCAGGCTGCAAGCACAAGAGCAGCAGTGTCGGCGCCAATCGACCACCGACTGCTACGAGCTGGTGCAGAGAGAGCGGCCCCGAGGAATCGCTCGTCGCGCTGGTTTGGGCTGGAGGGGAAGTGCGCCCCTCCTAGATCCGGGAAGAGATCGCCGGCGCTCCAAGGCTGCTGCTGGTAGGAGAAGCCAACGATGTCAACGGCGTCGAGCGGGTGCCGAAACGACGCGGTCTGATCGGCGTTTGTGCCCATCTTGCCTAGCGCCAGGCCGGGGCACGGAGTCGAGACCATGAGCGCAAGCGGCCGGAACGCCTGATCGGGCTGTTGCCATCGAGCTGGTGAGCCCGTGCGCGTAGCAGGTCAATCACATCGGCCGTTGGACGAAACGGGTCGGCGACGACCGAGCCGTCTGAGAGTGCTAGCGCTGCGAGGAGCTGCCCCTCGACTTCCGCGATCAGGATCGGCTCCGCCGGTGGCTTGGAGCTGTCAAGCGCGGCCAGCCGTGCAAGCCGGTTCTCATCAGCCGGGACGCCGAATCGAAGCGTCACGCTCTTTTCAGCCGCAACGCGCGGCCCAGGCTGGGCTTGGCGCCGCGTTAGGTTGCGAGCGGCCGCAGCTCGGCGGAGGTCATCCGCCTTCGCGTGCACGAGGGCCATCTGGAGCTGCGGGGAAATCATGTCCATGTCCTTTTGGGTAGGGCTTGCTTGGGTGCATCGTTTCGGCGGTCTTGGTATGGGTTCGGGTTGTCGTGGTGGGTGTGGTGGCTCGAGGGCGAGGCTGGCAGCTGTGCGTCGACGGCAACGAACCCCGCCGCGCTCGATCCCCGCCACACGATCCCCGATAAGACATCAGACGCCTAACAGCAGGCATACAGTCCAAGACACCGACGTCACAACGATCCTTCCCGCGCCGGTCCGAATCTCCCCTGTTGATGGTGCGCCGCCCGTGTTCCACCTTCGCTGGCGGCGTCATTGATGAGCCGAGCGCCGCACATTGTGCGAAACGCACAACAGGGCGTGTGGTCTCGCTCGCTTGCAGCCGGAACGAGAGCGATCACGCGCACCTCGAGACCGTCGCTTCCGGCGAAGAGCAGTCGTGTCGTCGGCGCGGATGAGCAAGCTGCGTTACCGCTGCTCGTGCGCAAGGGAGGCTCGATCTAATCGAAGGCGTCATCGAGCTCTATCCGGTCTCCGAGGGGCACCGGTCCGCTCTGGGCCTGTTGGCCTGAGGCCAGCAGCGATGGGCCGCGCGCCCGCTCGGGCGAGCGCGCGGCCCATGAGCCCCCTGGACGCGTGATCGCACCATCCGGTCCTCGAGCTGGGAGAGCTCGCGACGTGACTACGGGTGGGCGGTTCGTGCCCGGCTGCCGCCAGTGCGGTGCGACTGGGATGCGTCGGGCGCACGCTAGGAGTTGCAAGGAGGACAGCCAATGGGGTCTACACCCCATCTCATGCGCTACGCGAGCAGGACCGTTTCGACCGGCTCGATCTTGATGCACACGGGTGGGCACTCGGCTGTCTCCGCTTTGGGAGAAAATGGGGCCTCGTACCCATTCCGTGTGCGGCTCCCGATGGCAGTCTTGGCTGGAACTTTGCCTTGGAGGATTGATGATTGCCGTTGGGAAACATGCCAGCCGGGAGGCCGCGGATAAGGGCGCTCTTCAGGCGACTATGGATCCGATACGCCTGCTTGTCGTCGATGATCACGCCGCGGTGCGCCGGGGGTTGCGAGAGTTGTTGCAGGATCAGCCGGACTTCCGGGTGATCGACGTGGTGTCTTCGGCGGAAGAGGCAATGTCTGTCGCCGAGCGTGAGGAGCTTGATGTCGCGGTCGTGGATTATCAGCTCGGTGGTCGCAATGGTCTTTGGGTAAGCCGGAAGCTCAAGCGTTTGCCGCGGGCGCCGAGGGTTGTGATCTATTCGGCGTATTGCGACGGCTTGCTTGGGGCTGCGGCGGTGGTGGCTGAGGCCGATGGGCTGGTGAGCAAGGGTGGGCTGGGATCGGAGTTGTGCGAGGCGATTCGCCGCGTCGCTGGCGGTCGGTTGCTGTTGCCGTTGGTCCCATTGTGGTTGGCGGAGCTGATCCGGCGGCGGTTTGATACGGAGGAGCAGGCGATCTTCGGGATGTCGCTTGCGGGGATCGCGTCTGTCGAGATCGCAGAGACGTTGCGGATTTCTGAGTCTGGGTTGGAGTCGCGCCTGGGGGAGATGTTGCGCAAGCTCGAGACGATGGACATGGAATCGACTGATCGGGGAGGAGCGCGATCGGTGGTCCGTGCTCGGCGCTTCGTCACCGGTTTGCCGGCTCACTAGACCCCGTGTCGCTCGGCCTGAGGATCGCGGTTGATGCTGGTTGAGCTGCGATCCTTGGGGGCTGGTGAGTCGTTTCGTGCGGTTGCGTCACTGGAGCCTTTGATGAGCGCCGATGGGTCGAGATCCGGTCGGGAGCGCCGGCGCCGTTACGTGCCGTTGTTTCGACGTGTGGCAGGGCTGAACGCGGTGTTGCTGATCGCGGCGGTCGTGGTGACGATCGTTGTGCTGGCTCCTGACAGGATCTCGTCGTTCGTGGTCGACCGGGAGCTGCTGGTGCTGGTCGCGGCGCTGGCGTTGGTGGCGTTCGTGAATCTGTATGTGCTGCGGCGGTTCATCCGGCCGCTGCAGGCGCTGACGGCGCTGGCCCGTCGGGTTGACCTTGCCAATCCCGGTGAGCGGATGCCGGGTGCGCAGCCGACGTCGGAGGCGGGCGAGCTGGCGTTGGTGTTCAACGAGATGCTCGACCGGTTGGAGGCGGAGCGCCGGGAGGCGACCGGCCGGGTGCTGGCCGGGCAGGAGGCGGAGCGTTTGCGGATCGCGCAGGAGCTGCACGACCAGGTGGGGCAGGAGCTGACCGCGGTGCTGCTGGTCCTCTCACGGCTCCAGGCTCGGGTTCCCGCGGAGCTGCGGTCGGACGTGGGAGACGTGCAGGACGAGGTGCGGGCAAGTCTCGAGGATCTTCGGCAGATCGCGATCGAGCTGCGACCGGAAGCGCTCGATGATCTGGGGCTTGTGAGCGCGCTGGCGGTGCTTGGACAGCGGTTCGCCGAGCGCTCGGCGCTTCAGGTGGTCGAGCGCATCGCACCGAGCCTGCCACAGCTCGCGCCGGAGGTTGAGCTGGTCCTCTACCGCGTGGCGCAGGAGGCGCTGACGAACGTCGCTCGCCACTCGGGCAGCGACCGCGCGGAGCTTAGCCTCGAGCGCAGCGATGAGCGGCTCGTCCTCACCATTCGAGACCAGGGGCAGGGGCTGCCGACCGGCCATCTTCCCGGCACCGGTATCCGCGGGATGCGCGAGCGCGCGAGCCTGATCGGCGCGACGCTGAAAGTCACCAACAGCTCGTCAGGGAGTGGGTGCGAGGTGCGCCTGGACGCGCCGCTCGAGGCTGGGCGATGAGCCCAACACCGCTGAAGGCGCGGATTCTCTTGGCCGACGACCACGCGGTCGTCCGGCGGGGGCTGCGGATGGTGCTCGACGCCGAGCCGGACCTCGAGGTGGTGGCGGAAGCCGGCGACGGCGCGGAAGCGGTCGCGCGGGGACTCGAGGGCGACATCGATCTGGTGATCATCGACATCTCGATGCCGCGGATGACCGGGCTCCACGCAGTCGGGGAGCTTCACGCTCGCCGCCCGGAGGTGCGGATCCTGATCCTCTCGATGCATCAGAACGAGCAGTACCTCTACGAAGCGCTCAAGGCCGGCGCCTCGGGGTACGTGCTCAAGACGGTTGCGGACCGCGATCTCGTCGAGGCTTGCCGGGCCGCGATGCGGGGTGAGCCATTCCTTTATCCAGGCGGGATGACCCCGCTGATCCGGGATTACTTGCGACGCGCGCGGACCGATCAGGCGTTGCGGGAGGAGCCGCTCAGCGCCCGTGAGCAGGAGGTCGTCAAGCTGGTCGCCGAGGGCTATAGCAGCAAGCAGATCGCCGAAGTGCTCGTGATCAGCGAGAAGACCGTGGAGCGTCACCGGGCGAACATCTTGGAGAAGCTCGGCATGCACGACCGGGTCGAGCTGACCCGCTACGCGATCCGCCGCGGTCTTGTCGAACCGTAGCCGCCGGGTCCCCGCGCGGTGCCTGGCACGGCACGCGGGACCAGGGCGGGGGAAAGGGCTCGATGCTGCACGTGACCGCGGCGGGTTGGGCAGTGACGCTGGCGCTGATCGCGGGGCTGTTGACGCTCGACTGGCTGTTGCGCGGTCGTCGGCCGCGTGCGGTGCGATTTGGGGAGGCGGCGCGCTGGTGGGCTCGTACGCGTGTGCGACGCTCACTCATCGCGACGCTCATTCATCGCGACGCACCTGGTTCGCGTGCTGCTGCGGATCTCTGAATCTGCACCGAGCGCTCCTGTGATCGACTCGTCGCGTGACGCCGGCGATCGCTGCGGATCGACCCTCAGACAATGGGGGCCAGACCCCATTGGCGGGAGACCTCCCGATTCCTACGGTGGGCTGTACCTCACCTACGGAAGGGGGTCTTGATGGCGATGACCGTACGCGAGGCTTTTGAGAAGGGGACCGAGACGTTCGACGCCCACGACCTCGACGGGTTCACCGAGGTGCTCGCGGACGACGTCGTCTTCCGAGCGCCGGGCGGGATGAGCGATGAGGGAACGTCGGCCTGCGCCGAGTTCTATGGCAGCTGGTCTGTCGCCTTCCCCGACGCGCACGTCGAGGTCCACGGCCTGCACATCATCGATGATGTTGCCGGTCGAGGAGGGCACATTCACCGGGACCCACAACGGGGTCCTCCACAGCCCGACAGGCGACGTCCCACCGACTGGCCGCTCCGTCACGGGTGGACTACATCCAGGTGCTCCGGTTCCGCGACGGGCAGCACGTCTCGTTCAACCTAATGTTCGATCGGCTGCTGATGCTCGAGCAGCTCGGCCTCATCCCGACACCCGCACCGGCGGGGTGAGCCGAATCGGGGAAAGCGGCCGCATGGGCGCCCACCCGACGCGGTCGGCGCTAGCGGGTGAATTGACAAGCACGAAAGGACTCGCTTGGTCAGCCGCTCTGGGCGGGCCGTGCCCCCTCGGCGGAATGGGTGAAATCGGCGACCTGTTGTTGGGCAACGAGGTAATTGAGTCGGATGGTCATCGGTTCGTTCCAAATCGCTTGACGACCGCGAAAAGGGTCGTCCGTGAGCGAGTCGGTCATCAGAAAACCAGAACACCAGCGACGCAGCGACTCTTCGAACGCCGGGGCGGATCTCCGCGGCCGACGGACTCGCGGTGATCCGACCAGCGACGAACAGCGCTCGGTAGGTCTCGGTGGGCGATGTCAGTGTGACCCTTCTGAGCGGTTTCGCGGCGGCTGTCGACGACGTGGCGGTCCCGGAGAAGTCCTGGCGGCTGAAGAAGGCGCGTGAGCTCGTGAAGCTGCTGGCGCTCGCGCCCGGGCATCGCGTGCACCGCGAGCAGGCGATGGATGTGCTGTGGCGCGACCGTGACCCTGCCGCGGCGGCGAACAATCTCCATCAGGCCGTGTACGTCGCGCGGCGCGCGCTCGACGCGGGCGCGATCGAGGTGCGCGAGGAGGTGCTCCAGCTCACGGCGGACGTGGACGTGGACCGGTTCGAGCTTGCCGCGGCGGAGGCACGTCGCGCCAGAACGGCCTCGGCTTACCGCGCGGCGCTGTCCCTCTACGGCGGCGAGCTGCTGCCCGAGAACCGGTACGACGACTGGGTCGCGGAGCGACGCGACGAGCTCGCGGAGCTGGCCGCCGAGCTCGCGGAGGAGCTCGCCGCCCTCGACTCAGCCGATGCCGGCCGGCGGCCTTACCTGCCCGCGGAGTCGAGCTCGTTCATCGGTCGCGACCGCGAGCTCGCCGAGTTGAAGGCGCTGCTTCGCGGCACGCGCCTGGTCACTCTCGCCGGGACCGGCGGCGTGGGCAAGACGCGGCTTGCGCTCGAGCTTGCCCGCGCCGCCGAGCCGTCGTATCCCGACGGAGCGGCTCTGGTTCAGCTCGCGGCGCTCGTGGACGCGGGGGTCGTCCCGGATGCGGTCGCTGCCGCATTAGACGTGCGGGCGCTGTCCGGGCAGAAGCTCGTCGACGCAATCGTTGAGTTTCTCGCGCCGCGTTCGCTGCTGCTCGTGATGGACAACTGCGAGCATCTGCTCGCCGCGACTGTCGGGCTCGTCGACACGCTCCTTCGTGTGGCGCCACAGCTCACGATCCTTGCCACGAGCCGCGAGCCTCTCCGCGTGCCCGGCGAGGTCGTGTTCCGGGTCCCGTCACTCGACATCCCCAATCCCGAGCAGACGCTCGAGGCGCGCGAGCTCTTTAGCTACGAGGCCGTGCGGCTGTTCGTGGAGCGGGCGGTTGCGGCGGCGCCGGGCTTCGCGCTGGACGAGGAGAACGCAGTGGACGTCGCCCGCATCTGCGTCCGCCTCGACGGCTTGCCGCTCGCGCTGGAGCTCGCCGCTGGTCGCCTGGGAGCACTCGGCCCGGCCGCGATCTCGGAGCGCCTCGACGATCGCTTCCGCGTGCTGCGGGCCGGTAGCGATGCGTCGCCGACGCGGCAGCAGACGCTCACGGCGACGCTCCAGTGGAGCCACGACCTGCTCGAGCCGGACGAGCGGACGCTGTTTCGACGGCTCGCGATATTCGCCGGCGGCTTCGAGCTCGAGGCGGTCGAGATCGTGTGCGCCGGCGGCCAGCTCGATGTTTCGGGGCTCGCTGACACGCTCGCACGGCTCGTCGAAAAGTCCCTCGTGGCCGCCGACGAGGGCTCCTCCCGCGAGCGCCGCTACCGTCTGCTCGAGACCGTTCGCCTGTACGCGCGCGAGCGGCTCGACGAGGCGGGCGAGACGCGCGAACTCGCTAACCGGCATGCCGACTGGGCGCTCGCGCTAGCCGCAGCGCAGCGCGGCTCGCCACGGCTCGACCGCGACGCCGCGAACCTTCGTGCGGCGCTCGACACGCTGCTCGAGCGAACACCGAGTGACGCGCTGCAGTTCTGCGTGGTGCTGTGGCCATTCTGGCTGCGCCGGATCGACCTCCACGAGGCGCAGCGCCGCTTCGACACGGCGCTCCTCGCCGCTCCGGAGCGCACGGCTCTTCGGGCAGAGGCGCTGCTCGCCGCGGCCGCGATCGATTTCCGCAGCGGCGCGCTGGCGCGGGCATACGCGCACGTGGAGGAGAGCTACTCCCTCGCATCCGAGCTCGGCGATCCGCGCGCCGAGTGGCGGGCGCTGCAGTTCCTCGGGGAGTTCGGCGTCGCAAGTGACGCGGCCGATGTCGCGCGGCCGTGGCTCGAGCGCGCGCTCGAGCTCGCGCGGCGTGAGGGCTTCGCTGCCGCGGAGGCGATCTGCGTCTATTCGCTCGGGGTCGTGTACTGGATCCTCGGGGATCTGGCCCGGGCCGAAGAGCTCTTAGCCGCGAGCCTCGACCTGTTCGGTGCGCTCGCCGGCTCGCCTGAGCGGATCCCGTCACCGGTCAACATCGCGGAGATCCGGATGACCAAGCCTGGCGGCCGCTCCGGGCTGCGGGTTGTCTTCGAAGACTCGCTGCAGCCGTTCGTCGAGATCTCCTGCGACGCCGCCGTCAGCTATGTGCTCGCAAATCAGGCCGGGATCGTGCGTGCCCGCGGCGACCTTGCCCGAGTGCGCGCGCTGCTCGACGAGAGCGCGGCACGATTCGAGCACTCCGGCGACGAGCGCGGCAAAGCGGCGGTGCTGGTCCGCCGCGCGTACCTCGAGCTAGCCGAGGGCGCGCTTCCCGCAGCCCGAGAGGCTCTCGAAGAGGCCCTCGAGCTGCGGCTTGGCCACGGAGACCGGCGCGGTCTCGGGCTGGTGCTCGCCGGGCTTGGCCTGATCGAGACGACAGCCGGCGACTACTGCAGCGCAGAGCAGCACCTGGCCGAGGCCCGCGACATCTTCAGCCGTGCCGGCGATCGGTGGGGGCTCGCAAGCACGCTCTGGCGCACGGCCGACCTGGCCTTCGCCCGCGGGAATCTCGACGGCGCGGAGCTGGCGCTTCAGGAAGCACGCGCTGTCCTCGACGAGACGCAGCGGGAGCGCTGGATCGCGAACACGCTTAGCGGACTCGCCGAGGTCGCGTTGCTCCGCGGGGATCTGGACCGGGCATCTGCGCTGCTCGCCGAGGCACGCGACCGCTACGCGGCGCGGGACGACGCGCTCGGTGCCGCGGACGCGGAGGAGTCACTGCGGGCCATCGCCACGGACGCTCTAAGCCCGGCACGACCTTGCTAAGGACGCTCTAAGCCCGCGCAAAGCGGCGCCGGATAGAACTGCCCGCACCCCACTACGAAAGGAAAGAAGGGATGAGCCAGACCATCGCCCCGGTGCTCGGGGAAGCAACAGTCCAGGACCTGCGGGAGGCCGTGCGGGGAGAGATCGTGACCCCCGGCGACGACGGCTACGCGGACGCGTGCCGGATCTGGAACGGCGCGTACGATGGCCGCAGGCCGGCCCTCGTCGGTCCGCTGCACTGGCGCCGCCGACGTGATTGCGGCGGTCGGCTTCGCGCGCAGCAACGGCCTGACGATCGCCGTTCGCGGCGGCGGCCACAGCGTCGCCGGCTTCTCGAGCTGCGACGACGGGATCGTGATCGACCTCTCGCCGATGAACGGCGTCCAGGTCGATCCGGCGGCGCTGCGGGCGACCGTTGGCGGCGGCGCGGTCTGGGCCGACGTCGACCACGAGACGCAGGCGCACGGGCTCGCGACGACGGGCGGCCTCGTCTCGACCACCGGCGTCGCCGGGTTCACGCTCGGCGGCGGGATCGGCTGGACGATGCGTAAGTTCGGGCTCGCGTGCGACAACCTCGCGGCAGCCGACGTCGTCACCGCGGACGGCCGGCTCGTCCACGCGAGCGAGGCCGAGAACCCCGATCTGCTCTGGGGGCTGCGTGGCGGCGGCGGCAACTTCGGCATCGTCACGCGGTTCGAGTTCGACCTCCATCGCCTCGGGCCGATGATCTACGCCGGGCCGATCTTCTACCCGGCCGACGCCGCCCGCGACCTTCTGCGCACATTCCGCGACTGGGCCGGGGACGCGCCGGATGAGATCACCGCGCTCGTCAACCTCACCACCGCACCGCCGCTGCCGGTGATCCCGCAGCAGTGGCACGGCAAGAAGGTAGCTGCGTTCATCGCCGCCTCGACCGGCCCAGTCGACGAGGGCGAGGCGCTCGTGCATGCAGTCCGGGACGTGGCCGAGCCGATCGCCGACCTGCTCGGCCCGATGCCCTACCACGTGATCCAGACGCTGATCGACCCGCTGTGGGAGAAGGGGATCCACGCCTACTTCAAGGCGACGAACCTCGCGCGACTCGACGACGAACTCGTCGAGCGGCTGTGCGAGATCCACCTCGCCGCACCGGGTCCGCAGTGCGAGATCCACGTGCACCAGATGGGCGGTGCGGTCCGGCGCGTCCCCGACGGCGCCACCGCGTTCGCGGAACGCTCCATGCCGTTCGTGCTAAACGCCGTTACGGGCTGGCGCGACCCCGGCGTGGGAACGGCGCACAGGGAGTGGGCGCGTACGGTGATCGCCGCGGCGTCCGACGCTTCTACTGGCCGCGCGTACGTCAACTTCCTCGGCGACACGGACGCAGCGCGGACGTCGTACAGCGAAGAAACGTACGTCCGGCTCGTCTCGCTGAAGGACGACTACGACCCGACGAACGTGTTCCGGCTCAACCAGAACATTCCGCCAGCGCCGGCGGGCGGCTGACGGACGCAGAAACGACATGGCACTCAACATCGCGACCGTCAGCGAGATGCCAACCGGCCACGGGCGATTCGGGCCCGGGTGGCTGTCGTCGGTCAGGGCACGTCCGATCGCCGGCACCGACTCGCGCCCAACAGACAGCTCACCGGTCATGTGATCAGGGCTCTGGTGACTGGCCACATGGAGACCTCGTCGAGCGCGACTTCGGATCGGGCGAGCCCCAGACCTGCACCTTCATGTCCGCGGGGATGCACGCGGCACGGGACTCCGCGCTCGCTGCAGGTCCGCCGCCCGCCCGCGGCTCTCGGGCCGCGGGCGGGCGTTGTCTCCGACGTCCGAAGCTTCACCCAACGTCCTTGAGCTGATGGCTTCGACGATCGTACGAGCATCTAATGCGACCGACGCGTTGGTCCTGGCCGACGGCACGCGGCTTCGACTCCGGCCTATCGGCCTTGACGACGGTGACGGCCTCGCGGCGCTGTTCGCGCGGCTCAGTCCGGAGTCGCGCTATCGGCGAGTCCTCTCCCCGAAGCGCGATTTGACGCCTCGGAGCTTGCGTACTTCACCGACTGTGACGTCGCGATCGTCGGCGCGGGGCCTGCAGGCCTGACGGCAGCCGTCTACGCGGCGTCTGAGGGCTCGAGACAGTGCTGCTCGAACAGCGGGTCTCGGGCGGCGTCCGCGCCCGAGGACATGACCGTCGGCGACCTCGCGCTGGAGGCCCGACAGCTCACCTGCCGAGCCATTCGAGCCACGCCGCCCCGGGATGGGCAAGACCCAGCAGCGCTCCGGACCGGTGCCCGTTGCGGTAGGAGAGTCGTCCGATCAGCCCGAACACCCCCTCGCGCCGGTTGCGCTCGAGCAGCTCCGCCGGTACGGAGACCCCGAGGACGCTGCTCGTGGCCGACTCGCCCATCGGGACGAGCGGGTCGATCGACACCCAGTCGAGGTCGCGCGCTGCACCGGCTCGGTCGATCAGCGCGCGGAAGCGCAGCAGCTCCTCAGCGCCGAAGAAGACGTGGACGTAAGTGTCGAGGACGCACACGAGCGCCCCTTCTGCAATTGCCGCGAGCACCTCGGGCAGCACTTCGCAGGCATCGCCGCGCACACTGCGGGCAGGGTGGGCGATTGCGATCTGCACCGCGTTGTGGAACCGAGTCACGGCGCCGATCTCCTGCGGAATGCAAGCCGACAGCCACGCACGCACGGCCGGATCGGCGAGGTCGAGCGGTTCGATGTCGATGCCGATACGCTCTGCGATGTTCGGGAGCGCCGATGGGAGCGGCACAGTGGGCTGACCTCGCAGCTCCGTCTCGATCACGACCGGCGAGTCCGGATCGCCCACGGTGGCGACGTGGCTCCCCGGGCCGCGAAACACGTACCGGTAGCGATCCATGTGCAGCGCCAGGCCAGCGCCGGTGCCGACGTCGATCAGGATCATCTCACGGTGATCGTCGATCGCCGCCGCCAGCGCGGGTAACAGGTCCGCGCACCGTCCGACCTCGTTCATCTGGTAGCGATGGAGCGCACAGAGCTCCAGCAGACGGTCCCGATGATCGAGGCAGAACGCGCGATACTCCTGCGAGAAGCGAGGATCCAGTGGGGGCTGGCGTTCCCCGATCCGCGGAAACCAATCTCGCAGCGGCTTCGGTTGGCGCTCCAGCACGAGGAAGCTTGCGGCGGCGGCGAACAGCAACGGCGGAAGCTTGTCCGGCGGGATCGTCGCGGCGATTGCGAGCAGCTCCTCGTCGTCGCGCAACGTCTCGAATTGGGAGGCGGTCAGCTTCCACGACGCCGGCGCGCCTGCTGGCGACCACGCCGCCGCCACCTTGCCGGCCTGGTCGGCAACCACGCCGGGGTCAGTTGCGACCATCCGGCAAGAATAGGGCCGCGGAGTATCGGGCGGTGGGCGCTACAGGCTCGTGAGGGCTTCGTGCAGAGTGCCGCTCGGGCGCATCGCGGCCGCTACCTGTTCGGGGTCCGGTCGGTAGTAGCCGCCGATCTCGACCGGCGAGCCCTGGACGGCGGCCAGCTCCTCGACGATCTTCGCCTCGCTCTGCGCCAAGCGCTTGACTAGCGGCGCGAAGCGAGCGGCGAGCTCCTGATCGTCGGACTGAGCGGCCAGCTCCCTCGCCCAGTAGAGCGCGAGATAGAAGTGACTGCCGCGGTTGTCGAGCTCGCCCGCCCGGCGCGACGGAGAGCGATTCTCCTCGAGCACCGCACCCGTCGCTCGATCCAGAGCTTCGGCCAGCAGCTTCGCGCGTCGATTGTCGGTTCTCTGCGAGAGCAGTTCGAGCGAGACAGCGAGCGCCAGGAACTCGCCGAGCGAGTCCCAGCGCAAATGGTTCTCTTTCAGGAACTGCTGGACGTGCTTGGGCGCTGACCCGCCGGCCCCTGTCTCGAACAGACCGCCGCCGCTGATCAAGGGCACGATCGAGAGCATCTTGGCGCTCGTGCCGAGCTCGAGGATCGGGAACAAGTCGGTCAGATAGTCGCGCAAGACGTTTCCGGTGACCGAGATCGTGTCCTCACCGCGACGGGCGCGCTCGAGCGTGAAGCGCGTCGCCTCGGCGACGTCGAGAATCTCGATCTGCAGGCCGTCCGTATCGAGCTGCTCGAGCGCGGGCCTGACCTTGCGCAGCAACTCTGCGTCGTGTGCGCGGGTCTCGTCGAGCCAGAAGACCGCGGGGTCGCCGGTCGCCCGAGTGCGCGCGACCGCGAGCCGCACCCAGTCCTGGACCGCCGCGTCCTTGGTCTGGCACATACGCCAGATGTCACCTGCGTCGACTTCGTGTTCCAGCAGCGTCGTGCCCGTCCCGTCCACGACGCGCACTGCTCCGCGACCGGCGATCTCAAACGTCTTGTCGTGCGAGCCGTACTCCTCGGCCGCTTGGGCCATCAATCCGACGTTCGAGGTGGAGCCCATCGTCGCCGGATCGAAGGCACCGTGCTCGCGGCAGTGATTGACGGTCTCGGCGTACAACGCCGCGTAGGAGTGGTCGGGAATCACGAATTTCGCGTCCTGCTGCTCGCCATCGGCGTTCCACATCTGTCCCGACGAGCGAATTGCGGCCGGCATCGAGGCATCGATGATCACGTCGCTGGGCGCGTGGAGATTCGTGATGCCGCGGTCGGAGTCGACCATCGCCAGCGCGGGACCATGTTCGTAGGCGGCGTCGATGGCTCGCCGTAGCGGCCCGCGCTGGTCCTCGGGCAGCTTCTCGATCGCGGTCACCAGAGCAGCCATACCGTCGTCGGCTTTGACCCCCAGGCTGGAGAGCGTCTGGCCGTGCTCGGCGAACAGCTCGGCGAAGTAAGCCCGGACCGCACGGCCAAAGATGACCGGATCCGACACCTTCATCATCGTCGCCTTCAGGTGAACGGAGAACAGCACCCCCTGCTCCCGGGCTTCCGCCACCTGGGCGGCAAGGAACTCGTCGAGCGCCGCGCGGCGCATCACCGACGTGTCGAGCACCTCGCCGGCGAGGACCGGGATCCTGTCCCGGAGCACGGTGACCGTACCATCGCTCGCCGCGTGCTCGATCCGGACCTCGCCGTCTCGCTCGAGAGTCCGCGAGCGCTCGGTGCCGCGAAAGTCGCGTTCGCTCATCGTCGACACGTGTGAGCGCGAGGCCGGCGACCACGCACCCATCGACTGCGGGTGCTTGCGGGCGTAGGCCTTCACCGACGCCGCCGCGCGGCGGTCGGAGTTGCCCTGACGGAGCACGGGGTTCACAGCGCTCCCCTTGAGCTTGTCGTAACGGGCGCGGACGTCGCGCTGCTCGTCATCGGTGGGGCTCTCGGGGTAGTCGGGGATCCCATAGCCCTGGCCTTGCAGCTCCGCAATCGCCGCCTTGAGCTGGGGGACGGAAGCACTGATGTTCGGCAGCTTGACGATGTTCGCCTCCGGCGTCTGCGCTAGCGCGCCGAGCTCGCCCAGTGCGTCGGCGACCCGCTGCTCGGGAGTGAGGCGGTCGGGAAACTGGGCCAGGATGCGCTCGGCGAGCGAGATGTCCCGCGGCTCGATCTCGACCTCCGCCACCGCGGCGAACGCCTGCACGATTGGCAGCAGCGACCAGGTCGCGAGCGCCGGTGCCTCATCGGTGAGCGTGTACACGATCTTCATCGGAGCCCGCACCCTACCGTTCAGATCACCCCGGGGCCGTGCACCCGCTGTGGACCGATCGGCTGGTCGCGAACTTCCTTACCCCAGGGGGGACGGCGGAATGCGGGTGTTTCCCTCGATCCCCCGGATCCGCATCGCAAGCTCGTCCATATAGCACCAGGACCAGTCTTCTCCCGGCTCCAGCGAACGGATTATCGGATGCGAATGCTGCCAGGCGTGGGCGGTTGCGTGGCGGTTGGGCGAGTCATCGCAGCAGCCGACATGCCCGCACTCCAGGCAGATCCGCAGGTGCAGCCAGGGATCGCCGATCGCCAGGCAGTCTTCGCAGCCGTCGACCGACTCGGGCAGCTGGGTGATTCGGATTTGGTCGAGGTGCGTGCAGTCGGCCATGGGAACGCCTCCGATCAGCGTTGGGTGAATGGAAGGCGGACGCCGAAGGTGGTTCCGCCGGGGTGAGTCTCCACCGTGAGGGATCCCTCGTGGCGGTCGACCACGATCCCGCGCGCGGTCGCGAGCCCCAGTCCGGTGCCGTGACCGACGTCCTTGGTGGTGAAGAACGGATCGAAGATGCGCTCGCGGACCTCGTCCGGGATTCCGGGGCCGTCGTCGGCGATCTCGACCACGGCGCAGCCGCCGTCCGCTCGCGTGGTGATCGTGATCGTCCCGCTGTCGCCGAGCGCGTCGATCGCATTGTCGAGCAGGTTCGTCCAGACCTGGTTGAGCTCCGAGCCACGGACCGTGAGCTCTTCTAACGCCGGGTCGTAGTCGCGCACGACGGTGATCCGCGTGTGCTTGAGCTTGTAGCCGAGCACAGTCAGGGTCGTCTCGAGGCCTTCGTGCAAGTCGACTTCGACGAGCTCCCCGCGGTCCATGTAGGCATAGGACTTCACCGCGCTGACGAGCGCGGACATTCGCTTGGTCGACTCCTGCAGCTCGCCGATCACTCGATCGGCGGTCAGCGTGGCGGCCACCCAGCGCAGCGCCGAGTCGGTGGCCGGGCCGGCCAGCTGTGAGACGCGCTCGAGCCATAGCTGATCGACGCCGGCACCGGCCAAGGGCTCGGCGAGTCGCCACGGCTCGCTGACGCCGAGACGCTCGAGCAGCTCGAGCAGGTCATCCTCCGCGTCGGAGGCCGCGAGCGCGCCGAGGGGACCTGCTTCACCGGCGCGCTGTACGGCCTGGCGCTGCAGCGCCGAGCAGCTCCCCCGCCTGTGCGCGCTCAACGCCGGACTCAACGAACCGCGCCAGCGCCGAATTGACCGCCTCGAGCACGTCCGCCAGCTCGGCGGCCGCCCGGCGCGCTGCCGCCGCCGGGTTGTTGAGCTCGTGCGCGAGGCCTGCGGCCATCGTTCCGAGTGAGGTGAGCCGCTCACGATTCTGCTCGATCGCGGTGAACCTGCTCATCACGGGTCCCACCTGTCTCATCACGCGGCGATGCACGGCGGGCTGCGCAAACGCGAGTCGCCGGAACTCTGCGGAGGGGACGATCCCGACGCGGCACGGGGTCAGCGCCTGGATGCGGACTCCGAGTGGGCCCTCGGTGAGAACGGCGATCGCCCCGATCCAGGTCGGCGCCTCCTGGCGCGCGGCTGGCTCGGTCCGCCCGTGATCGACCAGCAGCGTCTGCGCGGAACCTGTGAGCAGCAGGAGCGCCCCGGGCGGTGGCTCTCCCTGCTCGGCGATCACCTCACCGGGGGCGGCGTGAAGGATGCCGGTGACCGCTTCCCATTCACGCAGCTGGTCGTCGTCGAGGTCATCGAACAAGTCGATCGTGTGCAGCTCGGCGAGCGTAATCGCCTCCGAGCTCACGCGTCGACCAGGTACTGATGGATCAGCGAGACGGCCATCGATCCCTCGCCAACCGCGCTCGCGACGCGCTTGATCGAGCGTGCGCGAACATCGCCCGCGACGAACACGCCCGGAACGGTCGTCTCGAGCAGATACGGGTCGCGTTTCAGCGGCCAGCCGGCGGCCTGGGCATCGGGACCGGCGAGGATGAACCCACGTTGATCGCGGGCGATGACGCCGTCGAGCCAGTCCGTGCGGGGAGAGGCACCGATGAACACGAAGCAGGCGTCCGCCTCGAGCTCGGACTCCTCGCCGTTACCGTCGCGGACGCGGAGTCCTCGCAAGCGATCGCCGGCCCCGTCGGCAGCGATCGCCTCGGTGCTGGTGCGCACAAGCACGTTCGGAAGCTCGGCGATCTGTTCGATCAGGTAGTGCGACATCGACCGCTGAAGCGAGGAGCCACGGACGAGCATCGTCACCTGCCCGGCGTAACCACTGAAGTAGACGGCGGCCTGGCCGGCCGAGTTCGCGCCGCCGATGATCACCACGCTCTGGTTGGAGCACGAGCGGGCTTCGGTCATCGCCGCGCCGTAGTAGACACCGGCACCCGTGTACTGCGCGAAGCCAGGCGCCAGCAGCTGCCGGTAGGAGACTCCGGAGGCGATCAGCACGCAACTCGAGCTCAAGACGCCGCCACCGCTCAGCTCCACCAGGCGACCGGCCCCCTCCGGCCTGAGCCCGACCGCATCCTGCACCGTCAGCAGCTCGGCGCCCAGACGCCGCGCCTGATCGGTCGCGCGGCGCGCGAGATCAGAGCCGCTCAGCCCAGCGGGGAACCCCAGGTAGTTCTCGATCCGGCTCGACTGGCCGGCTTGTCCTCCAGGCGCTTCCCGCTCGACCATCACGGTCCTCAACCCCTCCGAGGCGCCGTACACCGCGGCGGCGAGTCCGGCGGGGCCGCCGCCGACGATCACCAGGTCATAGTGCTCGAGCGCCGGCTGATGACTGATGCCGAGCCGTTCGGCAAGCTCGAGCGCCGTGGGGCGCTCGAGCACCGCGCCGTCCTCGAGCAGGACGACGGGTAGCCGATCGGAGTCGACACCGGCAACCTGCAGCAGCTCCCGAGCTTCGCCGTCGCGTTCGACGTCGAGCCATCGCGCCGGCACGCGGTTGCGCGCCAGGAAGTCGCGTAGATCGTGCGAGTCCTTGGAAAATCGGTGCCCCACCACCCGCACTCCGCCTGACTCCAGCGCTGCGCCGGCCTCCCAGGTCGTCAGCAGATCCTCGACGACCGGAAACAACTGCTCCTCCGGTGGATCCCAGGGCTTGAGCAGGTAGTAGTCGAGCGCCACCTTGTTAATCGCCGCGATCGCCGCCTCCGTGTCGGCGTAAGCGGTCAGCAGCACTCGCTTTGCCTCCGGAACGAGCTTGCGGGCCTGAACCAGGTAGTCGGTGCCAGACATTCCCGGCATCCGCTGGTCGGCGATCAGCAGCGCGACCTGATCCCCGCGTGCACGCAGCTCGCCCAGCAACTCGAGCGCGTCCGCTCCGGAGGTGGCCCGCAGGATCCTGAAGCGTTCGCCGAAACCGCGACGAAGATCGCGGGCGACTGCGGCCAGCACTGCGGGATCGTCGTCGACCGCGAGGATCGCCGGACGTCGCCCGGGGGTTGACTCGCTCGCCATCGCTACAAGAAGCTACAGAAGGCTGCTGAGTCCCGTGATCGCCGCCTCCCCCGGCACGATGTAGCTTCTCCTGGTGAACTTCCGAGCACACCAGCCGCTGGCTCACGCTCGCGGTCGGGCACCATAGGTCCCGATGACGCGCGTCAGCCGCTGGCTCACGCTCGCGGTCGGGCACCATAGGTCCCGATGACGCGCGTCGCGGTGGTCGGTCACATCGAATGGGTGGACTTCCTGCCGGTGTCGCGGTTCCCGCGGCCGGGCGATGTAGTCCACGCGAACGATCCCTTTGCCCAAGCCGCCGGCGGCGGACCGGTTGTGGCCGCCGTCCTCGCCGAACTGGGTGCCGAGGTCGATTTCTTCACGGCGCTGGGAGATGATCCGCTCGGGCGGGCCGCGGCTGCCCAGCTCACGGGACGGGGGGTCCGCGTCCACGTGGCGTGGCGCGATCAGCCCACGCGGCGCGCGGTCACGCTGCTGGACGGCGAGGGCGAGCGAACGATCGTCACGATCGGGGAGCGCCTGCAGCCGGCTGGGTCCGATGCGCTCGAGTGGGAGCGGCTCCGAGGCGCCCACGGCGTCTACTTCACCGCCGGCGACGCCGGGGCGCTGGTCCACGCGCGGCAAGCGCGCAAAGTCGTTGCCTCACCTCGGGCTCGGGAAGCGCTGGAAGCCGACGGGCCGGAGATCGACGCGCTCGTGTACAGCGCCGATGACGACCGCGAGCGCGCAGTGGGCGGAGCGCGTCGAGGGTCGCGCGCGCCTGCTGGTGGCGACCGACGGGGCCCAAGGAGGTCGCTGGCGAGGTGAGTCGCAGGGCAGCTGGGCGGCGACCCCGCCGCCCGGCGAGCCACGGGACGCCTACGGCTGCGGCGACTCGTTTGCGGCCGGGTTCACCTTCGGCTTGGCGGCCGGATCCTCGGCCGCCGAGGCGAGCGATTTGGGCGCGCGCTGCGGCGCGCGCTGCCTGACGCGCGTGGGCGCCCCGTGACTCAAACATCCGTCCAGCGACCGCATCGGGCCTGACGCTCGCGGGTTGGGCCTTGCGATCCCCAATGCACCCGTCGACGGAGTGACGGGCACGATTAGGAGAAGCTTTGACCAGTCTGAAGTCCGTCGCGCTCGCGGCCAGCTGTGCGCTCATCCTGCTGACCCCGGGGGCCGCGCTCGCGAAGTCCGCCGGCGCGTCCACGAAGCCCAAGCCGACCTACTACCTCTCGCTCGGCGACTCGCTCGCCGCCGGAGCGCAGCCGAATGCAAGCGGTGCCACCGTCCCGACGAACGAGGGCTACGCCGATTTCCTCTATGCGATCGAGCGGCACAAGATCAAGCAGCTGAAGCTGGAGAAGCTCGGATGCCTCGGTGAGACGACGACGTCGATGCTCAAGGGCGGCAAGTTCTGCCACTACAAGGGCCCGCAGCTCGCCGACGCGGTCAAGTTCATCAAGGCCCACAAGGTCTCGCTGATCACGCTCGACATCGGCGCCAACAATGTCGACGGATGCGCGAAGTACACCGAAGCGAAGCTGTTGTCATGTGTCGGCAGCGGGCTGAAGACGCTGAACGCCGACCTTCCGAAGATCGTCAAGCAACTGCGCAAGGCCGCCGGAGCGAAGGTGCAGATCGCCGGCATGACGCTCTACGACCCGTTTCTCGCGTACTACCTCGATCCCCTGCCGCAGAACTCACTGGCGCCGGTGTCGGTCGGGCTCGCGCGGACGCTCAACGACGATCTCACGACCGCTTTCAAGGCCCAGAAGCTCAGGATCGCCGACGTCGCCGGGGCGTTCGAGACCTACACGCCGTTCACGACGACGACAGGGCTCGCCGGCCACGGCACCGTCCCGCTCGCCGTCAAGAGGATCTGCCAGCTGACCTGGATGTGCGCGCCACCGCCCCGCGGCCCGAACATCCACGGCAACTCGAGCGGCTACCAGACGATGGCGCGCGTGTTCGCAAGCGTTCTTTAGCGCCAAACGGCGCGCCCGCACCCCGAAACGAGGAAAATGGGGAGTGCCGGCGGGCGGGCGCGCCAGGCGAGGCTGCCCACTCGGGGAACGCGCCAGCACGCCCCACCGACAGCGTCGGGCCCAGCCGGGCGATCGGCAATGGTAAGTCAACAAACTCAGCGGTTGGTGGCCAAACCCTCCAAGAAATCGGGCGCGTGGCGAGTCGCTCCGAGAATGACTCGATGTCTGATCGTCCTGGCGCTGTCGGCAGGCCTCGCGGCCTGCGGCGCGTCAGCGACGATCTTGCCCGCACAAGCACGTCGCTCGCCGGTGGTGCGCCTCGCCGCCGGAGCGCCACCTCACATCGCCGTGATCCTGATGGAGAACGAGGAGTACGGCCAGATCGTCGGCTCGCGGTCGACGCCGTACATCAACGCGCTGGCCCGAAGGTACGCGCTCGCGACCCAGATGTACGCGATTCGTCATCCATCGCTGCCGAACTACCTGGCGCTGACCGGGGGCTCGACGTTCGCCGTCGACAGCGACTGCACCGGTTGCACCGTCTCGGCGACGAGCATCGTCGATCAGCTCGCGCACGCACACGTCTCCTGGAAGGCGTACATGGAGAGCATGCCCAGGCCGTGCTTCACCGGCGCGGGGTTTGGCGACTACGCCAAGAAGCACGACCCGTTCGTCTACTACACCCGGGTCACGGGCAATCCGGCCCGCTGCAGGCAGGTCGTCCCGCTGTCGCAGCTCTACCGGGATGAGCGCGCGCCTGCGCTGCCGAGCTTCATCTGGATCACCCCCAACCTGTGCCACGACATGCACGATTGCGATCCCGCGACTGGCGACCGGTTCCTCGCTCGTCTCGTGCCGCCGCTGCTCAGGTCGCTCGGAGACCGTGGCTTGCTGATCCTCACCTGGGATGAAGGGTCGAGCGACGACGGCTGCTGCCGGCTCGCCTCCGGCGGGCACATCGCGACGATCCTGGCGGGCCCGGCGGCCCGGGCCGGCACGAAGCTCAGCACCCCGGTCGATCACTACTCGGTGCTGCAGACGATCGAAGATCTGCTCGGACTGCCACGGCTGCGAGGCGCCGCCTGCGCGTGTACGCCCTCACTCGCGCCGCTGCTCGCCGCTAAGGGGCGCTGACGGCGGTCGGCGCCGCCGCCTCCTCGAGCCTTAGCGGCGGGCCGAAATTGACCCGCAACACGGCGCCTCCGTCCGGCGCGTTTGCGGCCTCGACAAAGCCTCCGTGGGCTTCGGCGGCCTGCCGGACGATCGCCAGCCCGAGCCCCGAGCCTGGCTTGGAGCGCGCATCCTTGGCGCGATGGAAGCGATCGAACACAAACGCCAGCTCATCCTCGTAAAAGCCGGGACCGTGGTCGCGCACGACCACGGTCCCCGCGTGCAGGCCGACCTCGATCCCGCGGCCGTCGCCGTACTTGACCGCATTGTCCATCAGGTTCGACACAGCTCGCCCGATCCGGTCGCCCTCACCCCGCACCAACGTCGGCTCGAGCCGTACCTCTACGCCCAGCCCCGGGGCGCGCCGCCGGTAGCGCTCGACTACCTCCTCGACGACCTGATCAAGCCGCACGTCCCCTGGCTCGCCGCTCTGCTTGCTGCCGCGCGCGAGCTCGACCACGTCTCCGACCAGCGCCGTCAGCTCATCGAGCTCCTCGATCACGTCCGATCGCAGCGCCGCCCGATCCTCGCTCGAGAGCAGCGCCTCATCGCGCATCAGCTGAAGGTTCGCGCGGATCGAGGCGATCGGCGTGCGGAGCTCATGCGAGGCGTCCGCGACCAGGTTGCGCTGCGCCTGCACGGATCGCTCGAGCGCGTCGAGCGTCCCGTTGAAGGTGCGGGCGAGCCGTGCCAGCTCATCCCCCCCGCTCTCATCGAGGCGTTCGGTGTCGAGCCGCTCCGGGTGCGTGGCGATCGACTCGGTCTGGCGGGTGAACCGCGCGATCGGGGCCAGCGCGGTCCTCGCGACCAATATCCCGAGCAGGGCGGCCAGCGCGATTCCGGCGGCGCCGATGATCACGAGCAGCAGCAGCTGGCTCGAGAGGGCGTGGTCGACATCGGTCAGCGGCAGGGCGACGGCCAGCGCACCATCGACGCCGATCCCGGTGACGAGCACGCGTATATGCGTTCCATTGACGTGCATGTCGGTCACGTACTGGCCCCGCCCACTGGCGGCGAGCGCCTTCATCTGTGCGTTCGCGGGTATCCGGTATCGCTGACCCGGCGGAACGTACGTGGTGCCGTTCTTGTAGATCAGCGTGATGATGCCGGCCGCGCCTCCGAACGCCGGCCCGCTGCGGCCATCGATCCCCAGTCCCTCATCTCCGACCCCCGGTGGTTCGCGACCCGACGTCGCGAAACCGAAGCTCGAGCCGGGGAAGCCACCTGACTGGCCGCCAGCCTGAGAAGGGCCACCGGGTCCGCCCCCTCCGGAGAGGACGTGGCCGGATAGCGCATGGAGGTTGTCGTCCACCTGGCCTTGCAGCTCCGAGCGAGTCCCCGCGTACGCGGAGACGACAACGGCGATCACCGCGAGTGCGACCGCGACCCCGGAGGCGAGGCCCATTCGCGCCCGCAGGCTCATCCGTCTCATCCCGTCGGCTCCCTCAGCGCGTAGCCCACACCCCGCACAGTGTGGATCAGCGAGCGCGCGCCGGCATCCTCGAGCTTGCGACGGAGATATCCGACGTAGACGCGCAGGGCGTTCGACGTCGGGCCGAAGTCGTATCCCCAGACGCGATCGTAGATCAGGCTGTGGGGCAGCACGCGCCGGGGATTGAGCATCAATAGCTCGAGCAGCTGATACTCGGTCCGGGTCAGCTCGACGAACGTCTCGCCGACAATCACCCCGTGACGATCGGGATCGAGCTTCAGCTCGGCGAACGACAAGCCGCCGTCGACCCCACCGTCGCCGACCGTGCGTCGCAGCAGCGCCCGCAGCCGGGCCTTCAGCTCATCGATGTCGAACGGCTTGACGAGGTAGTCGTCGGCGCCGGCGTCGAGGCCATCGATCCGGTCCGATACGGCGTCTCGGGCGGTCAGCATCAGCACGGGAACGCGGTTGCCCTCGTGACGCAGCAACCGGCAGACCTCGAGCCCGTCGATGTCAGGCAGGCCCACGTCGAGCAGGACCGCGTCCGGCACGCTGCCCGCCACCTCCGACGAGCGCCTCGGAGCCACTCTTGGCGAGGCGCACCTCGTACCCGGCCAGCGTCAGGGCACGGCGCAGCACGTCGCGAAGCGCGCGATCGTCGTCGACGACAAGCAGTCTCATTTGACCATTGTCGTATCTGAGCGTGCTCGAAGCCAGGCTTTCCTACGTATCGCTTACATCGTCCCCGGCCTGGCGCTGGCGCAGCACAGCCGCCAGAATGCCGTTCACGAACCCGGGCGCCTCAGCGCCGCAGAACCGCTTTGCAGTCTCGACCGCCTCGTCGATCGCACCCTCGGGCGGGATCGCCTGGTCTCCGGTGAGCGAGTCGGCGTACAGGAGCTCAGCGAGCCCGACGCGAAGGATCGAGCGCTCGAGCGGGGCGATCCTGTCGAGTGTCCACCCGGTCGCGTGCGCGGAGATCAGCCCGTCGAGCTCGGGCTGATGGTCGCGTACCAGCTGCGCCAGCTCGCGCGTGAACGCGTGCGGATCGCGCGGGAACGTCTCCTCGAGCGGCCGCCCGAGGAGATCGCTCTGATAGAGGGCCCAGACGGCGGCGCGCCGCTGCTCGGTCCTACGCACGGGAGACGTATTGGCCCGAGCGCGTATCGACCCGCACGACATCGCCGATGTTCACGAACAACGGCACCTGAATCCTCGCGCCCGTCTCGAGCACGGCGGGCTTGCTCCCGCCACCCGAGGCCGTGTCGCCGCGCAGGCCGGGCTCGGTCTCGGTGACCGACAGATCGATCGCACTGGGAAGCTGCACGTCGGCCGGCTGCGCGTCGATGTAGAGCAGCTCAACCTCGTCCGACTCCTTGATCCAGCGCAATGCATCGCTGAGCACGCTCTCCGGGATCGTGAGCTGCTCGTAGCTCTCGGTATCCATGAAATGCGCATCGGTGCCGTCTCGGTACAGGAACTGCATCCGCCGCACCTCGGTGCGCACCGATCGGAACTTCTCGCCTGCGCGAAAGGTGCGGTCGATCACGTTTCCGTCGCTGGCCCGACGGAGCTTCGTCCGCACGAAAGCGCCGCCCTTACCGGGCTTGACGTGCTGAAACTCGAGAATCTTGAAGATCGTTCCGTCGACCTCGATGTGATTTCCGTTTCGAAACTGATTGGTGCTGATTGACATGCGGTGGGCCAGTGTAGAGAGCGGCTGCGCTCAGCTCGCGACGATCAGCTCTTTGGGCACCGAGGTGAGGATCTCGCATCCGTTCTGCGTGACGAGGACGAGATCCTCGATGCGAACGCCGAAGCGGCCCGGCAGATAGACGCCGGGCTCGACCGTGACCACGTTGCCGGCGCGCAGCTCGCCGTCCGCTCGCTGGGAGAGCCGCGGTGCTTCGTGCACTTCCAAGCCGACGCCGTGGCCGAGGCCGTGACCGAAATGCTCCCCGTAGCCCCGGGCGTCGATCAAGTCACGCGCGAGGCGGTCCACCTCTCGGCAGTCAGCCCCGGCCCTCACCTGCTCGACTCCTTTTCGCTGCGCCGTCAGCACGAGGTCGTAGACGCGTCTCGCTTCCTCGCCGGGCTCGCCGGCGGCAACGGTGCGCGTGCAGTCAGAGCAGTAGCCGTCGAGCTCCGCACCCCAGTCGATCACGACGAGCTCCCCCGCGACGATCTCGCGCTCGCCGGGCTTGGCGTGGGGAAGCGCTCCTTGCCTTCCCGCGGCGACGATCGTGTCAAAGCTCGGGCGCTCGGCGCCGCGGATCCGCATCTCCTGTTCGAGCGCCATCGCGACCCCACGCTCGGTGCGGCCGACCAGACCGTTCGCCGATCACCTGCTCGAAGGCGTCGTCGGCGAGCGCGGTAGCGGCTCGGATGCGCTCGCTCTCTCCCGGCTCCTTGACCGCCCTCAGGCCCTCGACGAGGTTGCCGGCCGGGACCAGCTCGACCTCCTCGCCCAGCAGCTCACGGAGGCGGCGAAGGCCACGGACCGACAGCGCGGCGTCCTCGAACCCGAGCCTGGGGGCTGTGTGCCCGAGTACCTCGCCGATCACCTCGAACAGCTCCTGGGGCGCCTGCACGCGTTCGAAGAACGGATCGACCTCCTCGGCAGCCTGCTCGAGATATCGGAAGTCGGTGATGAACGTAGCGGTGCGGGGGCCGATCACCGCAAGGCCATTACTGCCGGTATAGCCGGTCAGGTAGCGGACATTGACGAGGTTGGTGACGAGCAGGACATCGACACCCGCCTCCGGCAGGACCTCGATCAGGCGCTGCGAGCGAGCTTTCACGTCCCGAACTCGCTCCGGAGGCTCTCGAGCGCGTCCCGGTATCCGTCCTGGCCCTTGCCGGTCACGCGGGCGATGCAGAGATCCCGGATCACCGACTTGCGGCGCCACTCCTCGCGTGAGTCGACGTCCGAGAGATGCACCTCGACCGCAGGCAGGCCGGTCAGCTCGAGCGCGTCGCGGATCGCATACGAGTAATGGGTCCATGCACCGGGATTGAGCAGCAGCCCGTCGGCCATTCCTTCGATGCGATGCAGGTGCTCGACGAATTCGCCCTCGTGGTTGGTTTGGAAGAAGCGCACCTCGAGCCCGAACTCGATGCCGAGTTCGGTGATCAGCCGCTGCAGCCCGTCGTAGGTCACGGTTCCGTAGTGGGCCGGATCCCGTCGCCCCAGCTGATCGAGGTTCACTCCATGCATGATCTCCACGCGATTGCGCATGCCTCTAATGTGCCAGCTCTCGCACGGCGGCGATCAGGTCGCGCGGGGCTACCGGACAGCCCGTTCTCGCAGCGCCCGGCTGGTCGAGCAAGACGAACGGGACGGGCCCCTCTCCGACGCGCTTCTTGTCCTTCGCGGTCGCCAGCGCGACCTCGTCGGGGTCGACGCCGTTGAGGCTCGTCGGCAGTCCGCGGTCGGTGAGCAGCTCGCCGACTTGATCGCGCAGTTCGTCCTGCCCTGAGAGCCGGAGCGCCGCGAGCAGCCCGAGGCCGACCGCCTCGCCGTGGCGATATCGCGCGTAGCCGGTCACGGTCTCGATCGCGTGGGCGACGGTGTGCCCGAGGTTGAGTACCTGCCGCACGTTCGCGTCCCGCTCGTCTCGAGCGACGACGCGCAGCTTGGCTCTGGCACATTCGAGGATCGCGCCCGGCGCCGTCGGATCCCCGCCCGCTCTGATCCGCTCCCAGAGCGGGCCACCGGCAACCAGCGCCGTCTTCAGTACCTCGGCGAAACCGGCGGCGAGCTCGGCGTCCGGGAGCGTCTTCAGGGCGTCGGTATCAGCGATCACCGCCGAGGGCTGGTGGTATGCCCCAACGTAGTTCTTGGCCTCGGCGAGATCGACCCCGGTCTTGCCGCCGTAGGCGGAGTCGACCTGTGCCAGCAGGCTGGTGGGCACCCCGACGTAGCGGACACCACGCTGGTACGTGGCCGCGCAGAAACCCGCCAGATCGCCCACGACCCCGCCACCGAGCGCGACCACCAGGTCCTGGCGTGTCATCCCGGCACGAGCGAGCTCGGTCCAGACGATCTCGGCGTGCGCGACCGTCTTGGATTGCTCGCCCGGCATGATCGTCACCCGTCCAGCGAGCGGCTCCAGCGCACCGGCATAGCGGCGGGCCACTTGGCCGTCGGAGACCAGAAAGCGCCGGCCGGCGATCGTTTGCGGCCAGAAATGCTCGCTCAGCAGGCCGGCGCCGATGTAGGCGGGGTAATCGCCCGAGGCGCTCGCCGCCCACAGTAGCTTGGTCCCCGGAGGCATCCCGTGCATCGCTTCGAGCACCGGCGCCATCGCCTCGGATCGCTCGGGAAGGACGATCACGTCGGCCAGTGCGGCGTAGATCGGCTCGCGCTGCCTGTAGCGGCGCTCGAAGCTCTCGCGATCTCGGGCGAGCGGTCGGTCGCTTCGGCGACACCGCTCCCAGGCGGTCTCGACGTCGACATCGAGCCAGATCACGAGCTGCTCACGGAGGGCGTCGCGGACCGCTTGCGACCCGATCGCCCCGCCTCCGAGCGACAGGACGCTCACGCTCGAGCTGCTCAACAGCTCGAGGATGATCCGCTCTTCAGCCTCACGAAAGGCCGGCTCTCCACGCTCGGCGAAGATGCGCTCGACCGATTTGCCGAGCCGCTTCTCGATCTCATGGTCGACGTCGATCGCGCGGGTGCCGAGCGCGCCCGCGGCGCTCTGGGCTGCCGTCGACTTTCCCGCGCCCATGAAGCCGATGCAGACGATCTTGCGAGTTCGACGATCGGCTACCGACGATGCCATCCGATGCGTTCCTCGTAAGCCCGCAACGCGCCACGGACATCATCGATGTGATCGCCTCCGAATTTCCTGCGATAGGCGTCCGCGAGCACGAACGCGACCATCGCCTCTCCGACGACCCCCGCCGCCGGCACGGTGCACGAGTCGGTCCGCTCCCGGAGCGCCTCGGCCGGCTCGTGGGTGGCGATGTCAACCGAGCGCAGCGGCTTGGTCAGCGTCGGCAGTGGCTTCATCGACCCGCGGACGACCAGCGGTGCCCCGGTGGTCATCCCCCCTTCCAGACCGCCGGCACGATTGCTCGTCCGGTGGTAGCCGGACTGCTCGTCGTAGAAGATCTCGTCGTGCGCCTGCGATCCCGGCAGCCCGGCGACCTCGATCCCGTCGCCGATCGCCACCGCCTTGATCGCCTGGATCGAGAGCACCGCCTGGCCGAGGCGCCCGTCCAATCGCTCCTCCCAGGAGACGTGCGACCCGAGGCCCGGCACCAGGCCGAACGCGCGCACCTCGAACACGCCCCCGAGCGACTCGTTGGCCTTGCGCAGGCGGTCGATCTCGGCGACCATCGCGCGCGTCGCCTCGAGGTCGAGGCAGCGCACCGGCGACTCGTCGACACCGGCGAAGTCCTCGGGAGTGAGGGCGTCGTTGCGCGGCGCCTGCACGCTCGCGATCTGGAGCACATGCGAGAAAACCCGCACGCCGAGTTGGTGCAGGAACGCTTTCGCAATCGCCCCGCCGGCGACTCGCGCCGCGGTCTCACGGGCGCTGGCCCGCTCGAGGATGTCGCGGACGTCGCTCACGCCGTACTTCTGCGTCCCGACGAGGTCGGCGTGCCCTGGCCGCGGCAGGTGCTCCTCCTGCACCTGCGCCTCCACCGGCCACGGGCTCATTCGCTCCTCCCAGTTGGCGTAGTCGCGATTGATAACGCCGAGCGCGATCGGCCCGCCCAACGTCCGTCCGTGCCGCACCCCGCCGGTGACCTCGATCTTGTCCTTCTCGATCTTCATCCGGCCCCCGCGGCCGTGCCCGAGCTGACGTCTCGCGAGGTCCCGGTCGATCGCCTCGCGCTCGATGATCAGTCCGGCCGGCAACCCTTCGATGATGCAGGTCAATCCCGGGCCGTGGGACTCGCCGGCCGTGGTCAGTGCTAGCGCCATGGGCGTCTTAGGTTACGGGCGCAGGGCTCTCAGCACCCGACCGTTGAAGCTCGGCCGGCGCCTGCTGCGCATCGCGGCCGGGTGAGAACTCCCCGCTACCCCCGCACCACGGGCAGGTGACCTGGTGCGGCTCGCCGCCGAGCCCCGAGATCAAAAGGCCGGTGCCACGACACGGCGTGCATCTTCTCCGGGCGGAATCGGCGGGATCTCCGGCCATCACCTGGCGCACGATAGCGACGCGTGATGAGGCTCGATCAGTCCGCGTCCAGCGCCGCCCGCATCACATCGACGGGCGCCTGCAGGCCCGTGAACAGCGTGAAGCTCAGCGCGCCCTGGGCTACGAGCAGTTCGAGGCCGTCGACGACGGCGATCGACCGCGCTCGCGCTGCCCGCACGAGCGCGGTGCTGCGGGCCCCGTAGACGAAGTCGACCACGCACTGAAATCGCGACAGATCATCCGCGACGATCGGCAGCTGATCGAACGTCGTCTCGGTTGCCGTCAGACCGATCGAGGTGCAGTGGACCAGCAGATCGGCGCCTTCGGCGCCACCGACCGCGGTGCCGCCGACCGCGGTGCCGCCGATCTCGGCGCACAGTCGCTCCGCGCGCTCACGGGTTCGGTTCCAGACGCGGACCTCGGCCGCGCCGGCGTCGAGCAGCGCCCAAACCGCCGCCCGGGCGCTTCCTCCCGCGCCGAGCACGAGCGCGGTCCGCCCAGCGGGCGCGATCGGCAGCGCCTCGATCAGCGCCGGCGCATCGGTGTTGTCGGCGTGAACGCCGCCGTCAGCGTGAAACACCAAGGTGTTCGCAGCGCCGATCCTCCGCGCACGCTCGCTGGCATGATCGGCGAGCGCCAGCGCCGCCTCCTTGTGAGGGATCGTCACGTTGGCGCCGCGAAACCCGGCCGGGGGCAGAGCTGCCACCGTCTCGGGCAGCACCTCCGGCGGGACCGGCAGCCGCTGGTAGCGCCAGTCGGTCAGCCCGACGGCTCTCAGGGCAGCGTTCTGCATTGCCGGCGAGCGGCTGTGCGCGACCGGCCAGCCGAGAACGCCGAGGCGCACGCAACGAGTCATGCCGCGCGGTCGGCGCCCCTCAGCAGTGCGACGGCGAGCGTAGGCCGTTCTGGATCCGGGCGTTGTTGTACTGTGCCGCCTTCTTCAGGAAGTCCGTGTAGTTCGACGCGAACGCCTGCTCGCCGTTTCCGCACGGCTTGACGACGAAATACAGGTACTTCGTCTGGCTCGGATGAGCGGCCGCTTCGATCGCAGCGACTCCCGGATTGTCGATCGGCGTCGGAGGCAGCCCGGTGTGAATTCGGGTGTTGTACGGCGAGGGGGAGTTGAGCTCCGACTGGCTCAGCGGGCTCGTGTAGTTGTCGGTCGCATAGCGAGTGGTCGCGTCGATCTGCAACGGCATTCCGAGCCTGAGCCGGTTGTAGATCACCGATGCGATCAGCGGCCGGTCGTGAGCCGTTCCCGCCTCGGCCTGGACCATCGAGGCGATCGTCAGGACGTCGTAAGGCGTCAGGTGCCTGCGGGCGGCGTAACCCAGCTTGACATTCGCAAACCGCTGCTTGAACGTCTGCAGCTGATCCGCGACCAGATCTGAGATCCGGATCGGATCGCGCAACTGGTAGGTCGATGGGAACAGGAACCCCTCGAGCGAGGGCGTGCTTCTCGGGGCACCGTAGGCACCCGGGTCGAGCAGCCGCGAGTGACGAGTCTCCGCGAGGTAGCTGCCACCGATCTGCTGCGAACGCAGCCGCGCTTCGATCTGTCGGCGAGTCCTGCCCTCGATGATCGTCAGACTGCTCACCTTCGCCGCCGGAGGTGGCGTCGTGAGGGTGCTCAGCACATCTCCGTAGCGCATGCCCTGCTTCAGGTGATAGGTGCCGGCACGGAGGTCGCCGCGATCGCCGGCCAGGGTCGCGCGCAGCCCGAAGAAGAAGCTCGACGAGATCACACCGTCGTGGGCGAGCAGATCCCCGACCTGGCTCGAGCTGGAGTTGGGCGGGATCGTGACCGTCACGGCACCCTGTCCGGAACCGTGAAACGGCTGGAACAGCTCGACGAGGAACCAGATCAGCGCGGCGGCGAGCAGGAGCGCGAACAACGAGAAGATCCGGCCGCTGCGCGAGTGCGGGGCACGGGCGCGGCTAGGGCGATGCGGCTTGCGGGTGTGTTCGCGCCGGGGCCGCTGCGGGCGAGCCGCACCCACGCGGGAGAGCCGCGACATCCGCCGCGTGCCGGACGCCACCTCGTGCTCGTCGGTGAACGGATCCTCTTCCTCATGCCCGTTCTCGCCGTGCAGCTCCTCTTGAGGCTCCGGTGGCTCGACGACCTCACTCGCCTCGCCTGCACGCTCGCGCTCCGCTCGCTCGCGCTCTCGCTTGCGCCGAGCGGCCTCGCGCTCCTCGGTGCTGCGCTGCTGCCCGTCAGCCACGGCTAGCCTCCGCGGCTCGGGAAGCGAGCCAGCTTTCGAGCAGATGCGCGGCCGCTCGCGAATCCTCACTTGCCCGCCCTCCGCTGCGCGACGCAAGTCTTGTCGTGAAGCGCTCGTCATAGAGCTCCACGGGGACTGTCAACTCGCGCTCCAGCGAAGCGGCGAACTCACGCGTTTCGACGGTCTGCGCCGAGTCGCCGCCCGACAGCGACAGCGGCAGGCCAACCACGACCCGCTCCGCGCCCAACTCTCGGACCAGAGAACGCAGCCGCCCTAGGCCGCGACGAGTGCCGGGTGCGGGCACCGGCTCCAGGGGGGTTGCGAGTATTCCGGTTGGGTCGCTGACCGCGCATCCACAGCGCGCGCTGCCATAGTCGAGCGCCAGCACCCGCACGACGTTAGTGATTTGCGCCGAGCGCTGCTTTGATCGCCTCTCGAGCCGCGTCGATCGCCTCCGGCAGCTTGGCGACTTCGCGTCCGCCGGCGCGGGCGAGCGTGTCGCGTCCGCCGCCGCCGCCGCCAACCGCGGCCGCCGCCACTTTGACGATCTCCCCGGCGCGCACGCCGCGGGCGACCAGCGTCGGCGCAACGCTCGCCACGAGATCAACGCGATCCTCGTCCGCGCTGCCGAGCACGATCGCCGCATCGGGGAGCTTCGCCTTCAGCCGGTCGGCGAGCTCGAGCAGCGCCTTGCCATCGCTCACCGAAACGGCGGCAGCGAGCACACGTGCGCCGTCCACCTCTCCAGCTCCCGAGACGAGCCGGTCGATATCGATCGCCCCGTTACCGGCCACGCTCCTGCGCGATGCCCGCTCTAGTTCCCGAACGCGGCCGCGGAGCTCGGAGACCGCTCCGGGCACTCCCTCCGGCGGGACCCGCAGTACGGCCGCGGCCTCGCTCAGCGCCTCGTCGTGCCATCGCATCAGCCGCATCGCCTCCGGACCGGTGAGCGCCTCGATCCGGCGCACATTGGCCGCGCTCGAGGTCTCCGCGGTCAGCTTGAACAGCCCGATCTCGGCCGTGTTGCGCACGTGCGTTCCGCCGCACAGCTCGCGCGAGAACGAGCCGTCGCCGACCTCGACCATCCTCACGACATCCCCGTACTTCTCGCCGAACAGTGCCATCGCGCCGAGTCGCTTCGCCTCGTCCAGCGTCGTCGTGAGGGCGCGGACCGGCTGGCTCTCAGAGATCCAGCTGTTGACCGTGTCCTCGATCTCGCTCAGCTCGTCCGGCGTCAGCGCTCCGGCGTGCGTGAAATCGAACCGCAGCTTGTCAGGGCCGACGTACGAGCCCGCCTGGCGGACATGGGGGCCAAGACGCCGCCGCAGTGCGGCGTGCAGCAGGTGGGTGGCGGTATGGTTGCACTCGGTCGCGTGGCGGGCGAAACGGTCGACGTGAGCGTGCACGCGCTCGCCCGGCTCGATCTTCCCCCGCTCCGGGATCAACGCGAGCACCTGGTCGTCGCCGATTCGCAGCACGTCGTCGACCTGTGCCCGGCAGTCGCCGTCGAAGCACTCGATGTACCCGGAGTCGGCGACCTGACCGCCGCCGGTCGCGTAGAACGGAGACTCGACGAGCTTCACCAGCACGCGCTCCTCGTCGCTGGCCACGGCGCCGACCGTCGTCTCCCGATCGGTCGTCTGATAGCCGACGAAGTCGGTCGCGAACCCCGCCTCCCCGGCCAGCGCGAGCGCCCGCTCGCGCAACTCCTCGGTGCTCGTGAACCGTCCGCCGCCCGCTCGCGCGCGGCGGCGCTGATCGTTCATCAAAGCCTCGAACCCTTCCTCGTCGACCCCAAGGCCATGCTCGGAGACGAGCTCGAGCGTCAGGTCGATCGGGAAGCCGTAGGTGTCGTGGAGCAAGAAGGCGTCCTCGGACGCGATCCCCTCCGCGCCGTTCTCGCGCGCCCTGGCGATCAGCTCATCGAGCCGCCGGAGCCCCTGCTCGAGCGTGCGGCCAAACGCCTCCTCCTCGGCGAGAAGCCATTTGCGCACCGACTCGCGCTGCTCGTAGAGCTCCGGATACTCCCCCCCCATTAGCTCATCGACACGATCGGCAAAGCGCCCCAGGAACCCCGGATCGAGCTGCAGCGTACGGCCCTGGAGGATCGCCCGGCGCATGATCCGCCGCAGCACGTAACCGCGTTCCTCGTTCGAGGGCACCACGCCGTCGGCGATCAGGAACGTCATTGCCCGTGAATGGTCGGCGAGGATCCGCAGCGATCGGTCGGTCGGGAAATCTGCGCCGTAGCGCCGGCCCGAGAGCTCCTCGCCGAGCGAGATCAAAGGGGCGAACTGGTCGGTCTCGAATACGGTCGCCTTGTCCTGCACGATCGCCGCCAGCCGGTTGAGCCCCAGGCCGGTGTCGATGTTGTTTGCCGGCAACGGGACCAGCGTGCCCACCGGGTTCTGGTCGAGCTGCATGAACACCAGGTTCCAGTACTCGAGGAATCGCTCGTTCTCGCCGCCCGGAAGGTCGTCCGGCTTACCGAGCGCAACGCCACGGTCGAGGTAGAGCTCTGAGCACGGACCACACGGGCCGGTCGGTCCGGACTGCCAGAAGTTCTCGGAGCGCGGACACTCCACGATCCGCTCGCGGGGCACGCCCACCTCGAGCCACGCCTCGATCGCCTCTTCGTCCGGGCCGAGCCCGAGCTCCTCGTCGCCTGCGAACACGGTGATCCAGATGTCCTCCGCGCGGAACCCGAAGCCCTCCCGCGAGAGATCCCAGGCAAACTTGACCGCCTCGCGCTTGAAGTAATCGCCGAACGAGAAGTTCCCGAGCATCTCGAAGAAGGTGAGATGGCGCGTGGTCGTGCCGATGATGTCGATATCAGCCGTCCGGAAAGTCTTCTGACAGGTGACCACGCGGGGATGGGGTGGTCGCTCGATCCCCAGGAAATAGGGCTTGAGCGGGTGCATCCCGGCGATCGTAAACAGCACCGACGGATCCAGCTCGGCCGGAATCAGGGGAGCGGACGGCAGCCGCCGGTGGCCGCGCTCGATGAAGAAGTCGATAAAGGTCTGTCTGATCTCGTCTGAGGTCATCACCGTCTCACCGCTCCAAGGCTAACGAGAAATGGTCGCCCAGCCGACGACGAGCTCGCCGTCAAGGAGGCAGGCAAGCTGACCCGGCGCGACGCCGTCGACGGCCTCGCCAAGCTCCAATCTGCCGCTGGCGTGTCGACCGGCTTCTGGGCTTCTGAGCAGCCGCGCCGGGAGCGCCCGAGAGCGGTAGCGCAGCTTGACCCTGTCTACGCGCTCACCGGGGCGATGGAGGCGAACTCCCCTCAGTCCCACGCGGGTGGTGCGCAGCTCATCGCGCGGCCCCACGATGACCGTGTTGCTGGCCGCGTCCTTGTCGAGCACGTACAACGGCTCGACGCCGGCGACGCCGATCCCCTTCCGCTGACCGACGGTGAACCGGTGCTGACCGAGATGACGGCCGACCACGGTCCCATCGCGAGCGAGCACCGCGCCCGGATTGTCTCCCAGCTTCCCGTGGCGTGCGAGGAATCGCGGCCGATCGGTGCCCGCCAGGAAGCAGAGATCCTGCGAGTCTGGCTTGGCGGCGACCGGCAGGCCGGCATCGGCGGCGAGTCTTCTCACCTCTGGCTTGGTCAGCTCCCCGAGCGGGAAGTGCATCCGGGCGAGCGATTCGGGCGAGAGTGCGGCGAGCATGTAGGTCTGGTCCTTGGCGGGATCCGCGGCGGCGCGCAGCAGCGGGCCGCCGGGGTCGCTGCGCTCGGCGACCCGCGCGTAGTGACCGGTGGCGAGTCGTTCGCAACCGAGCCGGTCGGCGAGCGCGAGCATCGCGTCGAGGCGCACATGGCCGTTGCAGCCGACGCACGGATTCGGCGTCTCCCCGGCGGCGTAGGAGGCGATGAACGGCTCGACGACCCCGGCCCGAAACTCGCTTCGGAGGTCGATCGTCAAATGAGGCAGGCCCATCGAGTGCGCCACCGCACGCGCCCCCGCGACCGCCGACGCCGAGCAGCAGCTTCGCTCGCCGTCATTCTCGGGATCGGACCACAACTCGAGCGTCACGCAAACGGTCTCTCCGGACCCGGCGAACAGCAGCGCCGCGACGGCGCTGTCGACGCCCCCGCTGAGCGCGACCAGCGTGCGACCGCAGCTCGGTTGCAGCTGCACCTGCCGGCGGGCCGCGTGGCCGAGCGCACGGTGAAGCGCATCGGCGGCGAGGTCGGCGGCGTGGAGCTTGCCGGGGCTCAGCCCGCCCAGCTCGGCGGCGATCTCCCGTGAGCCGACGCGCGCCGCGTCGAGCAGCTTTGCGCCGCGCACGAGCGTCACGGCCGCGCTTCCCGCAGCGGTCGCGGCGCCGCATCCTTCGGCGTCGAATCCGGCGTCCGCGACGACCTCCCGCTCCAGCGCGACCGAGAACCGGATCTGGTCACAGCAGGAGCCGCCGCCCACGGTGACGGTGGCGGCGTCGGCCGGCGATCGGCCCAGACCCTGCGGCGAGGTCAGATGATGTTCGAACGCGGTCCTGTCCATCCTCGGCGAGGATAGAGGGGGTTGCGAGGAGCCTAGATCAGCCTCAGGCCTAGCTCGCGTAGCTGCGCCGGATCGACGGGCGCGGGCGCGCCGGTCAGCGGGTCGGCGCCGCTCGCGGCCTTCGGGAAGGCGATCACGTCACGAATCGACTCGGCGCCGGCGATCAGCGCCACGATCCGGTCGATTCCCATCGCGATCCCCCCGTGCGGGGGCGCGCCGTAGCGAAGCGCATCGAGCAGGAAGCCGAACCGAGCGTTCGCTTCCTCCGGGCTGATCCCGAGCAGCTCGAACACCCGCTGCTGGACGTCGATGCGGTTGATGCGGATCGAACCACCGCCGATCTCGGAACCGTCGAGAACCAGGTCGTAGGCGCGGGACGTGAGCTTGCCGGGATCGTCCAGATCGCCGATGGGAGCTGTGAACGGATGATGCGCTGCATCCCATCGTTGCGCCTCGGAATCCCAGAAGAACGCCGGGAACTCGACCACCCAGAGGAGGTCGTGGCGGCCCCGCGGGATCAGGTCGAAGCGCCGTGCGAGCTCCATCCGGAGCGCGCTCAGCGACTGGCCTGTGGTGGTGAGCTCGTCAGCGACGATCAGCAACAGGTCGCCCGGAGTCGCTTGCAGCCGCTGGGTAATCGCCGCGATCTCCTGCGCCGAGAGGAACTTTGCGATCGGCGAGCGCCAGCCGGGCTCGTCGGCTTGCACGAACGCCCACACCAGTCCCTTGGCGCCGTGCTGCTTGGCCAGCTCGGTCAGTGCGTCGAGCTCGGAGCGAGGCAGTTCGCGTGGTCCGGCGTTGATCCCGCGAACTACGCCGCCACACGCCAGGACGTCGGCGAAGACCTTGAACTCGGTGGCGCTGACTGCCTCACCGAGGTCTTTCAGCTCCAGCCCGAAGCGCGTGTCCGGGCGGTCGGTGCCGTAGCGGGAGACCGCCTCCGAGAACGTCATCCGCGGCCACGGGGGCGGCGGGACGTCGAACCCCTCGCGCTCGAACACGGCGCCCATCACGGCCTCCATGCAGTCGATCACGTCGTCCTCCTCGACGAACGCCATCTCGACGTCGAGCTGCGTGAACTCGGGCTGCCGGTCAGCGCGGGTGTCCTCGTCGCGAAAGCAACGGGCGATCTGGTAGTACCGCTCCAGGCCGCCGATCATCAGCAGCTGCTTGAACAGTTGTGGTGACTGCGGCAATGCGTAGAACCAGCCGGGCTGGATCCGCGCGGGAACCAGGTAGTCGCGCGCGCCCTCGGGCGTCGAGCGAGTGAGATAGGGCGTCTCGATCTCCAGAAAGTCGCGCGCGTTCAGCACCTCGCGCATTGTCTGGATCACGCGATGGCGCAGCGCGAGCGCGTCGCGCACGGTGGGACGCCGCAGGTCGAGCGCGCGGTGCCTGAGACGGAGATTCTCGTCTACTCGGGCCCCCTCCTCGAGCGGGAACGGCGGCGTCTCGGCGTCGGCCAGGATCGCGAGCTCGGAGACCGAGAGCTCGATCTCTCCGGTGGGCAGATTGGGGTTCACGTTCTCAGGCTCGCGCCGGGCTACCGTCCCGCGGGCGGCGATCACGTCTTCTGAGCGCAGCGCGTGGGCCGCCTGGTGCGCCTCGGATGCCGTCTCGGGATGGAACACCAGCTGCACGACCCCCGAGCGATCGCGCAGGTCGATGAAAATCAGCCCGCCGTGGTCTCGCCGGCGCTGGACCCACCCCGCGACTCGCGCCTGCGTGCCCGCGCGCTCGGCGGTCAGCTGAGCGCACCAGGCGTCGCGATACACGTTCGGACGCGGCGCTTGCTTCATGCCAGGCGACTCCCGCGCAGAATCGTCGGGATCACTTCGTTGCGGCTCAGCTCACGCTGCTCCCCTGCCTGCATGTCCCGCAAGGAGGTTTCGCCGTTCCCCACGATCGCCACATATCTGGCACCGATCCGATCCGCGTGCTTGAGCTGTCCCTTCAGAGAGCGTCCGGCGAGCTCCAGCTGCGCTCGCAATCCCGCCCGGCGTGCGTCCGCGGCAAGATCGAAGCCGGTGCGCGCCGCGTCCGGCTGGGCGAGCGCGACAAACAGATCGACCAGGTCGGGGGCCACCCTCAGCCTTGTCGCAGCGAGCAGCATCCGCTCGATCCCGGCCGCCCAGCCGGCGGCGGGTGTCGGCGGCCCGTCGAGCTGCTCGATCAGCCGGTCGTAGCGGCCACCGCCGGCGACTCCGGACTGGGCGCCGAGCGCGGCGCTCGAGAACTCGAACACAGTGCGGGTGTAGTAGTCGAGTCCCCGGACGAGCGTCGGATCGAGCTCGTACTTGATACCGGCATCGTCGAGCAGCTCACGAACCTGCGCGAAGTGCTCGGCATCCTCGGGCGCGAGTCGGTCGAGCAGTTTCGGTGCGGCGGCCATCGCTTGGCGGGTTCCCGGATCGGTCGCATCGAAGGCTCGCATCGGGTTCAGGTGCAGCCGCGCTCGGACCTCGGGAGAGAGCTCGCCCTCCCGCTGGCGCAGGTACTCGGTCAGCTCGTCCCGGTAGGCAGCTCGCGTCTCAGCAGTTCCGAGACTTGAGAGGTGAAGGCGCGTATCCCTCACGCCGAGTGCGCTCAGGATGTCGGCCAGCAGGACGATCAGCTCGGCGTCTGTCTCGGGCGCATCCGAGCCGATCGCCTCGGCGCCGATCTGCCAGAACTGTCGGTAGCGTCCCCGCTGGGGCGCCTCGGCGCGGAAGAAGCTCGACATGTACCAGAGCTTCACGGGCTGCGGCCACTTGTGCATCCCGTGCTCGATGTATGCCCGGCAGACCGGGGCGGTTCCCTCTGGCCGGAGCGTCAGCGAGCGCCCGCCGCCGTCGTCGAACGTGTACATCTCCTTCTGGACGATGTCGGTCGCCTCACCAACGCTGCGCGCGAACAGCTCGGTCGCCTCGAAAGCCGGCGTCTCGATCCTTCGGTAGCCGGCCGCCCCGAGGATCTTCCTGGCCTGCGTCTCGACGACATCGCGGCGGGCAGCGTCGTCGGGAAGCACGTCGAACGTGCCGCGTGGTGCTTGGATCACGCGAGCTCGCGCAGGAACGGGTTCGTGGCGCGCTCGTGCCCGAGCGTCGTCAGCGGTCCGTGGCCCGGGTGCACCGTTGTCCCAGGTGGGAAGGCCTTGGTGAGCGACTCGATCGAGGCCAGCAGCGTCTCCCAATCGCCGCCGGGGAGATCGACACGCCCGACCGAGCCCTGGAAAAGCACGTCGCCGGAGAAGAGGGCGTTCTGATCCCTGACGGCGTAGGTCACGTGGCCGGGACTGTGCCCAGGGGTGAACAGAACGTCAAGCGTTAGCCCTGCGAGCTCGAGCGTGTCACCGCCGGCGACTGTGTGATCGGCGTCGTAGCTCTCGAACGGCCCGAATCCGGGCCAAGGCACGTAGTCCATGATGTTCGCGAGCACTTGCGTCTCGAGCTCCGGGCAGTACACCGGTGCCCGAGTGGCTTTGGCGACCGGAGCCACGGCGCCGATGTGGTCGAAATGAGTATGCGTGATCAGGATCGCCTCGACGGCTTTGATGCCGAGCGCGTCGAGCGCTTCCAGCAGGCGCTCGGCCTCCTCACCGGGATCGATGATAACCGCGCGCTCGGCAGCCTTGGATCGCACGATGAAGCAGTTCTCCTGCACCGGCCCGACGGTGAACATCCGGGTGTCGATCATTTGCCGACCGCCTTCCTGCGCTGCCGGCGCCGATACAGGAACAGCTCGAAGTAGTAGCCCGACGGCACGTACAGCGCCATCGCGACGATCGCGAACAGGAACGCCACCCCGATTCGGTTGCCGCCCTTCGACGTGAGAACCACGAACGCGAAGATCAGCACCGCGGCGAGCCCGGCTCGGGTAAGAGAGCCCTTCCACGTCGGGGGCCTGTTCAGCCGCCGTTCGCGGGCCTCGGCGCGGGTCTGCTTCTTGCGCTCCTCGGCGGTCGGTGGCCGACCTGTGCGGCCACGGCTTTCGATCGTCCCCGCTGCCGTGCCGCGGTGCTTGCTTCGCCGCTTTCGCTTTGTTTGAGCCATTCTCTATAGGAGTATTACGCGCCGGCTCGCAATGCGTCTTCGACGGTCGCCCGGTTGCGGACCGCGACGTCGTCAGGAAAGCCCTCGAAGGCGGCTTGCGGAGCCAGTCCGACGAGCTCGGCTTCGGTCACCCGGGCGTGACGGCGGACGGCGCCGAGCACTTCCGCGAGCGGCGTCGTTCGATGGTCCTCGACGTTCGTCGACACCTGCGAGACTCCGCGGTGCGCCAGCCAAAGTCCGATCGCCCGGACCGACTGAAGGCCCTCGGATCCCCCCTCGCGGATGCTCGCCGCGATCGCCTTCGCGTCCTCCAGCGTCGCCGGCGGCGCGAGCTCGACGTTGAACGCGATCAGCGGGGGACGCGCTGCGACCAGCACCGCGCCGGCGGTCGGGTGCAGCCGGTTCGGGCCGAAGTCCGGTTTCTGGTCTCCGGACGCGACCCGCTTGGCGAGCGCCCCGGGGCCTCCCCGACGTACCTCTGACCGGCTGCGACCGCCCGCGAGCTGGCCGTACAGGAACACAGGCAGCTCGAGCTCGCAGCCGAGCAGATCGGCGAGCACCAGCGCCTCGGCGCAGGCGGCGCCGCGATCGTCGTCTCGGAGATAGACGACCGGGGAGACATCGATCGCCCCGACTCTGGGGTGAGCGCCGTCGTGGTCGAGGAGACTGATTCTCGCGACCGCTTCGCGCGCGCCGGCAAGGACCGTCTCGGCGAGCGTCCCCGGTTCGCCCGCGAGCGTGAAGACGCTGCGATGGTGGTCGGGGTCGGCGTGCACGCCCAGCAGCCGACCGTCAAACGCGCTCGCGATCGCGTCGATCGCGGCCGCGTCGCGACCCTCGGAGACGTTGGGGATCGCCAGCAGCGTGCTCACGCGTCGAGCACGAAGCGGCCTTCGTCGAGCACCTGGCGACCGTCGAGCGCGAGGCTCGCGTCGAGCACGACCACATCGAGATGGATCGGAACGCTGACCGTTCCGCCGATTCCCGCGCTGGCGCCGAACGCGACGTGGACCGTACCGAGGATCTTCTCGTCCTCGAGCACGTTGCCGGTGAGGATCGCGCGATCGTTGGTGCCGACCCCGAGCTCGGCGAGGTTCGTGCCCAGCTCACCGTGAGCGCGGAGCCGCTCGATGTACCGCGGGCCGAGCCCGTACGTCGCTGAGACGATTCGGCCTCCTTGCACGCTCAGCGTTGCCGGCTCGTCGCTGACCCCGAGCGGAGCAAGGCTGGTGGCGATCAGCGTCCCCTCACCGGCGACCGGCGCGATGAACCCTTCGCCGCACGGGAGGTTGCCGAACGCGCCCTTTGCGGTCAGGTCGCCGTCGTCAGAGATCCCCTGCCTGCCGGACAGATCGAGCGTCAGGTCAGAGCCGCGCGGACACGCGACGCGAGCGACAGCGCTCTCGTCGAGCAACGCGGCGACAGCCTTCGACCGAGCGGCCATCAGGTCGAAGTCGACCGCCATCACCCTGGCGAGCATCTCGGCTGTCACGCCCGGCATCGTCGCGCCCCGAACGCCGGCGTCACTCGCCCGCTTGCGAGCCGTAGTGTGGCTGAGCGACCGCGTAGTGGGCGCGATGAACACATCGCAGCCGCTGAGCGCTTGCGCGATCGGCCGGGGCGGTTCGGTGCCGTCGTTTTCGCGTTCGTCCATCACCGCGAGCACCGCATCGGCACCGGATCTCGATGCCTCATCCCGCAGCGCCTGCCCGATTTCGCGAGTGCCGGCATCGACGATCACGAGCACATCCTCACCAGGCCTCACGGCGAGGCATCGGGAGACGACGGTTCTGACGGCGGGACGGAGATCGGACATCCGTGACGGATCATATGGCCGCCTTCACCGCTCTCGCCACCAGACTCGCCATCCTCGCCACCCGCTCCCGAGCCTTTCCGCACGGTCAGTCATCGCGCGCAGCGCTTCTGTGCGCATCCAGGGACGCATCGCGCGCAGCGCTTGGATGCGCATCCAGGGACGCCGGACGGGAGAGGTGGTCGTAGAGCAGCCCGCTCCCGATGGCCAGCGCCGTCCCCGCCAGGGCCGCTCGAATTCGACCGAACTCATGCGGGAGGGCACTTGCATCTCACATCAAGCGACCGGTTGCGTCCGCTGGCGAAGGCGGATAGCGTAGAAGCGCTTCTCCCGTGATGCGCAGCTCGCAGTTCGGGTCACCATCGGCAGCTCCCAGTTCGGGTCACCACCGGCAGCTCCCAGTTCGGGTCACCACCGGCAGCTCCCAGTTCGGGTCACCACCGGCAGCTCCCAGTTCGGTTCACCACCCCACTTCAAGGGGGATCAGGAATGAGCAGGAACGCAATCATCGCATCTGGGAGGAACACCAGCACTGCGAGTTCGAACTGCGCGACGTTGAGCTGACGCCGGCGACGATGACCGATGATCCGCATACCCTCAACGTGCCCGTGCTGGTCGGATGCCGCGGGTCCGACGGGGTGCGGCACTTCTATCGCGACCTGTTCATTCCCGGTATCCCGAACGACATGTCCGTGGAAGACTTTTCCTGCACGGTCGATGCCGATCACCTCGTTGCCGAGCGCAACATGGCGTTCACGCACGATGTGGAGATGCCGTGGATCCTGCCCGGCGTTCCGCCCACCGGCCGCCGGGTCGAGGTGCCACATGTGGTGATCGTCGGGATCGGCGACGGTAAGGTCGCCTCCGAGCACATCTACTGGGATCAGGGCTCGGTGCTCAAGCAACTCGGCCTGATCGCTGATGACCAGCTGCCCGTACACGGCCGGGAGACGGCCACCACCCTGGCTGAGATCGCCTCGTTGGGATAGCTGTCTCATCCAGGTCGGCACCGAGAGCCGGGTCCGGCGTCAGAAGTGCACCGACGGAAGGAACGCCCCGCGAGGCTCTTGGTAGAGCCCGATCGTCATCAGGTTCATGACGTAGAAGACGCGCAGGCCGTGCGCCATACACCAGCGCAGAAGCTCGGTGTTACGCAGCGGAACGAGGAACCCCGGCCCATCGAACCTCTCGGCCGCGGCGATCAGCGCCTGCAGATCGTCATTGGTCTCGGCAACGGCGTGACCAAAGAATGCGAGCCCAGTCGCGTACCCGGTGACTCGCGCCTGACGCTCGACCACCCTGGCGGTTCCTTCAGCCACTGCGTCCCGCAGCTCCCCGGCACGGTCGTGACCGTGTACTCGCATGCAGAGCGCGTCGCATGCCTCGAGGTCGGCTTCCGTCCCGGGGCGCACCGCGTAGCCAGGGAGCTCCAGCCTTAGCGCCTTGCCATTCATCGCCGCGAACGGCTCGCGGACGTCGAAGCCGAGTTTCGCGTAGAGACTCAACGAGCGGTTGTGATAAGCGACCTGCAACAGTCGCATTCCCGCAAAGCGCCGCTCGGCGCCCCGCGCGAGCACGGCGTTCATCAGCACTCGGCCGACCTGGCGATCCTGCGACTCAGGGTCGACGGTGAGTGGTCCAACGCCCGCGATAACCGAACGCTCCTCCAGGAAGTTACTTCCGATCAGCCGCCCGTCCTGTTCGGCGACGACGCTATAGAAGCCGGGATGCGCGATCAGCCGCTCCAGCCGGCGAGCTGCAAACTCGGCCGAGGGGAAGTCCGGCGCAAATCCGTGCCGCTCAGCGATCGCGGCGAACGCTTCGTAGCAGATGCGGCCACATTCCCGCACGTCATCGACGACCGCCGGCCGCACCGTCAGCTCCATCTCGCACCCTGTCTGCTCAGGCGCGGCCACACCTGCCCGGGCGTCACCGACGTGCCACGCAGAAGATGCAGGCACGAGCCATGCACTAAGTGTCCCGCTCGGCGCGGATGCGCCCGGTGCGACAGGGCTACAATCGAAGGCTGAACGACGCGCTGACCCTCACTGTCACCGTGCGGCCGGCCTGCGCAAACGTGGCCGCGCCGGTAATTGCCGATGTATCGACTCCTAATGCATCATTTGCGGCCGGCAGAAACCCAGCTTCTCGCGACGCGGTAGCCCGCGCGACCGAGCAAGCTGGCGATCGTCGCACCGGCCGGCGACACCGCGTGCTCGCGGAAGACCGGCGGCCGCAGCGGCCGACTAGTTCAGCGAGAACGGCTTGGGAGACGAGGTCTGGGAAAGAGCATGAAGTACACGGCGCCTCGATCACCGGCCAGCGCGACGACGCACGAGCGCTCCCGGGCCCCGCAAGCAGCACTGCACCGCTTCGTCCTGGGAAGTCTCACACGCCGGGCCATCGTCCTCCGACCTGCGAGCAAGCCGCCTCATGGCTATGCCAGTCACGCCAACGTCCGCATGAACTGGAGGATCGCCGACCAACGTAACTCCAAAAATAGGAGGCGTCGTCACGATCGGAAGAAGTCATGTACTCGTTCCCGGGCAGCAGGGGGTGTGGCGGTTGACGAGCTCCCTCGTCAGGCCGAACACGAGGCTTGCGCAGTGGCTGCGTTGGACTGGATTGGTGAGCCAGTCCCGGCCGTGGATGCGCCGGCGCTCGGCCGGGCGCCGGCGCTCGGCGCTCGGCGCCTCTCATGCACGGCGTATCGAATGCCCTACGATTCCGCTTGGAGGCTAGCGATTGGGAATGGAACCAGAGGACACGAGCTCGTTCCGCGCGGCGCTTGCGCCTTCAGCTCTCAGGGCGGCGCTGGTTCCTCGTCGACCGGTCTTCGGGAATCCCTGGGATTCCGAGGCCGACATGTTCGCCTGCTACATAGCTGTTGCCTTGATCGATCCGTGGCTGCTCTGGTTCGGAGGCAAGCTGATGAGCGCGATCTTTGGCTTCGGCTCCCGGTGGCCGCTCGGCGTGTTCATGGTCGCGGCGTTGGTTGGGGCGGCTGGTTTCATCACCATCGTGGGGCGCGAGCGCACCAGAGTGTCGGTCGACATCTTGGCTATCACGCGCGTGGATCCTCCTCGGTCTGGTGGTCGCGCCTGTCCTCGGGTTGGCCCTCCCAACCGGCGCGGCAATCGCCAGCTACGCAGTCTTGCTGCTGATCAACTTCGTGTACGTTCTTCGCTTCGGCCGCTGGGAAACTGCATTTCTCCGTACCGTCAGCTGGCCAGTGACCTGGAGCTTGCTGGCCGTGTTCTTCGCGTTCTGCGCGCACCGACTGATCTTCTTTCCGTAGCCCGCGTTCGATCTCGCCGGTGAGCACGCTGTTCGCGGAATGCTTGGCTTCACCGGCTGTCTGCGCCGGCGGCACCGGCGCGGACCAGCGGCCGCCTTCTCGCCTGTGGGAGCTCTGCGGGAGGTCGGCTTTGGTGCCCCGAACGCGCGACCCGACGCCTCATCGCACAACTCGAAGCGCTCGGAACAGCGTCACACTCCAACCAATCGCTCCTTGAACCCACGGTCATTTCCCATCATTTCCCATCAGGCGCGTTGCTTCTGATCGCACTCACCGTGGCGACGGCGGTTCGTGGAGTCCTTTCGCTTCGCCGCTGACGGCCGCGTTAGAGCTGCAGCGGCGCGATCTCCGCATGCTGTTGCAATGATCGCCGCCTAGCCGGGGGTTCTGGGCGGCGTTCGGGTGCTCGGGGATTGGTGGGCCGACCTTCCGCCGCGCTGAGACTACGATCCGGGCATGAGTGATTCGTCTGACTCGCTTCCCGAGCTGCGAGCCTCCGATGCCGATCGTGAGCGGGTCGTGGAGGTGCTGAGACGCGCCGTCTCGGACGGTCAACTGACCGTCGAAGAGCTCGAGGAACGGGTTCCGTCGGCGTATGCGGCGCGCACCCGCAGGGAGCTGGAGCGGCTGACCGCCGACCTGAGCGTCGAGCCGCTCCACGACGCGGCGCCGGCGCCAACCGAGGCGGCCCGCGGCGGGGTCAGGGTGCGCGAGGGACAGGGCGGCACCCGCTGGGTCGTCTCGATCATGGGCGGGCACGACAAGCGCGGGCGCTGGCGGCTCGCGCCCCGCTGCACCGTGCTCAACATCATGGGCGGCAGCGACATCGACCTCAACGACGCCGAGCTGTCCGGCCCGCTGACCGAGCTCAACATGTACTCGATCATGGGCGGCGGCGAGATCCGCGTTCCGCACGGGGTCGAGGTGCAGGTCTCCAACTTGGCCCTGATGGGCGGCAACGGCGTGAAGCTGGGCGACGAGGTCGCTCCGCCGGGCGCGCCGACAATTCATATACGGCTGGTGTCGATTATGGGCGGGTCCGATGTGGCCCGCGGTCGTAAGCCGACCAGGGAGGAGCGCCGGCGAGAACGCCAGCTCCGCAAGGCACGCCGGCGCGACCTCGGACCGTGAGCGGCGCCTGACCGCCACGGCCTACTTGGAGGCGCGTTCTCGCCGTGGGTCTACTACCGACGCTGACGTGGACCCGGAGGCTCAAGTGGCGTTCGCGGGCCGCCGCGACCGCGGCCCGAAACTGGAAGCGGCGCCCAGGTGCCCCCACCACCGCCCGAGTGAGCCGAGACTGCGCTCTGATCGAAACACCGAGCATTCCTCGTCGGCGCTAACCGCTGACCCCAGGCTTCTCCTTCGCACCTGCCGAGCCAAAGAGGAGCAGTGGAGGCAGCGGGGCCGCGTCGGCGACAATGCGGCAGTCTCGTCCGGAGGCCGCCGAGCGCCCCCGTCTCCGCACGGAGCAGGTCGGGCCCCAAAGTTGACTAGAGGCTCGTCCGGAGGGAAAGGAGGGGCCCGCCGCCCGATCGCGTCGGGCCTTTTGAAATCCCTCCAGCGCAGCAAGCGGCACCCCGGCCTGATCCCGTCCAGACGCTACGCGTAGTCGAGCCCGGGGAAGTTCGGTCCGCTGCCTCGGCCGTGCGGGGTCATGTCAAGCACGCTCCAGATCGGCCAAATCAGGTCCACGTGACGGGCCTCCTGGCCCTCGCTGCCAGAGGCAAAGCGCAATTCGCTGGCCCATGTGTGTCGAATCTCCTCGCCGTCACGGACGAATACGTTGAGGATCGGGAGCTGCTCGCCCTCCGGCGTCTCGGCGTGGTAGTCGCGGTTGTACGCGTTGCCGTGGGAGGAGAGCAGCCGCAGGTGCCGCCAGCCGCGCTCACACGCGAACGCGCGGATCCGTTCCGGCGCCGACCTCGCGACCACCGTTAGGTTGAGCCGCTGGGCGAGGTGAGGCGCGGCACCGTCGAGCCCGTCCAGGATCGAGGTGCAGGATGGGCAAGGCATCTCCGTGAGCGCAAGCCCGGCGGTCTCGCCGCTGACCGGCCCAGGTCTCGTGTCGCGCGGCGAGCGCGGGAACATGAAGCTGTAGATGTCGAGCGTGTCCTTGCCGGGCGCGAACAGCTCTGAGAAGCTGACCTCACCGCCCCCGTCGGCCTCCTCAAAACGGTAGTCCTCGGGCACAGCTCCGCCCCTCGGCAGCCCGCGCCTCTGCGCGGCTACGGTCTCGAGCATGCGCCGGAGCTCGACCTCCGACGCGAGCAGGTGGTTGCGCGCGCGGCGATACTCGCCGGACTCACCCGGGAAGCGGATGTCAGGGTCTATTGACAGCGGCGCTTGGTTTCCGGTCTTGGGATCAGGCATCGTTCCTCCTCTCGTTTGGTCGCAACAGCTTGGCCAGGGCCCCGTGAGCGATGGTGTTTCCTCCGCGTCACTCTGCTTTGCAGTTGTCGTGGTGGCGGCTCGCCTCGCTCGCGGGCTTGGCCACGGGCTCAGGGGACTGGCTCGGCGTACGAGCATCAGCACGAGGGGGGTGCTGATCACCGCGATCACTGCTAGCACCAAGAAAGTCTGGTGGAAGCCACCGGTTAGCGCACTCGGCAGAGCGTCGCCCGCGCGAAGCAGGGTGTTGGTGCCGCTGGCCGCCACGCTCGAGGCGATCGCTGTCCCGATCGCGCCTCCGATCTGCGTGGAGGTGTTCAGCAGCCCGGAGGCGAGTCCCGATTGGTGCTCGGCCACGCCCGCCAGCGCGGCCAACGAGATCGGGATAAACGAGAACGCCGTCCCAGCACCGGCGACGACGAATGGGCCGGCGAGGTTGGCCAGGTAGTGACCGTGCACCGGGACCTGGGTCGCCCAGATGATCCCGCCGCCGATCAGGGTCATCCCGATCGCGATCACGATCGTTGGTCCGACACGGGTGACGAGCAGCTGCGATGCCCCGGCAAGCGCCAGCGAGGTCACCGAGGCCACAGCCCACGCGGCTCCGGTCTGCAGAGCGCTGTAGTGCAGCACCTGCTGCATGTACAGGGTGCCGGCGAACACGAACGCAAAGAAGCTGCCGCCCAGCAGCAGCCTGGCCACGTTCGCGCCGGCCAGCATGCGCAGCCGGAAGATCGAGAGCGGCAGCAACGGGTCCTTGACGCGGCTTTCGATCACCAGGAAGGCGATCAGAACGGCAACCGGCGCCGCCAAGAGCACGATCGTTCGCGTAGCGCCCCAGCCGTACTGCGGGGCTTGGGAGATCGCGTCGACCAGCAGCACGAGTCCGCCAGTGCCCGCGATCGCACCGAACGCGTCGAACCGCCGACCCGTGGTCGCGAGCCGGCTGTCGGGGACGATCCGCGGGGCGAGAGCGAGTGCCACAACCCCGATCGGCACATTCAGATAGAAGATCGACTGCCAACCGACGTACCGGGTGAGAATCCCACCAGCGATCAGTCCGGTCGTGCCGGCCGCGGCACCGAGCCCGCCCCAGATCCCGAGCGCCTTGTTGCGCTCGGCGCCCTCTTGAAACATGTTCATGACGGTTGAGAGCACAGCGGGCAGCATGATGGCGCCACCCAGCCCCTGCACCGACCGGCCGGCGATCAGGAACGCGCGCCCGTACGCGAGCCTGCATCAGGATCCCGTGAACGTCGCCGAGCATCAGCCTCGCCATCATCCCCGCCGACACCGAACAGCGAAGCCGCGGAATGTGAGTGGCCGTCGCCAACATCGAGCCATCGACCCACTGCAGTGGCCGGCCAGCGGCAGCAGGAGGCGGCCAGGAGCCGGTGCGGCCGGCGCGGGCGGAGGCCGGCGGTTCACGAGACCAGCTCCTTCGGACGACGAAGAAACCCGCCACTTGGCGGTCAGCATCCGGCACGACGCGACCAATCGCTAGCGCGCTCGAGCGCGACCGGGATGTCGACGACCGTGATAGCCTCGCGGACCGACGCGGAGCACCGAGCGCACCAGGGCCGCCAGCTTCGCGCGCACTTCTCGCGGACGTCGGCCAGTAGCTCGCAGCGGTGCGCGCGCGAACGAGGCGCGTGAGATGTCGCGGACCGGCAGTCTCGGGCGACCCGATCGGGGCTATCGAGAGTGCTGCAAGTAGCCCGTTCCTGACACCGATAGGTATGGTCGTCGGGGGTAGGCTCCGGAGCAGATATGAGGCCACGACGCCGTGTCGGGAGACTCGGAGTCGCTGCTGCGGTTGTCGCGGCCGCCGTTGGCTCAGGGTAGTCGCCGGTCGGCTGCGGGGAGCTAGGTCTCGGAGTCGACCGAGTTGCCCTCGGCTGCGTCCCGCCGGCGACGACGCGAGATCAAGCCGAAGCCGACAACCAGCGCCACCAGCAACACGAGCCGCGCGATCCGCAGCTCGACAAGCGCGGTGCCGCTGACGTGGAACACGAACGTCACGACGAGCAGCACGCCAAGGAACCCGAAGCGGATCAGCATCAGCTTGCGCGAGCGGCCTCCCAGAAGGATGGGGGCGAGCATGAAGACCTATCTCCTCGTGCCGGCCGCTTGGGCGTGGTGGCGATCGTTGGCCGGCATCAGGCGCAGGGCGAGCCCGTCGAGCGCCTCGATCACTTCCTCCACTTCGGTGAGATCCGAGCTGCCCAGGGCCGCGGCGAGCACGGAATCGACGGGCACCGCGGCTCGCTGCGAGCGCTGACGGATCCCAGGGGCGAGCCGCGTCAGCGTCCGTCGGCGATCGCGGGGATCGATCGATGTCACAAGGGCACCAAGCTCGCGCAGCCGGGCGACGGAGGCCGAGACGTGGCTCTGCGGAAAGCCGGTCCGCGAGGCGATCTCCCCCACCGAGCTGTCGGGATGCTCCGCGATGTCGATCAGGATCATCCGCACGCTCGTCGGCAACCCTCCGGTCGCGGGCTTGGGAAGCGCCTCCTCGGCGATCTTCATCAGCTTGCGGCCCAGTAAGTACAGCTCTACGGCATTCACATCAATATTGATACATCAGATTTGATCCTTTGTCAAGACGGCGGCGGCTCAAGTCGACGATGCGATTTCAGCCGCAACGAAACAGCGGTCGCGTGAGCCTGGTCCCGGCGGTCACGGCTCGTGTTGGGGCAAACGCGACCGCTCACTTGCAGGTGCGACGACGAAGACGGCAAGGTATTTGAGTCAGATGCGCGTACGGACGCTAGATCGAAATGGCTGGATTTGAAACGAGCGGCACCGCTCCCGACGCGAGCGCCCTACCAGACTGATCTACCTTGCGCTGGGGCGACGATGCAGCCCTTCGCCGGTACCGGGTGCGATCGCCGATGGGATAGCGATCGATCGGGTTGGCGACGAGACGGGAGTTGCGCAGGTCATGCATCGTCATCGACCAGGCCGGGTCGGCCGGCGGGGTCGGTGACAGGAGCACGGTGTAGCCGTGCTCGCCGGTGTGTCGCGCGCCGTCGGCGTCGGTCCGGGTCATTGTGTTGACGGGGCGGGGGCCGGGTAGGTACGAGACACTGATGGCTGCGATCTTGACGACGCCGGCCGTGCAAACGTGACGGTGCCGGTCGGGTATCTGTGGTCGGTCGCGGTTGTCGCGCTGGGCACGTTCTTGGCGTTGAGACCGCTGCGGCACCCGTGGCCATTGGGCACGCTGAGCTTTTTCTTCGGCATCGTGGTCAACGAGCTTCCGTTCGTCGCGTTCTACTGGCTGCTCGCCTCGACGTTGCTGGCGCTCGCGCAGGGTGATCTGAGCTCGCCGGGCGGCTTGGCGGCGCTCGGTGTCGCTGCGCTGACGACGGCCGGCCTCGGGGCCGTCGCTTGGCGGGGGCTGCAGGCCGGCCCGGCGATCGAGCAGGCCATAGGCCGCGAGCTCGGCACCGGCCGGTGCCAGGCGTCCGACCACCCGGCGCACCCCCGGCTGCCGAGAGGGTATTCGCTCGCGCGCATCCTGTTGACACCCTTTCCTTTGTGGCGCCGTGATGTGGAGAGGATCGCGAACGTCAGCTATGGGGACGCGGGGAGGGCGAATCGGCTGGATCTCTATCGCCACCGCTCCCATCCTGCCGGTGCCCCATGGTTGATCCACTTCCACGGGGGACACTTCCGGATGGGCGCCAAGAGCCGCGAGGCCCGCGCGATCTTTTACCGGCTCGCCAGCCATGGCTGGGTGTGCGCCAGCGCGAACTATCGCCTACGGGAGGCAGGCCGGTTCCCGAACTCCCTGATTGACGCCAAGAAGGCGATCGCCTGGGCGCGGCGACACGCACCGGAGTACGACGCTGATCCGACGGTGCTGGTGGTGGCGGGCAGCTCCGCGGGAGCGCACCTGGCCTCAATGGCCGCGCTTACCCCCAACGACCCCGCGTTTCAGCCTGGGTTTGCGCACGAGGACACCTCCGTCAGCGCCGCCGTCTGCCTCTACGGCTATTACGGCAACCGCGGTTTCACGGGGCCGCTGGCCTCGTCGCCGTTGGCGTACGCGCACGCCGATGCGCCCCCGTTCTTCGTTGCGCACGGCACCAACGACACCGCCACGTCTGTCGAGGCGGCGGCACACTTCGCCGAACAACTGCGAGGCATCTCCTCCAGCCCGGTTGTCTATGCGCAGCTGCCCGGCGCGGGGCACGTCTTTGACATGTTTCGCTCCCTGCGGTTGGGAAGGGTCATCGACGGGATCGAGGCCTTTGCCGCGTGGGTCACTCACAGTCGTCCAACGCCCCGGACAAGCCCGCCAAGTGATCCCATTCGCCGAGATTGAGCACAATGTATGCAGTCAGCCGCCGACGCTTCACAGCCCTCAGCGTCGATCAGCACCGCTTCCCCATTCACGAACAAGCGGCACTCCGGCGACGGCTTCGACGAGCTCGTGAGGTTGCTGCTCCCGGACACAGGCAGCCACGAAGCCGTGCCAGCCTCCCATACTCGCCGAGCACGAGTGCGGGTCTCGACGGCGCCCGGGTCCCTTCTTGGTCGTCAGTTATGTGGCCTTAGCGCCCGTGGGACTCCGGCGCTAAGGCACGCGAGCTGGTCGTACGCTGACGCTCCTCCCACCCTAACCTTGAGGAGCGCGACCCATGACCGATCCTGAACCCGGTCCGATCTGCCCGATATGCCACGAAGCCCGCCTCGGTCCGACTCTCCCGGACTGCAGCCCACGCCTGCTTGCCGGTGATGACGTCGCGGAAGACGGCGTACGGCCGGCCCTTCTCCACTGAATCGAACCGGCCCCCGGGACGGCGTGGTCGGTCGGTGGCGGGTTGCAATTCCTCTCCTTCTCGTTCGCCTCACGCACCCGTGCGGGACGGCCGGCGCTCTTTGGCGCCTGGTTGCTAGGCTCCTGGCCTTGCTCGACCCCTCTAACAAGCGCTTCTAAGAAACCCAGGTGTTGTTCTAACAAACTGTGTGGGTTTCTTGCAAACTGGTCGGATCTGGTCGGGTCGGAGCCAGGTTGCGGATGACGAGCCGAGAGCCGGAGAAGCGCCTGTTGCAGGAAGAAAGCAACCCCGCCGGAGTAGCTCAGTCGGTTAGACAGCGGAATCATAATCCGCGTGTCGGGGGTTCGAGTCCCTCCTCCGGCATCCCGGCATCCGCGGCATCCGCTGGTTTGCAGGGATTTCCTGCAAACCAGCGGTTTTGTGGTTTTGTGGGGTTCGAGCGCTGGTGCAAAGGGACTGCTATGGACCGCTACGAACTGCCACCCACCTGACATTCCTGCCCAATTCCTTGTCCAACGGAGGAGTGGTTGAAATTCGTGCGTGGGGCCGCACGAGTGGTTGAAATTCGTGCAGCGGGGCCGCAGCCGCGCTGCAGCTCGTCGTCGACGAGTTCGGCGGTCTACTAATCGGAGCGAGCGGGAGAGGATCCGATCCGACTTGCCCCGCTCGACCTCCCCCTTGCGGGACGCGCCCATCCGGTGCGGCGCCACCCTGACGACGCGCTCACCCGCGCCAACGACGCCTGCTCAAGCCGCCTCGAGACATGCCGGCAGTCCTCCAGCGTCCACACCCGCTCCCCATCCAGGCCCAGGCGCCCAGCGAACCGCGGCCAGATGCCCCGCATGTCAGCCTTGAACTCACGGTCGATCACGATCATATGACCATCCCTTCTTGGTTGACGCCGAATGAAGCGGATCTCCAGCGGACAACCTGGGTTCGGCGCAACGCAGGGCGTGGTGGTAGGCCCTGGATACCCGGAATCCTGTATCGCGCGGCCAGAGCCACGCCCCCACTCTCCGCAGGGGCTACGCGGCCGACGGTGGTGTTGTTCCGCAGGCGTCGGCGGCGTCCTTGAGGGTCCAGCCCTCGATTGCACGCTAGAACGCTCCGGGCGTGGAAATGCCTCCCCGGAGGCGACGCGTTGGGGTCGGGTGCCGGGCTGCTTGCCAACCCGGCATCCGACCGCGATCTCACGCGGACCTCGTCCCGATCCACATCTTCCCGGTCGCCGCGTCGTAGTGCCAGTGCATCTCCAGGCCGAGAACGATAGGCCGCCTCGACCGGCTCCAGCAGCTCGCGGTCGTCCCGCGTGATCGCACGGTCGGCGGCGAGAATGAGCGCCGCGTTGACTCCGGCGTCATCGCGTCGCCTCCGCTGGCAGCCTCGCCAGGTGCCGCGCGACCAGGTCCCGGCGCCGGCGGCGCGGTCGGTACGGCCCAGCTGCAATCCCTCCGGGAGCGCAACGAACAGCTCGCCGCGCAAGTCACCGACCTCGAGAGCCAGCTACGCGAAGCACAAGAAGACTCTCGAGGCAGCCCGTCGCCGCAACACGCGGCTACTACGCGAGATGAACACGACGAGACCGGCATGACCTCGCCAGCTCATCAGACCGGCAGCTTTCCATCGTCCAGCCGGCGAGGCCGTCCACACACCCTTGGCACACCGGCCTCACGGCGCTGGTGGACCGACATGGTCGCGGGTACCACCGCCGATACCACGTTTCGCGCGCTCGCAGGCGAATTCTTGAGCTAAGACGAGAGGACGATCGAGGCGAGCGGGGCGGCCGATGCAGCCTGGGACGAGACTCCCAATAGGCGCGCGACGGCCTGTCCTATCCTGCGGGCGGCTGCCCGTGTTCGCGGCCGAGCGCGGTGCCTGGCATGAACCGGGTTCCAAGACCGACAGTCCGATCTGGTCGCGGACCGTCGTTGCAGGTCGTGGGCGTAGTAGAGGGTCGCGAGCTTGGAGTTCGAGTGGGCCACGGGGCCGTTTGGAACGTCGGGGAGCTGTCGGACGCCGGACGAGCGAGATCGATCGGATCGCGCCACTGCGCCACGGGCACTGGGAGCAGCGCGGTACCCAGTTGCTGCGGTAGGTGTTGGAGCCGAGCAGCACGATGGGCGGGTGCCCATAAACGAGTCGATCAGGGCGCCATGAGATGCGCGTGGGCGAGGTAGTTGACGGCGAAGGTCATCATCGAGGTGGCCGCCCGGCCCAGACTGCGCCCCGGGTGTCGAGGACCGACACTCCGGCGCTGTGCCCCGGCGACCAGCGCCCCGCAGCGGGGCCCACCGCTCCCGCGGCGAGTAGATCCCTGGCCGAGGTGGCGGCAGCCGGACGTCCGCCAGGCGCGATAAGTCACACGAAACCGCCTTCCACCGGACGCTGTGGTCGACGGCGTCAGCGACCGCGAGACGGCCGACCGTCAGCTGCTGGGTCTGGCTATCCCGGATCGCGGGGCGCCGAGGCAATCAGGAAAGCGTGCCACGAAGCGACGCTGCCAAGGGGTCTCGAGCGCGTGTCGGTCGTACTGCCGGCGTACGTAGCCGATCGCGTCGTCTGGGTCGATGCCGTCAAGGAGTCGCAATGCACGCCAACGCGGTCCCGGTGCGACCGCGACCACCTTCGCAGGCAACCTCGACTCGCTGGGTCTCAGCGCGTTGCCAGACCTCGACCAGAGCGTCGTGTGCGTCGTCGGGATCAGTAGGCAGGCAGAAGTCACGCCAGCGCACCCAACGCGACAACCACGCCACCGCCGCCGGCCGCCTTGCCTGCAGGTAGAGGCCGAACTCTGGTTCGGGACCTGCGGGCATCGCTGCCCGCAGTCCTCGGCCACGCAGGACGCGGCCCGACGGGAGGCCAATGACCCCAGGCTGACCGCGGCTCCAGCTCGGCATCGCCCAGAGGCTACTGCGGGTACTCAAGCCCGGGGCCGTGAAACCCCGGGCCCTAATCGAGTAGCCAACCAACGGGCGCACCGCGGCCGCGGCCGGCCTACCCTCAGCGACGCTTCTGCAATGTCGCGTGCGACGCGAGGTCGCACGCATTGAGTGAACACGCAAGATCGGAGGCTCGGTCGATGTCGTAAAGCGTGTTTCAGGCCCGTGCTCGATGGCCTGTCCCGCCCCTCGACGTGCGCTGCGAGTGACGCGGGGTGCGAAGCTTTGGGGCTCAAGCCCAAGGGCGCTCGTTCCATCCGGGCGCAACAGGCGAGGGGTAGATCGGACGGGCAAGTCCCGCCGGCGGGTGGCGGGCCGGTCGCTGGCGTTGCTCAAGCCCAACAGCATCCTCAAACGTTGTGACGGCTCTCGCTCCGTTCTGAGGATTCGCAGTCTCGCAAGGCCTGAGCGGGTACCCGCCCTCGCTTGGTTCCAGCCGGCAAAGCGACGGTGCGACGAGGCCTGTCAAGCCCCAATCGGTGCTGCTCGTCCAGCCCGGCAGCGCACTCGACCTCCGCGCGGGCTCCCGTTCACGCGGACAATGCGAAGTGATTGCTCTGCTCGCCGACCGCTCTGCTGAGTTTGGGACCCGACGTCAGCTTGGTGGGGCGAGCTCCCTTCGGAACTCACCCAGGAGTTCTGCGAGCAACCGTGGCTCGGAGATATGCTGGTCGTTCATTTGTCCCTCACGCGCGGCAGCGAACAGGCGCCGCGTGAATCCTCCCAGCGCAGCGCCGGCGCATTTGGACGCGCAGGTGCGCGGGCCCCCAGCCGACGTCGAGACTGGTGTGCGGCGTGGCGCCGGGAGCGATCACAACTTCGCCCAGTCTGGCTTTCTGCTCGACGCCATCGATCCAAAACGAACCGCACCGGAGATCACTTCCCAGCCCTCCTCCACTTCGGGATGGACGTGCTCGGCGACGCGATGGGCGGACCGCGTCCAGAAGTCGTCGAGCTCGAGCACTGGCCGCCGGTTTCGGCGGCGGTGCGTTCTGGAGACGATCCGCTCGCCGGTCACGGGGGTTTTTTTGGATTTCCGCGCTGGGCGAGGTCACGACCGCGTAAGGAGCGATAGCGTGCCCCGCCTCCACTCCAGGCCGGGTGCGAAACGCGATCAGTGGAGGTTGGCGATCAGGCGGCGGGCGATCACCTTTAGGGCGAGCGTCTCGTCAGCGCCCTCGAAGATGCGACAGCACCCGGGCGTCGACGAAGTAGCGGCTGACCGGGAACTCCTCGGCGTAGCCCATCCGCCGTGGAGCTGCATGGCCTCCCGGGTCACCCACTCAGCCGCCTGGCAGACGTAGGCCTTGACCATCGACGCCTCCAAGGGCCCCTCGCCCTTGGCCATCAGGCGGGCGACCTGGTAGGCGAACTGGCGGCTGGCCTGGATCACCACGGCCATCCGGGCCAGCTTGGCGCGGGTCAGTTGGTATTCGAGAAGGCTTGCCGAACACCTTGCGGTTGGCGGCGTAATCGTAGGCCGCCTCGTAGGCGGCCTGCATCACGCCAACGGCGCGGGCCGCGGTCTGGAGACGGCCGTTCTCGAACCCCTCCATCTGAAGATAGAAGCCGCGGCCCAGGCCGGCCTCCCCGCCGATGAGGTTCTCGCCGGCACGTACCAGTCTCGAACGCCGCCTCGTAGGAGTGCATGCCGCGGTAGCCGATGGTGTCGATCGCCCGGCCTTCCATCCGCCCGCCCGCTGCGTCCTGGTGAGAGCTCGAAGCCGTGACCCTCGCCCCGCTCCTTGGGGACGATGAACAGCGAAAGGCCACGGTGCGCCTTGGAGCGGTCCGGGATCGGTACGGGCCAGCAACATCAGGACGTCGGCGCGGGCCGCGAACGTGCACCACGTCTTCACGCCGTTGATCCGCCAGCCATCCCATCGGGCGTGGCGGTGGTCCTGAGGCCGGCCACGTCGGATCCGAAGTCGGGCTCGGTGACCGCCACCGCGCTCATGATCTCCCCGCGGCCAGCCGCGGCAGCCACTAGTGCTTCTGCTCCTCGGTACCGCCCGCGACCAGCGCCCGGGTCAGGATCTCAGGCCGGGTGATCAGGCTCCCGGCGACGCCGAGCGAACCCGCGACAGCTCCTCGGTGGCCACGACCATCGCGAGGTACTCGCCCTCCCCGCCGCGGCGAAGCCGCCGTACTCCTTCGGCACCGACACGCCGAAGGTGCCGATCTCGGCCAGCCCCTCGATGATGTGCCTCGGGAATGTCGAGGTTCCGACGGTGGACATCCTCGGCAACCGGGCGGATCTGGTCCTCGGCGAAGCGCCGGAACGTGTCCTGGACCAGCTCGAAGTCGGCGTCGAGATGGCGCGGCCCCTGCTCGCCGCACAGCGCGGCGAGGTACTCCGGGGCGCGGTAGGTCCGCACGAAGTCGGCGGCGGCGTCCGAGCGCCCGGCTCGAACCCCCAAGCCGCCTCGCGCCACAACGACTTGGTCGCGACCTCATACACGGCATCGGCAACGAACGCGCAGGCGATCCGGGCCTCGGTCTCGCCCCAGAGCCGTACTCCAGGACGGCCCGAGCGTTCTCGACGGCGGCGGCAGCATGGGCGAGGTCGTAGGCGACGACCTGGTCGGCGTCGACGTCGCCGGTGGCGGCCAGATGCCGCACGCCGTCGTCCACCACGACCCGCGCGAGGTCGACAGCAGCACCAGCAGAAGCGAGGTCCGGCGCGAGCATCACGGCCGAAAACTACCGACCGCCCTCACGCCACACGCCCGAGGCCCACGCCGGCTCGCGCCGGACCGATCGATAGGCCGCTCTCCCCGTAAAGGGGCGGTCTCAGCGAAGGTGCCCACAACAACCGCAGTCCACTGCCAGTAGCGCCAGTCGGTCGACGTGGGCGTGCTGATGATTGACGTCGTCGTCGGCGCACCGGGCATACCTGGTCCTCCTCCGATAGCGGATCACGCATTGGTCACGCCGGTGGCAATGTCCGGCCCGAGCCACGATTGGCATGCGTGGCCGGCTTCAGC